>JAXLTB010000014.1:0-57568 GCA_046330295.1 Solirubrobacterales bacterium | reverse complement strand
TCGAGGGGTTCATCTCGTCGAGCGGGATGCCGTCGAAGAGCTGGTGCATGTCGCCCTTGTGGACGATCGAGACGCCGACCTTGCCGACCTCGCCGCGGGCGAGGAGGTGATCGGGGTCGTATCCGGTCTGGGTCGGCAGGTCGAAGGCCACCGAGAGGCCGGTCTGGCCCTTGGCCAGGTTGGTCCGGTAGAGCTCGTTGGAGCGGCGGGCGTCGGAATGGCCCGCGTAGGTCCGCATCACCCAGGGGCGGTCGGGCTGGGGAAGGCGATGGTCGCTCATGCCCTGAATGTTATTTGGGTGGGGCCGAAATCCGCCGTTCAGCTCGCCGCCGCCCGCATCTTTCTCGGCCGCCTGTGTTTAGGCTGCCACCGAGCACCCCGCTCTTCGATGGATAAGCGATTCACAGCCGTCCTGCTCGCCGCGCTCGTCGTCGGCCTGCTTGCCTGCTCGGTCGCGGCGGCCGGGATGATCGGCATCTACCGAAACGGGATGGAATCGACGGCCCAGCGCGCCCAGCTGGTCAAGCTCTCCGGTCGCAACTGCGCTCGGGGCGGGGCCGGCACCGCCCTGCGGATCACGATCGGCAAGCGCACCGACGCCTGCACCTATCGGACCCCGGTCCTCGGCCGCGACCTCGAGATCGCGGCGACCGAGCGACTGCTCAGCGGCACGCCGCCCGCGCTCCAGCACAAGGCCTACCTCGCGGTCGAGCTGCGGGCCGGGGGCGGCGCCAAGTACCAGCTCCTCGTCTTCCCGCTGCAGCGCAAGGTCCAGCTCGCGAGGACGACGCCGGAAGGCACCAAGTTCCTGGCGATCGAAAAGAACGTCTCCGGAGTGATGGGGATCAACAGGGCGAACACGCTGCGGCTGCGGGCGACCAACGTCACCAGCGGGCCCGAAAAGGGCCAGGCCAAGCTGCTCGGCTACCTCGGCTCCACCCTCGTCCTCGAAGCCAACGACGAAAGCGCAGGAGAACTCTCCGGCCGTGCCTCGGCGATCTCGGTCGGCGCTACGAAGAACGCCGAGGGCGTCGTCGCCAGCGTCGACGACATCGTCATCCGCGTTCCCAGCCCCTTCTAGGGCCCGGCGAAGATCGAGGAGAGCGGGTACAGCGACCGCGCCCTGCGGTAGTCGCGGACGGCGGCGGCGGGTCGACCCTGTTGTGCCTCGATCCGAGACAGCAGCACCCAGGTCCGCCAATTGGTCGGCTCCCTTTCGGTCGCGGCCCTGGCGGCGACGGCGGCCGACGCGTAGTCGCCACCGGACTCCAGCAGCAGCGCCTGCTGGATGCGAGGGCTCGCGGCGCCGGGTTGCACGTTCTGCGCGGTGCGGGCCTCGGCCAGCGCTGAGGTCAGGTTCCCTTCGCGCGCGTCGGCCTGGCTCTGCCGGATCAATGCGGTGGAGGCGAGCGGTATCGCGATCGCGATCAGCGCCAGGACCGCCACCGCGGCGACTCCGATCCTAAGCGGCAGGCGCAGGGCCGCGCGGTCCTCCGTCTGCTCGTCTCCGGCCGTAACCACCACCGCGATCAGCAACAAGGTCGCGATCGGAACTATCGGGATTTTCCACATCCAGTCGAACACCGAGGTGGTCCAGAGAACGGTCGAGCCGGCAAATGCGGCTGCCAGGACCGGGCGGCGCGATCGACCGGCCCGGAGCACGCGCAGAACGCCGCCCCAGGACGCGGTTGCCAGGAAGGCCACCAGCAGCGACAGGCCCACGACCCCGAGCTCTCCGAGCGTCTGCAGATAGAGCGAGTGCGTGTCGACGATCGCTTCCGGGACGTCGCCGTCGCGGGTCCACCAGAGCTGGAAGGTCCCGGAGCCGCTCCCGGTCAGCGGGTCGCTGTCGAACTCCCTGACCGCCGAGCTCCAGAGCTGGTAGCGGTTCTCCCCGCCGACCGAGCCGAGCCTCGACGTCCCCTTCTCGGAATGGCCGGTGGGGCGCTTGAAGTCGCCCCAGGCATGGGAGACCCGGCTGGGCGCGTTGACCGCGGCAAGAGCGATGACGATGACGAGCAGCACCGAGCCTCCCGCGATCAAGCTCTGCCTGCGCGAGACGACGGTCCAGCCCGGCCGACCGCCGCGCTCGAGGGCGCGCGCGATGCCCGCCTGGAGCAGGCCGGCGCCCAGGCAGACGGCGATCGTGATCCAGAGCAGTTCGTTCCCCTGGGATCGCGCGGCGGCGTTCGTAAGGCCGTGGACGAGCTCGTCGCGCTGCGTCGCAAGCGCGATCAGGATGCCCCCGCCGAGGCCGGAGACGACGATGGTCAGGAACTGCGGGATTCGGTCGAGGGTGAGGGCCAGGAATATGGACAGGGCGATCAACGCGGCTGCGATCCCCCCGCGCGAGAGAGTGAAGAACAGCGCCAGCAGCATCGCCGGCAGCGACGCCCCGGCGAGCCCCCGGACCAGGATCGATTTGGCGCCGTTCGCGGTCTGGAAGAGCAGCGGCAGGCCGATCCCGATGAGGGCGGCAAGCCCGTTCCAGTAGTCCAGGGGGTAGGAGAGACGTTCCTTTCCCGTGTGGAGGAACCTGCCGGTCTCGCTCGCTTCGGGGAACCAGGCCGGGTGCAGTCGCGAGAGCAGGGCGACGATCGTGACGAAGACGATCCCCGCCCCGACCGCGGCGACCATCTGGCCGGCGGCGCGCCTGCCGCGGCTGAGCAGCGCCAGGGCGAAGACTCCGAGGAGGGTCGCCACCCGTGCGAGGTCGATTGCGGTCTTCTCGGTGCTCTCCGTCCATCGCAGGCTGAAAGCCGTCCAGAGGACGAAGCCGGCGAGAAGTGCGAGGACGCAGAGTGCGAGGGTGCCCGGTCGCCGGCGCGGCAGTGCTCCGACGAGCACGCCGACGAGCAGGATCCACCAGATCGCGACGCCGACCTGTCCGCTGACCAGCGGGTCGAAGCCGCCGCCGCTGAGACCGAGGTAGACGATCAGCCCGAAGCCGAGCAGCCAGGGCCAGACGAAACTCCAGTCGTCAGCTCGTGTTCCCAGGGAAGATCGAATTGTGGAAGCCAGATCCATCTGGTTTCATTGGCGGACGGAAATGAACCTGCTCAGAACTGCAATTGGCACGGCGGCCCTGGTCGCCTCTCTGGCCCTGCCGCCGCTGACAGCGGCCGGATCGATTGTCCCGCCCGGCAACTCGGCGGCGACGCAGTATACGGAGACGTTTCCGACCACGGGCGGAAACGCCGAGGTGAACAGCTCCATCGGCGGAGGTGGCGCCGGGGGCGGCGGCCAATCGGCCGCCGAAGCGCTCGGTTCTCGCACCGCCCACACGCTCGAACAGCTCGGCCAGGAAGGTCGCAACGTCGCCGCCCTGGCGACCGAATCGGTGCCCCCCGCAGCGGAGGGCGAACGGGGCCCGGCCAAGCCCTCCCACCGGGCTGGAGGCTCGGAGGCCAAGAAGGGTCCCGGCAGCGGCGATTCCGGACAGCTCGGTCCCGCCCTCGCGGGCGAAGCGCCGGGCGGATCCTCTGGCTTCGGTGAGGTGCTCTCGCAGGCCACCGGATCGACTTCCGGCCAGATGGGCATCTTCCTGCCGCTCGTCCTCGTGGCTGCGCTTCTCTGGGGACTCGCGTACGCGTGGCGTCAACGGCAGCCGGGCCAGGCTCCGTCCTGACCCTGTTATCGATGCGGACCCTGCGAGCATCGCGAGCCGCGCCATGGGCCCTTGCCCTTGCCCTGACGCTGCCGTTCGCGGCCGCGGGCTCCACCGCGACCGCCTCGGCGGCCTCGGTCCGCCCGCTTACCACCGGGATATCGAACATCTACTCGAACGAAGCCGCGGCGTTCTCGCACGTGCGGCAGTCGGGGTCGACGATGGCGCTCTCGCCGCTGCGATGGAACGCGATCGCCCCATCGAAACTGCCGGCAAGCTGGAACCCCGAAGACCCCGGCGATCCCAATTACGAATGGAAGTTCTTCGACGACTGGATCAGGCGCGCCGTGCAGGCAGGCCTGACACCCGTGCTCCAGATCCGCGGCGCGCCAAGGTGGGCGGAACGATGCGTCCCCAGCCCCAGCGGGGAAGCCGTCTGCGACCCGGACCCCGCCGCTTTCGCCGCCTTCACTAAAGCGGCGGTCCGCCGCTACAGCGGGAACTTCAACGGCCTGCCGCGCGTCCGCTACTGGGAGGGCATGAACGAGCCGAACCTGAGCATCTTCTTCGAACCTCAGTTCGAAGGGGATCAGCCGGTCTCGCCGACCCTCTACCGGACCCTGCTCAACACCTTCTATGCGACCGTGAAGGCGATCGAGCCCTCGAACCTCGTCCTCGCCCCCGGGCTGGGCCCGATCGCCGTTCCCAAGTACACGGTCGGGCCGATGCGCTTCACGCGGCTGCTGCTCTGCATGAAGGGCAATCGCAATCCCCACCCGACCAAGGGCGATTGCGAAGGCGGGGTTCACTTCGACATCTTCGACATCCACCCTTACACGACCGGTAGGCCGACGCACGAAGGCGGCCCGAACGACGTCGAGATGGGGGATCTGGCGAAGCTGCAGAGGCTGCTCGCGGCTGCCAATGAGGCCCACCGAATCAGGGGCGCCTTCAAGCGGACGCCGCTGTGGATCACCGAGTTCTCCTACGACTCCAAGCCGCCTGACCCGGGCGGACTGCCGATGAAGATCGAGAGCCAGTGGACGGCAGAAGCCCTCTACCAGGCCTGGTCGCACCGGGTTTCAACCTTCATGTGGTACAGCCTCGACGACTCCGAACCGGAACCCAACGTGCCGTTCAACATCAGCCTCCAATCGGGTCTCTACTTCTGGGCGCCGACGGCGGCCCAGGAGCAGCCGAAGGAAGCGATGTACGCCTTTCGCTTCCCGTTCGTCGCCTTCCGTCAGCGAACCGGCCTCGAGTACTGGGGTCGTACGCCGAACAGCCGAGGCGGCAAGATCGTCCTGCAGGTGTCTCAGGGCGGCAGGTGGCGCAAGCTCGCGTCGGCCCGAGCCGACTCCGCGGGGATCTTCAGGGGGTTCGTAAAGACCGACTTCGGGAAGAAGCACCGCAAGGGTGCGGTTCGCGCCCGCTTCGGGAAGGAATCCTCACCCGCCTTTCCGATGCGCAGGGCCGGCGACTTTCCCCAGCCGCCGTTTGGCTGAGGCCTTGGCCCCGCCGTCGCTCGCCTTGCGCTTTGGCCTCGGCTTCGGCGGAAACGGCACCTTCCGATGGACGGCGGCGGAGACCATCTGGGCGTAGATCGCGGCGGCCGAGGGCTTCAGGTGGATCCCGTCCCAGAGCAGGTCTTCATGGGACTCTGCCGCCGATTTCCAGTCGACCAGCGTCGTGTGCGGCCAGTCTTCGGCGGCTTCGGAAAGCGCGTGGTTGGACTCTTCGACCCAGCTGACGGGGGCGTGGTCGTTGATCAGGAACAGCTCGCCGACGTTGGAGGTCGCCTTCCGGATCGCTTCCATGTCTTCTCCGTAGAGCGGCCCGTTGTTGCCCATCTGGATGATCATCGCGTCGGGGCGGTGCCCTTCCCGCTTCAGCCGCTGGACGATTTCGACGAACTCGTTCGCCTGGCGGCCGACTTCGGCGCTCATCGAGAATCCGGGCCCCAGCCGGGCCGCGAGCTTGTCCTTGGCGCCGATCATCACCGAGTCGCCGAGGGCGATGATCCGCGGCGGATGGGCCGCGACCGGGAGCTTCTCTCCCTTTCCGGCGTCGGGCGGGGGTGGTGCGACCGGTGTCGCCTTCACCTTGGCGAAGGTGGCCGTCGACGCGGCGGCGGCATCGATGCGGTGGCCGTTGCTGGCGAAGAGGCCGCTCCAGCCGACGAACGCGACGATCCCCAGGACCCCGACCAGCAGGGCCGGCCGGGCAACGCGCAGCCAGTCGTCGGGCATCGCCGGCAGCTTCGCCTTGCCGCGGAAGGGCAGCTCCACGTAGCGGTAGGAGAGATCGGAGAGCATGAGCACCAGCGCCAGCTGCAACGGGATCAGGACGCCCCGCGGCAGCGAGACGTCGATGCCCGGCCGCGTCAGGGCGAGAACCGGCCAGTGCCAGAGGTAGAAGCTGTAGCTGCGCAGGCCGAGCCAGAGGACCGGGGGCTGGCCGAGCAGGCCGCCGAGCCGGGCCGCGGGGTGGGCGAGCACGGCCAGCAGCAGCGAGGTGAAGATCGCCAACCACAGGTAGCCGCCGTGGTAGAGGGAGAGGTCGTAGTCGTGGACGTGGAGGAAGCTGAGCACGACGTAGGCGAGAGCGAGGACGCCGATCACGTCGAGGATCGGTCCGACCAGGGGGCCGGTTCGGCGACGCCGCCGCAGTGCGATCGGGCTCCAGACCAGGGCAAGGGCGACGCCGGCGAGCAGCCCGACCGCGTGGGTGTCGGTCCCGTAGTAGACGCGGGAGGCGTCGCTGCCGGGATCGAAGAGGAGCCAGGCGAGGGCCACCGATCCAAGCGCACCGACGAGCACGCCGATCAGCAGGCGGCTGCGGCCGAAGAGCTTCATCCCGGCGGCGAAGATCAGGGGCCAGAACAGGTAGAACTGCTCCTCGACCGAGAGCGACCAGAGGTGGGTGAACAGGGACGGGCTCTGGAACTGCTCGAAGTAGGACTGGTGGCTGAAGATGAAGTGCCAGTTGGCGAAATACGCCAGCGAGGCGATCGCATCGCCGCGCATCGCGTCGATCCGGTCCGGCTCGACGAGCGCCGCGACGATCATGGTGACCGCGATCAGGACGCCGACCGCGGGCAGCAGGCGGCGGGCCCGCCGTAGCCAGAAGCGGCTCAGGCGGACGTGGCCGCCGCTGCGGAACTCCCGCAGCAGCAGTGAGGTGATCAGGTAGCCGCTGATGACGAAGAAGACATCGACGCCGAGGAAGCCACCCGGCATCCAGCCGACTCGCGCGTGGTAGAAGAAGACCGCGACCACGGCGAGCGCGCGAAGGGCATCGATTCCAGGGAGATAGGGGAAGCGGCTGTCCTGTGGCCTGCTGATGAGATGCATAATGGCGGGCTATGTCGACAACGACGGTCGAGCGGCCGCGTGTCTCGGGGCCCGGCTCGGATCTGGGCGGGAACTGGCGCGTGATCGTTCGCAACGACAACCACAACACCTTCGAGCACGTCGCCCAGACCCTGGCCCGGGTCCTGCCGGGGGTCGGCCTCGAGCAGGGACACCGGATGGCCGACCGCATTCACCACGGCGGCCAGGCGATCGTCTGGTCAGGCCCGCGCGAGCCCGCCGAGCACTACTGGGAGCAGCTGGAGGCGGCCGGGTTGACGATGGCCCCGCTGGAGCGCGACTGAGCCCTATTCCGCCGCGAGCAGCGTGTGCCAGCTGGGGAGCAGCGGGATGTCGTAGAGGTCGATGATGCTGGCTCGAGCCGCCCCGATCTCCTCCGAGAACCAGTAGCGTTCGAAGTCCGAGCGGCTCTCCCAGATCGACGTCTGCTGGAAGGACAGCGGGTCGTCGATCGAGCGGGTCAGCGACCAGCTCTTGGCGCCGTAGGCTGGCATCTTCGCCGCGGCGGGCTCCCAGACGTCGAGCCAGCGGTCAGCTCGCATCGGTGCGATGTGCCAATCGAGCCTGCAGACCTCCGCCATCAGATACCTCTTTCCGTTCGCGCTTGTGCCGTCATGCTCCGACCTCGGCGCGGATCGCGCCCGGCCCCTCGTCGTAGCGACCGTCGTCCTCGGACGCGGCGCCGACGAGAATCGAGATCTTGCCGAGGTGCTTGTTTTCGTGCAGAAGCTGGTGGGCGCGGGGGACGCCGTCGAAGCCCATCGTCTGCCAGAGCACGGGGCGGACCTTGCCCTCGGCCATCAGCTGATTCGCCCGCATGCACTCGTAGGCGTTGGCGAAGTGGGACCCGATGATCTGCTTCTGGCGCATCCACAGGTAGCGGACGTCGAAGTCGAGCTGGAAGCCGGAGGTGGCGCCGCAGATCACGACCTTGCCGAACGGCTTGACGATGAAGACGGAGGTTGGGAACGTCGCCTGCCCGACGTGCTCGAAGACGATGTCTGGGGCGTCGCCGAGGATCTCCTTGATCCGCTTGGCGAAGCCGCGCGAGGCCTTGAAGCGCTGTTTGTCGGCGGCGGGATCGGTGAGGTTCTCCGGTGTCCGCATCATCTCGCCGAACTCGGCGCGGTTGATGTAGTCGACCGCGCCAAGCTGCTTGACCAGCTCGCCCTTCTCGTCGGAGGAGACAACCCCGACCGCATTGGCTCCGGCCGCCTTGCAGAGCTGGACCGCGAAGACGCCGAGCCCGCCGGCGGCGCCCCAGATGAGGACGTTGTGCCCGGGCTGGAGCTTGCACTGGTCGATCAGCATCCGGTAGGCGGTGAAGTAGGTGAGGCCGTAGGACGAGGACTCCGCCCAGGAGAGGTTGGTGGGGCGGGGGAGCAGTTGCTGGGCCTGGACTTTGGTGAACTGGGCGAAGGAGCCCCAGGTCGTCTCGTAGCCCCAGATCCTCTGGCTCGGGGCGGCCAGCGGGTCGAGGCCGTGCACCTCGACGTCCTCGTAGGAGGCCTGATTGCAGTGGATGACGACCTCATCGCCCGGTTTCCAGCGAGTGACCCCTTCGCCGACCTTCCAGACGATCCCGGAGGCGTCGGAGCCGCCGATGTGATGGCCGAACTCGGGGTGGTCGCCGTAGCCGAAGACGGAGACCGGCTTGCCGAGCGCCGCCCAGACGTTGTTGAAGTTGACGCCGGCCGCCATCACCCGCACAACCACCTCGAAGGCGCCGGGGTCGGGCACCTGAATCTGCTCGAGCTGGAAGGCGTCCTTCGGCTCTCCCTCGCGCTCCTGCCGGATCACCCATGCCGCCATCGCCTCGGGCAGCGAGCCGGGCTCCACGTCCAGGTTCGAGACTTTGCTGGTGTCCACTGCCAAGAATTCCTCCGCGGTCGTCGGTGACGGGCGGCGAATCCTAATCGAGCAAGGAGGTCTCGGCCTCGCGCAGCTCCGGGGCCGAGATCGCCCTCACCGAGATCTCGATCGGCTCGGGCTCTTCGATCTCCTTGCCCGGTGCGATGCCGAGGCCCTCGACCTTGCGCAGCTGCGGCAGCAGTCTGCCCTCCATCGAGCCGACGGCGGAGTTGTAGGCGCCGGTGGCCGAACCGAGGCGCTTGCCGACCGTGTCGAAGTCGCTGAGGAACTTGGCGAAGCGAGCGTGGAGGGTGCCCGCGGCGTCGGCGATCTCGGCCGCCTCGGCGACCATCCGCTCCTGCCGCCAGCCCAGCTCCATCGTCCGCAGCAGGCCGATCAGCGAGGTCGGGCTGACGAGGAGGACGTTGCGCTCCAGGGCGTAGTCGAAGAGCTCCGGATCGGCGGCGAAGGCGGCGTGCAGGGCGGGCTCGTTGGGGATGAAGCAGATCACCAGATCCGGCATCTCGCCGGCCCTGAACTGGCCCTGGTAGTCCTTCGAGCTGAGGCTGCGGACGTGCTCGCGCGCCTGCCGGGCGTGGCGGTCGAGGTGCAGGCGGCGCTCCGAGTCGACCTCGGCCTCCTGCGCGTCGAGAAAGGCGTCGAGCGGCACCTTCGAGTCGGCGACGAAGCTGCGACCCTCGGGGAGCAGGAAGCGGGCGTCGGGGCGCAGGCTGGGGCCCTCGTCGGTGCGCAGCGTCTCCTGCAGCTCGAAGTCGACGTGCTCGGTCATCCCGGCGATCTCGATGCAGCGGCGCAGCTGCAGCTCGCCCCACTGCCCGCGGGTATGCGGCTGGCGCAGCGCCTTCTTCAGGCCGGCGGTCTCCGAGTTGAGATTGCCGATCGTCTGGCCCATCTGCTCCAGCAGGGTGCGGGTCTGAAGGTCGGTCTCGCCCCGCCGCCGCACCTCGGCCTCGATCTTCTCCTGGCCCTTGGCTATCCGTTCGGTCAGGCCCTTGATCTCGGCCTGGCGCTTGTCAAGCGCCGCTTCGGCGGTCTTCGTGTCGAGTTTGCGCGACTCCTCGTTCATCCGCAGCAGGTCGGCCACGGCCTGGGAGGTCGCCTGCTGGATCGCCGGACCGAGATCGGGCTGGGCCGCCGGCTCCTCGCGTCGCGAGAGCAGGTAGACGAGCCCCGCGGCGAGGACGACGACGGCTATTGCGAGCACGACGGTCATGACCACCGATGGTGACGCACGCGCCAGACGCGACTACGGCAGCAGGACGTCGTTCTGGGAGGAGGCCCGGTAGGGGCCGACGACGAGCTTGCCGGCACGGGCGGCGGGGATGTCGGCGGCGGTGATCGTGTAGGTGCCGGTCGGCAGGTCCGCCTGGAAGCTGCCGGGGCTGTTGGCGAGAACCGGTCCCGAGCTGAGGTCCTTGGGACCGTGCAGTTCGAGGTGCGAGTCGAAGCGGGTCTGGTTGGCCGCGACCAGGACGACGTTGAGCGGGCCGTCGGTGCGGATCGGCGGCTGCGGGTGATTCTGGTTCTGCGGGATCTGCTGTGTGCGAGCCGGCCCGGTGCCGATCGCACCCGGCTGCACGATGACCGCCTTGGGGCCGATCGTGACGCTGACCCGGATCGAGACCTGCGGTCGCGGGTCGCTGCGGTGGCTCTCGGAGCCGCAGCCCGCCGCCCCGACCGCCACCGCCACCGCCAGCGCGCCGATGACGCCGGCGACCGCGGCTCTGGCTCTCCCACGACCCATCGGGGCTGAATCTAACCGAAGGGCAGGGTGACAACGCGAGCCGTAACGCCATCTTCACCTACGGCTATCTCGGCGCCCGGCTCGGCCTCGCGGCGCAGGATCGCCAACCCGATCGGGCCGAGGGCGGGTGAGACGACGGCGCCGCCGAGCCGGCCGACCTCCTTCTCGCCCAGCCGCAGCGGGGCGCCCTGCTCGGCCTGGCCACTCAGCCGCAGGCCGCGCAGGCGGCGGTTCGGCTTCCCCTTGTAGTGAAGCCGGGCGACGGTCTCCTGGCCGATGTAGCAGCCCTTGGTGAAGCTGACCGCCTCCTCGACGATCCCCGCCTCCGCCGGCATCGTCTCGCTCCCCATCTCGGCCCCGAAGCGGGGGGCCCCGGACTCGACTCGGACGATCTCGGCGGCCTCTCGCGATACCGGCACCGCGCCGGCGCCGAGCAGGGCCTCGGTCAGCCGCTCGGCCTCAGCCGTCGGGACTACCAGGTCGATCCCGTCGCGAGTTCCGACCGCCAGGCATTCGACGGTCCCGACCGAGGCTGCTTCGCAGGCGTTCTCGGGAAGCGCCGCGGTCCCGGCCACCTCGACGCTGCGGGGGCCGATCAGCGAGAGGATCGCTCGCTCCTCGGTCACGTCGGCGACCTCGGCCTCACGGCCGATCTTGTACATCTGCAGGTGCCTGCGCGCCGCCTCCAGCCCCTCGGGCTCGGTGTCCAGCCAGAGCTGGGCCTCGGCCGCCGGTCGCAGGACCCGCATGTCTGCCTGCATGTGGCCCTTGCGGTCGAGGAGGGCGGCGTACTGGCCCTCCCCGGGCTCGAGCGCCTCGACGTCGTTGGTCAGCTGCCCCTGCAGGTACTCGGCCGCATCGGGGCCGCTGACCAGCAGCTTGCCGCGGTCGGAGCGGTCGAGCAGGCCGCATTCCTCGCGCAGCTGCCGGTACTGGGCGTCCAACTCGACGGTCGCGGGCTCTGGCATCCCCACGGATTCTAGGAAGCGGCGGACGCGGCCCCGGGAGGTTGTCTTCTTGGATGTCTTTTAGATGTGTCAAACTCGGATTTAGACTTGTCGAAATCAGAGGCCATCGAGGACTACACGAAGGCGATCTACGCGATCTCGCTGGAGCGCGACGGGCCGGTGCTCAATGGTGAGGTCGCACAACGCCTGGGGGTCACGCCGGCGACGGCGACCTCGATGCTGAAACGGCTGGCCGACCTCGGCCTGGTCGACTACATCCCCTACAAGGGAGTCGACCTGACGCCGGCGGGGAAGCGGGTCGCGCTCGAGGTGATCCGCCATCACCGGCTGATCGAGGCCTACCTCTCGGAGGCGCTGGGGATGCCGAGCGACCGCGTCCACGAGGAGGCCGAGGTGCTCGAGCACTACATCTCCGAGGAGCTCGAGGAGCTGATGGCCGCGAAGCTGGGCGAACCGAGCCACGACCCGCACGGGACCCCGATCCCCGGCCCCGACCTGGTGCCGCCGCCGCCGGAAGGGGGCGCGCGCTGAAGCCGCCGCCGAACAGCGGTGGGGCCAGTGTCGAAGACGTCCTGCCCGGAGAGGCGGCGGTAGCGGAAGCGGCCCGGCGCTCCCTGGAGGGACACAGCCGCGGCCTCGGGCGCGTCTGGCCGTTCCTCGGCCCGGCCTTCATCGCCGCCGTCGCCTACGTCGATCCCGGCAACTTCGCCACCAACATCGCCGGCGGCGCCAAGTTCGGCTACCTGCTGCTCTGGGTCGTCCTCGCGGCGAACCTGATCGCGATGCTGGTGCAGTCGCAGTCGGCGAAGCTAGGCATCGCCACCGGCAGGAACCTCGCCGAGCTCTGCCGCGAGCGCTTCTCCCGGCGCACCTCGATCGGTCTCTGGCTGCAGGCCGAGCTGGTCGCGATGGCGACCGACATCGCCGAGGTCGTCGGCGCCGCGCTCGGCCTCAACCTGCTCTTCGGCATCCCGCTCTTCCCGGCCGGGATCATCGCCGGCGCGGGGGCCTTCGGGATCCTCGCCTTGCAGCAGATGGGGTTCCGCCGGCTGGAGGCCGGGATCTCGGTCCTGGTCGGCGTCGTCGTCGTCTCCTTCGCCTTCGAGCTCTTCGACGCCAAGCCGCAGGCGAGCGAGATCGGTCGCCACCTCTTCGTCCCCGGCTTCGCCGGCACCGAGAGCATCCTGCTCGCCACCGGGATCATCGGGGCGACGGTGATGCCGCACGTCGTCTACCTGCATTCGGCGCTCACCCAGCGGCGGATAGTCGGCCGCGACGACGCCGAGCGGAAGCGGATCCTCGGCTTCGAGAAGGTCGACGTGGTGATCGCCCTCTCGCTGGCCGGGCTGGTCAACCTCTCGATGATGATCGTCGCGGCCGCGCTCTTCCACGGCAGCGGCCTGACCGGTGTCGATTCGATCGACGGCGCCTTCGAAGGGTTGAAGACGCTGGTCTCCGATCGCGCCGCCACGGTCTTCGGGATCGCCCTGCTCGCGTCCGGCTTCGCCTCCTCCTCGGTCGGGACGATGGCCGGGCAGGTGGTGATGCAGGGCTTCATCGGCCGCCGCATCCCGCTCTTCCTGCGGCGCGGGATCACCCTCGCGCCGGCGCTGGTGGTGCTCGCGATCGGCATCGACCCGACCGACGCCCTGGTCGGCAGCCAGGTCGTCCTCTCCTTCGGCATCCCCTTCGCCCTGGTGCCCCTCCTGCTCATCGCCAGTCGCCGGGACGTGATGGGAGAGCTGGTCAACCCCGGTTGGCTGACCGCCATCGCCGGCATCCTCGCCGCGCTGATCATCGGCCTCAACGTCTTCTTGGTGGGGCAGGTGTTCTTCGGCTGATTGCGACCGGGATGGGGGCGGGCCCTTCCAGATACGCTTCAACCTGTGTCCTTAGCTACTGACTTTCAGCGGATCCTGGATGCGTTGCCCCCAGATTGGACGGATCTGGAGGTCGACCTGCGGATCGATGACGAGAGCTGGTACGTCGACACCGCGGTGGCCCTGAGCCAGGTCAATGCGCAGCCCTACTCGAGGTCGGACTGGCATTGGCGGCTGCTGGTCGCCCACAGCTTCGGGCACGCTGCCGCGGCGGAGACGGTCAGGGGCGTGTTCGAGAAGCTCGATGGCGACGGCGTCACCGGCGAGATGCGGGTCCGCGAGGTGCGCGAGGGGCGCTCGGAGGTCGTGCAGATGTGGGGCCGGCCGGAGAGCGTGCGCGAAGAGTTCCGCCAGCGCCGCTCCCTGTAGTGGCTCGGGTCGTCAGCATCGCCGAGGATCTGATGCTGGCCAGCAAGGTCGACGTCATGCTCACCGCCGCCGGGCACAACGTAATCCTCGCTCGCTCGCTGGCGGCGGCGCCGCTGGATGAGGCGGAGGTCGTGGTCGCCGATCTCGACGTGGAGAGCCCGCAGGCGCTTGCCCGCGTGGGGGTCCCGGTGCTGGGCTACTACTCCCATGTCGACGCCGAGACCCGCGACGCCGCCGCGGCGGCGGGTATCGACCTCGCCGTGCCGCGGTCGCGGATGGCCCGGGAACTGCCCCAGCTCGTCGAGCGCCTGCTCGAGGGCGCCTAGTCACCTGAGTCGTTAGTTCGCAGGCACATTTGATCGCACGGCGAATCCAATCGTCATCCACGGCGATTGGAGGCCGTTATGCCCGTGCGTGCAGAGGTCGTGCTCAGCGTTGAGGAGCGGGAGGTGCTCGAGCGATGGGCTCGGCGCCCGACGAGCGCCCAGGCCCTGGCGTTGCGTTGCCGGATCGTGGTGGCGGCCGCTGACGGGGAGCCGAGCAAGGAGATCGCGGACCGGCTGGGCTGCGCCACGCAGACGGTGGGGCGCTGGAGGGGACGCTTCGCCAGGCGCGGTCTTGACGGCCTGCACGACGAGTCGCGCCCGGGCAAGCCGCGACAGATCGGCGACGAGCAGATCGAGCGGGTGATCGTGAAGACGCTGGAGGAGCGACCGCCGAACGCGACCCATTGGTCGACGCGCCAGATGGCGGCTGCGACCGGGATGAGCCAGACCGCGGTCTCTCGGATCTGGCGGGCCTTCGGGCTAAAGTCCCATCGCGCCGAGCACTTCAAGCTCTCGCCCGACCCGCAGTTCGTCGACAAGGTCCGTGACATCGTCGGGCTCTACCTCAACCCACCCGAGGCGGCAGTGGCGCTCTGCGTCGACGAGAAGTCCCAGATCCAGGCACTCGACCGCTCAGCGCCGGTGCTGCCGCTGATGCCCGGGGTGCCAGAGCGCCACACCCACGACTACGTCCGCAACGGCACCACGAACCTCTACGCCGCCCTCGACGTTGCCTCCGGCCGGGTGATCGCCGAGATGACGCCCCGCCACCGCGCCGAGGAGTTCCGCCGCTTCTTGAACCTGATCGAGAGCTCGGTGCCCGACCACCTCGACGTCCACGTCGTGCTCGACACCTCCTCGACCCACAAGACCCCCTCGATCCAGCGCTGGCTCTTGCGCCATCCGCGCTTCACCGTGCACTTCACGCCGACCTACAGCTCCTGGCTGAACCTCGTCGAGCGCTGGTTCGCGGAGCTGACCACGAAGTGGATCAAGCGCGGCGCCCATCGCTCCGCCCGCGACCTCACCGCCTCGATCCGCACCTGGATCGCCAACTGGAACGACGATCCCAAGCCCTACGTCTGGCACAAGAGCGCCGATGAGATCCTCGACAGCCTCGCCTCCTACTGCCAGAGGATCAACGACTCAGGTCACTAGAGGCTTGATGCGGGTTCGCTCAACGAGCAGGAGCCACCCTCCGCGATAGAGAAAGGGCCTCCAGCCTGCAACCTCGTGATTGGAGCACGAGATGACAGCATCGCTGGAGACCCTTGTTATCGCAGCCTACGTGTTCGCTGAGGCGCTCTCGATCCCTCGCTCGGGGCCCTCGGGCAAGGCGACCGATCAAGAGCTGATCGCCCTCGCGGTCGCCCAGGCGGTCGTCGGCATCCCCTCCGATCGCCAGTTCCTGGGACTCGTCGGAAGGCTCTTGCCCGGCTGGTTTCCCGAGCTCCCCGGCCAGTCGCAATTCAATCGCCGCCTGCCCCGGCTGACGCCTCAGATCACGACGGTGCAGATGATGCTCGCCGAGCTCGTGGCCGAAGGCCAGGTGCGCCTGGTCGACGGGACCTTGATCGGCTGCGCGAAAGGTGAGGAAGCCCCGCTCCCTCGCTCACCCTAGGACGGCGGGCTGAAATCTCCTGGCCGATAGTGGCCGGGCTTCAGCCGCGTCGTGATCGCCAGCCGGTTCCAGGCGTTGATCGCGGTGATCGCGAAGACCAGCTGGCTCAGCTCCTCCGTTTCGAACTCGGCCGCCGCCCGCTCCCAGATCTCGTCGGGGACGTGGCCGTCGGAAATCGCCGTGATCGCCTCGCAAAGCGCCAGCGCCGCTCGCTCCCGCTCGTCGTAGGGACCCTCGTACCAGGCGTTCAGGGAGTAGAGGCGCTCCTCGCTCTCCCCGGCCGCGCGCGCGTCCCTCCAGTGCATGTCGATGCAAAAGCCGCAGCCGTTGATCTGGCTCACCCGCAGATTGATCAGCTCACGCAACTGCGAATCGAACTCGATCGAGGCGTCGAGCCTCGCCATCGCTGCGTACTGCCTCGGGGCCAGCTCGCTCAGGGACATCCGGCCGGCCGGAATCGTCGCGCTCATCTCGTTCTCCTCAAATCGCGTTTGTCGATTGTTGATCAAGCAGGAAGCGGGCGAGGCACAGGTCGATGTACCACGATAGGGCGATGCGGGGTATCGGCGTCTCGACCCCCGGTCGCCGCCGGCGTCCGCGACCAAGCCACCTAGTCAGCATGGACGCCAAAGGGGCTGGCCCTCGGGGTTCGCATAGGTCGCGGGTTAGCTTCGCGGTTGACAACGACCGCTGCGGCCAGTGCCGCATACGAAGGAGGACCAGCCATGCCAGACGTTAGCTCCCCCGCTCGCATCGATGTCGACCAGTGGATCGCCTTCGACGTCCACAAGAACTCGCTCGTGGCGGACGTGCTGCCGGCAAGCGGCGCACGCACGAGGTGAGCGCTTGGAGAAGACCGAGCGCGCGCCGCTTCATCGGCCGGGCGGGCGACCCGAGCACCCTTGCGGTTGCCTATGAGGCGGGGCCCTGCGGCTATCGGCTGTTGAGCGGGATGGGAGTTGCCTGCGACGTGATCGCCCCGTCCCTGACCCCGATCAGAGCCGGCGACCGAGTCAAGACCGATCGTCGTGATGCCAAGAAGCTGGTGCACCTCTACCGCGCCGGAGAGCTGGGCTACCTCGCCTCACCATCGCCTCAGCAGGAGGGCCTGCGGGACCTTGTCCGCTGTCGCGATGACCTGCGCTGCGCGCGGACCGCCGCCCACCACCAGGTCGCCAAGGCGCTCCTGCGCCACGGCCACGTCTACCGCGAGGGCAAGAGGTCCTGGGCCCTCAAGCACTGCGAGTGGCTCGACGCCCAGCGCCTCGACGACCCGTTCGCCCAGCTCGCGCTCGATCAGATGCGCGCCCACCTCGATGGCCTCGACGCCCAGCTCGCCGCCCTCGACCACGAGCTGGCGCAGATCGCCGAGCGCGAGCCCTGGGCGCACCCGGTCGCCTGACTTTGCTCGTTTCGGGGCATCGCTCCACACGGCGCTCGGTCTGCTCGCCGAGGTCGGCGACTTCGAGCGCTTCCAGCGCCCCGTCCAGCTGATGAGCTACCTGGGCCTGGTTCCCTCCGAGAACTCAAGCGGCGATAGGCGCCGGCAGGGCTCGATCACCAAGTCGGGCTCCCACCACGCCCGCCGCCTCCTGGTCGAGGCCGCCTGGCACTACCGTCGGGCGCCGCGCAAAGGCCGCGAGCTGCGCCGCCGCCAGGAGGGACAGCCCCAAACGGTCTGCGCGATCTCCTGGTGCGCCCAGCAGCGCCTTCACCGCAGCTGGATCAGGCTCGACTTAGAGCGCGGCAAGCGCCGCACCCTCTGCGCGGTAGCAGTGGCCAGGGAGCTGGCCGGCTTTTGCTGGGCGGTGTCGACCGCCGACTGAGACCACCAAGCACTGCTTGGTCCAGGAGGCGGCGGGCTCGGCCCCTCGCGCCAGCGCATCCGCGATTCAGCTATGAGCAACCGCCCTGCGGCGACGCTCGATCCTAGACAGCGGGCGCTCCGACGAAACCCGGTCCTGCGGTAGCCAACCCGCGCATATCAGCCTGACCGCGCGTCGCGCACCAGGCCGACCGCCGCCTCCTGGGCCAAGAGAAAGGCCCGCTTCGGCGGGCCTTTGGTGGTGGGGGCTTGACAAAACGATGGCCATATCAGTTGGGCAGCTCGAAGGCGGCCTTGACGCCGAGCGGGCGCTGGAGCAGGCCGTGTTCGAGGTCCCAGGCCGCCCATTCGCGCAGCACCGCGGTATCGAAGGGCAGCGGGCGCAGGTAGGGGCGAAGGGCGCGGAGCTGGGCTGCCTGGTCGGCGCGGCCGAGCGCCGGGTCGGCGGCCAGCAGGTCATCCAGGGCACCGGCGGGATGGCGCTCGGCGAAGGCGTAGCCGCGGCGGGTGGCGGCGACGACGGATTCGACGAGGTTCGGATCGCGTTCGAGGGTGCTGCGCGAGGTGGCCAGGACCAGCTCGGGGTAGGGGGGCGCGCCGTAGCGGTCGACCTTGAAGATCCGCACCGGGACGCCCTGGCGTCGGAGCGCCACCCCCTCGGCGTTCCAGAACCCGGTGGCGGCGTCGACCTTGGCGGCGGCGAGCGAGGCGACGGCGTTGAAGCCGATCGTCACCTCCTTGACCTTGGCCGGGTCGCCGCCGTCGGCGCTGACCTCCGAGTCGACCACCGCTTCGTCGGAGGGCAGGCCGGTGACCCCGACCGTGTGGCCCTCGAGGTCCCTCGGGCTGTGGATCGAGCTGTTGGCGCGGGCGATCACGGCGGCCAGCGGGCGCTGGACCAGGGGCATCAGGCCGACCAGGTCGAGGCCGCGCTCGCGGGCGATCCCGAGATCGTGGATGTCGAGGATCGCGAAGTCGGTACGTCCCGCCGCGAGCAGCTTCGGCGCGTCGGTTGATTCGCCGGGCTGGTGGACGCTCAGATCGACCCCGGCGTCGCGGTAGAACCCCTCGGCCTGGGCGGCGTAGATCCCGGCGTGGACCGCGTTGGGAGTGAAATCGAGCACGAGAGCCGCGCCTCTCGGCGCGCCCGGTTCCGCGCCGCCCCCGCCGCAGCCGGCCACGCCGGCGAGCAGGAGGACGGCCGCCAGCAGCGCGACAGCCCGTCTCATCGTCGGACGAACTTACTTATTTCCTTGAGCAAATGTGGGTAGACTGCCGCCGCTTGCCCTGAACGCGGGATCGAGGAGGAGAGAGTGCAGGAACGAGGCCTTGCCGCATATCTAGCTGAGTTGATCGGCACCCTTTTGCTGGTGTTCTTCATCACCAGCGTGGTCACGCTCTTCGTTTCCACGGGTAGCCAAGCCCAGTTCGGCTCGGATTTCGCGGTGGTCGGCTTCGTGCAGGGGCTAACCCTCTTCGGCGTCATCGTCATGTTCGGGGCGGTCAGCGGCGGTCATTTCAATCCCGCCGTCACGCTCGCCGCCGCGGCGATCAAGCGGATCAGCCCGCTCGACGCCGTTATCTTCGTCCTCGCCCAGCTCTCCGGGGCAGTGCTCGGCGCGCTCCTGACCAAGGGGCTGCTGCTGGACGAGGGCCGGGCGACCCACTACGGCGCCGGTCAGATCAGCGGCCTGCTCAGCGGCAACATCGCCGGAGCCGTGGTCGAGGGCATCGGCGCCTTCTGCCTCGTGCTCGTGATCCTCGCCGTCGTCTTCTCGAAGAAGAGCCTGAAGGACTGGGGCCCGTTGGCGATCGGAACCACCTTCGTCTTCCTGGTCATGGTCGGCGGCCCGCTGACCGGTGCCTGCTACAACCCGGCCCGCTGGTTCGGCGCCGCCCTGGTCGGCAACTCGTGGGGTGGGACCTGGCCCTATCTGGTCGGCCCGATTGTCGGCTCGCTGCTGGCCGTAGCCGTCTTCAAGTTCATCCTCGAGGCGGGGGGCCCGGCCCCGACAGAGCCGCCGCAGCGGGTTAAGCCCGGCGCCTCGCCCAACGCCTAGGGACCCGGTCGTGCGGTAGGTTCCCGCCGGTGCGCCGGGTCACCTTCTCGCGAAATTTCACCCTCTCCCTCTCCCGCACCTGCCAGTGCTACTGCAAGTACTGCGCCTTCGCGACGCACCGGGCGCATATCCACGCCCCTGACGAGGTCGAACGCCGCCTCGACGAGGCGCTGAAACGAAACACCAAGGAGCTGCTCGTGCTCACCGGGGAGCGGCCCGAGGTCAACCCCGAGGTCGCGGCGCGCCTGAGCGAGTGGGGCCACGAGGACTTCACCTCCTACGTCGTCTGGGCCTGCGAACGCGCGCTCGAGCGCGGCATGCTGCCCCACACCAACCTCGGCGTCCTCAGCCGCGAGGAGCTGGCCAGGCTGCGCGAAGTGACGGCGTCCCAGGGGCTGATGCTGGAGTCGATCTCCGAGCGACTGATGGAGACGGTCCACGCCGGCTCCCCGACCAAGCACCCCTCGAAGCGGCTGGCGACGATCGCGGCTGCGGGCGAGCTGAAGATCCCCTTCACGAGCGGGATCCTCGTCGGGATCGGCGAGACCGAGGACGAGCGCGTCGAATCGCTCGAGGCGCTGGCGAACCTGCATCAGCGGTACGGGCACCTGCAGGAGGTGATCCTGCAGAACTTCGTCGCCCATCCTCGCTACTACGGAGCCGAGGTCGCCGACATCGCCGACGCGGCATCCCGTGCGCGGTGGACGGGCAACGGGGATTCCCCCGCCGGAGGCCGCGCGGCCGCCACCCAGGTTGGGTCCGAAATCTCAGCGCTGCCAGAATCTTCCTCGGGGGAATCGTTGCCGATGCCCGGGTGGGCGACTCCGGTCTCGATCGAGGACATCAAGCGGCTGATCGGGGAGTGCAAGCGGCTGATGCCAGACGTCGGCGTGCAGGTGCCGCCGAATCTGTCGGACTGGTGGCCGGAGCTGGTCGAGGCCGGGGCGACCGACCTCGGCGGGCTCTCCGCCAACGGGGACCACATCTCCCCGGAGGAGCCGTTCCCGAGCCCCCATCAGGTCCGCAAGGAGCTGGCTCCGCGGGGCTACGCCTTGACCGAGCGGCTCTGCGTCTACCCCCAGTACATGGATCCGGAGTGGATGGAGCAGGGGGTCCTCGACGTGGTCAAGCTGAAGTACTGGAGCTTCATCCCGCGGCGCGGATCCGGCCGGCGCAGCGAGGAGCGCCTGGAAGCCGGGCTGAGCGAGCGGGCGATCGCCAAGGGCCGCGAGGGCAGGGAGCTGAGCGAGGACGAGCTGACGGCCCTGTTCGCCGAGACGCGCCCTGAGGCGATCGAGGAGATGCGGGTCGCGGCGGACGAGCTGCGGGCCGAGCTGGCGGGGGACCGGGTCACCTTCGTCGTCAACCGCAACATCAACTTCACCAACGTCTGCGTCGTCGGCTGCGCCTTCTGCGGCTTCGGCCAGGGCCGGCGCTCCCCCGACGCCTACCAGCTCTCCGAGGAGGATTTCGCGGCGCGGGTCGCCGAGGCGGTCACCTTCGGCGCAACCGAGCTGTGCATGCAGGGAGGCATCCATCCCGACCTCACCCTCGAGGAGTACGGCAGGTGGCTGCGGCTGGCCAAGGAGGTGGCGCCCCAGCTCCACCTCCACGCCTACTCGCCGATGGAGGTCCACTACATGTGTGAGCGCTCGGGCAAGGATCCCGAGGAGGTCTTCTCCTTCCTGCTGGAGTGCGGTCTCGGCTCGACCCCCGGGACCGCCGCCGAGGTCCTCGACGATGGCGTGCGGCAGCGGATCTCCCCCAACAAGCTGCCGGTCGACCGCTGGGTCGAGATCATCGAAGCCTCCCACCGGGCGGGCCTGCGCTCGACCTCGACGGTGATGTTCGGCCACATCGAGGAGCCGCGCGAGCTGGCCCGCCACATGAGGGTGGTGCGGGCGCTGCAGGAGCGCACCGGCGGCATCACCGAGTTCGTGCCGCTCAGCTTCATCCCCTTCAACACGATGCTCGGCCGCACCCACGGGATCGAGGAGATCTCGATGCTCGACAACCTCAAGCACACCGCCGCCTTCCGGCTGGCCCTCGGCAAGACGATCACCAACCTGCAGGCGAGCTGGGTGAAGATGGGGCTCGAGGGGGCCACGGAGTCGCTGCGCTGGGGCGTCAACGACCTCGGCGGGACGTTGATGGAGGAGAGCATCTCGCGCATGGCCGGCTCTCAGCACGGGGTCCGGCTCGAGCCCGAGCAGCTGATCGCCGCGGCGCGCGCCGCCGGTCGGGAGCCGGCCCAGCGGACGACCCTCTATGAGGTGGTCGAGACGTACGGCGAGCCTGTGGGCAGAGAGCTCGAGGTGTCACGGGGATGACACCGCGGCCGATCATCGTGGATTCCGACCCCGGCGTGGATGACGCCGTCGCTCTTGCTCTCATCGCCGCCAGCCCCGAGCTGGAACCCCTCGCCGTCACGACCCTCGCCGGCAACGGTCCCGTCGAGCAGTCATTCCGGAACGCCGCGGGCATCCTGGGCGAACTCGGTTGGACTGACGTGCCGGTCGCCGTGGGGGCGCATCGGCCGCTGATCAGGACGGCGGTCGGCCATACCACGATGCACGGACCCAACGGCATCGGGGGGGTCCAGCTCCCGCCGCTGTCGGACATCGACTTGGACCGCGCGCCGCCGGCAATCGACTTGCTCGCCGAGATACTGAGCTCGGCTTCCCCGGGCTCGGTGACGATCGTCGAGCTCGGGCCGATGACGAACCTGGCGCTCTTTGCCGCCTTGCACCCGGAGCTGCTCGATCGAATCGACAAAGTCGTCGCGATGGGCGGCAACCTACGTGTGGGCAACGTCACTCCCGAGGCCGAGTTCAACGTCTGGTTCGATCCCGAGGCCGCTCACCGAGTGATGGTCGAGTCCGGGCTCAACGTCGAGATCCTCACGCTGGGGGCGACCTACTCGTCGGCGATCTTCGAGCCGCAGCGAGGCGCGCTCGCCGCCTGCTCGGCAATCGGCGAGTTGCTCGCGGAGATGATCTCCGGCTACCTGGAAGAGATTCCCGACGAGGGCTGGGTGCTGCATGACGCCCTGGTCATCGCCCACCTGCTCGCGCCGGAGATCGTCGAGCTACGCAACGGGTCGGTCGCGGTGGATACCGGGACCCGCCTGACGCGAGGGCGTTGCACCTTTGCCTTCAACGATGCCGGAACCGGATCGCTTCAGGTTGGGGTCGCCGCCGATTCGGCGGCCTTTCGCGAACTGCTGATCGACCGCGTCGGCCGACTTGACGGCAAGTCAGCCCGCTAGGTCCCTGCGCTTGCGCGGGCGCGCAATCATCCAAGCATGCGCGCGATGGTCCTCGACCGGCAGCGCCAGCCCCTGAGGCCGGCCGAGCTGCCCGATCCGACCCCCGGCCCCGGACAGGCGCTGATCTCGGTTCATGCCTGCGGCGTCTGCCGCACCGACCTGCACATCGTCGACGGCGATCTGACCGAGCCGAAGCTGCCGCTGATCCCGGGCCACCAGATCGTCGGAACGGTGATCGGCGGGGGAGAGGGAGCGGAGCGGTTCGGCAGCGGCGAGAGGGTCGGGGTGCCCTGGCTGGGGTGGACCTGCGGCGAGTGCCGCTACTGCCTCTCCGGGCGCGAGAACCTCTGTGATCGCGCCCGCTTCACCGGCTACGACATCGACGGCGGCTACGCCGAGCTGGCCGTGGCCGACGAGCGCTTCTGCTTCCCGATCCCCGAGGGCTACCCCGACGATCAGGCGGCGCCTCTGCTCTGCGCCGGGCTGATCGGCTACCGGGCGCTGCGGCTGGTCGGCGAGGCAGAGCGGGTCGGCTTCTACGGTTTCGGCGCTTCGGCCCACATCCTCTGCCAGGTGGCCGTCCACCAGGGCCGCCGCGTCTTCGCCTTCACCCGCGAGGGCGACGAGGAGACGCAGGCCTTCGCTCGCGAGCTGGGGGCCGAGTGGGCGGGCTCCTCTGATGGTCCGGCGCCGGAAGAGCTCGACGGAGCGATCGTCTTCGCCCCTGTCGGGGCGCTGATGGTGGCGGCGCTGCAAGCCAGCGCCAAGGGTGCCCGGATCATCAGTGCCGGCATCCACATGAGCGACATCCCGGCCTTTCCCTACGCCAGCCTGTGGGGGGAGCGGGTGCTGGGCTCGGTCGCCAACCTGACCCGCCGCGACGGCGAGGAGTTCATGGAGGTGGCTCCTGCCGTCCCGGTGCGCACCGAGGTGGAGGCCTTCCCGCTCGCCGAGGCCGATCGCGCCCTCGACGAGATCCGCTCCGGTCGCCTGCGAGGGGCGGCCGTGCTGGAGGTCTCCTCGCATGCTCACCCCCGAAGTGGGTAGCTGGGTCCAGAAGGACCGTAAGCAAGCCACGAAAGGGAGATAGATGACCGACGAGGTACGCAACAAGGAGGACGCCAAGGGGCGGGTCAAGGAGGCGGCCGGAAGTCTCACCGGCGACGACGACCTCAAACGAGAGGGCAAGGTCGACCGGGCGTCAGGCAAGGCGAAGGACGGCGTAGAGAGGTTGACCGATAGGGTCAAGGACGTCCTCAGGCGGGACTAGCCCGTCCCGCGCCGCCTAGCGGAAGAGATCGTCTTCGCGCGGGCGGCGCAAGGCGGCGGCCCCGGGTCCGTCCTCAGCGCCGACATGGCGTCCGAGGCCGCACACGACCGCCGCCGGGACGCCGCTGGCCTTGTCGCGTACGAGGTCGGCGGCGCAGGCAGCCTCGTCGGCGATCGCGATCAGGGTCGCCTGCAGCTCGCGGCCGCCTGAGTCGTGGCGCCCGCGCCAGTCATCGAGCGGCGTCAGGCCGGCACAGCCGATCGCCGTCTCCGCCTGACCCACCCTCCAGGCGCGGCCGAAGCTGTCGGAGATGACGACCCCCACCGTGGCCCCGCTCGCAGCGGCGATCTCGGCCCGGATCCGCCTGGCGGAGGCGTCGGGGTCCTCGGGCAGCAGGCAGACCGTGTCGGCTTCGGGCAGGTTCGAGCTGTCGATACCGGCGTTGGCGCAGACCAGGCCGTGCCGGGTCTCGACGATGAGAGCGCCGCGCTCGGCCCGCAGCACCTCCCGGCTCTCGCCCAGGATCAGCTCGACCAGCGCCGGTTCCTTGCCGAGCACCGCGGCGAGCCGGCGCGCCTCGGCGCTCGGCAGCACCGCCGAGAGCTTGCGGACCCGCCCCTCCGCCTTCGAGACGACCTTCTGGGAGATGACGACGACATCGCCGTCGGCGAGCCCGATCCGCTCGGCGATCAGCTCGCCTACCTCCATCCCCTCGGTGACCTCGGGGAGGCCGCTGACCGCCGTCACCCGCAGCTCCCCGCCCGCGATCGAGGTCATATTCCGAGGACCTTGGCGGTACGGCGGGCACGGCCGGGACGGGCCTCGAGCTCGCGGGTTAGCGCGATCACGTCGGCCGGGGTGTCGAGGTCGAGCGCGAGCGAGGGGAGGTCCTCGACGCCGAAGGGGATGCTCGCCTCGCGGGCGAGGGCCACATGCCGGGCGCAGCTGCCCTCCCCGAAGGCGGGCACGATCGCTGCGGGCGGACAAAGCACGAGGGCGTTGGTGCCGGCCCCGTGGCGATCGGGGACGATCCCGACGTAGCTCCCCGGCACCCCTGTCAGAAGCCGGTCGAGCTCGCGCGGGTCCAGCAGCGGGCAGTCGCCGGCCAGCAGTGCCACGCAGCCGGCCCCCTCCGCTTCGGCCCTGGCGATGCCGGCCAGGACCGCCTCGACGTGACCGCCGCCGGCCCGGTCGGGGACGACCTCCGCGCCCGCTGACGCGGCGATCTCCTCCAGCGCGGGCTCGTCGCTGACGATGATCGTGCGCTCGATCGTACGTGCCTGCTCGATGGCCTCGAGGACGTCGGTGACCATCGCCGCCGCCAGCTCGCGACGCCTCACGTCGTCGATCCCGATCGAGAGGCGCTGCTTGGCCGCGTCGAAGCGCTTGATGGGGAGGATCGCGGTGGCGTTCAACTCGGGCCGAGGGTAGCGGCGTAGTCGAGGACGATGCGGGCCACGCGGGCGCGGCCGCTTGCCCCCTCCATCAGGGTCGGCGCGGCGATGGTCGGGAGGTCGGCGGGGGGCGGATCGCGGTCGCCCTCGTCGACCACCATGGCGTCGATCAGGCCCGCGTAGAGCGAGGCGACGCCGGCCGCGGTCGAGGGACGTCCCAGGCCCGCCATGAAGCGATCGGTCGGGCCCTTGACGACGGCGCCGGCGACGTAGGGGCTGACCGCGACCACGGGCGCAGGGGAGGCGGCGATTGCCTCCCGCATCCCCGGTACCGCGAGGATCGGTCCGATGCTGATGACCGGATTGGAGGGCCCGATGAGGATCGCCTCGGCGCTCCGCAGCGCGGCCAGCACCTCGCGGGTCGGCTCGGCGCTCTCGATGCCCTCGAGCTCGACCCCGTGGACGTCGGGATCGCCGCCGTCGACGATCAGGTACTCCTGCAGGCCGCGTCGCCCCGCCTCGGTCAGGACCTTGGTGCGAACCGGCGCATCCGACATCGGCAGGACCCTGGCCTCGACGCCGAGGGCGCGGGCGATCTGGGCCTGGGCATCGGTCAGGCGCCCGCCCTCGTCGAGGAATTGGCGCCGGTACAGGCAGGTTGCGAGGTCGCGGTCGGAGAGGCCGAACCAACTCGGCGCCCCGAGCAGTTTCAGGCGCTCGAAGACAGTGAAGGCGTCGTCGCGGATGCCCCAGCCGCGCTGCTCGTCGATTTCGCCGTTGAGCCAGTAGGTGACGAGGTCCGGATCGGGGGATACGTGGACGCCGAGGGCCTCGATGTCGTCAGCCGTGTTGGCGATGACGGAGAGGTCCGGGCCGATCTCCTCTTGCACGCCGGCTGCGAGCTTCGCGCCCCCGGTACCGCCGGCCAGCAAAGCGACTCGCATCGCGCTTCTATGTCCCGCGCTCGTTCGGCGCGATGGTCCTGCTGCGAGGGCTCTCGGTGGCTAGAATCGATTCAAGGCCTGGCATGGCGCGTCAGTCTATGCTGAACGCGGATGAGGCTGGAGGGACGGAACGCACTGGTCACCGGGGGTGCGAGCGGGATCGGCGCCGCGATCGCCGCTCGGCTGGCCGCAGAGGGCGCCGAGGTCTGGGTCGGAGATGTCGATGTGGCCGGCGCGGAGACGGTGGCGGGTGAGGTGGCAGGCCACGCGGTTGAGTTGGACGTCACCGACCTCGAGTCCGCGCGCGCGGCGATAGCGACGTTGGGGAGCTTGCACGTCCTCGTCAACAACGCCGGCACCGACGAGTTCGGCTTCTTCACCCACACGACTCCCGAGCAGTGGTGGCGGGTGCTCGACGTCAACCTCGGCGGTGTCCTCAATTGCACGCATGCCGCTCTCCCGGGGATGCAGGATGCCGGCTACGGCCGAATCGTCAGCATCTCCTCCGAGGCCGGCCGGGTCGGCTCCAAGGGCTCCGCGGCCTACTCCGCCGCCAAGGGCGGTGTGGTCGCCTTCATGAAGGCGATCGCCCGCGAGAATGCCCGCTATGGCATTACCGCCAACTCGATCGCGCCGGGGCCGATCGAGACGCCGCTGCTGATGGGCGCCCGGGATTTCGGCGAGATCGGCGAGAAGCTGATCGAGACGATGAAGGCGGCGACCCAGATGGGGCGCCTCGGCCAGCCTGAGGAGGTGGCCGCCGCCGCAGCCTTCTTCGCCTCCGACGACGCCGCCTACGTGACCGGCGAGACCCTCGGCGTCAGCGGCGGTCTCGGCATGGTCTGAGCCTCAAGCTGCCGCCTCGACGTCCGACCCTCACTCGGGCGCGAGGATGTCCGCGAGGCACGTCAGCGCGCGGCCGCGATGGGCGTCGAGCTCGGCGACCAGACGATCGCCGTCGCGGTCGCGGATCGCCTCGACGATCCGCGCGTGGGCCTCGACGGACTCGTCGCGCGCCTGCGGCGAGTTGTAGTAGAGCGCACGGTAGGTTTCGGTCGAGTCCCAGAGCAGGCGGATGAGCCGCAGCGTGTGGACCTGGTCGGGCGAGCCGAGGACCGCGAAGTGGAAGCGGCGGTTGGCCTCCAGCTCGGCGGCCACGTCGCCGGCGCTCACCGCGTCGACGCAGTCGCGCGCCGCGAGCTCGATCCGCTCCAGCGCGTCGTCGTCGAGCAGCGGCAGGGCTCGCCGTGCCGCCCGCTCCTCCAGGAGCCCCCGCAATTCGTATATCTCACGCATGTCGCCGACGTCGAGCTCGGTGACGAAGTACCCGCGGCGGGGCAAGTAGGTGACCTGGCCCTCCTGCTCGAGAATGGCCAGGGCTTCGCGGACGGGGGCGAGGCTGACCCCGAGACTGTCGGCGATCTCCTCCTGGCGGACCCGGTCTCCAGGGCTGAGCTCGCCGGCGATGATCGCCGTCCGCAGCCCCTCCACCGCGTGCTGGGCGGTGGTTCCCGGACCGGTCGCTCGGGGCCGGTCTCGGGTTGCCTGCCGCTCACTCATAGCGGTAGAGGCCGCGGCCGCTCTTGCGGCCGAGCAGGTCGGCGGCGACGAGGCGTTGGAGCAGCGGGGGAGGGGCGAAGAGCTGCTCGCGGTGCTCGCTGTAGAGGGTCTCGGCGACTCCCATCACCGTATCGAGGCCGATCAGGTCCGCGAGGGCTAGAGGGCCCATCGGGTGCGCGCAGCCCTCGACCATCCCCTTGTCGATGTCCTCGGCGCTGGCGAGGCCCTGTTCGAACATCCGGATCGCCGCCAGCAGGTAGGGGATGAGCAGGGCGTTGACGGTGAAGCCGGCGCGGTCGGGGGCGACGATGGGGTCCTTGCCGAGTTGCTCGGTCGCGAACGCCCGGGCCCGCTCGACGACCTCCTCGGCGGTCAGGAGCGAGGGGATGATCTCGACCAGCGGGAGGACGGGAACCGGATTGAAGAAATGCAATCCGAGCACGTGATCTGCGCGCGGTCCCGCCGCCGCGGCGAGCTCGACGATGGGAATGGAGGAGGTGTTCGAGGCGAGGATCGCGCCCTCGTCGGAGACCACGTCCCGCAGTCGTTCGAACACTCCGAGCTTCGCCTCGCGCGCCTCGACCACGGCCTCGACGACGACCGAGCGGTCCTCCAGGGCGCCGAGGTCGGCGACGCACTCCAGCCGCGCCAGGGCCGCGGCCGCGTCCTCCTCGGAGATCTTCGACCGCAATACCGCCCGCTCCAGGGATCGTTCGATGCGACTTCTCGCGGCTGCCGCCGCATCGGTGTTGACCTCGACCAGGCGCACGTCGAGACCTGCCTTGACGCAGATCTCGGCGATGCCGGTGCCCATGATTCCACCGCCGACGACTCCAACCCTCTCCTCGCTCATCGGAACGCCTGGATCCCGGTCACCGCGCCGCCGACCACGAGCGCGTGGACGTCCGCGGTGCCCTCGTAGGTGACCACGGACTCGAGGTTGTTCATGTGGCGGATCACCGGGTACTCCAGCGTGACGCCGTTGGCGCCCAGGACCTGTCGGGCGCTGCGGGCGACCTCGAGCGCTGCGTTGACGTTGCCGAGCTTGCCCATGCTTACGTGCTCGGAAAGCAGCTGGCCCTCGTCCTTCATGCGGCCGAGATGCAGAGCCAGCAGGGTCGCCCGGTTGACCTCCAGCGCCATCATGGCCAGCTTCTGCTGCTGGATCTGAAAGGAGGCGATCGGCTTGCCGAACTGGATCCGCTCCTTGCTGTACTCGAGCGCTGCTTCGTAGCAGGCCCTGGCCGCGCCGGCGGCGCCCCAGACGATCCCGTAGCGGGCCTCGTTGAGGCAGGAGAGGGGTCCTTTCAGCGAGCTCACCTCCGGCAACAGGGCGTCGGCGGGGAGGCGCACGTCGTCGAGCAGCAGCTCGGAGGTGATCGAAGCGCGCAGCGAGAGCTTCTTGTGGATGTCCTGAGTGGTGAAGCCCTTCGTGCCCTTGGGGACGAGGAAGCCGCGCACGCCTTCCTCGGTGTGGGCCCAGACCACCGCGACATCTGCCACCGAGCCGTTGGTGATCCACATCTTCTGCCCGTGCAGGATCCAGTCATCGCCGTCTCGCTTCGCCGTGGTGCGCATCGAGCCGGGGTCCGAGCCGGCGTCGGGCTCGGTCAGCCCGAAGCAGCCGAGCGCCTCGCCGGCCGCCATTCGCGGCAGCCACTCCTGCTTCTGCTCCTCCGAGCCCCAGCGCCAGATCGCGAACATCGCCAACGAGCCCTGCACGGAGACGAGGCTGCGGATGCCGCTGTCGGCCGCCTCCAGCTCCATGCATGCGAGCCCGTAGGCGGTGGCGGAGGCGCCGGCGCAGCCGTATCCCTCCAGGTGCATCCCCAGGACGCCGAGCTTGCCCAGTTCGGGGGCAAGCTCCCGCGGAATCGTTGCCTCCTCGAACCAATCGCCCACGTTGGGTACGACCTTGTCGCGGACGAAGGCGCGGACGGTGTCGCGGATGTCGCGCTCCTCGTCGGATAGGAGGCGGTCGATGGCGAGGAAGTCGTTTGGTCGAATCGCGGGGGCGGATGTGGTCGTCGTCATCTCATTCCTTGATGCTAGATTTTCGAGGATCGAAGGTTCAGAGTACAAGAACTCGGCGCTCGGGCCGCTGCGGGTGCTGGATTTCTCCCGCGTCCTCGCCGGCCCCTTCGCGACGATGATGCTCGCCGACCTCGGGGCGGTGGTGACGAAGGTGGAGCGGCCGGGTACCGGAGATGAAACTCGCTCCTGGGGCCCGCCGTATGACGAGAACGGCGAAGCCACATATTTCCAGTCGGTCAATCGCAACAAGTCGAGCGTCGCCCTCGACTTCGGTGATCCGGCCGACATGGCCGAGGTGCGCCGCATGGCGCGCGAGGCGGACGTGCTGGTCGAGAACTTCCGTCCGGGGCTGATGGCCAGCCAGGGCCTCGACTACGACAGCCTCCGCGCCGAGAATCCCGCTCTGATCTACTGCTCGATCACCGGCTTCGGCAGCGGCGGAGGCGCGGCGTTGCCCGGATACGACCTGTTGATCCAGGCCCTTGGCGGCCTGATGAGCATCACCGGGCAACCCGATGGCGAGCCGACGAAGGTCGGCGTGGCCCTGGTCGATGTGCTGGCCGGGCTCTTCGCGACGGTCGGGATCCTCGCCGCCCTGGAGTACCGCCGCAGCGCCGGCGAGGGCCAACTCGTGGAGGTCGACCTCTACTCGGCACTGCTCGCCGCGATGGTCAACCAGAGCTCCGCCTACACCGTCGCCGGCGCGGTACCCGCCCGATTGGGCAACCGGCACCCGAGCATCTCGCCGTACGAGCTGTTCGGCACGGGCGAGGGGGACCTCGTGCTCGCAGTCGGGAACGACCGGCAGTTCGAGATCCTCTGCGAGACGGTCGGCGCCTCCGAGCTGCCGGCCGATGCTCGCTTCGCCACCAACTCGGCCAGGGTGGAGAACAGCCACGCCCTCGCCGAGGAGCTCGAGCTCAGGCTCTCAGCGCGGCCGGCCGTGGAGTGGGCGAAGGAGCTCACCGATCGTCGGGTCCCGGCCGGCGTCGTCAACGACCTCGCGGCCGCTTTCCGGCTTGCGAACGAGATCGGGCTCGAACCCACCGTCGCGATCGAGCGCGAGGACGGCGGCAGCGTCGAGCTGACCCGCAACCCGATCAGGCTTTCGGCCACGCCCCCCACCTACAGAACCGCGCCACCACCGATGCCCGAGAAACGCCGAACGGAGGTCCCGAAATGACTGAGTCGACGCTGTTGAACGAGGCCCGCACCATCTTCGTCGGCGGCAGCTGGCACGCCGCTGACAGCGCCTTCGAGAGGTTCGACCCTGCCGACCTCAAGCGTTCGACCGGGACCTTCGCGATTGCCGCCGCCGAGGACGTTTCCGCCGCCTACGACGCCGCCGCGGAAGCTCAGCCCGGCTGGGAGGCCACGCCGGCTCCACAGCGAGCCGAGGTCCTGAGGCGCGCCGCCGACCTGCTCGAATCGCGGGCCGAGGAGGGCGCCCGACGGCTGACGGCGGACATGGGCAAGGCAATCCGTGACGCCCGCGCCGAGGTCCTGCGCAGCGTCGCGATCCTGCGTTACTTCTCGGGCGAGCTGCAGCAGCCGAGTGGGGAGACCTACCCGAGCGCCGATCCCAGCACGCTTCTGCTCACGGTCGAGCAATCGCTCGGGGTGGTCTGCGCGATCACTCCCTGGAACTTCCCCTTCGCGATCCCCACCTGGAAGCTGGCGCCGGCGCTGGGGTTCGGCAACACGGTCGTCTGGAAGCCGGCGGCGGCGGCGTCGGGGAGCGCGGTGATGCTGACCGAGGTGCTCGCCGCGGCGGGCCTGCCCGACGGCGCCCTCAATCTGATCACCGGCGGCGGCGGCGCGCTGTCAGGGGCTCTGATGTGCGACAAGCGCCTCGCCGCACTCACCTTCACCGGCTCCTTGAGCGTTGGGACGCTCCTGCGGCAGGCGGTCGCCGATGCAACGTCAAGGTTCAGCCTCGAGCTCGGTGGCAAGAACCCGGCGATCGTGATGGCCGACGCGGACCTGGAGGATGCCGCGACGCAGATCGTGCGCGGCGCGATGCTCTCGACGGGGCAGCGCTGCCGCAGCAGGCCGGCTCTATGTCGAGCGCCCCGTCGCGGATCGCCTCCCAGGCGCTGCTGCACGAGCGCGTCCGGCGCGCTCGTCATCGGCGATCCCTTTGAGAGGCGACCGACGTCGGGCCCTGGCGTCGGTCGAGCAGCGTGACACGGTGGGCGGCTTCCTCGAGCTGGCAAGGCGAGAGGGTGCCGAGGGTGATCGTCGGCGGGAGGCTGCTGGAGAGGATGCTTCGTCGAGCCGACGATCCTCACCGGCGTTGCCCCGGACAGCGCCTTGGTCAAGGAGGAGATATTCGGCCCCGTCCTCGTCGTCGAGGAGGTGGACGACTGGGAGGCCGCCATCGCCGCCGCCAACGACACCGAGTTCGGGCTCTCCTCGGCGGTCTTCACGACCGACCTCGGAAAGGCGCTCGCCTTCGTACGCCGGACCGAGTCCGGCCTCGTCCACGTCAACCGGGAGACCGCCGGCGTCGAGCCGCACGTCCCGTTCGGCGGAATCAAGGGGTCGAGCAGCATGAGTCGTGAGCAGGGCCCGGCGGCGCGCCAGTTCTTCACGACGACGAAGACGGCCTACGTCCGCACCACTTGAATCGTCTCGGCCGCTCCTTTGCGCGCCAGACCGATCGGGAAAGGGCCGCGGGTAGAAGCGCGACGTATCATCTATGTCGATTTGCAGAACGGCCCATGCCGGGCCACTTGACAGGGATAGGTGGAATCGCTCATATTGCCGCGCGGTCCTGCGCTGGACAGCAGGGAGGGAAACAAGCCGCTGCCGTTAGAAAGGTTTCAATCAATGCCCCAATTCAGCAACAACATCATCAACACCGACAACTACAAAGCACTGCCACTACCCGCTCTACCCGCCCGGCACCGAATACGTCTCGGCTACATCGAGTCCCGCGGCGGCGAGTTCCCGGTCCAGATGTTCGTCAGCCTGCAGGCCTACATCCGCGAGGACCTGATGACCCCGATCCGCTCGAGGACATCGGCGAGGCCGAGTTCACCGAGCGCGAGCGGATGCACTTCAACCGCGACAACTGGCTCCGGGATCCTCAACGACCACGGCGGCTACCTGCCGGTCGAAATCGGGCCGTGCCCGAGAGCACCGTGCTGCCGATCAAAAACGTCTTGGTCCAGATCATCAACACCGACCCCAAGTACTGGTGGGCGACCAGCTTCTTTGAGACGGCGCTGCTGCAAGGCGGTCTGGTACCCGACCACGATCGGGACGATCAGCTGGCTCTCAAGCAGGTGATCAAGGAGTCCCACTACCAGACCTCGACAGCCCCGACTCGATCGCTTCATCCTCCACGACTACGGCGCCCGCGGCGTCAGCTCGCAGGAATCGGCGGCCCTCGGCGGCCTCGCCACCTGGTCAACTTCAACCAGAGCGACACCGTGCCGGGGATCGTCGCGGCGAAGAAGTACTACAACGCCGTCGACCCCACTCAACTCCGGGGCCCAACTCCGAGCACGCCGGCTTCTGCGCCTGGGGCCGCGACCAAGAGGTCGACGCGATGCGCAACATGCTGCAGATCTACGCCGAGAACGGCGTCGCCCTGCTGCTCTCTGACACCTACGACCACGAGCACGCGGTCAAAAACATCATCGGCGGCGAACTCAAGGAGGAAGTCGAAAACTTCCCCGGCCTGGTCGGCGTGCGGCCCGACTCCGGCGACGTCGTCCAGGTCACCTCCGACACCACCGAGTGGCTGATGGACGCCTTCGGCTTCAAGACCAGCAGCAAGGGCTACAAAATCCTCCCCGACTACGTCCGCGTCGTCCAGGGCGACGGCGTCCGCCGCGACACCCTGCTGGGATCTTCATCGAGATGGAGCGCCGCGGCCTGGCCACCGACAACGCCGTCTTCGGCATGGGCGGCGGCCTCCTGCAGCACTGCAACCGCGACACGATGGAGTTCGGGATGAAGGCCAACGCGGTCAAGGTCAACGGCCAGTGGCGCGACATCGGCAAGTCCCGACCGGGGACTCGATGAAGATCTCAAAGAAAGGCCGGCTGGCGCTGCAGGCCGCGTCGACGGCACCACAAGACGGTGCCGCGGGACTCGATCCGGCCGAGGAGAACCAGCTGGTGCCGGTCTTCCGCAGCGGCCAGATGCTGAAGAAGTGGGACTTCGGCGAGCTGATCGAGCAGCGAGCGCGACTACCAGGTCTACTGCTCGACTACATCGAGCCGATGCGCAAGGCCGCGGTCGGCGCTCCGGCCAGTTGGCGCCTAGCGAGGACTCCGCCGCGCCGCGTTAGCGGGCGCAGCGAGCCTTCGTCGCCGTAGCGCCGAGCGCGAGGCGAGCTCTGATGAGCAAGTTGCACATCTTCGACATGGACAGGACCCTCCTCAGCGGCTCCGCTTGCCCTGGAGCTGTCTCGGCACATGGGCCAGCTCGAGGCCGTCGAGGCGATCGAGCGCTGGAGCCGTGGCGAGGTCGGCCACGTCGAGGTTCTACGAGCTCTGCCTGCCGCTGTGGACCGGGCTCAGCGACGAAGACATCGAGGCGGTGTTCGCCGGTACCGCCTGGATGGAGGAGATCGGAGACGTTTAGGCCGACATCGATCGCCGGGGGGAGCGCGGTGCCGTGATCTCCTCGCCCCAGTTCTTCGCCGACCACCTGCGGCGTTGGGGGCTGCACACCGCCCACGCGGCCGAGGTCTACGCCGGGGAGGCGCCCACTCCCGAACAGGTGTTGACGCCTGAATCGAAGGTGCACATCGCCATTGAGCTGCTCGAGCACTACGGGCTCGGCGACGAAGATTGCGTCGCCTACGGGGATTCCTCATCCGACGTGCCGCTCTTCGAATTGCTCTCCAACACGGTGTCCGTCAACGGGACCGAGAGCCTGCGCCAGGTTGCCGCGATTTCCTACGAGGGACGCGACCTGCGCGAGGCATACGCGCTGGGGCGCTCTCTGCTGGAAGTCGGGGCGAAGGGCGGATGAGCCGACGGAGGCTCAGCCCCCCAGTCGTTTCGCCATCTGGGTGAAGTAGTCAAGCGCCTCCGGGTTGGCCAGCGAGTCTCGGCTCACGGCCTTCGGCGGGGTGCCCATCGGAACTCGCTCACCGGCACCTCCAGCGTCTTGCCCCGTGCCAGCGCTGCACCTGAGAGCGTGCGCGGGACCTCGGCGATCTGGAGGACCTCGTCGGGGACGTGGCGGGGGGAGCAGCGCTCGCGGATTCGGCGGGCGATCTCCTGGGCATCTCCTCATCCAGCTCGGCCCCCTCCCCCGCGCAGGACGACGAAGAGAGCATCCAGCCGTCTGATCCCCGGTTTCAGGATGTCGACCACGAGAGCGTCGGCGATGTCGTCGATGCTGAGGATGGCGCGGTAGATCTCGAGGTCCCATGCGGATCCATAGGTCGATCGTCGAATCGAGCGGCCGTAGATGATCGCGGTGCCGCGCGAGGTGATTTCGATCCAGTCTCCGTGGCGCCAGACCCGGGGAACATCTCGAAGTAGCTCTCGCGGTAGCGCAGGCCGTCTCGTCTCCCCAGAAGTAGAGCGGCATCGAGCATCGGCTCGGTGAGGAACAGCCAGTTGCGCTCGCCGACCTCTTCGATCACGGGGTGGCCGTCTTCGTCCCAGGCCTCGACCGCGGCTCCGAGCGCGCGGCCCTGCAGCTCGCCGCGGTAGACCGGCAGCAGCGAGACACCGCCGACGAAAGCCGTGCAGAGGTCGGTGCCGCCGCTGGTGGAGAAGAGCCAGGTGTCGGCGCCGAGGTGGCGGTAGATCAGTCGAAGCCCTCCGGGGAGAGCGGGGAGCCGGTCGAGCCGACCGCCTTCAGGGCGCCGAGATCGCGGCCCTGGCCGGGCTCGACGTCGGCCTTCATGCAGGCGGCGATGTAGGCGGCGCTGGTGCCGAACATCGTTACGCCGGCGCGCTCGGCGGGGTCCCAGAGGACGTTCAGGTCGGATACCCGGGTTGCCGTCGAAGAGGACGATCGCGGCTCTTGTAGAGCAGGCCGGAGACGAGGAAGTTCCACATCATCCAGCCTGTCGTCGTGAACCAGAAGAGCCGGTCGCCTGGGTGGGAGTCGACGTGGGAGGTGGAGCTTCTTCAGGTGCTCGAGCAGGATCCCGCCCTGGCCCTGGACGATCCTTGCTTGGGCAGGCCGGTCGTCCCGGAGGAGTAGAGGACCCAGAGCGGGTGGTCGAAGGGAACCCGCTCGAAGCTCGGCTCGTCCCCGTCGCCCTCCGCCAGCAGCGTCTCCCAGCCGGTCGCGCCGAGGACGTAGAGGTCGGATCGCGGTTGAGGTAGGATGACGATCGTGTGGGAGAGCATCGCCTCCGCAGCGCAGCGATCGTCTCGGCGCGGTCGAAGTCCTTGCCGCCGTAGCGGTAGCCGACCGCGAACAGGACCTTGGGCTCGATCTGGGCGAAGCGGTCGATCACGCTGGCGGGCCCGAAGTCAGCGAGCAGCTCGACCAGACCGCGCCGATCGAGGCGGCGGCAGGGAGAGCGACGATCGCCTCGGGGATGTTTGGGGCGTAGGCGACGACGCGGTCGCCGCGCTCCACGCCCATGCCGCGGAGGGCGGCGGTCACGGCGGCGACCTGCTCGCGCAGCTCGCCCAACTCAGCCCGCCGAGCTCGCGCAGCTCGGAAGGCGTGGAGGATCGCGGTCTCGAGTCCTCCTTGCCGGCGAAGACGTGCTCGTAGTTCAGCGAGGTGTTGGGGAACCACTTCGCTCCGGGCATCTCGCGCGAAGCGAGGACCGGCCTGGGGTCGCCGTCGGCCTGGACGCCGAAGAAGTCCCAGAGCGAGGACCAGAAGGCGTCGAGGTCGTCGACCGACCAGCGCCACAGCTCCTCGTAGCCGTCGAAACGAAGGTCCCGCTCGGCCTGCAGCCAGCGGATGAACTCGGTCAGCCGCGAGCGCTCGACCAGCTCGGCTGAGGGCTCCCAGAGGATCTCCGCGGTCGGCCCGTTCACGCGGCGGCAGTCTATTCCGGGGCGGGCTGGATCGACGGCCTGGCCGCGCTCGCGGCCCGGCCGGCGTCTATCGTTGAGAGCGCGCCGGAGTGGTGGAATGGCAGACACGATTGACTCAAAATCAATTGCTCGAAAGGGCGTGTGGGTTCGACTCCCACCTCCGGCATCCGAAGCGGGCGAGGACGAAGGCGTTCAGGCGGGCTGCGGTGCCCCGTCGCCTGGCGCGGCGCCGGCCCCGTAGTCCTCGCCGGAGCCGATCGGACGCTCCTCCTCGACGTGCCACTCCTGGTTGAAGCCGTGGAGGGCGGCGACTATGAGGACGATCTGCAGCAGGCCGAGGATCACGACCAGCAGCCCGACCAGGGAGGAGGGGAGTAGGGCTTCGTCGAAGCCGGCCTTGTCTCGAGAGAACCAGCTGTCGGCTCCGACCGCGCAGAAGATCGCCAGGATCATCGAGAGCGCCGCCGCCACCGGCAGGATGCCGCGACTCCAGCGGGCGACGAGGAAGGCGAAGAACGCGTAGAGCAGCGCGTAGATCGCACAGACCGCGCCCATGCCGCTGCCGCCTTTCAGCAGCGACCAACCGCCGAGCGTGATCAGCCCGGCGAGTACCGCCGTCGCCAGCAGCAGCGCCACGAGGACGAACTTCGTCGTAACCGACCCGGGCTTCTCCCGGTTCGGCCGCCACAGTTCGTAGCCCGGCCTCACCTCTCCAACCGTCACGCGGTCGATCATAGAATCACTCGGCGACAATGCGACATTGGTCGCGTGTTAAGTCCCGAGGGGCGGCCACGCGGGCGTGGTGAAATTGGCAAACACGCCGGCTTTAGGTGCCGGTGCTCGAAAGAGCTTGGGGGTTCAAGTCCCTCCGCCCGCATTGCGAATCGCGAGCCCTCGCCGCTCGTTACGATCCCCTTCCCGAGGGGCAGTGGCCCAACTGGCTAAGGCACCGGTCTCCAAAACCGGCGATTCCAGGTTCGAGTCCTGGCTGCCCCGTCTTCTCGGATCGGCTTGGGAGACCGGAATCCCGCTCCCGATGCGGGTTTGGCCCGGGTCACGCTCAGTGTTGGCGAAAAGTCAACGAGGGTCAGCGAAAGCCAGGAAAGGGCTGTAGCCCGCTGACGAGTGGCTTGACGCAGACGGTGCTCGGCGCGCCCACCAAAACGATCACGATCGCGAACTTGGCGCTGAGCGAGTCAGGAGCCGGGGCCTACCGCGCCAGTCCCGTGGGCATCGCCGGCTTGCACGAGCATTTCCGCGTCCCTGCGTGGAGACCGCCCGAGCGAATAGACCGGAATCCGGCTCGTGGGCCCGAGAACGGCGTCGGGGGAACGGCGTCGACCTCTCCCTGGTCAGACCGCGCGACGGCCCGCAGGCCGCCGCGCTCGGCCTTCCTGCTCTATTCGACCAGCGTCACGGTGACCGTGTTGGCGCCCTTTCCTTCCTTCGAGACGAAGGAGCCGCGCGCTCCGGCGTACTTGCCGCTGCCGCCGGTGATCGCCCCTTCGGTGCTGCCTTCGCTCAGTTCCGCGGCGAAGACCAGGGTGCCGCCCGGGATCTTCGCGATCCCCGAGCAGATGAAGCCCGCGGCGGCGAAGCTCTTCGAGCTGGCGCTGTTGGTCGCGGTGCAAACGACCCGAAGCTTGCCGACCACCTTGCCTTCGGCTTCGAGCGGGTTGGTGAAGATGACCTCATCGCCGGCGCTGAACTTGGTCGGGAAGCCGTGCTTCTTCTTGCTCGTCGGGGCGTTGTCGACGAAGGCGAACGTCGAGCCCTTTTCCGGTTCCTTGAAGGTCAGCGTCGTGGTCGCCGCCGACGCCGAGCCGGCGAAGACTAGGACGGCCGAACAGCTGAGGAGGCCGGCCAAGACAGCCAGGCGACCGAGCTTCGGGGTGGTTCTCAAAAGTGGTTCCTCCGTCTCGTTGCACATTTGTAAATGGGACGAGACAGCCGCCATCCTCGCTGTGCCCGGGGCGCCCCGCAACCCAAGAATTGAGTTCTTCGACTAGCGCATAGGCCACCCACACCGGCCGGCGTGACCGCGCCGACCGGAGACTTGCCGCGGCGCTCCGGCCGCCGGGGCACTGGACCGCTTTCTTCAGTTCGGTCCGGCGCTAAACCTCGGCACCGCTTTGGCGGCGATCGGCATCGGCTCGCCGGTACGCGGGTTGCGACCTGAGCCAGGCCAGGGAGTCGGTGAAAAGTCAGGAACTGGGAAGCGCGACGGATCGGAGTTGGCGCAGCTCGTTCAGGTGCGCTCGCGATAGTCGGCGGATCAGGTCATCTCCCATGGGGGTCAGATGCAGGCGGATGACGCGATGGTCTTGCTGGTCGCGGGTGCGCTCGACCAGCCCCGACTTCTCAGCTCGGTCAACGAGGCCGACAGCGCTGTGATGGCGGAGCGCAAGGTACTCGGCGATCTCTCCGATGGTTGGTCCATCTGGTCCGCGGTGGCCTTTGACAGCGAGCAGAAGCTGATGCTGGCTCGGCGTCAATCCCTCGGCCTTGGCCTGTTCCTCGCTCCAGCGCAGGAAGCGGCGGAGGTCCGAGCGAAATCCCAGCAGCTTCGCGTAGTCGTCCTTCGACATCGATGGCATCGCTAGCCGACAGTCTCCTCCCTGACGCCGCCACGGCCGAGTCCGATCAGGTCGCGGGGCCGCAGGACCTGCTCGCTGTGGCGCTCCTCGTACAGATCGCGCAGGCGCCCCTGGAGGAGCTGCTCCAGGCTGACGACCCCGACCGCTTTGCTGTGGTCGTCGCGGTCTACCACGGGCAGGCGGGTCACGCCATGCTCGGCCATCGCGTAGGCGACGTGGCGCAAGGTGTCGTCAGGGTGGGCGACGATCTTCTCGGTCGAGCTGGCGACGGGTTCGACTGCGCTCATCACGTCGCCCACGAACAGCACCTCCAGCGGGTCGACGCTGTATTCGCGGGTGAGGTGCAGGCCTCGGCGGGCGATCTTCTCGGTCAGGACAGAGCGACGAAGGACGAGGATCGAGACGGCGTAGGCGACGGTGGCGCCGATCAGCAGCGGCAGCAGGGCTTCGTAGCGGTGCGTCAGCTCGAGCGCGAAGACGACGCCGGTCAGCGGCGAGCGCATGACGCCGCCGAGCACGCCGGCCAGGCCCACGAGTGGCCAGAACCCAGGGCCGACGTGGGGAAAGACGGTCGCCTCGAGACCACCGAGGGCGCCGCCGATCATCAGCATCGGCGCGAGGACCCCGCCTGAGGTGCCCGAGCCCAGCGAAAGCGACCAGATCAGCGTCTTGACGACGAGGATGCCGACGATCAGGTCGAGGGTGATCGTTCCGTTCAGCTCGGATTCGATCACGTTGTAGCCGACGCCCAGCGCTTGGGGGACGACCAGGCCGCCGATTCCGACGATTACGCCGCCGAGCGCCGGCCACCACATCCAGTGGATCGGCAGCCGCTGAAAGGTGTCCTCGGAGAGATAGACCAGCGTCGTCGCGAGCAGCGCCAACAGGCCGGCGAGGATGCCCGAAGCGATGCAGAGCCCGTAGGCGGCGGCGTCGAGTTGCAGCGCCCCGGTGGGCGCGGGGAAGAGAGCGCCGCTGCCGAGCATCGGCACGCGCACGATCGTCGCGACCGCCACCGCGGCGACGACGGGGATGAAGCTGCGCGGCCGCCACTCGAAGAGGAGCAGCTCGACCGCCAGCAGCACCGAGGCAAGCGGTGCGTTGAAGGTCGCCGCCATGCCCGCCGCGGCACCGGCAACCAGGAGCGTCTTTCGCTCGTCGGCAGTCAGGTGCAGGAACTGCGCCCAGATCGAGCCGAGGGCGCCTCCGGTCATGATGATCGGCCCCTCGGCTCCGAAGGGTCCGCCGGTCCCTATTGCCACCGCCGAAGCGATCGGCTTCAACAGGGCCACTCGCGGCTGCACCTTGCTGCCGGAGACGAGGATCGACTCGATCGCCTCGGGGATGCCGTGGCCGCGGATCTTCTCCGATCCGAAGCGGGCCATGAGGCCGATCGCCAGGCCGCCACAGACCGGCGCGAGGATGATCAGCGCTGGCGAGTGGTGGCCTTCCCCAGGCGCCACCAGCGCGGTGCCGAGGCGCTGGTAGAAGACCAGGTTGGTGATCAGGCCGATCAGTCGCAGCAGGCACCAGGCGACCCCGGCGCTGAGGACGCCGACAGGAATGGCGAGTCCCGCGATCGCAAGAGCCCGAGGGGCCATCCCGAAATCGCCGAGGTGACGCAGGTCGCGAGGGCGGGCAGTCACCTGTGAAAAGTATCGCGTTACGATCTATTTGCGCGATGCGCTAGCAACTCCTCGCGACTCCACCCGCCGACGGTGCCGGCAGACGCCCGGCCGCGAGCCAGGCATGCACGTAGCCGACCCACGTCAGCGTCGCCAGCACGACATGAATCCAGACGAGCTCGGACGGCAACTTGAGCAGGTATTGCGTAATTCCCACCACGCCCTGGGCGGCTAGCAGCAGGCAAACCGCCGCTAGGGTCCGAACGAGCTCGGCGCTACCCCCGCGCCGGCGCGCCAGCCACCATATGCCGACCGTTCCCAGGCCAACCATGGTCACGAGGTAGCCGTGCAGGGAGATGATCCGCTGCAACGTGTCAGCGCCCCAGAAGGCGAGGCGATGAACGAGCTGTCCCGTTCCCGAGGCCCCGGCATTGGGACCGGCGGCGGTCGCTGCGCTGCCGAGGACGATCACGATTCCCGCGAGGACGCAGAGTAGGCGCACGCCGAGGATCGTGGCGCGATCACCACCCGGACGCCGGAGCTCCTCGGGCTCCATGCCCGATCGGCGCCATAGATCGAACGCCGCGACCAGAATCAGCATCGACAGCCAGTAATGGGCCATCACCCAGGCCGGCGCGAGCTTGTAGAGGACGGACTCGCCGCCGACGATCGCCTGGGCGAGCACTCCGATCGGGAGCATGAGGCCGAGCAGCTGGAGATCTCGTCGGCGCGGCTCGAGCGGGCGTCGCAGAAACGCCCCGAAGGCGGCGGCGAGCGCAGCCGCGGACACGGAGAAGATAAAGACGCGATTGCCAAACTCGATCAACGAGTAGCTGTCCAGCGGAGGATGGAATGAGGAACTCGTGCACTTGGGCCAGCTGGAGCATCCAAGTCCCGAGCCCGTAAGGCGCACGGCGGCGCCGGTGAAGACGACCAGCGTCATCGCGACCAGTGCGACCAGTGCGATCTTCTCGTAACCCCTGGCGCTGATCGACCAGCGTTTTCGAGCGGAGAGGATCTCAGCCCGCCATATTCATCCGATCGCCACTGCCGCCCGTCGCCGCTTTGCGGCCGCGACGAGATTCTCCAGCGCCGGGCGCACCTCCTCCCAGCCGCGGGTCTTCAGGCCGCAGTCCGGATTGACCCAGAGCCGCTCACGGCCGACCCGCCGCTCGGCCAGCTCCAGCAGCTCCTCGATCTCCTCGATCGATGGCACCCGCGGCGAGTGGATGTCGTAGACGCCGGGGCCGATCTCGTTCGGGTAGCTGACGCCGTCGGTGAAGGCGTCCAGCACCTCCATGCCAGAACGCGAGGCCTCGATCGAGATCACGTCGGCATCGAGGCGGACGATGTGCTCGATCATGTCGTTGAACTCCGAGTAACACATGTGGGTGTGGATCTGGGTCTCGGAACGCGCGGGGGCGATCGCCAGGCGGAAGCAGTCGACCGCCCAACGCACAAACGCGTCGCGCTCGGCGAGTCGCAGCGGCAGCCCCTCACGCAGCGCCGCCTCGTCGACCTGGATCGCCGCCGCGCCGGCCGCCTCGAGCTCGAGCACCTCGTCCTGGATCGCCAGAGCGATTTGAGTGCAGGTCTCGCTGCGTGGCTGGTCGTCGCGGACGAAGGACCACTGCAGGATCGTCACCGGACCGGTGAGCATCCCCTTCATCGGCTTCTCGGTCCGCGACTGCGCGTAGCGCCACCACTCGACGGCCATCGCCCGCGGCCGCGAGACGTCGCCGAAGAGGATCGGCGGCTTCACACAGCGACTGCCGTAGGACTGCACCCAGCCATTCGCGGAGAAGGCGAAGCCGGCGAGCTGCTGGCCGAAGTACTCGACCATGTCGTTGCGCTCGGGCTCCCCGTGGACGAGGAGGTCGAGGCCGATCTCCTCCTGGAAAGCGACCACCTCGTCGATCTGACCGCGGATGAACTCCAGGTAGGCGCCCTCGTCGAGCTTGCCTTCGCGCAGCTCGCGGCGGGCGGTGCGGATCACGTCGGTCTGCGGATAGGAGCCGATCGTCGTCGTCGGCAGCTCCGGCAGGCCGAGGCGCTCGGCTTGCAGTGGGCGCCGCTCACCGAAGGGCGCGGGCCGCTGGTAGTCGCTCCGCTCCAGCGCGCCGACCCGCTCGCGGACCGCCGGGTCGTTGGTGTGGGTCGAGTTGCGGCGGGCGCCGACCGTCTCGCGATTTGCCGCGAGCGGTTTCGCGTGCCTCCCGGGGCCCTCTCCCGCGGCCCCTTGAAGAATCTTCAGCTCGTCGAGCTTCTCGATGCAGAAGGCGAGCCAGGGGCGGATCTCGGGGTCGATTCCCGTCTCACATGCCGCCTCGTACGGGACATGAAGCAGGGAGCAGGAGGGTGCGATCGTGACCCGCGCGTCGCCCAGAGCGGCGGTCGCGGTGTCTACTCGGTCCAACTCTCGGTCGAGATCGGCGATCCAGACGTTGCGGCCGTCCAGCACTCCGAGCGAGAGGCGGGTTGGGGCATCGCGCAGGGCGCTGAGCGCCGGGGCCAGCTGCTCGGGAGCGCGGACGAGGTCGAGGTGCAGCTCGGCCGGCGCCAACACGGCGATCAGGTCGAGCGCCACGGGGTCGAGGCCGGCGAAGTAGGTCGCAAGGCAGAGGTCTGCCGCACTCGCATCTGCCAGCTCCCGCCAGGTCCCGGCAAAAGCTTCGAGCTCGGCTCCGTTGCGATCGAGCGCCAGGCAGGGCTCGTCGACCTGGATCTCCGTCGCGCCCGCGGCGTTGAGCTCGCTCAGTAGTTGCGTATAGACCGGCACGAGGTCGTCGAGCGGCTCGAGCGGTCGGTTCAGCCCCTTCGACAGCAGCAGGAAGCTGATCGGACCGAGCACGACCGGCCGAGTTGCGATCCCCAGCGCGGCCGCCTCGCGCAGCGGGTCGGTCCAGTGATCGGCGCGCAGCTCGAAGCGCTGACCGGGCTCCAGCTCGGGAACGAGGTAGTGGTAGTTCGTATCGAACCACTTCGTCATCTCCAGCGGGCGCTGCTCGGCGGTCCCGCGCGCCAGCCCGAAGTAGTCGGCGAGGCTCTCGCGATCGACCGCGCCGAAGCGCGACGGGATCGCGCCCAGCGCCCAGGCGGTGTCGAGGACGTGGTCGTAGAGGCTGAAGTCACCGCAGGGAATCACGTCGACTCCGGCCGCCCGGGCTCGCTGCCAGTTCGCGGCCCGGAGGGCGCTCGCCGTTTCCAGCAGCTCCTTCTCGCCCGTCTTCTCGGCCCAGAAGGACTCCAGGGCGAACTTCAATTCTCGGTCGGGGCCAACACGGGGAAGCCCCAGGACAGCGATGCGTGCCAATTAGATCTTGCTCCTCAGTTTGAGTGTCAGCGGTGCTGGCGCTTCCGGTCGTCCTAGATGGCGCCGTCGCCCAATCAAGTGCAGGGCCGCTCAGACGATGTTGAGGTCGCCAGCGTCACCGCCAGCGGCCTCGATGGCTTTTCGGACCAGGTGCAAGGCCTCCTCGCGATCCGTGGCATCCACTTCTAGGTGGTGCCGACGGCGGCTCGAGTCCACCTCAACAAGGCCTCCGGTGAACCAGTAGAGCCCCTGTTCATCGAGTCTGGTGCTGACGCGATGACTGAAGTCCGCCCGGCAGATGGCCTTGTAGTGAGGCATCGTCGACCTGTCGCCTGGGCTAGACGTCCTTCTCGATCGGCACCCCGACCAGGTTGCCCCACTCCGTCCAGGAGCCGTCGTAGTTCTTGACGCTCTCCTCGCCGAGCAGCTCGTGCAGGACGAACCAGGTGTGGGCGGAGCGCTCGCCGATCCGGCAGTAGGCGACCACCGGGGCGCCGTCGCCGAGAACGCCTTTGGACGTGTAGAGGTCGCGCAGCTCATCCGCGCTCTTGAAGGTCCCGTCCTCGTTCACGGCCTGCGCCCAGGGGACCGAGGCGGCGCCGGGGATGTGGCCGGCGCGCTGGGCGCCCTCCTGCTCATAGCCCGCCATCGCGATCAGCTCCCCCGAGTACTCCTGCGGGCTGCGCACGTCGACCAGGTTGGTGCTCCCTCCAAGCGCCTCGCGGACCTCCTCGCGGTAGGCGCGGATCGAGTCGTCGTCAAGGTGCTCGGCGACCCAATCGGTCTCGACCAGCACGTCCTTCGCATAGCTCATCTCAGTCTCCGGAAAGTTTTGTCGCCATTGCCTTGATTCAGATCGGAGCTTAGACCTTTCGCGTGAATTTACCCAACTCCATTGGGAAAATTATTTGCCGCGAAGGGCGGTTGCTGACAGCGGCCTCCGCGACCCGTCAGGAGGCTGCTATTTTACCCATCGCTCGTGTAAAAAGTACGATGCGACTGGACGTTTGATGGCAGACACCACGCTCCAACAATCGGCATCGCCGGCCGTCCCGGCCAAGGCCGACCCTGGGGCGCCTGGTTTCGGCATTTCGGGGGACGAGCTTCTCCGCAAGTGGTTGCGTGGCGTCGTCGGAGCCCTCACCGGCGCCGCCCTCGGCTTCGCATTGGTCGTCGGACTGCGAGCGATATCGGGCCTGCCGACCTTCCAGACCGAACAGACCGGCTACCCCCATGTGGTCGTCCCGGTCATCACCGGGGCCCTCGGGTTCCTCGTCGGCTTCGGCGCGATCACCTACTGGCTGCACTGGGCGCTCGGAATGCCGACCGAGCCGGAGGACCACGCCGAACATGGGGCTGCCACCTGGCGCGACTACTTCACCTTCAACACCGATCACAAGGTGATCGGCATCCAGTACATCGTCACCACCTTCCTCTTCTTCTTCGTGGGCGGCCTGCTGGCGATGCTGATCCGTGCCGAGCTTGCCCAGCCGGGCACCCAGATCGTCGATGCCGGCACCTACAACAGCCTCTTCTCCGCCCATGCGGCGATCATGATCTTCCTCTTCGTGATCCCCGTCTTCGCCGGGATCGCCAACTACGTCCTGCCGTTGATGCTGGGCGCGCCGGACATGGCCTTCCCGCGGCTGAACGCGCTCAGCTTCTGGCTGCTGGTGCTGGCCGGAATCATCTTCATGTCGAGCTTCCTGGTCCCGGGCGGCGCCTTCGACGCGGGCTGGACCGGCTACGCGCCGCTCTCCACCGGCGCTCCGCTGGGTCAGTCGTTCTTCAACATCGGCGTCCAGTTCGCCGGCTTCTCCTCGATCCTCGCCGCGCTCAATTTCCTGGTCACGATCATCACCATGCGCGCCCCGGGGATGAGCTTCTGGCGGATGCCCTTGCTGGTCTGGGCAAACCTCGCGACCTCGCTGCTGGTGATCGCCGCTACCCCCTTCATTGCCGGGGTGCAGTTCATGGTCCTCTTCGACCGCCTCCTGCACACCAATTTCTTCCAGTTCGCTGCCGGCGGCGACGTGGTCAGCTACCAGCACATCTTCTGGTTCTACTCGCACCCAGCCGTCTACATCATGATCATCCCCGGCTTCGGGATCATCAGCGAGGTAATCTCCACCCACTCGCGCAAACCCATTTTCGGCTACCGGCTGATGGCGCTGTCGCTGCTGGCGATCATCGTCCTCAGCTACTCCGTCTGGGCCCACCACATGTTCGTCGCCGGCATGTTCAGCTGGCTGCGGGTGCCGATGATGATGACCTCGGTCCTGATCGCGGTACCGACCGGGATCAAGATCTTCTCCTGGCTGGGGACGCTCTACTTCGGCAAGATCCACCTGCGCTCGACCTCGATGCTGTTCGCGCTGGGCTTCATCGGCAGCTTCATCCTCGGGGGCATCAGTGGCGTGATGATCGCGATGGTGCCGATCGACATCCACGTCACCGACACCTACTTCATCGTCGCCCACATCCACTTCGTCCTCTTCGCCGGCTCGGTCTTCACAATCTTCGCCGGGATCTACTACTGGTTCCCAAAGATCACGGGGCGGATGTATGACGAGAAATTGGGAAGGGTCCATTTCTGGCTGACGCTGATCGGGACCTGGGGGACGTTCGTGCCGATGCACTGGATCGGGATGGACGGGATGCCGCGTCGTGTCGCCGACTACGCGACTCAGTTCGGCAACTGGAACCTGCTGATCTCGGTCTTCGGCTTCCTGCTCGGCGCCGCCCAGCTGGTCTTCCTCTACAACATGATCGTCAGCTGGCGATTCGGACCGAAAGCGCCCCCGAATCCTTGGCGGGCAAACTCGATCGAGTGGCAGGTTTCCTCGCCGCCGCCGCGCTTCAACTTCGATCGTATTCCGCGTGTCGTCGGCGGGTCCTACGAATACGGGATACCCGGCGCCCGGCACGCCCTGATGAATGAGTCCGAAGAGGCTGCCACCCAGGCTGTGATCAGCTGTCGCGGTGCTGGCGGGTGAGTCGCTCGTCGCAATGAATAGTTTGCACACACCGTCTGTGCAAAACTTGATCATGGATCTTCCGGACTAACCGATGACCTCCGCTGGCGCAGCCCACTCCGGCGCGCATCTTCGCCCTGTTGGCGGAGCTGAAGGAAGCGGTGGGAACCGACGACCTGGCGACCCGCCTCGGCTTGCACCCCAACGGCGTGCGGGTCCACCTGGAGCGGCTGCAGAAGGCCGGCCTCGTCGAGCGTCGACAGCAGCGCGCGGGGAGGGGGCGCCCCGGCGATCGCTGGACCGTGGCCCCCGGCGCGCAGCCTTCCGGCCAACCGCCCTCCGCCTACGCCAGCCTCGCAGTCTGGCTGGCACGTGCGACCCCTGCCGGCCCGACCCGGCTGCGTGAAGTCGAGCGGACCGGCCGGGAGATCGGCCGGGAGCTTGCCCCGAAGGAAAGCGGCGATGTTGTCGAGGGGCTGCGCCAGACGTTCGCCGCGCTCGGGTTTCAACCTGCAATGAAAGTCAAAACCGACGGCAGCCTCACCTGCCGCCTTGAAAACTGCCCATATCGCGACTCGGTGCGCGAGAACGCTGACGTCGTCTGCACCTTGCACCGCGGGATCACGGCCGGCGTCCTGGAGAAGCTTGATCCGAAAGCCAAGCTGACCGGCTTCGAGCCTCAAGATCCCGATCGGGCGGGCTGCCTGATCGAGGTCTCCAGGTGAGCAGCTCCGCCGCTCGCCACTGCCGCCAAAAACCCCGTCCGCGCCGCGAAGGCAGTCTGCGCCCGACCGATGTGGTCGGCGCCTTTTTCATCTGCGGGATTGCCTTTCTGCTCGCCGCGGCGGCGGTTGGCGTCGCCCAGGCCACCCGGTGGGAATTGCGAGACCTGGGCCGGCTCCTGAACGACCACGTGCGCTTCGAGGAGCGTGAGCTCTTCCCGATGGTCGAAGAGGCCCTCGATCCGGACGACGTTGCTCGCCTCGCGATCGCTATCGAACGAGCGGAGGGGAACCTCTGAGCAAGGGCGCGATGGAGGTCCACCGAGCTGCGGCAGCTCTCCCGGGGTTAATCGCTCTATAATTTACACACGGCACCTGTGTAAAATCATCCAAGGAGGCGCCATGTGGCTTACGTGATCAACGAGCCCTGTATCGGCACCAAGGACAGCTCCTGCGTGGAGGTCTGCCCGGTCGACTGCATCCATCCCACGCCGGAGGAGCCCGACTACGACTCGGTGGAGATGCTCTACATCGACCCCGATGAGTGCATCGACTGCGACGCCTGCGTGGAGGCCTGCCCGGTGGACGCGATCACGTCCGAGGACATGGTGCCGCCGGAGTGGCAGAAGTACATCGAGATCAACGCCGCCTACTACCGCAAGGACAAAGATTGATCGCCGCCGCCTCGGCACCCCTGATCGCGATACACGCCCTTGCCGCTTCGATCTGGGTGGGGGGCCTGGTGGCGATCTTCATCGTCGCTCGGGCGGCTTCACGCACCTTCGAGCCCGCTCAGCGAGTCGAGTTCTTCCGCGCCCTCGGTCGCTCCTACGGGATCGTCGGCAGCCTGGCGTTGCTTGTCGCGATCGCGACGGGCGCGGTTCTGCTCGACGGCCATCCGTGGGATGGCCTCATGATCGCGGCCGTCGTCGTCGCCGGTGCACTCCTGGTCGCGACCGCCGCCGGGATCGCCCAGGCTCGAGCGATGACGAGGCTGCGCCGCCGGGCGGTAACTCAGGTAGGCGGTGAGCCGCTCGACCCTCGGGTCCGCCGGGGCGCGCTCGTCGCCGCGATCCTGCGCGCCTGCATCGGCGTCCTCACCCTGGCGCTCGTCGTGCTCGGCGCGGCGTTGGTGGATTAGCCGAGCGAATGGACCGGCTGCCTTCATCGGTTAGTGCCCAGCCGATCGAGGAGCCTCTGCTGGCGGCCTGGAAGCTGCCGCTGATCGTGGCGGCGATCGCTGTGGTGATCGTCGGTGGCTTTTACCTCGGCGGGCCGGGCCTCGGCATGGCTGCGGGGGCACTCGCCGCGACCTCGATCGTGGTGATGGCGGTTCGCCACCCGCCGCGAGGCCCAATAGTGCCCGCTCCCCTGCGGGATTTCCGCCGCCACGTGCTTGTCGTCGTCAGCGGTGCCCTCGAGGACGGTCGGGCGATTGAGCAAATCATCGAGGTGGCTCGAATCGGGGACGTCGACCAAGCCGAGGCGGAGGTCGTGGTCTTGATGGCCGTTCGGCATCGATTCCTCGACCGCTGGGCCTCCGATTCGGACCCCGCGCACGATCAGGCTCAGCGCTGTCTGATGCTAAGTGCCGCCTCGCTGGCCAAGGCCGGCGTCGCGGCGGCCGCGCGGGTGGGTGACGAGGACGTGGTCCAGGCCGTGGAGGACGAGCTGCGCACCTTCCCCGCCACGGAGGTGATTCTCGTAACCGGAACACTCGACTGCGACATCGCCGGCAACACTGCGGCATCGGAACTGGAATCTCGGCTCCAAGCCGACTTCCATCACCTTGTCCTCGATTCCCCCCGGGCCCGCGTCGGCGGGCGGGAATCGACCATTCGGTGAACGACGCTGTCTTGCAGCGGGTCGATGGCTATGCCTGGGGGTTCACGGCCGCGGCCGCCGTCGCCGGCGGCGTGCTCGGTCGCTCTGCCGAGATGCCAACTCCGCGATCTGACTAGATCGCGCACTCGCCCTCGCCGCGCTCGACTTTGTAGGGGCTGGATCGGTTCCAGTCGATGAACTCCTCCATCGTCTCGAGGCTGAACTCGACCGGGAGGGTCAGCTCCTTGACGGCGGCTTCGAAGGGCTCGTTGCCGACCCGATCCGCGTATGCGTTGAAGCTCTCGCCCTCGTCCCGCTCGGACTCGTACATGTTCAGCCAGCGCTCCACCGCGTCGGGCACGCGCTTCGCCGGCAGGCGGGATTTGAGCCGCTTGCCGAAGGCGACGTCGCCGCCGGCGGCACGACCGCCAATGTGAGGAATGTAGGCGGGCATCTGGCGCTCGCCGATCTTCAGCGAGGCGCCGTAGAAGCCGATCGTGCCGATGTGGTGCTGGCCGCAGCCGTTGGGGCAGCCGCTCATCTTGATCTGGATCGCGCGAGCCAGCGGGTCGTCGATCTGCATCGAGTCGATCCGCTCCTGGATCGCCGCGTTCAGGCCCATCGAGGCGGTGATCCCCATTTTGCAGCTGTCGGTGCCGGGGCAGCTGATCACGTCGTCGATTTCGAATGCCCCGGAGCCGCCGAGGCCGAGCTCGCGGAGCCGGCTCCAGACCTCATAGACGGCCTCGTCGCGGACCCAGCGCAAAACGATGTTCTGCTCGACGCTGCTGCGGGCATAGCCGCCGCAGTACTCGCGCATGATCGCCGCCAAGCCGCGGAACTGCTCTGGGGTGAGGTCGCCGCGGGGCACCTTGACCGCCACAGCGGAGAACCCTAGCTGGCGTTGTGGCGTGACGTTGCGCTGGACGAAGACGTCGAACAGCGAGCGGTCGCCGTTGGGGGATGCGTGAGAGCCGCCTGCAGCCGGTGCCTTGGCCTGCTCGTCGTCGTTGAAGCGCAACCGCTCGAGCTCCGCCGTGTAGTCGCGTTCCTCGGTCCACTCGCCGCGCAGCTCCTCGTCCACCAGGTCGCGGAAGGCGTCGGGGCCGATTTTCTCGAGCAGGACCTTGATCCGGGCGCGGGCCCGGTTCTTGCGCAGCCAGTCCTGGCGATCGAAGACGCGGACGATCGCCTCGCTCATCCTCAGGTAGGAGCCGTCGTCGACCGGTACGAAGTCGTAGATCTTGTGGGCGAGGCGGGGCATGATCGCGGTGCCGCCGCCGACCCAGACCTCGAAGCCCTTGACACCGTCCCGGAGCACCGGCATGAAGCCGAGGTCGTGGATCGGCACGATCGCCCGGTCCGCGGGTGAGGCGGAGAAGGCGACCTTCCACTTGCGCGGCATCGCCTGGGTGACCGGATGGCGGACGAAGTAGCGCACGTAGGCGCCGGCGTAGGGAGTCGGGTCGAAGACCTCGTCGGTGGCGATTCCCGCGTAGGGGTCGGCGGTGACGTTGCGAACCGTGTTGCCGCAGCCCTCGCGCGAGGACAGCCCGACCTTGCCGAGCTCGCGGATCAGTCGCGCCGCGTCGGCCAGCGGGACGTGGTGCAGCTGGATGTTCTGGCGGGTGGTGATGTGCCCTTTTCGCAGCGGCACCCAGCGCTCGATGACGTCGGCGAAGGCCTCCAGCTGATCGAGCGAGACGCCGCCGAAGGGCAGCTTGATGCGGATCATCTGCACGCCTGCCTGTCGCTGGCCGTAGACGCCCTGTTTGAGCCGAAAGGGGACGAACTCGAGTTCCTCGCGCTTGCCCTCGAGGAAGCCGCCGGCTTCAGAGGTGAAGTCGCCGAACTCGTCTTCGAGGATCGGGATCACACGACCGGGGACGTTCTCGTAGCGCTCCGGGTTCTCCCGCGACCCGAGAGCGCCTTTGCCCGCTGGCGCTTGCCGGTCGACGTCGAGTCCGTCCAGGGCCGCTGTGGCCGTGCTCGTGGGGGCCGCTGGAACATCCATGCCGAAGTCCTCCGTGTCCGTTGAGCGGCGATTCGGGCCATAAATGGCCGAATGTAAAAAACAGCAATCCGGACCCGAATTTAGGTATTTGTCTTTCGACAGGCGCCGACTGGGCCGCTCTACGCCGGCGAGCGGTGGCCCGGATCACCGAGGTCAGGCCGGCGGCCGACCTGGTCCGGGCGCCGGCTTCCTAGCCGCCTCGCATTCGGAGTCGGGGACCACCCTCCGCGTGGGGCCTGAGCACGCGCGTTCGGAATCTCTGCTCGCTGGGGCCGCGAGCGCGAGCTGGGGCTGGGGTTCGTGTCGATCGATTCTTGGCGATCAGCTCGCCGAGGCCGGCCGGCGCGGCCCGGCGCTAAAAACAACGAATACGCCGGGTGTGTGCCAGGCCGCGGTGCTCTGAACTTCTGAGCGACGTTCGGATCGCCATTGGGGTCCTGAATCAGTCCGCCGCCGATGGTCACTCCCGTGAGCTTCGCACCACGAGGGGGCCGCGGGAGGCAGAGATCATGCATGTTGTCGGCGTTGGCCGAGCTCGCATGATCGTGGAGATCAGCGACATCGAGCGGGGCAACTGCGACGAGCTTGCCGTTCGGCAGTTTGTAAATGGCGCGGTAGGACGCGACAACGGGGGCGCCAACCTCAGCGCCCGTGGGGTAGGCCGTGAGCCCGTTGGACCACATCACGCGTACGAAGGTCTTGCCGACCGTGCAACCGTTGGCGTCTCCGTGGTAGATCGCAGGCGTGAGCGTCCACGCGTCCACGATACGGGCCTCCGGACAGCGGCTCTACGTTGGCTTTCGGCAAGGGCGGGATCTGCCTCCATCGAATCGCTCCGGGAGCCCTGCCCTGCAGCGCCCCAACAACGCGAATCGCGACCGGCGTCGGGCCGCTCCCCGAGTCCCCGAAGTCGCCAATCAGATTCACCGTCTGACCCTCGTCGGACTCGTCGGGCGGGAACTGAAGTGCGCAGGTCGGGGTCGCGATACTTCCATCGCTTCGCACGACCCGGAAGTCCGTGGTCTGAATCGATGAGCGACGGATGAACCAGTTGAAGGTGACAGGGATGTTGTCGAGGCCCTGTTCGCCAGTCGGACAGCCGACCGCGTTGTCGGTACCCCACGACGCGCTCAGGATTCTCGGCTCAGGACGCGCGATCGAGCCAGCCCCGGTGGCCGTCGTGGGCAACGCGCACACGAGGAGAACTGCTCCAAGTGCTGGGAGGGCATGTCCGGGCAGGCGACGCATTGAGGGCCTCTCAGGCGCAAGCATCGGGATGAGCGTAGTTGTTTGATGAACAGCCCGAGTAGGCAGCTTGACCGTGACTCAAGCGATCGGCGAGGCCGTTCGGTGCCTGGGGCGCGAGGGGGTTCTCGCGCCGTCGGCGGCTGGCGACGGCAAGGTCCTCGCCAGAAACGCGGGCCGCAGTCTCCAAAACCGGCGACTCCAGGTTCCAGTCCTGGCAGGCGAACCGGCTCACCGGCCTAGTCGGGCCTGGGCTACCACACGCCGAAGGAGGTGGGGAACACCTGGAAGGCCAGGTGCCCTCTCTTCCTATCGGCTCCCTCCCGCGACCGCGTGCAGGAGCAGCAGGCTGTCTTCGGGCCGTACGAGCGGATCGGCGCGGAGCGGCACGACACTGCCGTTGTGGACGATGCGCAGCACAGCCCCCTGCGACCCGCCCTGGAGGTACCTGTCGGCTCGCGGGTTCGCGCGCGCCACCGAGTTGAGCAGCCGGCTGAGGGGGATGCCGCCCTCCGGCACCTCGACCTCGAGGGCTGCCGTGCCGAGCGCTGCGCGGATCGTCCCCCTCAGCTCGATATTCATTCCGCGAGCGCGTACTGCTGGCGCACCAGCCCGCCGAGCCCAACGCGGTCGAGGTCGTCCAACGGGACCAGCATCGTGAGCTGAACGGCGCCGGGCAACCGCGCGATCTCCACGCCGCCGGTGATCGTACAGCGGTTGCGCACCTGAGCCTGGCTGATGCCGAGCATGCTCGCGGCGTGCTCGATCGCGTTGTCGGTGGCCTCGTTGATCGTGGCGGCAGTGCCGATGAACTGGACGGGCGCGACGGTCCCGCTCAGGCGGATCCCGTAGCGCTCGGCGAGCTTGCTACCGCGCTCGCGCTCCTCCGCGTTGAACGGACGCGCGATCCATGGCAGGTCCTCGGCGACCGGTAGCAGGACCGGTCCCGCGAGGGACATGTCCTTGAGCACGTCGACCTTCACCTGGACGTCGGCCGTGATGTCGGTGGTGTGCAGTGACAGCTCCCCGTCGCCCTGGTTGGCGTGGGAATCGCCGATGTAGATGCCGCCTCCGTCAACCTTCACCGGAACGATCAGCACGGCGCCCTCCCGTACAGCGTCGCAGTCGAGGTGGCCGTCGGTGCGATGCTCGACCAGCTCCTGCTCGGTCATCGCGTACTTGTGGCTCGCCCCGATCAGGAACGAGCCGAAATCGCCCGCGTTATGGGAATCGGGCATGTCCTTCGAGGGGATCGTCCCGATGTTGCCGATGAACGGCCGCAAGCGGGCAAGCGTGCCGGGGATCGTGTGCGGCTCGTAGACCAGGATCGGGTGCTGCTCGCTCTCGGCGGGCAGAGCAGCGACCTCGCGTGCGCGCAGAGCGAAGTCGTGCGCGACCCGCTGGTCGACGGTCAGGCCCACCGCGCGGTCGTCGTCGAAGACGATCGTGTATCCCTCCTCGAACTGAAACGCGCTGCACTCCGCTCCGCACTTCGCGCAGCGGACCGCCTGTTCGCCCGTTCCGTCGAGCCGGCTCTCCGGCCACGGGGCTCCGCAGCCGGGGCACTTCTTGTCGACGAACGGGTCGTCCCCGAACGCAGCCGCCTTCGTGATCATCGTCCCCGAGCTCGTCGCGAGCGAGCGGACGCTCACCTGTTCGATCGTGATCGCGATCGCGTCGCCGACCTTGGCTCCTTCGACGGTGACCGGCCAGGACACCTCGTGCCCGCCGACGAACTTTGGCGTGATCATCGGGCCCCAGCAGCCGGGCGGGGAGATCGTCTTGATCCGGCCTCCGTCCTTCACGACCTCGTCCATCTCCAGGCTGGGCCCGATCAGCCCGGCCGTATAGCGGTGGACCTCGACGAGATCTCTCGCCTCGGTGGTCACATGCATGGCTGTTACCTCCTGTGGTGGTGGTGACCGACCGACAGACCCGCCCACCGGTCGGACTTGCAGTTCTCGTTCCCTAGTCCGCCGCCTGGGCGAGCGGCTCGCCAACAGGCAGGACGGTCCGCCGGAACGTTTCGTTCAACAAGAAGGCGAACGCGAGATACACGGCCGAGGCGCCGGTGAGGACACCCTCCCATCCGCCGATCTTCGCGATGGTGGCGTTATCTGCCCAGTTCGCGACCGCAAGGACCGTGAGCAGAATGACGGTGAGCGCGAGCACGCCGGTGAGCACGCGCGGGGCGACCGCAGATGCCACCATCAGCCCGAGGCTGAAGACGGCCCAGATGGCGAGGTAGTACCCCATCGCCGTACCCGAGTTCGCTTCGGCCCAGCCGTGATCGGCACCGATCGTGAGAAAGCCGAGGGTAACCCAGAGGAACCCGTACCCGCCGAACGCCGTGACCGCAAATGCGTTGTTGTTCCGGTAGGCCATCAGCGCCACGAGCACCTGGGCCAGGCCGCCGAAGAACACGGCCATCGCCAGCACCATCGTCCCGGATTCGTAGACCTCCGCATTGGCGAGGCTGAGCAAGACCGTCGTCATCCCGTAGCCAAGTAGCCCGAGCGGCAGAGGATTGGCAAAACCCTCGTCCGGAGCGCTGACGGATGCAACCTCCGTCTCCGGCACAACACCAGTTGAAGGTACATCGGCAACTGCCATTTCGACCTCCTCACGCGTCTTCGTGCGAGACAGAGACAAGCGAGTCAAACGCTCGCTCATCGTCCCTCGCGCCGCGCGGCCCGTAATCCGTAGTTTGCCGTAGGCCAGCCGGCCCTTGTCGAGGTCGGCCGAGCGGCCGACCCCTTCGCCCTCCACCTGGAGTGCTGCATGTCCGCACGCGGCGCTCCGGTCGCGGAGCCCGGCAGCCGTTCTTCTTCCGCGCTCCGCCGCTGGCGGCGGAGCGGCTGGCCGAGCCCGGCGCGGGCCGGTCACGCTCTCCAACAACCACGTGCTCGACTTCGGGCCCGATGCGCTCGCCGACGCTCCTGCACCTCGAGGGCGCCGGCATCGCCACGGCCGGACCCGGGCTGGGTCAGGAGCCGCTTGCGGCGGGACGATCCTCTCCGCCGCCAGCCATTGCCTCAGGGTCGTGGCCGTCGCAGACCACCCCGTCTCCTATGCGCCCGGCCGGGACCGGCCGGGGACCGCCTTCGCCGACCTCGCCGGCGGAGGCGTGCCGGAGTGTCTCCGCGACGCGTCGCCCGTCGAGGACGAGCCCGTCGGCTACCGCTTCGCGGCTTAGTCCACCTTGACGAAATCTGTATAAGACCGGCCGCTGAATTCATGCGGCCTTGACGGGGTCGGGCGCATCCTGGATGTGTGTTCCTCGTCCTCGCAGATCTCTTGCCCGGCGGCGGCAGCCCGCTCGCCGACGCCTTCGCGATCGCGATCGCAGTCGTTCTGTTCGCCCTCCTCTACTGGGCGATCGACCTGATCGACCGGATATGACCCTGACGCTCGCCACCCTCACCGCCGCCGACGTCTTCGGGCTCGTCGTCTCGGCCCTGGTCTTCGGCTACCTGCTCTACGCGCTCTTGCGCGGGGAGAACCTCTGATGACCCAGGGCTGGTTCCAAGTCGCGATCTTCATCGCGATCATCGTCGCGCTTACCAAGCCGCTGGGCGCCTACATGGCGAAGGTCTACACCGGCCGGCGCGTCTTCCTCACCCCGGTCCTCGGCGGCGCCGAGCGCCTCACCTACAGGGTCCTCCGCGTCGACCCCCGCGAAGAGCACGACTGGAAGGCCTACGCCAAGAACGTCGTCCTCTTCTCGCTTCTCTCCTGGATCGCCCTCTACCTGATCCTGCGCACGCAGGGGATCCAGCCATTCAACCCGGCCGGCTTCCATTCGGCGCCCTGGGACGTCAGCTTCAACACCACCTCCTCCTTTGTCAGCAACACCAACTGGCAGTTCTACGGCGGCGAAACGACGCTCAGCTACTTCACCCAGATGATTGGTCTGACCGTGCAGAACTTCGTTACCCCCGCGGTCGGCTCCTGCGTGCTGTTAGCGATGACGCGCGGGATCGTCTCGCGCGGCGGTTCCAGCCTCGGCAACTTCTGGCAGGACCTGGTCCGCGGCGTCTACTACGTATTGCTGCCGCTCTCGATCGTCGTCGCCTTGATCCTGGTCTCCCAGGGCGTGGTGCAGACGCTCGGCCACGCGGTCAGCGTGACCACTCTCGAAGGCGCGAACCAGACCCTCG
>JAXLTB010000013.1:0-74482 GCA_046330295.1 Solirubrobacterales bacterium | reverse complement strand
GCGCCGGGCCGCAGGGGGCGGAGCCGTCGAAGACCTTGCCCGGCATCCACTGCGGCGTCGCGAACTGGAGGTCGCGGGCCGAGAGGTCGTTGAGCAGGGTGTAGCCGGCGAGGTAGTCGAGCGCGTCAGCCTCGGCGACGCCGCTGGCGCGGCGGCCGACAACGAAGGCCACCTCGGCCTCGTAGTCGACCTTGCCGCTATTGGCCGGCAGCCGCACCGTCGCCCCCGGTGCCGCCAGCGCGTTGCGGTACTTGGCGAAGATCGTCGGGCTCTGCGGCGGCTCCATCCCCGCCTCGACGGCGTGCTTGCCGTAGTTGAGGCCGATGCAGACGATCTTGTCCGGGTCGCCGATCGGCGGCAGCAGGGTGACCGAGGCGAGCTGGTGCGACGGCGATCCGCTGTTGCCGAGGGTCCCCCGCAGGTCGTCGATCCGACCCTCCGCGATCACCTCCTTGAGGCTGCCGCGATGGGGCTCGCCGAGCGCGGCCCAGGCGTCGACGACCCGGTCGTCCTCGAGCACACCGGCCCGCGGTCCGTCGCCGGCGTCATAGCTGACCAGCCTCATGCCGGGCAGCCTAGGCGAGATTCCTCTCCGCGCGCTGCCCGGCAGGGCCGGGGGCTCAGGCCCGCGCCGCCTCGGGCTGCGCCTCCGTCCCGAGCTGGCCCGTCCAGAGCTCGCCAACGTTTGGCAACCGCTAGATTTGGGCCGGGCCCGCTCCCCGCCGGCCCGTCCGAGTTCCCTCGGGGGCGTAGCTCAGCTGGTTAGAGCGCCGGCCTGTCACGCCGGAGGTCGCGGGTTCGAGTCCCGTCGCTCCCGCTCATCGAATCACCTGCAAATCAGCCACTTTCTGCTGGTTGTAGGCATCTATCGTAGCGGCCGAAATCGGCGGGAGTAGCAGTCGGGAGTAGCAACACGCCGCTTCGCGAGGTAGAGCTCAACACGGCGTTTCGAGCAAAGTCCTGCATGTCGCGCGGAGGTCGTAGCGAAGACTGGCGTGAACCCACGCGGGCGAGCGGTGTCGGTGGTGTCGGCCTCAGCTGCCAGGTGGTGGGCCGGCGGCACCCCGGATGTGTTGGCGAGCGCGCCTGGCGAGCGCTTCGGTAGCCTCCGGCGAGCGACCGAGGATCTGCGCCGTGTCCTGCAGTGGTATGGCGAGCAGCTCGTGGAGGACGAACGCGAGCCGTTCGAGAGGCGGGATGGTCTCAAGCACGACCAACACCGCGAGCCCAACCGCGTCATCGCAACCTTCCGTGTCGGCCCGATCGCCCCCCAGCGGCGTGTTTGGCACGAGCTTTGCATGTTGATGCCGACAGCGGTTGCGCTCGGAGCCGCGGGAGCGCAAGGTGTCGAGGCATTGACGGGCGACAATGGCCGTGAGCCATGCCGAGAGGTTCGCGGTGTCGGCGGAGGCCACGTCGATCCGCTGCCTGGCTTGCTGGACCGCGTCGCTGGCTTGGTCGATCGAGCCGAGCATCCGGTAGGCAACTGCGCGCAACCGGATTTGGTGCAACTCGAATTGCTGCGTTAGCCATAGCTGCTCGGTCATCTCCCTGTTCCTTCTCGGCTTCTCGATCGATGAGCGCTCGCTGCTCCGCGACGGCTGAGATCGCAGGCGCCGCGGGAGCGAGCGACTCTTGTCACTGCTGGGCTTTCGTGAGATGGCTAGCCCTCGACGAACGGTCGGATCTCCACCGCGCCTCCCATCCGGGCGGTGGGGATCCGGGCGGCGAGCTCGATCGCGGCGTCGAGATTGTCGGCTTCGTAGGTCAGGTAGCCGTTGACCGCCTCCTTCGGCGACCCCACCGGACCCTCGGTGAGCTGTATCTCGCCATCGACCACTCTCACGGTTGCGGCCGCCTCGGGCGGCTGCAACTGGCCGTTGGAGGTGACTCCCGGGGTCTGGTTGACCGCCTGGTATCCCGCGAACACCAACTGCTGCTCCTCCGCGGAGAGACGTGCCCAGGCCTCCGCATCGCGCGGCGTCGGAGCATCGATGTGATGGACCATCAACAAGTACTTCATTCTGATGTCCTCCTGGGTCGGGAATTGGATCGTGAGCGGTCACCCCTGGTGACCTTTTCTAGCGACGTGACACCGCCCGGCCAGACGGTGTGACAGAACGGGTGGAGCGGGCCGACTCCCCGTTTGTGCAAGGGCAGAGGCGGTAGGCCCGTGCTGAGCCCTACCGCCTCTGCGACCTTGACGGGCCGGCCTGCCGGCCTAACGCCGTGTCGATGGTTCAGGCGAGCACAGGCTCGCCCTCCCCCGCGGTTTGCGGCTGCTCGCCCTCACCGCGGACATTGGTCGCGCGGAGCGCGATCATGGCGGCGGCGGTAAGGAAGATGCTGCCGACCAGCAGCGCGTCGCCGAACCCTGACACGAGTGCCTGCGCCGGCGCGGCATGCGCGGCGAGGAGATGGTGGGTGCGGCTCGTGGCGATCGCGCTGAAGATCGCCAGCCCGAGCGCGCCACCCAGCTGCTGGGAGGCGTTCAACAGCGCCGCCGCCAGCCCCGCCTTGTCGGGTGGCACGCCGGCGTTCGCAGCCGTGGCGACCGCGACGAACATCGGCCCGATCCCGACGGCCACGAGGAGCATGCCCGGCAGCAGGTCGGTTAGGTAGGACCCGTGGACGGGTATCCGCGAGAGCCAGAACACGCCGGCGGCGGTAACCAGCGAGCCGGCAACCATCACAGGCCGGGTTCCGATGCGCGCCAGCATCGGCCCTGTGGTGCCCGCGGCGACCGCAGAGACGATCGTCATCGGCAGATACGCCAGCCCGGTGTGGATCGCCGAGTAGCCGAGGACGTTCTGCATATACAGCGTCAGGAAGAAGAAGATCCCCAAGAAGCCCGCGAAGGCGATCAGCATCGTGGCGTCGGCGGCCCCGAGGCCATTGACCTTGAAGATCGATAGCGGCGCCACCGGATTGTGGACCTGCAGCTCGTTGACGACGAACGCCGCCAGCAGCGCCGCAGCACCCGCAAGCTCGGCGATCGTGCGAGTCTGACCCCAGCCGACGGTCGGGGCGTTGACCAACCCGTAGACCAGCAACAGCATCCCGCTGGTCGCTAGCGTCGCTCCGACGAAATCAAATCGGCCGCGGCGCTCGCTCGGGCGCTCCCCCGAGATCAACCCGAACGTCGCGCCAAGCACGACCACGCAGACAATCGGGTTGACGAACATCACCCACCGCCAGCCCAGACCACTCGTGATCAGCCCTCCAAGCAGCACGCCGGCCGCGGAGGCGAGCCCGCCGACAGCACCCCACGCCCCCAGCGCCGCGTAGCGGTCCTTGCCTTCCCTAAAGGAGGTGGTGAGGATCGAGAGGCCAGCAGGGAGCATCATTGCCGCCCCGGCTCCCTGCGCCAAGCGCGCGCCGACGAGCACACCCGAGCTGTCCGCCAGCCCGCCAACGAGCGACGAGATGGCGAGCACCACGGTCCCGCCGACGAGGACGCGGCGCCGGCCGAGCAGATCCGCGGCGCGACCGCCGAGCAGCATCAACCCGCCATAGGTCAGCAGGTAGGCGCTTGGCACCCACTGCAGGCTCTGAACCGAGAAACGCACCGCATGGCTGATCGACGGCCGCGGGCCGTTGACGATCGACGCGTCGACGAAGTCGACGAACGCCGCGATCCGGACCGCGACCAAGGACGGGGTCCAGACTGAATACCTGTTCGACCCCGAAGGCGGGGAACTGTTCGCCCAGCGCACGATCCTCGTTGACCCGGCGGCCGAGCGGTCCCTGCGGGGCATCCCCGCCGGGACCATCATCAGCGAGCAGGATTTGCTCGAAATGGCGACCGTCGACTCAACGAGCGAAACGGGCGGCAAAGCCGAAGGCAGGGGCCCGGTCGCAACGACGGGGCCCGCCTATCGCAAGTAGAGCGGGCTCGGGGAGAGGCTTACGCTGCGGCCCGCAAGGCCGCCCGGCCCTCGGCGATGCACCTATTGACCTTCGTCCAAGTCCATTCGTTCAGCTCGGCGATCTCGTCGTAGCTGAGTCCGGCGCCGAGGAGCAGCAGGGCGCGGCGCTGGTCGGGCTTCAGGGCGAGGATTGCTGCGCGGCGATGCTCGAGTTCCTCATGGCGCTCGGCGAGCGCCTCGGGATCGCTGGCGGGATCGGGCACTAGCTCCCATGGATCGAGGCCTTGGTCCACTTGCGCTGTGGCTCGGACCTGGCGTCGCTCGCGGGTGCGGCCTGAGCGACCGATCGCCCAGGCGCTGTGCTTGATCGTCGTCATCAGGTAGGGCAGCGCCGGCAGGCGCCCGTGGTAGCGCTCGATGAAGAGCGCGTAGGCGTCCTGCAGTGCGTCCTCGGCGTCGGCTGGGCGCTGGGAATGGTTGGCGGCCTGGCGGCGCAGCAGCGAGCCGCGGGAGCCGATCAGCTGCTCAAGCAGGCGCGCGTTCTGGGCGCGATTGGGGCTGTCAGGGCAGTTGCTCTCATGGGGCTGGGGGATCATGAGAGCGGCGATCACGCACGCTCCGCGTGCCACACTGAGCCGCTGATCGCCCAGCCCCGTGGGGCGGGGCCCCGATCCCTACTCGCTCAGAGCGCCAGCTCATCTGCCCGGCTGAGCTCGTGGGTCAGCTCGCTGCGTCCCAGCTCGCGCTGCACCTCGGACAGGCGGCTGCGGGCGCGCCGTAGGCGGCCTGCTCGAGCCAGCGCCCGGCTCCCGACCGAGAGCCTCGCGGCTGTCGGTGATGCCGTGCGCCTGGCGGTAGCGCTCGATCTCCGCGACGCCCCGCTCCCAGCGGACGCGCTCGCTGGCCTGTTCCTGGCCGCGCCCGAGCGCCTCGCGGATGTAGGTGGGCGGGGAGACGCGCGCTGCGGCGATCGCCAGGCGACGGCGCCGGCAAGCTCGGCCTCGACCAGCGGCTCATCGCTTCGTCGGATGAGCTCGGCGGCGGGGCAGCGCGCGCAGCGGCGCGGCGCGGGCCTCGTCTGTCGCCGCGAGCCGCGCGCGGGGCGCTCCATCGATCCGACCAGCTCGCCGAGGGGGTCGGGGCGCTCGACCTCGCGCGGCGCGATCTTCCTCGCGCCGGCTCCGGCGCGGCGACCGTGTAGATGTTGGTCTGCTCGACCGAGCGCGAGAGCGCGGTGTTGAACTCCTCAAGCGACATCGCCGCCTCGGCGGCGACGAAGGCACGCTCGACGCTCTGGCCCTGGGCTACGTAGATCGTCCCGGCGTAGCCGTGCTGGAGGGCGGGGGCGCTGCCTGGGGGTTCGTGCGCTCGAGGTAGTCGCGATCGAGGATCGCGCGGTGGCCGTCGGAGAGGCGCTCCAAGGCGATGCGGTGCTCGGCGTCGATCTCGGCGATGCGCCAGCGCATCCGGTTGGCGACGCCGTGGGGGGTCGAGTTGACGCGGGTGAGGACGACGTCGCCGACGGCGAAGGCTTCCCCGGCCACCTCGACCTCACGGGAGCCGAGCGCTCCGGAGGCCCGCATCAGCTCTCGCGCCTGGGCGTTCAGCTCGGCGACGTCGGCGGTTTCGCTTGGCGATCATGATCGCCTGCTCGCCGGCCGCGAAGGACTCCCACCAATCGGCGACCATCGCGGCGCGGCGCGAGTCTGCGTCGGGAGCGATCGTCACGCGCTCTGCCTCAAGATAGGTCTCGAAGGCCTGGGCGCCGCGGCCTTGGCGGACCAGCTCGACGTTCTCGCGGTCGAGGGCATGGCGGTGGCGGCGGACCTCGGTCAGCTCGATGGCGTCTGTGCGCTCGACGAGGGCGCGGAAGAGTCCGCCGGCTTCAAGCTCCGGCAGCTTGAGGTGATCGCCGATCAGCACCAGCTTTCCTCAGCGGCGGCAACGTGGTCGTGCAGCCGCGCGAGCGAGCGCGAGCCGACCATCGCGGCCTCGTCGACGAGCAGGACGCTGCCGTGGGGAAGGGCGGTTACCCCGTCGGGGTTGGCGGCGCGATCATCCAACTCGCCGAGCAGTGCGGCGACGCTCACCGTGGGGATCCCGGCCGCGGCTTCCAGCTCGGCAGCGGCGCCGGGTTGGAGCGGCGCCGCGCACCTGACGGCTGGCCACTGCCCAGCCCTCCGCGGCGGCGTTCAGCGCGTAGGTCTTGCCGGTGCCGGGGCGACCCACGACGAGGGCGATGCCGTCGCCGTCGGTGAGCAGGCGGCGGACCATCTCGGCCTGATCGACGCCGATCGAGGGGCGGCGCTCGATCACCATCGCGGTGACCTCGGCAGGGACGGCGCCTCGGCCGCCCCCCGCAGCGTCTCGGCGCTGCCGATCACGCGCTGCTCGATCGCGAGGATCTCCGGCGTGGAGAAGCGCGGGCCGAACGTCCCCTCGGCGATCCTCACGACCTGCTCGAGGCGAGGAAGGCGTCGGCGAGCTCCACCGCCCGAGGCGCCTCGATCCCCCGAGGTGCCACTGCTCGCAGACCGCCTGGCCGCCTCGCGGCGGTCGAAGTGGGAGCGCTCGGCGGTGACTGCGCGGGCGAGTTCCTCGGGGCTGGGCTCGGTGGCAGGTTGGGTCGTCTCGCGGGCGATGCCCGGCACCGGAATCTCCGCCCTAGGCCGCGACCGCGCGTCCGCCAGCGCTCGCAGGTCCTCGAGTCCTACTCCGTACTCCTTGGCGCGGCGCGAGTCGAGCGCCGCGACCTGGGCCGCCCGAGGAGAGTCGAGGCCGCGCTCGGCGAGCGCCTCGCTCGATCTCGGCGCGGCGGCGGGAGAAGTCGCGCAGGACATGGTCGGCGAAGCCCTCCAGCTCGGCGGAGCCGCGGCGTACAGGTTGAAGGCGAGGCCGAGCTCCCGCGTCAGCCCTCGCGCGCAGCTGGGCCTGGTAGAGGTAGCCGCCGGTCTTCGCTCGGCGGTAGAGATGGGAGCCGTGCAGGGCCGAGTAACGCCCGTCGGGACCCCATGGCGCGAGGTGGCCTCAAGACGTGGGTGTGGAGCTGGGGATCGCCGGCGCGCGAGGAGCGGTGGGGGAAGGCGGCGGCGATCACCCGCTGGCGTGAGAGACCTGGCGCTCACCGGCGCCGCGTCGCACGAAGGCCGCCTCGCGCTCAACGTAGTCGAGCGCGGCGGCCACGGCGCGCTCGTATCTGCGCATGATCCCGGCGGGTGGCTGTCGCCCAGCTCCAGACAGCGAGACCGACTTCGGCGCCGAGAAGGTGTGGGCGAAGCCGGGGATGCGACGTCCGCCGCGAAGCGAAACGAGCGGCTCGCCGCTCGCGGGGTGCTCGGCGGCAAGCACGCGGCGCAGCTGGGTGGCCTCGACCTCCCCGGAGAGGCCCAGCTCCTCGCAGCCCGAGCCGATCCAGCGCCCCGGCGCCTCTCCCTCGCCGGTGTAGTAGTCCTCGATCCCCGAGGCGATTTTGTCGAGGTAGTAGCGCTCCTGGCCGTGGCCGAGCTTTCCAAGCGTGAGCACATCTGGGCTGTCGTTTCAGCTGCGGTTCCGGGTCAGCCGCACTTGCAAGTGCAAGTGTGTGAGCGGGGGAGGCGGTGGCGTTGAGGGCGGCCCGGGGGACACCGGAGGGGGCTGGTCCTGAGGCGAGGATCTGGTCGGTTCGGTTGCAGTGGGGCTCGGGATGCTGGTGGCTGGCGAGGTAGGTCGCTGGAGAGGGAGGGCTGGTCGGTTGGGGCGGTGGGCTGGTTGAGCCGGACCAGGTTTGACGGAGACCGTTTTTGTTTGGTTTCCACCGGAAGAGGGATAGCTCAGTTGAGCCCCCTGTCGTATAGGTCCTCGAACTCCACGGGAGGGACGTCGCCGAGGGATTCATGCAGGCGCTCGTGGTTGAACCAGCTGGACGTATTCGACGACGGCCAGCTCGAGCTGCGATCTGCGCGCGCTAGAGCGGTCGGCCACCAGCTCGGTCTTGAAGGTGTCGACGAAGCTCTCGGCCAATGCGTTGTCGTAGGCGTCGCTGACCGATCCGACCGAGGCGAGAACGCCGGTGTCGCCGAGCTCCTGGGTGTAGTCGGCGGAGGTGTATTGGCTGCCGCGGTCGGTGTGGGCCACCAGCTCGAAGTCGGCGCCGTGGTCCCGTTGGCCGAGGGCCATCCGCAGGGCGTCGAGGACGAGGTCAGTGCGCATGTGGGAGGCCAGCTGCCAGCCGACGACCTTGCGGCTGAAGACGTCGTGGATCACGAAGGCGAAGAACGACATGCCCTCCCAGGAGCGCAGGTAGAGAAGTCGCCGACCCAGAGGCGGTTCGGCGCCGGGAGCGTTGAAGTCGCGCTCGACGAGGTCGGGCGGCGCTCGGCCGTCGGATCGGGCTTTGTGGTGCGCCAGGGCTTGCCGCGCCGCTTGGCGCCCTGGATTCCTGCTGCATCAGCCGCTGCACGGCCGCGGCCGACCTCCTCGCCCTGGCGGCGCAGGGCGATCCAGGTGCGCCGGTAGCCGTAGGCGCAGTAGTTGCGCTCGTGGACCTCCTTGATCCGGCTAGCAGGCGCTCGTCTTCCACCGCTCGGGTCGAGCGCCGACCGGTTCGCCGCTCGTAGTAGGCGGAGGCCGACGCCCCCAGGGTCCGGCAGATCGGCTCGACCCCGAAGCGCTGGCGATGCTCCTCGATGAAGGCGCTCACTTCGGTCGGTGTGGGTCGAGCTCGGCGGCGAAAACGCCGAGGCGGCCTTCAGGATCTCGCTGGCGCGGCGGAGTTCGCGGCTGTCCTTACGCAGCGCTGGGCTGTAGCTCCTCGCGCTCCTGGCTGCTCAGCAGCTCCTTGCGCTTGCCTTCATCGGCTTCGGTCTTTCGCACCCACTTGCGCAGCGTCTCGTGGTGGACGCCGAGGTCCCTGGCGACGTGGGCGATGGGACGGCCGGAGTCAAAGACCATCTCTCATCCGGGCACCGCGATCGAGCAGCTCTTCGGGGTATTTCGTCTTGCGCGGCTTGGGAGTTCCCTTCTTCCAGGTAGGAATCCTGGTTTCTGGGTCTCCGTCAAACCCGGCCTGGCTCACTCTGCCCCCGATTACACCCGAGCTTCCGGGAAGGCTCGGAGCAGACGCCGGCGCAGCTCGAGGAAGTCGTGGCCGCGAGTGTCCAGGCGCCAGAGGACGGCGGCGAGGTCGTAGATCGAGCCGCCGCGACGGCAGCGGGCCGAGAAGCACATCCAGCCGCGCTCCGGGGTCTCGTAGACCTTGAGGCTGGGGGTGCGGTCGACGTGCAGCGGGCAGGAGACGAAGCCCGAGCGCGGCACCTCGACGCCCAGTAGACGCTCTACGTAGACGCTCGGCGGGATGGCGAGGAGCGGGTCGTCGCTGATGCTGCGCGGTGCTCGCGATGACCGCGGCGGCAGGAGCGGCACAGGTGGCAGCGCGTCGCGCAGCTGCCCCTGCTCATACACGGCACCGCCACCGCCGATCCTCCGCACCGGCGCGGGCGGGTCGTGCTTGTGGTTGTAGGTGCCGGGGGGTCGCAGTATCGAGGTGGCCGCCCAAACCGGGTCGCCGCCAGTGGCGTTGGTGAGGCGGCGGTTGATCTCCTCGAGCGTGGCGACGTCGGCGCGCCGCGAAAGTCGCCAGTATGCGTGCGCTGCGCCGGGCGAGCCGGAAGCGACGATCAGGGTCGGCTCAGGGGCGAAGCTGGAGAGGCGGCGGGCGCCGTTGGGGCCGTCGACGTCAGCCCAGGCAATCCAGCCGCCGTTGACGGCCTCGCGGGTGCCGCTGCACATCTGGCGCGGTGCGCAGCCGAGGTAGATGTCGGCGCGGGCGCCAAGCACTGGGAGCTGGTTGGCGAGGCGCCGGCGAGCACCGACGTCGACGAACCAGCGACGCATGGTCTGCTCGGGGTGGCGCACACGAACCTCGAGCAGCGCGCCGGACGGCTCGGCGCCGACGAGCATGTCGAGGTAGGCGGTCAGCTCGCGGCGAAGCTGGTTGTCGGAAAGGCGAGAAGCAGAAGGGGCGCCCGCCCTCTCGGGCGGACGCCCCGCGAGGCGCTGGCCGCTATGCGGCAGCCGGCGCCTCATGGCTTCCGTCCCGCTCGGCCTTGGCCGGGCGGTCGAGGAAGTTGACCTGCTCGGCGACGACGTAGTTGCGCTGCCGCATGGAGCCGTTGTCTGAGTTCCACTCCTGGTGCTCCAGGCGGCCGGCGATGCCGACCCGGGAGCCCTTGGCGAGGAACTCGGTGCAGCTCTCGGCGAGCTTGCCCCAGACCTCGACGTCGTAGAACGCCGCGCCCCGGTCCCCGGGCCGCTGGATCGCGACCCGCAGGGTGGCTACCGAGGTGCCGCTCGGGGTCGAACGCAGCTCGGGGTCGACGGTCAGCCGGGCGGTGAGCGCGACCTGGTTGATGTCCTGCATCTCGGGCCTCCTTTGAGAGGTGGTTCGGTTGACGACCCCCATCAAGGCCCGCGAGCGAGCGTGCGGAACCGAGCCCGCAGGGCGAGGGGAACCCCCTCGCGGGGTTGCAGCGCGTGCGCCGTGGGCCAAACTGGGGAGAGGAGATCCGGGCCGCCTCGATGGAGGCCGTAGGGCAGGCTCAGCCGTTGCGCATCGCCCACGCCTGACCCGGCGTCTCAGCTGCTCGAACGCGAGCATCTATTGGGTCTGTCGATGCGGGCGGCGCCGTGGGTCGGGGGCCGGCGGGATGGCAGGGCTGGAGAGTCAGAGGCGCAGTAGCCGACGATGGCGCCCAGGTAAACGGTTACGGCTGATGTGGAAGGGGGACGCGCAGCCGCTTGGCCCTTTCGGTGAAGGCCTCTTGTCCACCCTCGAGGATCTCGCAAACCTCGCGCCGAATTCCAGGATCCTCAAGGCCGCCCCCCTGATAGGCAATCTCCGGAAGATCGTCGCTGCGGTGCGGCCCGGCGCTGGCGACGATGATCTGATCGGCGTCGGTGTTGACGACGAGGTTGGCGTTGTGGGTGACGATGATCACCTGGCGGCGGCTGCGCGCTTCGCGGAAGCGCTCGACCAGCTCGTCAAAAACGGACTTCGGATCGAGGTTCTCCTCGGGCTGGTCGATAATCAACGGGCGGTCGTCGCTCTGGTCGATCGAGAGGTAGAGGAGCAGCAGGACGATGCCGCGGGTCCCCGGCGATAGCTGTTCGATGTCAACCCCGTCGTACTGGATCCCGTAGCGGAGACGCACGTGAGCGGTGCCGTCGAGCCAGTTGGCGACCCTCGCAGCCCACTCCCAGTAGCCCTTCAGATCAGTCTTGGCAACCTGCGAATGGGCGAGGAGGTCGTTGTCGTGGCGGTCGCGGAAGCTCGCCATCGCCTCGCTGACGTCATCGCTCGATCCCGCGCGCCAAGCCGGCACCAGCTCCTCGCGAGCGGCGTCGAGAAGGGCGCCGTGCCCCTTGAAGGGGCCGCTTTTTCGAAGGTCAAGGAGCTCTTCTCCAGCGTCGGCCCAGCCCTCGACGTCGACCTCGCGACGGACTTCGAAGCTCAGTTTTTCGAGCGCACCGCCACCGCCCTCGAGACTCGCCGCCAGCGGCGCATAGAGCTTTTCGAGCTCGCTTTCCTCCTCGATAAGCGCGTCGAAGACCTTTCCGTACTCGGTTTTGCGCCGCTCCTTGAGTTCGTCGATCCGTCCGGCGGCGCCCTCCGCGGCCTTGATCTGCTCGTCGAGGCGGCCGAGGGCGGTTTCGGCCTCGGAGATCTTGCGGTTCAGCCGTTTCAACTGCTCGGCCTTTTTTGTATCGATTCCGATCTGCTTCTGAAGTCGCTCCACCTCCTGCGCGAGGGGTGCCTGCGGGGCCTTGGTGAGATCGGCGTCGTCGGCGACGAACGGATCCTCCGGCGAGGCGGTTGAGACCGGCTCGCCGCGCAGATCTGCGATCCGGCGCTCGGCCTTCTCGCGGAGATCGTCGAGTACCTGGTCGGGCTCGCCGTCGAAGCTGCGCCGAAAGGCGTCCCAGTCAGAACTGGTGACCCCGGCGTCGGCGTGGGTGCGCTTCAACTCCTCGAGCTCGGTTGGGATCGTCCGCTCGCGGATGTTCTTGATCTGGTCGACGAGCTGGCCGACCGCCTGTCTTCGGCGGGCGGCGGCGTCCAGGTCGAGCTGGCGCTTCTGGAGCTCGCCCTGGACCTCGTTGAGTCGGCGAACGCGGTCATCGACGCCTTTGCGTGTCAGCTCACCGCGCGCCTTCTTGTCGTCGGCGATCGTCTTGGCATCGAGAACACGGCGCCGACGCAGGCCGTCGAGCTCGGCGTTTTTGCGACGCTCCTCGAAGGACTCGCGAACCGCGCGCTGCAGTGCCTCACGGCTGTCGCTACGGGCAGCCCGACTGCGGGCTGCGCGGGTGCGGAGCAGCTCCTCGAAGTCAGTCGCGCCCAGGCGCTCCTCGCTCGGGTGCCGCTCGAAAACAACGCGCTCGATCTCCGAGAGGAGGTCGTCGCTGAGGGCGCCCTCGGCCGAGCAGAGCCGCTCGACGAACTGCTGGGAGAGATACTGGACCCGGGTGTCACCGTCCTCGGGGCCCTCAACGCCAACCGAGGTCTCCTCGCCATCGGCCCAGATCACCTTGATCTCGAGCTCGCTGAGATGGTCGGCCGCTCGCCTGATGAAGGACTCCGCGTTTTCGCGGGCTTCCGGGGAGCCGGCACCGGTGGTGATGAGGTCGACCAGGGCGGTCTTGCCTGACCCCCTTGCGCCGATGATTCCGACGAGACCGGGGTTGAGGTCGATTCGCACCGGAGTGCACCAACTGGCACCCGCGAGCTCGATCGCGCTGATCACCTTGTAGGGAAGGGCACCGTCTGGCGGTACCGCGCCGATGTGGGCGCGCGCCGCGGGCTCGATCAGGGCCTGGCGCAGCGCTTCGAAGCTCGGATCGCCCTTAATCCAGGTGAAACGGTCCAGGTCCGGAGCGCAGACCCTCGCGAGCTTGTGGGCATCCGAGCCGTGAAGGCAGAGTTTGGCGCCGTCGTACTTCTCGCGCAGCTCCTCAAGTGAGTCGGCACCTTCCCCCAGCCAGAAGTCGCGGTCGCTCGGGGTGCCGGAGAGGATGACCCCGGCCAATCGCTCGATCTCCTGGCGGGTGGCGGCCATCGAGGCGTCCCCCTGCATCCCGGAGGTGCCGCTGCCGGTCGTCGCCGCCACCGCGACCACGATGTTCTTCTGCGCCCACTCGCTGTCGTCGAGGGCCTTCTTCAACTCCGCTGACGTCGTCTTGAACTGGTTTGTGCCCACCTCGAGCGCCTGCTGCTCCTCGACGGCGTCTTTGTTGTGGGCGCGCCCGAGCCGGATCAGGTCGTCGCGCGTGCAGCTGTAGGTCTCCCTCTTCGCCTTAAAGGTCAGCGAGGAAAGAAAGCGGCGTGCCTCCTCGACGTGGTTGGGGTCCTCGGGTGAGATCAGCAGGTGAGCGTTGACCGCCGATCCGCTGCCGGTTGCGATTCCGAGGCGCATCTCGACGTTGGCGAAGATCAGCTCGACGTCGGGGAGGCGGCCCTCGGCCTTCTCGGCCAGCACCCGCTCGTAGAGGTCGATGCTCCAGTAGTCGGTTACCCCGAGCGCAACCACGGTCGGCGTCGCGGTTTCGATTCGGACGAGGTATTCCTCCCAGACGTCGGGTCCCTCGAACTCGTCCTCCAGCACCGTTCCTGGCGCGTGCATGTGTGGATCCCACCGTTGCCAGAGCGATCCACGGTCGAGTGATGTCGTTGAGGCAGGCACGACGCGCAAAACCCTATTGCCGTTGTCAGCGTCAGACGGTGTTCGCGCGCATATGGCGCAGCTTCACGCGCCAAACGACAACATGGTTGATGGCAGCGAACGCGGATCAGCCGGTGGGGGTTGAATGAACGGCGGTGGCTTTCAGCGCGCTGTCGGCAAGCAGGGCGAGAGCGTGAGCCTGACGCGCGCCGAGCTCCTGACCGCCGCTGAGGTGGCTGAGCGGCTACAGCTGCGGCCGTCAACGGTCCAGGACTACGCGCGGCGGGGGATCATCCCGAGCTTCAAGCTCGGCCGGTTCCGGCGCTTCGTGCGCGCCGATGTGGAGGCGACCTTGAAGCTTCTGCGCGAGTCGGGTGGGTATCCATCGACGAGCTGATCAGCCGAGGCTGTGCGAAGAACGTTGCAAAACGCCACGTTTTACGCAGCGCTGGGTGCTATTCTCCGGATCATGAAACGTGGCAAAACGCCACGTTTCCCCCACATGCCAATGCCGGGACGCATCTACAACATCCTCGCCGAGATCGCCGTCGACCAGCACGGCTACGTGACCACGCAGGACGCCGAGGAGCATGGCGTCGATCCCCATCGCCTGATCGAGATGGCCAAGCGCGGCAACATCGAGCGGGTCGCCCACGGCGTCTATCGGATGCCGGTCGTGGCCCCGACCGGCTTGGAGCAGCTCGTGGAGGCGACGCTGTGGCCGCGCCGCCGGGGGGTGCTCTCCCATGAGACGGCGCTGGACCTGCACGACCTGTGCGACGTCAACCCGGCAAAGATCCACATCACCGTGCCGGTCGCCTATCGCTCCGGCCGCCCGGTGCCGCCGCTCTATGAGATCCATCGCCGCGACCTCGACGCCGGCGAGGTGACGAGATACGAAGGCATCCCGGTGGTGACGCCGCTGCGCGCGATCCTCGACGGGATAGAGACGCACCTACGCGGCGATCTGCTGCGCCAGGCGATCGAGACGGCCCGCCGACGTGGTTTGGTGAGGGGCGGCGACCTCGAGAAGCTCGATGAGCTGGCGGGTACGGCGGCGCAATGAGTTTCCCGAAAAAGAAAGCACCCCACAACGTGAGGGTCCTGCGGAACTGGGTCCACGCCTACGCCGAGTCGACCGACCAAGCGGTCGGCCGAGTGACGCGCGCGATCTCCTTCATGCTGATCGCGCTGGTCCTGGAGCGAGCGAGGACCAAGGAGGGAGAGCCGCTGTTCCTCGTCAAGGGCGGCGTCTCGATGGAGCTGCGACTTCGCCTCAGGGCCCGTGCCACCAAGGACCTCGACACCGTCTTCCGCGGTCGCTTCGAGGAGTGGCTGGAAGCCCTCGACGATGCGCTCGGCGCCAGCGTGGAGGGCTTCAGCTTCTCGCGCGCCGAGCCGGTGGAGATTCGCGAGACGCACACCTTCCGGGTGAACGTCGCGATCGACCTGAAAGGCAGGCGGTGGGGCCAGGTGGTGTTGGAGGTCGCGCCGGCAGAGGCGGCCGAGGTGATCGACGTCGACGTGGTGGAGCCCTTCGACATCGGCCAGTTCGGCCTGCCGGCGCCCGAGAGCGTGCCCGTCGTCGGCCTGCCCTACCTGATCGCCCAGAAGCTCCACGCCTGCACGCAGCCGCCGGAGCAGGGTGAGGAAAACCAGCGATCACACGACCTGATGGACCTCCTCTTGGCGCGCGACCTCCTCGAGGAGAGCGAGCTCGCGCGCGTCCGCGAGGCGTGCCTGGCGATCTTCGGCGGGCGTGACATCCACGAGTGGCCGCCCAGCGTGGTCGTCTACCCGAGCTGGCCGGCGGCGTTCGCGAAGCTCGCCGGCGAAGAGGGCTTTCCGATCGACGACGTGGAGCAGGTGGCAGAGCTGGTGCGCGAGCTGATCGCCGAGATCGACGCAGCCGTGCCTGCTCGCTGAGCGTCGCGCCCGAGGATTACCTGGATGGCTGTGCGACTCGGCATCGTCGGCGAGCTGGTCAGCCGCCATCGCCGGGGTGGAAGGCGCGGGTGAGGCGGTCGAGGTCGTCGGGGCGCGCCTTGGCGTGGGTGTAGCGGGCGGTCGTCCGAGGATCGGCGTGGCCGGCCAGGGCTTGGAGGCGGTGGGCCGGGAACTCCTGCGCCGCGAGTGAGACGAAGCCGTGGCGCAGGTCGTGCACCCGCAGCGGCCGCAGATCCGCCACCTTGCAGGCGCGCTTGAAGCGGCGGCGGAAGGCCGACGGATCGAGGTGGTCGCCCGCGTCGCCGACGAAGACGAGATCGTCGCGGTCGCGGAAGTGCTTGCGCTCGCGCAGCCCGCGAAGCGCCGCGGCCAAGTCGCCAATGAGCGGGAGCGTCCTCGGCTTCTTGCCCTTCGGGAAGGGCAGCTCGACCCCGTCGCTGACCGCGCGGTTGACGGTGAGTTGGCTGCGGGTGAAGCTGATGTCGCGCCAGCGAAGGGCACGGGCCTCGCCCAGCCGCAAGCCGGCGTAGGCGAGGGTGAGGACGAGCACCGCGTCCTGGCGATCCTCTGCCTCGCGCAGCGCTCTGGCGTCGTCACGCGAGTACACGCCACCGCGCGGCATGCGGTCTGTGCGATGTCTCCCGTCCCGCATGATCCCCGCGACCAGGAGTAGCTCCTCGGGCTCGTAGAAGTCGATCTCGCCGGGCGGGTTCTCCTTGATCTTCTCCACTCCGAGGACGACGTTGGCGGTGATCTGCGGGAAGCGGTGCGACTTCACCGCCCAGCCGAACAGGCTGGAGAGGATCTGGCGCTTCTTGTTGATGCTGCGCCCGGTGAGCCGGCCGGATCGCAGCAGCCGGTCGCGCCACTCTTCGACATCGCCAGCCGTGATCGCGTCGATCGGCTTCGCGGGCCAGCGGGTCGCCCAGGCGCGCAGGTCCTTGTCACTCAGCTCGCGAGGAGGGCGGATGTCGGGCGGCACCTGGCGAAACTCCGGCGCCTCCGCGAGTGTGGCCAGGTCGTAGCCGCAGGCCCGAAGCGTCTGCGGGGTCATCGCCCTGACGTTCTTCGCGTAGTCGAGCCACTGGGGACCGAGGGTCTCGAGCGTCAGCAGGGCGGCTTCGCGCTCGGCGGCCTGGCGCTCTTCGGCATCGCCGCTTGACAGGTCGCGCTCGCGCTCGGCGATCCGCTCGGCCATGAGCGTCGCGGCATCACCTGCGGTGAGAAGGCCCGGCGGGCAGGGTCGGTGCCGGCCATTGGCCGTCCGCGGCTCCTCCCACGCCGCGGCCCAGCCGGAGACGTCGATGAGGCGTGCGGCGCGCTCGATAAGGAACGCCGGCCCGAGTCGGCGCTTGAACCGCCTGCCGGTCGAGTCCCTCCAACAGGCCTCCCAATGGGGGGCGCGGTCTCCGGACTTGCGCTGGGTGACGATCAGGGCGCCTCGCGGCGCGGTAGGGTCGGGCTGCATCATCGTCTCGCTCCTTCTGTCGAGCAGATGCAGCTGAATGGGTCGCAGGTGACGCCGCGGCGGGAGTAGCACGGGAGTAGCGACCGAACCCGATCCAACCTGCTTCAACCGCCCCATTCCAGAGCGATTTGTGCCTGGCCGGTCCGGTCAGACGCCCCTTGGACTCGCTGTCACGCCGGAGGTCGCGGGTTCGAGTCCCGTCGCTCCCGCTCCTTCGCCGACGATCTGGCAGGGAACCTCACCAGCTGCGGCGGTCAGGTTCGATTGCGCTGATCGGTGAATCGCGGCTTCAGTCGATCAGTGGCAGCGGAGGGAGCTCGTCGCGCTCCCGGACCACGGTGGCCCTCGTCGCGCTCGCGTCTGTGTCCCTGATCATCGTCGCGGCGAGCGCGAAGGCGACGAGGGTTATCCCGGAGGCGGTGAGGAATGCGGCTTGGTAGGGGTCGTTTCCGGCGCTCGGCGACAGCGCACCGAGAAGGGCGGACGGGGTGCCCGGGGAGACGACCGAGATGACGGTCGCCAGGACCGAGACGCCCAGCGCCGCTCCGGTCTGCCTGATGGCGTTGTAGAGGCTCGAGACGTGTCCGGTGGAGGCGGTCGAGATCTGGGCGAACGCCGCCGTCTGGAGGGAGATGAAGATGTTCGCCATCGAGGCCCCGAGGGCGAACATCACCAGCAGGACCAGCGGCAGAGGAGTCGCCGCCGTCTCAAGGGCGATCACCGCCGTGAACAGGGCGGTGCCGAGAAGGCCGCCGGCCACCACCCGGCGGGGGCCGAAGCGCATGTAGAGGTGCGCCGCGACCTGGGAGAAGCAGATCACCCCGATCGCCTCCGGACAGGTCAGCAGACCGGACTCCAGCGGCGAGCGTCCGAGGGCCACCTGCTGGAACTGGGCGAACGCGTAAAGGGTGCCGATGAAGGCGCCGAAGCCGAGGAGCATGACCAGCGTGCTGGAGCCGAAGAGGCGGTTGCCCAGCAAGCGGACGTCGAGCATGGGGTGCTGGGCGCGGGTCTCACGCAGCCAGAGGCCGCCCAACAGGACGAGGCCGCCCAGTCCGGCGACGAGGATCTCCGGGCTGGTCCAACCGTCGGCCGACCCCTGCGTGAGCGCGTAGAGGACGCCGGCGAGGCCCAGCCCGGCGAGCAGGAAGCCGGGGACGTCGAAGCTGCTCGAGCGCTCGGAGCGCTGCTCCGCCAGGAAGCCCACTCCGAAGGCGAGCACCGCGAGGCCGATCGGGATGTTGACCCAGAAGATCCATCTCCACGACAGCCAGTCGACGAGAAGGCCGCCGAGAACCGGTCCGATCGCGGGGGCGATGGCGGTCGGGACGACGAGGATGCGCGAGGCCCGCATCCTCTCCTCCTGGGGGAAGGCGCGGAACAGCATCGCCATGCCGACCGGGGTCAGCATCCCGCCGCCGGCTCCCTGCAAGACGCGAAAGACCACCAGCTCCGGCAGGCTCGTGGCAAGCCCGCAGAGGGCGGAGGCGACGGTGAAGAGGACGAGGGCCGTGAGGAGCACCCGCTTGCCGCCGAAGCGGTCTCCGAGCCATCCGGCGGCGGGGATGAAGACGCCGAGGCTCACCAGGTACGCCGAGGCCACCGCGCCGACCGAGGCGGTGTTGGCGTCGAACTGCGCCGCGATGCTCGGCAGGGCGACGTTGACGATCGTCGAGTCGAGAATGGTCATGAACAGCGTCGCCACGAAGACGACGCTCGCCGCCACCTTCGGGTTGCGCAGGCGATCGATCACCGGTCGCACTACCCCGGGATCAGCCGATTGTGCCCCGGCCCGCCGTTCAAATCGTCCGGTCCGGGGCCACCGAAGAGCACGTCGTTCCCGGGGCCGCCGAAGAGGAAGTCGCTGTTGTAGGTCGGGTTCGGACCGCCGCGGAGGATGTCGTTCCCGGCACCGCCGTAGAGCGTGTCACCCCCCTTGCTGCCGACCAGGACGTCGTTCCCCCCCTGGCCCTTCAGCGTTCCCAGCTCGGGGCCGAGCGTGAGGTGGTCCGCTCCTGGGCCTCCGAGCACGAGGTCGGCGCCGCCGTGGCCCCCGTTGGGTCCCGCGTCGACGACATCGCGGCCGGGGCCGGAGCAGATCGCATCGGCGCCGGTCAGGCCGCGGATGCGGTCCTCGCCACCCAGCCCGAGGATGACGTCGGAGCGCTTCGTCCCCGTCAGGGAGTCCTTCCCCCGCGTGCCGATGATCGTCGCCGTCCGCCCGGCGCACTTCGGCAGCGGCTGCTCCCTGGCGTAGACGGGCTGGCGCCTGAAGACATCGGAGAAGCCGTCCTGGTCTGAGCCGCTCAGGTTCGTCGCCCGCGAGTCGAAGGCGACGTAGCGCCCGTCGGTGGAGATCGACGGGTTGAACGAGGGGCCGTCGCCCGGCACGCCGAGCGTCCCGCTGGCGCGCGAGGCGTCCACGGTCAGCCCCCGCTGCATGTCGCGGACGAAGACGTCGACGCGGTTCGCGGCGTCGACCGCGGTGAGCCCGTTGCCGCCGGTCTGGAAGGCGATGTAGCGCCCGTCCGCGGAGATCGACGGGTTGCGCTGCGGGTTTCCCGCCCTCGGCTCGTCTCCGACCGTCACCAGCATCGTGGTCGCCGCCGCCAGGTTCCGGACGAAGACGTTGGGCCCGTACCCCCTCTGTCCGGTGAGCTTCGCGTCGGACTCGAAGGCGACGTGCAGGCCGTCGGCGGAGATCGCCGGTTCCTGGGACTCCACGTCGCTGGGCGCGCCGGCGGCCCCGCTGGCGCGGGAGACCAGGGTCGTCGTGCTCGCCCCCCGGTCGCGGACGAAGATGTCCTCGGGGAAGTTGGGCGCGTCGAAGTCGTCCGGGGCGAGCGGCGAGCGCGAGCTGAAGGCGACGTAGCGCCCGTCGCCGGAGATCGACGGTTCGGAGGAGAAGTCGCTGCCCACGGTGCCGGTCGGTCCGCTGGCGCGGGAGATCAGCTCGGTCACGCCGGTTTCCAGATCGCGCACGAAGACGTCGGTGTTGCCGTGCGTGTCTTCCGCGCTGAGGTCGTTGGCCTGGGAGACGAAGGCGACATGGCGCCCGTCGGCCGAGATCGACGGGTCGGAGGACTCCCCGTCGGCGGCCGCGCCCGCGGCACCGCTCGCGCGCGAGACCAAGGTGGTGGTGCCGGTTTCCAGATCGCGCACGAAGACGTCGTTGAAGGCGACGTCTTCGGAGCTGAGGTTCTCCGCGCCGGAGCGGAAGGCGACGTAGCGGCCGTCGGCGGAGATCGTCGCTTCCGCCGAATAGCCGTCGGCGGCGGCGCCGTTGGCCCCGCTCGCGCGTGAGACCAGCGTCGTCCTCCGGGCGAGGAGGTCGCGGACGTAGACCTCGAGCCCTCCGCTGGTCGCGGCTGGATCGAGGTTGCGGGCGCGCGAGCTGAAGGCGACGTAGCGCCCGTCGCCGGAGATCGACGGGCTCAACGAGTTGCCATCGCCTCCGTGCCCCTCGCCGCCGGCGCGGGAGACCAGCAGCGTGACCCGGGCGGCCGAGTCGCCCGCCGCAGACGAGAAGGTCGAAAGCGCGATCGAAAGGACCACGAACGCCACCACGGCCACCGCGGTTCGGCGTCTCCGGCCGGGTCCGCTGCTTCTCCCCACCCTGGTCGCGGTACCGAACATGGCTTCGACCCTAGCCGCTCGCCGCCCCCGGGCGGATCGACTGCCCCGGCATTCGGCTTCGTCAACCCTCGACCTGGCGGCGAAGCGACTGCGCGACCTCCTCGAGGAGGTCCAGCGCGTCCTGCAGGCCGTCCTCCATCCCGCTGGCGATGTGGGCGTCGCGGTCCTCCCTGCTCGAGTGCTGCACGAGGATCGCGAGGGCCGTGCGCCCGTTCACCTCGGTGAAGGTGACGGTGTTCAGCGCCTCCGCCTCCGGCGCGTCCTCGTAGACCTCGGTCGAGACGATCCGCTCGTCGGGGACGATCTCGCGGTACTCGCCGTGGAAGGCAACCTCGAATCCCCGGCTGGCCATCATCGCGTAGCGCCAGCTGCCGCCGACCCGCAGGTCGATCTCGACGCTCGTCACCTCACCGCGGTTCGCGCTCCACCAGCGCTCGACCAGCTCGGGGGTGGTCCACGCCCTGTACACCAGGTGCCTGGGCGCGTCGAACTCCCGCCTGATCAGGATCTGCTCATCCGTCGGCAGCGTCACCTCCGCCGTCCCGCTACTGGCCATCGAGACCATCTCCTTCCTCCTTCTGCTTGAGCTCCTCCAGCACCACGTCCATCCGATCGAACCGCTCCGACCACGAGCGCTCGTAGCCCTTCACCCAGTCATGGATTGGCTTCAGCGCCCGACCGTTCAGCCGGTACACCCGACGCCGCCCTTCCTCGCGCACGTCGACCGCTCCGACCTCGCGGAGCACCCGCAGGTGCTTTGAGACCTGCGGCTGAGCCAGCCCGAGCAGATCCACCAGCTCGTTCACGGGGCGCTCGCCGCCCGCGAGGGCATCGAGGATCTGGCGGCGCCGCGGCTCGGCCACCGCGTTGAACGCATCCGCCGTGGTCGCCGCTCGAGCCATGTGGAAAGAATATACCGATATAGGAATATGTCAACCCTCGTGGGAGTCTGGCGCGATCATGTTCCGGCTGGCCCGCCCGGGCCGGCGCGCAGAGCCGTGGCGGCCCGCCGCCGACCCGAACCGACCGAGGAGGTCCAATGACCCAGCGCACTCCGATCACCGCCGAGGACGCGCCCGCCGCCGCCGGCCCCTACAGCCACGCGGTGCGGCACGGCGACGTCCTCTACTGCTCGGGCTCGATACCGCTCGACCCCGAGACCAACGAGATCGTCGGCTCCTCGCTGGCGGAGGAGACCGAGCGCTGCCTGCGGAATCTCGAGGCGGTTTGCGCGGCCGCTGGCACGGAGCTGGCGAACACGCTGCGGGCGACCATCTACACGACCGACCTCGGCGGCTTCGGTGAGATCAACGCCGCCTACGAGAAGTTCTTCCCGAGCGCGCCACCGGCGCGGGTGACGGTCGGGGTCTCGGCGCTGCCGAAGGGCGCGCGGGTCGAGATCGACGCGATCGTGTCGGCCGGGTGATGGCCGGCGGGTCCACCGCCTGGAAGCCGAGCCTGGAGGAGCTCCAGGAGGTTCGCCGCGCCTCCGCGGAGACCGTCAAGACGACACCCGTCTTCAGCCTCTCCGAGCTCTCGAGGCGCTGCGGCGGCACGATCGCCGTCAAGGCCGAGAGCCTGCAGCGAACCGGCTCGTTCAAGCTGCGCGGCGCGCTGTCGAAGCTGCGCGATCGCACCGCGGAGAACTGCCGGGGGGTGGTCGCCGGCAGCGCCGGCAACCACGGGCAGGCGCTCGCCTACGCGGCCCGCGCCCGCGGCATCCCCTGCACCGTCTTCATGCCCAAGGACGCGCCGATCTCCAAGGTCGCCGCGGTCGAGGCCTTCGGCGCGACGGTGCGCCAGGAGGACGGATCGGTCGACACCTGCGTCGATGCGGCTCACCAGCTCGCCGAGCGCGACGAGCTGACCTTCGTGCACCCCTTCGACGACATCGAGATCATCAAGGGACAGGCGGGGGTGGGGCTGGAGCTCGACGAGCAGGTTCCCGACCTCGCCCAGGTGATCGTGCCCGTCGGCGGGGGAGGGCTGATCAGCGGTGTCGCCGTGGCGCTGAAGCTGAGCCGGCCGGAGGTGCGCGTGGTCGGCGTCCAGGCCGAGGGCTGCGCTCCGTTTCCGGAATCGCTGCGGGAGGGTCGCCCGCTCTCGGTCGGCACGCCGTCGACGATCGCCGACGGGATCGCCGTGAAGCGACCGGGAGAGCTGACCCTGGCGTTGGTGGCCGAGTGGGTCGACGAAGTCGTCGTGGTCGACGACGACGCGATCGCCGAGGCGATGGTGCTGCTGGTGGAGCGCGGCAAGCTGGTCAGCGAGGGCGCCGGCGCGGCCAGCGTCGCGGCCCTGGCCAGCGGCGCCACGGCGCCGGCCCGGTCGGGGACCACGGTCGCCATCCTCTCCGGCGGCAACGTCGACGCCCGCGTCCTCGCGGCGGTGATCAACCGGCACCAGACCAGCGTGGGGCGGCGCACGCGGCTGTTCACCCGCGTCGCCGACCGGCCCCACGGGCTCGCCGACCTGCTGCAGGCCGTCGCCGACGCGGGCGGCAACGTTCTGGACGTGATGCACGTGCGCGACGGGGTGGCGCTGAACGTCGACGAGACCGGGGTGGAGCTGGTGATCGAGACGCGCAGCCAGGAGCACCGGCTCGAGCTGATCGAGCAGATCCGGCAGGCCGGGTACTCGCTCACCGAGATGACCTGAGCGGGTCGCTCCCACCAAAGCTCAAGCTGGACCCGCTTCCTGCCGATCGGGAGCCTTGGCGTGAAGAAGGGCACCTCCATCTCCGCAGCTGTGGCGATCGGCGTAGCCGTGGCGCTGGCGTTGTCCGCGTGCGGGGGCTCTGGTTCCAGCGGCGCCGAAGGGGGCACGCTGAAGGCGACCTACTCCTCGTTCCCGGACTACATGGACCCCGGGCTCTCGCATACGGAGGAAGGCTGGACGGCGATGTATGACACCTACATCCCGCTGCTCACCTACGCCCACGCGAGCGGGCAGGCGGGGAGCAAGGTGATCCCCGGGCTGGCGAGGGCGATGCCGCAGATCAGCGACGGGGGCCGCGTCTACAAGCTCTTCCTGCGCAAGGGCCTGCGCTACTCCGACGGGAAGCCGGTCAGGGCCTCGGACTTCGCCTACGCGATCGAACGCGTCTTCAAGCTCAACTCCAGCGGCTCGTCCTTCTACACGGACATCGTCGGTGCGGAAGCGTTCGCGAAGACCAAGCAGGGCGGCATTCCGGGGATCAGGACCGACGATCAGAGCGGGGAAATCGTCATCGAACTGGTCCAACCGCGCGGCACCTTCAGCAGCGAGCTGGGGCTCCCGTTCGCGGCGCCGGTCCCGGCCGGGACGCCGAACGAAGACCTGACGGCGCACCCTCCTCCCGCCACCGGTCCCTACGTGATCACCGGGTCCCAGCCCGGCCGTGGCTGGGAATACGAACGCAACCCTCAGTGGCTCCACAACAACGCGAAGCTGATGCCGGAACTGCCCAGCGGGCACGTCGACCGGATCGAGGTGAGCGTCGTCCGCAACGCCTCGACGCAGGTCAACGGCATCGAACAGGGCATCTACGACTGGATGGGGAACGCGCCGCCGGCCGACCGCTACGCGGCGGTCAAGGCCAAGTACGACGGCACCCAGTTCCGGGTCGAGCCGACGGAGAGCACCTACTTCTTCTGGCTGAACACGACCAGGGCGCCCTTCGACGATCCCAGGGTGCGCCAGGCGGTCAACTATGCGGTCGACGCCGAAGCGCTGGAACGGATCTACGCCGGCCAGCTCGTCGGCACCCAGCAGATCCTGCCGCCGGGGATGCCCGGCTACGAGAAGTTCGAGCTCTACCCCCCCAACATGGCCAAGGCGAGGGCGCTGCTGGCGCGGGCCAACCCGTCGGACCGCGAAATCACGATCTGGACCGACAACGAAAGCCCCAACAATGAAGCGGGCGAATACTTCGACGACGTCTTGAAGAAGCTCGGCTTCGACGTGAGTCTGAAGGTGCTCAACGCCGACAACTACTTCGCGGTGATCGGCAACGAATCGACCCCTGAACTGGACGCCGGCTGGGCGAACTGGTTCCAGGACTACCCGCACCCCAACGACTTCTTCCAGCCGATGCTGGACGAAGAAAGCATCACGCCGACCAACGCCACCAACCTCGCCCGCTTCGCCGACCCCGCCCTGAGCGCGAAGATCGAGAAACTCGCCGAAGAACCGCTGGGGCCCGAACAGGAAGCCGAATACGCCGCGCTCGACAGGGAATTCATGGAAGCGGCCCCCTGGGTCCCCTACGGGACGAGCACGAGCTCGACCTTCGTTTCCAGCGCGATCGACCTCGACAAGGTGATCTTCAACCCCACCTTCAACCAGGACCTGACCAGCTTCCAGTTCAAGTAGCCGCAGCGGCCCGCCCGGCCACGGCGATCTCATCCAGGCTCGAGGCCTCGACGATCGAGGAGATCCCGGCCGCCACCGCCCTTTCCGGAGCCAGGGCGTTGCGGCCGGCGATCACGTGCAGCGGCCTGCCGGCCTCGGCGCAGAGCCCGGCCACGGTCCCGACGACCTTGCCGCGCAGGCTCTGGTCGTCGATCTGGCCCTCGCCGGTGATCACCGCGTCGGCCGCGTCGAGCCGGGTCGCGAAGCCGAGGCGGTCGAGGACGAACCTCGCGCCGGGGCGCAGGTCGGCGTCGAAGGCGGCCATCAGGCCGCCCGAGAGACCGCCGGCGCAGCCGCCCATCGGCACCCCGCGGGGGTCGCGCCGGAGGGTCCGGGCGAAATCGTCGAGTCGGGCCGCGAGCCGCGCCACCGCCGCCGGCTCGGCGCCCTTCTGGGGAGCGAAGACCCGGGCCGCGTCCTCGTAGGGGGTCTCGACGTCGCAGAGGACCTCGAGCCGCGCTCCCTGGAGACCGCCACCGGCGCGGAGCGCTTCGATCGCTCCCCTGCCGCCGTCGGTGGTCGCGCTGCCGCCGGCGGCGACGAGAATCGTCTTCGCGCCGGCCGTGATCGCGGCCGCGATCAGCTCGCCGGTGCCGAAGGTGTCGGCCCGCTCGGGATCGCGCTCATCCGGGGCCAGGAGGGGCAGGCCCGAAGCCGCCGCGACCTCGACCACCGCGGTCTCGCCGCCTGCGAGCAGGCCGAAGCCGGCGCGGATCGGGCGCCGCAGGGGATCGTGCGCGTCGGCCTCGACCCGGGTCCCGCCGCCGGCGGCGAGCAGGACGTCCAGCGTCCCCTCGCCCCCGTCCGCGACCGGGCAGACGTCGGCCTCCGCGCCGGCCTCGCGGACGCCGCCGGCGATCGCCTCCGCCACCTCGGTCGCGCTGAAGCTGCCCTTGAAGGAATCCGGGGCGATCAGGTAGCGGCACTTGCGGTTTGCCGGCACCGGGACATCTAAGCGGCCGCCCTCGACGGGCGCCGCGCCGCCGATCCAAACGGGCCGTCACGCCGCCGGCCAATCCTGACCATTAGCATCAAGAAATGGCCACCGCACGAACCGCCGACCCCTGGCGAGACACCGAAGTCATCGACGCCCGCGCGCCGCGCTTCAACCAGACCGTGGTCGGAATCGTGGCGCTGGCCGGCGCGCTCCTCGGCTGGCCGGTCCTCTGGGCGCTGATGGGTCTGCAGCTGCTGCTCGGCCTGACGCTGGGACGGCGGTTCTGCCTTCCCTGCCTCGCCTACTTCAATCTGATCCAGCCCCGCTTCGGCGAGGGGGAGCTGGAGGATTCGCGGCCGCCGCGGCTCGCCAACATGATGGGCACGGTCTTCCTCGGGGGCGCGGCGCTGGCCTGGTGGCTGGGCTCGCCGGCGCTCGGCACCGTCCTCGGCTCGCTCGTCGCCGCGCTGGCGCTGCTGGCCGCGGTCAGCGGCTTCTGCACCGGCTGCGAAATCCACAAACTGAGCGCCCGCCTGCGGGGGATCTCGCCGAAGCGCCACAGCCACATCGAGCCAGCCGACCTCGGCGCCAACCTCGGCCACCGCACCTACATCGAGTTCACCCACCCGCTCTGCTCCGAATGCCGGGAGTGGGAGCAGCGCCTGGCCGGCGAGCCCGACCCGCTGATCAAGGTCGACGTCCGGGAGCGGCCCGACCTGGCCCACAAGTACGGCATCGCCGTGGTGCCCACCGTCTTCGCGGTCGGCGCCGACGGCGCGGTGCTCTCCCGGCTGGCGCCCTGAGCGTCGCTGCGGGCGCCCAGCCGACCCTCAAGAGCCTCTCGCGTCCCGCTCCGGCAGGCGGCACTTGACCTGATAGACGGACTCGAAGCCGCTCTGGAAGCCGTTGCGGGCGGCGTGTAGGTAGACCCGCCAGATCCGCGCCCGCTCGATTCCCGCCAGCGCGACGGCGTCGTCGAAGCGCCCCTCGTAGCGCTCCAGCCAGTGGCTGACGGTGCGGGCGTAGTCCTCGGCGAAGCCCTCCACGTGCTCCACCGTGAAGCCGGCCCGCTCCAGGGCCAGCACCACGCGGGAGAGGTGCAGCGGCTCGCCGTCGGGGAAGACGTAGCGCTCCGAGACCGGTCCGGCGTCGTTGTCGTCACCGTGGCGGAGCTGGGCGATGCCGTGGTTCAGCAGCCGACCTCCGGGTCTCAGCAACCGGCCCAGGTCGGCGGCATAGACGTCGATGTTCGCCTCTCCGACGTGCTCGACCATCCCGATGCTGGCGATCGCGTCGAACGAGTCGCCGGTGAGCTCGCGGTAATCGGCGACCCTGAACTCGACACGATCCTCGACTCCCAGCTCCCTGGCGTGCTCCTGCGCGAAGTGGACCTGTGGCTCCGACAGCGTGATGCCGAGGACGCGGGCGCCGTGACGGGTCGCGGCGTGCAGCGCGAAGCTGCCCCAGCCACACCCCACGTCCAACACGCGCGTCCCCTCTTCGAGACCGAGCTTGGCGCAGACCAGCTCCAGCTTCGTCTCCTGGGCTTGCTCGAGGGTGCGCGCCCCGCGAGAGAAGATCGCGCAGCTGTAGGTCATCGAGGGGTCGAGGAAGAGGGCGAAGAACTCGTTCCCCGCGTCGTAGTGGTAGCGGATCGCTTCGCGGTCGCGGCGGATGCTGTGGCGCTGGCCGCGGAGCCGCAACTCGATCTTCGGGCGGGCCGGGGGCAGGGTCAGGCCCATCGCCCGGACCGCGCCCGCCGCCAGGCCGAGCCAGCGCCGCGCCGCAAGCCCGGGCGGCCGCCAGCTTTCCACGACTTCGATCGCCCCGTCGATGTCGTCGACGTCGAGCAGGCCCTGCACGTAGGCCCGGGCCAATCCCAGCTCGCCGGGCGCTCGCAGCATGTGGGCAATCGCCCGGGGGGAGTGGACGAGGAACGTCGGCCCGGAAGTGGTCGACTCCACCGTCGTGCCGTCCCAGAAGCGAACTGTGAAGGGGCGCTCGCCGAAGGAGCGCTCCAGCTCGGCCCGCAGTGGCGCCGTCGTGGAGAGCAGGCCGCCGGAACGGAGTCTGGACAGATATCGCACCTCGAACCAGCCTACGCCTACGCCGAGGCCTCATCGCATCTTTAGGCGGCTGCCCTAGGGTCCGCCCGGCAGACAGCGCTACGAGCCGCTGAGCGCGGAACCGCTCACCGGATAACCGGAAGGAAGGTTCCATGACTGACAGCGACTACACGGCGGGCATGCCCGCGGCCGGAAGCGCCGTCGACCGGATCGCCAACCTGGCGGTGACCGTCGTCCCCCTGGCGCTGATCGCGGTGGCGATCCAGCAGTCCTGGGGCGGCCTCCTGGTCTGGCAGGACGTCCTCATCTTCTTCGCGACGCTGATTCCCTTCGGGTTCGGGATCACGGTCGGCTTCCACCGGCTCTTCACCCACCGCTCGTTCAAGACCAACCGGCCGATGCGCTTCCTCTGGGCGGTGCTCGGCTCGATGGCGCTGGAGGGCCCGGTGATCGAGTGGGTCGCCTACCACCGCCGCCACCACCGCTTCTCCGACGCCGAGGGCGACCCGCACAGCCCCCACGTCGGTCACGGCAGCGGCGTGATCGGCGCCCTGCGCGGCCTCTTCCACGCCCACGTCGGCTGGGTGCTGTTCAGCGACGAGCCGGCCGAAGAGGACCGCTACGCGCCGGACCTGATCGCCGACCCGGTCGTCCTCTTCGTCGACCGCACATTCGTCCTCTGGGCGGTGGCCGGGCTGGCGCTTCCGTTCGGCCTCGGCGTCGCCCTCACCGGCAGCGTCTACGGCGGTCTGATGGGCCTGCTGTGGGGTGGCGCGGTGCGGATCTTCTTCCTCCACCACATCACCTTCTGCGTCAACTCCCTCTGCCATTTCTTCGGCAGCCGCGACTTCAAGACCAAGGACGAGTCGCGCAACCTGGCCTGGCTGGCTCCGTTCACCTTCGGCGAGGCCTGGCACAACAACCACCACGCGTTCCCGACCTCAGCCCGGCACGGTCTCGGCCGCGCCGAGATCGATCCGTCGGGGGCGCTGATCCGCCTGATGGAGCGGGTCGGGCTGGCCTGGGACGTGGTGCGGATCGGGCCCGAGCGGCTCGCCTCCAAGGCGCTCGGTTAGGCGGGCGTGGTCGCGCTCGGCCTTCTGGCGGCTGTGGCCGCCTCGGTTGCCTTCAACGTCGGCATCGTCCTGCAGGCCGCCGACGCCCGCGGCGAGCCCGCGGCCGAGGGCCTGCGGCTGTCGCTCCTCGCCCACCTGGTGCGACGGCGCCGCTGGATCGCCGGCTTCGGGCTCGGCGGCGCCGGCTTCGGGCTGCAGGTCGCGGCGCTCGCCCTGGTGCCGTTCGTCGTCGTCCAGCCGGTCCTCGCCGCCGGCCTGCTGCTGATGCTCTACCTCGGCGTGCGGATGCTGGGCGAGCGGGTCGGCGTCGCCGAGGTCGCCGGCGTACTCGGCATCACCGCTGGGATCGGGCTGCTCGCCTGGGGCACCCCCTCGGGGACCGAGGCGGTCAACAGCGAGGTCGCCGTGATCTCGGTGATGGGGACGATGACGCTGGTCTCGCTGGTGCCCTTCGCCCTGCGCGGCCGCGGGCGGCTGGATTCCTCGACCTTCGTCATCGTCGCCTCCGCGCTCGCCTTCGGCGCCAGCAACATCGCAACCAAGCTGGTCAGCGACGGCGTCGCCGCCGGCGCCTGGCTGCTCGTCGGAATCTGGCTCGCGACCGCAGCGGCCACCGGGCTGATCGCGCTGACGACCGAGATGACCGCCCTGCAGCGGCGTCCCGCGACCTTCGTCGTTCCCGTCTCCTTCGCGATCCAGACCTTCTTCCCGATCGCGCTGGAGCCGATCTACCTGACCGAGCGCTGGGGCACCGCGGCGCTGGGCGGGGTGCCGCTGATCGCCGGCCTCGCGATGGTCTGCCTCGGCGCCGTCGCGGTGGCGAGGACGCGCGCCGTCAGCGCGCTCGCGGCCGGCTGAGGCGAGCCGCGCGGCGGGAAGTTCGAGCCGGGCACGGCGGGAGTAGTGTTGAGTAGATGCCTGGCGCCCGAATAGAATAGCACCCGCTCGGGATCTCCTGGATCCTCGAGGAGCCGATGCAGCGGGCCTGCCACGCGCTGGTCGACGACGGGCGCGTCTGGCTGGTCGACCCGGTCGACGACCCGGCGGTGCCAGTCGCCGCGGCCCTGGGCGAGCCGGCGGGAGTGCTGCAGCTGCTCGACCGCCACAACCGTGACTGCGCCGAGATCGCGGAGCGGCTCGGAGTTCCCCACCTCAAGGTCCCGGACGAGGTGCCCGACTCGCCGTTCGAGGCGATCGCGGTGGTGCGGGTCCCGGGCTGGAGGGAGACGGCGCTCTGGTGGCCGGAGCGCTCCGGCCTCGTCGTCGCCGAGCTGCTCGGCACCAACCGCATGTACACGGCCGGGCGCCAGCCGGTCGGGATGCACCTCTTCCTGCGGCCATTCGCGCCGGGGGCGCTGCGGGGGATGAGACCCCAGCACCTGCTGGTCGGCCATGGCCCCGGCGTTCACGGCCCCGAGGTGGCGGGCTTCATCGAGGCCGCCCACGCCGGCGCCCGCCGCGAGCTGCCGCACGTGCTGCGGTCGCTGCCGTCGGCGCTGCGCGGCTGAGCCCTCTCTTCTGCGGTATAGGCTGCAGCCGTGAGGTCACTGCTGCGCCTCTCCGCTCTGTGCCTCCTCCTAGTCGTCGCGGCCGCGACGGCGGCTGTCGCCCAGGCGGCCGAACCCGAAACCAACGAGTGCGCGAACCTCGCCTCCTGCACCTCGATCCCGATCACGCCCTGGGTTGCGCTTGCGGCCGTCAAGAACGGCTTCACGGAAACGAATCAGGGCATCGAGGAAGCGGGAACGGCGCTCTGGCGGGTCGACTGTCCTGGCAACAAGGTGCCGGCCGGCCGCGACTTCATCGCCGCCAACCCGGAATCCCCCCGACCGTCAACGCCTCCATTCCCCCTTCAACACCGGCATCACCGGCGGCCCGGTCGCCGTCTTCTTCGGTTTCTGGCAGGGCCCCGCGCCAACCTCCTTCCGGCCGCTGGTGGGATGCATCCCGAAAGCCGCCGCCGCATCGGCGACCGTTGCCGCAACGGCCGCGCGCCCGCGGCAGCGACTGCGAACCGTCACCCGCACGCTTCACCCCGGCCAAGACAAGACCTACGTTCACCACTGCGCCAAGGGCGAGCAGCTGATCGGCTCAGGGCACGGCGTCGCCTTCTACCGCGACACGCCTCCCCCTGAGAGCGAGTTGCGCGGGCTGGAGGTCGAACGGACCGAAAGACATGGCCGCGTCGTCGTCCACGTCCACACCAGCGCCAAGGTCGGCGCCCACGAGCGCGTGTCGATCCAGATCCACGCGCTCTGCCGCGCGGGCGCCTAGTAGCGCGGCGGTTCGCCGACTTCGCGGCGTTCTTCGGCCACCGGCCGCTCCACCGGGGCGGCTGCTTCGCGGCGCCTCGCCCGGCCTGACCCCAGCGCCTCCTGGAACAGGGAGAGGAGGAGGCCGGCGGCTCCGGCGATCATCAGGATCAGGCCGACGGTGTCGAGGCTGACTCCCTGGACGTGGACATTGGTCGCGAAACGCAAAATCGCTCCGACGGCAATGAGGAAGATCGCGCCGGCGATGGTCATCGTGCGGGCTGCTGTTGGGTTTCCATTGGCGCCATCTACCCGGTTGGCGCGCTGCTATTCGCACGACTTCCGGATCTCGAACCGGTGGTCGGTGGGCGAGGGTCGGATATGGTCGCCGCCATGCCGACGCGGGTTCTCGTCCTGGGCGCTGGATTTGGGGGCCTCGAGCTGACCACCGTCCTCTCCGATCGGCTCGGGGCCGACGTCGAGGTCACCCTGATCGACAAGGCCGACTCGTTCGTCTTCGGCTACTCCAAGCTCGACCTCCTGTTCGGCAGCAAGACGGGCGCGGAGGTCCGCATCCCCTACAGCGGCTTCGCCAAGCCGGGGGCGCGGATCCTGCGCGAGACGGTCACCGTAATCGACCCCGGGGCGCGAAGCGCGACCACCGACGTCGGGGTCCACGAGGCCGATGTCCTGGTCCTGGCGATGGGCGCCGACTACGACATGGACGCGACCCCCGGCCTCGCCGAGGGCGGCAACGAGTTCTACTCGGTGGCCGGCGCCGAACGGTTGAGCGAGCTGCTGCCCGGGTTCTCCTCGGGACGGGCGCTGATCGGCGTCTGCGGGGCCCCGTTCAAGTGCCCGCCGGCGCCGAGCGAGGCGGCGATCCTGCTCGACGACTACCTGACGGCCCGCGGCGTCCGCGACGACTGCGAGATCGTCCTGGCGATGCCGTTCGAGATCCCGGTGCCGCCGTCGCCGGAGACCTCCGCGGCCCTGCTGAAGGCCTTCGCAGAGCGCGGCATCGACTTCGCCCCGGGTCACCGGGTGGCCTCGATCGATCCGGCCCGAAGCGTCGCCGTGCTCGACGATGGGCGCGAGCTGCCCTTCGATCTCTTTCTCGGCGTCCCCAAGCACCGGGCCCCCGACGTCGTCCTCGCCAGCGGCATCGCCGTCGACGGCTACGTGCCCGTCGACTCGCGGACCCTGCAGACGCGGTTCCCCAACGTCTACGCGGTCGGGGACGTGGCGACGGTCGGGGTCCCCAAGGCCGGGGTCTTCGCCGAGGGGGCGGCCCGCGTCGTCGCCGAGTCGATCGTCGCCAAAGTGCGCGGGGAGGCGGGGCCGGGCGCCTACGACGGGCTCGGCTCCTGCTACGTCGAGTTCGGTGGCGGCCGGGTGGGCCGGGTCGACGTCGACTTCCTCTCTGCGCCGGAGCCGACCGGGGCCTTCCAGGAGCCCTCGGCCGCGCTCGTCGCCGAGAAGGCCGAATTCGGTTCGAGCCGCCGCGCCCGCTGGTTCGGGACCTGAGGTCCGCTGGCCGGCGCATATCCGCGTCCTCGGTCGCTCGCGCGCGGAGCACGCCACGCTCCCTGCGTCCTTGATCTGCATGGCCAGCGGACCTCAGCTAGGCCTCGGAGAGGGCCGTCCAGAGCCGGCGCTCCGCCTCGGCGACGCTCCCCGCGCAGGCGCCGACATCGCGCCACGGCGCCGCCTCGGGCTTCTCGCGCTCGCTGACGGCGTGGAAGGCGCCCGCTAGCTCGGTCCAGCGCGCCGCCGCCTCGGCGGCCAGCCGGGCCTCGGGGCGGCCCGCCTCCTCGAGGAAGCGCGAGTACATCAGCCGGAAGGCGCCGCCGCCGGTGCCGCGGCGCTCGATCACCTGGTATGCGAAGCGGGCGCACCACTGCCAGTCGGCGGCCTGCTCGGGCCAGGATCCGGCCTCGGCGGCGAGGCGGTCGACGGCGGGGAGCCCGGCGAACTCACCCCAGGTCGGTTCGAGCATCTCCCCGGTCGCCTGCGCGATCGCTCGCGGGATCGCCGCTTCGAGCTGCGCCCGGTCGACCGTCGCGGAGACCGTGAACATGTGGCCCTCCAGCGGATAGGCCGGGTGGCCGCCGTGGCGGGCCTTCGCGAGGTGGTCGAGGCGTGTGGTCTGCAGGTCCTCGAAGGCGGTGTCGGAGAGGTGGGCGACTTCGTCGTCGTAGCCGGCCAGGACCACCGCGTGGCCGGGGAAGCGGGCCGAGTTGCCGTAGTGGTCGAGGTGGTAGATGTCGGTCAGCAGCAGCGCCGGGTTGCCGGCGTCGACCTCGGCGCGGGCGGCCTCCCAGGCCTCCCGATCCCGATCGGCGAAGGTCCGCATCTCCAGCACCGCGCCGGTCAGATCGCGGAAGTTCTCCTCGAGGCGGGCCGTGCGGCCGTTGAGCCAGCGGCTGGGGGAGGCATCCTCCCGGGTCAGGTAGTAGAAGCTCGCGCCCGCCCCGAGGCCGAAGGCCATCTCCTCGCTGATCTCGATGCCGTGGAAGGCGAGGAGGTTGCGCAGCGCGGTCGAGCCGCAGTGGTTTCCGGGGGTGTGGACGTAGCCGGGAAGGGAGGGCATGAGCGGATACTGACTGAGCGGCATATTCTGCGGCGCCGATGCAAAGCGCCGACCTGAGACTGCTGCGAGCGATGCGGACCCGCGGGCACACGCCCGGGCTGGAGGCCGCGGCCCAGGCGCTGGGCAAGGCAGGCAACAACGGCGCCATCTGGCTCGTGCTCGGGGTCGCTCTCGCCCTGCTCGATCCCGCCCAGCGCGAATCGTGGCTGATCTGCGCCGCGCTCGGGCCGATCGCGATCGGCCTCAACTACGGGATCAAGCTGGCGGTCAGGCGGCCACGCCCGGTGCTCGAGGGCCTGCCGCCGCTGGGCGGCGCCCCGAGCTCGCTCAGCTTTCCCTCCGCCCACGCCACCTCCTCGTTCGCGGTGGCGACGGCGATGTGCCGCGTCGACCCGGCCACCTCGGCCGCCTTCCTCGTCGCCCTCGCCCTCTCGCTCGGCCGCCCCTATCTGGGCATGCACTACCCGTCCGACGTCCTCGCCGGCGCCTTCATCGGCGTCGCGCTGGGCCTGATCGTCCCCCTTTCACTGTGAAGGTCGGGATCGTCGGGCTGCCGAATGCCGGCAAGTCCACTCTCTTCAACGCGCTGACCAAGGGCGGCGCCCAGACCGGCGACTACCCATTCACGACGATCGAGCCCAACGTCGCCGTCGCCCAGGTGCCCGACGAGCGCCTGGAGAAGGTGGCTGAGACGGTGCGCAGCTCCGAGCTGGTTCCGGCGACGATCTCCTTCCACGACATCGCCGGCCTGGTCAAGGGCGCCTCCGAAGGGGAGGGGCTCGGCAACCAGTTCCTGGCCTCGATTCGCGAGACCGACGCGATCTGCCACGTCGTCCGCTGCCACGCCGACTCCGGCGTCCCGCACCCCGACGGCCGCGTCGATCCGCTGGCCGACATCGAGACGATCGAGACCGAGCTGGTGCTCTCCGACTACGAGCAGGTCGAGCGGCGGCTGGGGCGGGTCGGCAAGCAGGCGAAGTCGGGCGACGCCGAGGCGATCGCCGAGCTCGGCTGGCTGCAGGCGGTGCACGAGGCGCTGGCGGCCGGCCGCCCCGCCCGCTCGATTCCCGTCCCCGACGCCGCCCCGAACGCGGCCCGCAATTTGCAGGCGCTGACCACCAAGCCGATCCTCTACGTCGCCAACGTCGACGAGGGCGACGCCGAGGTGCCGGAGGCCGTCGCCGCCCATGCGGCCGCGATCGGCGCCGCAGCGGTCGCGGTCAGCGCCCGGATCGAGGGCGAGCTGGCCGAGCTGGATCCCGAGGAAGCCGAGGAGATGCGCGAGTCCTACGGGGTCGAGGGCTCCGGCCTGGCCCGGCTGGTCCGCGCCGCCTACGACCTGCTGGAGCTGATCACCTTCTTCACCGCCGGCGAGGACAAGGAGGCGGTGGCGCGGCCGCTGCGCCGAGGCGCAAGCGCGCTGGAGGCGGCGGGGACGATCCACACCGAGATCATGGAAGCCTTCGTCAAAGCCGAGGTGATCGGCTGGGAGGACCTGGTCGAGTGCGGCGGCTACGTCGCGGCCCGCGACAGGGGTCTGCTGCGGATCGAGGGCCGCGACTACGTCATCCAGGACGGCGACGTGATCACGATCAAGGTCTGAGAAAGGCCGAGGGCTATGGTTGGGCGATGGAGGAAGGGGCGCGGTTTCCCCACGTGGCCGCGAAGGCTGGCCACTACGAGAGCTTCTACATCAAGGCCTGCCAGCCGGGCGGCGGCCGCGGCATCTGGATCCGCCACACGGTCCACAAGCGGCCGGGGGCCGAGCCCAACGCCTCGATCTGGTTCGTCCTCTTCGATCGCGAGGCGGGCGGCCCACGGGCGACGAAGGTCACCGTTCCCGCGGCCGAGCTGTCGGTGCCGGCCGGCTCCTGGATCCGCGTTGGGGGAGCGGAGATCGGGCCGGGCCGGGCGGAGGGCTCGGTCGACACCGATGCGGTCAGCGCCGCCTGGTCGCTGACCTTCGCCGGCGACGCGGAGCCCTGCCGCTACCTGCCGGCCGACTGGCTGTACGAGGCGCCGCTGCCGCGGACCAAGTTCGTCGCTCCCTACCCTGACGCACGCTTCCAAGGCCGCCTCGAAATCGACGACGAAACGATCGAGTTCACCGGCTGGCCGGGGATGATCGGCCATAACTGGGGCAGCGAGCACGCCGAGCGCTGGGTCTGGATCGAGGGGACCGGGTTCGCCGACTCGCCGGGCACCTACTTCGACGCCGGCGCCGCCCGGGTCAAGCTCGGGAGCCGCGCCACCCCCTGGATCCCCGCCGGCATGCTGATGCTCGACGGCCAGCCCCACCGCCTCGGCGGCCTCGGCGCGATCCGCTCCACCACGATCGAGGAGACGCCGACCGTCTGCACCTTCGTCCTCCCAGGCGAGGACATCGTCGTGCGGGGAAGGGTCTCGGCCCCGGAGAGGGACTTCGTCGGTTGGGTCTACGCCGACCCCAGGGGCCCCGAGCACCACACGGTCAACTGCTCCGTCGCCGATCTCGAACTGACCGTCGAGCGCCCGGGCCTGCCGGCCCGCGAGCTGACCCTTCCGGCCGGTGGCGCCTACGAGCTGGGGATGCGGGAGACCGACCACGGCATCCCGATCCAGCCCTATCCCGACGGCTGAGCCCCTTTCGAGCCGCCCGTTTCGGGGGCCACCTTCTGGAAGGTCATCCAGGTGGCGTAGCCGCCGAGGGCGGTCTCGAGCTCTTCGCCGGTCACCGTGGTCACGCCAGCGGTCCCGAACAGCTTCGCGCTGATGATCCGCGGCGTCTCGCCACGCTTGGTGATGACGACCTTCTTCAGCCGGCCGTCGAGGTAGGCGCCGAGCCGGGAGCTGATTTCCGGGCCGCTGAATTTCAGCGTCCAGGTGTGCAGGGGGCAGTAGTAGTCGTAGGGGTCGGGAACCCCGACGAGGTAGGGGATCGAGGAGCCGAAGACGTTGACGATGCTTTCGGTGTGGCCACCGGAGCAGGCGGAGAAGAGGGTCTCGGCGACCTTGCCTTCGTACTCGACCACTTGGCCGCGGGTCGATTCGGCGGCTTCGTTGCTGCGCGCGTACTCGCTTTCGAGGCCTTTGTAGACCTGGCTGCGGGTGTCGGCGTAGAGGTCGAAGCCGTTGCCGCCGACGCCGGCCGTGAGCGCGAAGGACCGCGAGGCCACAGCCTGCGCGCGCAGCTCTTCCATCGGCCAGGAGGGCGGCGACTCGTTGGGGATCACCCCCTTCACGTACTGGTCGACGGCAAGCGCGTTGACGACGTTGAGCGAGCCGGCGTCGCTTTCGGTCGGGACCGTCTCCAGGGCGCCGCGGTAGGTGCCGAAACCGGCGATCGTGATCTTCCCGGCGCCCGCCGCGCGAAGCTTGGGGCCGCAGTTGGCCAGCGGCTTGCCGCCGGAGCTGCGCAGCCGCACCGAGCCACCGAGCCGATGGGCCTGGTAGTCGCGCATGGGGTCGAGTTTCTCGCCGCAGGCGCTGGTGGCGCCGCTGAAGCCGACGTCTTCGCTGGAGATGTCGAGCAGGACCCGGACGACGCGCGGCTTGGAGAGGGTGCCGAGGGTGGTCCCGGTGTAGTAGTGGCCGAGGATGAAGCGGTACCCCTTCCCGTGCAGCGCGTAGCCGTAGGCGCCGTAGGCGCTCATCCCCACCCCGTGCCCGAAACCGCGCCCGTGGACGATCCAGTCGACGCTCGCGGTGGCCCTCGCGGGGGCGCTGGCCGCGAGGCCTACGAGCACGCCCAGCAGAGCGAGAAAGGAGGAGATGGGGCTCTTTGTCTTCATCGGCAGCATCTACTTCGAACAGGTTCGGCGCGGCGGAGTCGCGGCCTGCGATGCTGGCACACAACGATCGCTAGGCTGGCGTCAAGCGACAGGAAACAGGAGGAGGAAGAATGGCTTCGCAGACGGTCTCAGTGACCGACCACAAGCTCCTCGCCGCGGGCGAGTGGATCGAGACCGGCGAGTGGGACGAGGTAAAGAGCCCCTACGACGGTAGCGTCGTCGGGCGGGTCGCCCAGGCAGACGAGGCGCTCGTCGAGCGCTGCGTCATGGCCGCCCACGAGGCCTTCACCTCCGCCGAGTTCCCCCAGTACCGCCGCGCCGCCGTCCTCGACCGCGCCGCCGAGCTGGCCGAAGAGCGAGTCGAGGAGCTGGCTCTGACGATCGCCGCCGAGGCGGGCAAGCCGATCAAGACCGCCACCATCGAGGCCCAGCGCTGCGTCTCTACCCTGGAGTTCTCCGCCGTCGAGGCGCGCAAGTTGACCGGCGGCACGGTGCCGATGGACGCCTCCCCCGCAGGCGCCGGCAAGCTCGGGGTGATGCTGCGCGTCCCCTACGGCGTCGTCGGCGCGATCAGCCCCTTCAACTTCCCGCTCAACCTCGTCGCCCACAAGCTCGGCCCGGCGATCGCCGCCGGCAACGCGATCGTCCTCAAGCCCGCCGGGCAGACCCCGATCTCGGCCCTGAAGCTGGCCGAGATCCTCACCGAGGCCGGCCTGCCCGAGGGCTGGCTCAGCATCGTCCCCGGTCCCGGCTCAACGGTCGGCAACGCGATCGTCTCCCACGAGCTGACCAAGGCGATCACCTTCACCGGCTCCGCCGGAGTCGGCTGGGACATCCGCAGTCGCGTTCCCCACAAGAAGGTCAACCTGGAGCTGGGCTCAAACGCGCCGCTGATCGTCCACTCCGACGGCGACTGGGAGGCGGCCGCCGACAAAGCCCAGATCCACGCCTTCTCCCACGCCGGGCAGAGCTGCATCTCGGTCCAGCGGATCCTCGTCCATGAGGAGATCGCCGAGGCCTTCACCGCGCGGCTCCTCGCCAACGTCTCCAAGCTCAAGGTCGGCGATCCGCTCGATCCCGATACCGACGTCGGCCCGCTGATCACCCCGGGCGATCGCGACCGGGTCAAGGAGTGGATCGATCAGGCGGTTGGCTCCGGGGCCAAGCTGCTCGCCGGCGGTGAGCTCCTCGACGAGGGCCGCTGCCTGGCGCCGACCCTGCTCGGCGCCCCGCCCAAAGACGCCAAGGTCTGGTGCGAGGAGATCTTCGGCCCTGTGGCGACGATCGACACCTTCACCGATTTCTCCCAGGCGCTGGAGATGGCCAACGACTCCAAGTTCGGCCTGCAGGCCGGCGTCTTCACCCGCGACATCGGCCGCGGCCTGGAGGCGGCGAGGACCCTGGAGTTCGGCGGCGTCCTGGTCAACGAGGTGCCGACCTTCCGCGCCGACCAGCAGCCCTACGGCGGCGTCAAGGACTCCGGCAACACCCGCGAGGGCCCCGCCTACGCGGTGCAGGAGCTGACCGAGGAGCGCTTCGTCACGCTGCAGGGCTGAGGGCGCCTGGATATCAGCGACGCAGTCGCTGGTCCAGGCGGCCAAAGGTGGCCAGGGCGGTGCGCATCTGCCGACGGCGGCGGACGCGAAGCGGAGCAGCCGTCGCGTCTATTACTGGTGCGGTCGCGCCATGCGGCGGTGGTCCAGCGCCTCCTCGAGGATCGCCGGCTCGACGCCCTGCTCCAGGGCCACCTCGCGCAGCGAGCGGCCCGACTCGGCGGCCTCCTTGACGATGTCGGCGGCGCGGTCGTAGCCGATGTGGGGATTGAGCGCGGTCGCAGTCGCCAGGGTGGCCTCGGCGTGGCGCTCGGTCATCTCCTCGTTGGCCTCGAGGCCGGCGACGCATTTCTCGTCGAGCAGGCGCGAGGCCGAGGCGAGCAGCTTGATCGAGTCGAGCAGGTTGCGGGCGATCAGCGGCACCCGCACGTTGAGCTCGAACTGGCCCTGGCTGCCGGCGATCGTGATCGCGGCGTCGTTGCCAATCACCTGGGCCGCGACCTGGATCACGACCTCCGGGATCACCGGGTTGACCTTCCCGGGCATGATCGAGGAGCCCTTCTGCAGCTCGGGCAGGCGCAGCTCGGCGAGGCCGGCGCGCGGGCCCGATCCCATCAGCGCCAGGTCGTTGGCGATCTTGTTCAGCGAGACGGCGTAGACCTTGAGCGCCCCTGAGAGCTCGACCAGCGCGTCGCGGTTGCCCTGCGCCTCGAAGGGGTCGAGCGGCTCGGAGATCGCCAGCCCCGTCTGCGCCGCCAGCCTCTCGCGCACCTTGGCGGCGAATTCCGGGTGGGTGTTGAGCCCGGTTCCGGTCGCGGTGCCGCCGAGCGGGATCTGGCCGACCCGGCGCAGCGTCCCCTCGACCCGCTGGACCCCCAGCCGCACCTGGGCGGCGTAGCCGCCGAACTCCTGGCCCAGGGTCACCGGGACCGCGTCCATCAGGTGGGTGCGGCCGGCCTTGACGACGTCGGCGAACTGCTTCGCCTTGCCCTCCAGCGCCGACTGCAGCCCGCCCATCGCCGGCAGCAGGTCGTGGGTCACCTCGTCGAGCGCCGCCAGGTGGACGGCGGAGGGGAAGACGTCGTTGGAGGACTGCCCCATGTTGACGTGGTCGTTGGGGTGGGCGCCGTCGCCGGCGAGGTTGGCGATCACCTCGTTGGCGTTCATGTTCGAGGAGGTGCCGGAGCCGGTCTGGAAGACGTCGACCGGGAACTGGTCGTCGTGCTCGCCGTTGCCGACGGCGGCGCCGGCGGCGGCGATGCGCTCGGCGAGGTCGCCGTCGAGCTTGCCCAATTCGCCGTTGGCCTCGGCGGCGGCGGACTTCACGCGGCCCAGCCAGCGCAGCACCGGGACCGGAACCGGCTCCCCGGAAACGGGGAAGTTGTCTACGGCTTTGGTGGTCTCTCCACCCCAGAGCTGCTCAGTCAAGTCAGGCCTCCATCGAAGATCGGTTCGGGGACTGGAGGGTATTCGGCCGGCCCCATAGGTCGCCGTCCCGCCCGGCGCGGGGCGCGGGGCCTAGCCGTGATCGTGACCGGCGTCGAAGCCCTGGCGATAGGTGCTGAGGAAGGCTGGAGGGAGGGGTTCGCGGCCGGGCGCGAAACGGGCGGCGACGGTGAGGCGGCGGATCAGGTCGGTGTGAATGCCTTCGGTGCCCTCGGCCCCCCGCTGCGCGGCGCCGAGCAGGTAGCCGAGCTGGAGGTTGGCCGCGCCACCGGGTTGGGCGCGCCCATCGGCGTTGAGCCGGGTCGCCGCCTCGACCATCGCTTCGCCCACCGTCGCCAGGTCGCCCCCCTTCTGGTTCCCGGCGAGGCACTCGCTGATCGGCGTCTCGCCGGCCAGCCTGACCTCGCCGGGGGCGGCGCGGAGGGCGTTGAGGTAGGTCTTCGACCCTTCCAGGCAGGCGACCGGGGTGGAATCGCTCTGATTGCCGCAGCCGACGACTAGCGCCGCCAGGCAGGCGATGACGATCGCGGTAGTGGCACGCATCGGCACCGCATCCTATGGACGCGGTCTCCTGCCCCGCGTCAGTCGCCGGTGCCGCGCGGCGAGAGGCCGCCGAACGCGACCTGGGAGACGCCGTCGGAGACGCCGCCGGTCGGGACCTGGGAGATGCCGCCCGAGGGGCCGGGGGGCGCCTTGGGCGCGCGGGGCTTCTTCCCGCGGGGCGGTTCGCCGCCTTCGATCGAGCCGACCGGGAAGACTTCGACCCATTCCGCGAGCTGGAACTGCGGCGCGGGAGCGTGGTTCCAGGAGAGGTGGAGATGGTTGCCGCAGCCGTGGCCGGCGTCGCCGTTGTAGCCGACCCAGCGGAAGGGGGGGACCGGTTGGTTCTGGCGCGGCTCGGCCCAGCGGGCGAGCCTGGTGATCGGGGCCCAGGCGCTGTCGCAGCGCGAGCTCGGTTCCAGCGGCACGATGTCGACGGCGAGCCCGTTGTAGTGGTCGGAGTGCTTGACGTGGCAGAGGTGGCAGCCGACGTGTTCGCCGTTGGGGAGCGGTCCCGAGTAGCCGTCGGTGATGAAGATCGGGTAGTGCTGGCCGATCCAGCGCAGGTCCGGGATGATGCGCTGGTCGACCATGTCGCCTTCTTCGTGCGGGATCGAGGCGGGGATCGGAACGATCTTCCCCGGCGTATAGAGGAGGCGTGTGGTGGCAGGCGGCGGTTCGGCAGCCGCGGCGCCCGCGAGGCACGCCAGCGCGGCACAGGCAACTGCGCCCGCATGCGCCGCGCGGCCCGCGAAGCGTCGGAGGTTGGTGGGCCTGTCCTTCACCCCTCTTTCATCGACGCGACCACCCACCGGCCTTGAATCCGTGCCGGGGCGAGCGCCTTTCGCCCGCATGCCGCACGAAAAGCGCCAATGCCCGGGCGTTCTGCCACCGCCGGATAGGGTTGCCCCGATGCCTGCAGTTCGCGATGCAGCGTTCGACCTCTTCCGCGCCCACGGGATGACGACGATGTTCGGGAACCCGGGCTCGACCGAGCTGCCGATGCTGGCCGACTTCCCGGCCGACTTCCGCTACGTGCTCGGACTCCAGGAGGCCGTCGTCGTCGGCATGGCCGACGGCTTCGCGCAGGCCTCCGGGCAGACCACCGTGGTCAACCTCCACACCGCGCCCGGAGTCGGCAACGCGATGGGGGCGATCTTCAACGCCCAGGCCAACCACTCGCCGCTGCTGATCACGGCCGGCCAGCAGGCGCGGGCCCAGATCACCCTGCAGGCCAACCTCACCAACCGCGACGCGACCCGGATGCCGCATCCGCTGGTCAAGTGGTCCTTCGAGCCGCCGCGAGCGCAGGACGTGCCGCTGGCGCTCGCCCACGGCGCCCATCTCGCCGCGCTGCCGCCGCGCGGGCCGGTCTTCGTCTCGATACCGATGGACGACTGGTACGCCGAGGTCGACGAGGGCGACGCGCGGGCCGCGATCGAGCGGGCGGTGACGGCGCGCGCCGCCGCCGACCCCGAGGCGGTGCGGGCGCTGGCGGAGCGACTCGACGCCGCCGCCAGCCCGGTCCTGGTAGCCGGGCCCGACATCGACACCAGCGGCGCCTGGGACCTCGGGGTCGCCCTGGCCGAGCGCCAGCGGCTCCCGGTCTGGGCCTCGCCGGCGACCGGCGGCGCCCGCCTCGGCTTCCCCGAGGGGCATCCCAACTTCCGCGGCGTCCTGCCGCCGGCGATCGGCCCGGTCGGCCAGACCCTGGAGGGCCACGACCTGATCCTCGTCGTCGGCAGCTCGGTCTTCCCCTACTACCCTCACATCCCCGGGCCGCTGCTGCCGGAGGGGGCGAAGCTGGTCGCAATCACCAGCGATCCCGACGAGGCGGTACGCGCCCCGATGGGCGATGCGATCGTCGCCGACGTCAAGCTCACCCTGGAGGCGCTGCTGGAGGCGGTCCCGGAGTCGGGACGCCCCGGCCCGGAGCCGAACCCGCCGCCGGGCGAAATCCCGCCCAGCGATCCGCTCGACTCCTCGACCGTCCACACCGCCCTCGGCGAGGTGCTGCCCGAGGACGCGATCGTCGTGCTGGAGTCGCCGTCGAGCACCCTTGCCCTGCGCAACCAGCTGCGGCTCTCGCGCCCTGGCAGCTACTACTTCAGCGCCGGCGGCGGCCTCGGCTTCGGCCTCGCCGCCTCGGTCGGCGTCCAGCTCGCCCAGCCCGACCGACCCGTCGTCTGCGTGCTCGGCGAGGGCTCGGCGCAGTACGCGATCACCGCCTTCTGGAGCGCCGTCGCCCACAGGACCCCGGTCACGTTCCTGGTCCTGTGCAACGAGGAGTACGCGATCCTCAAGTGGTTCGCCGAAGTCGAGCAAATCGACGGCGCCCCCGGCCTCGACCTGCCCAAGCTCGACGTCGCCGCGGTCGCCGAGGGCTACGGGGTGAAGGCGCACCGCGCCGGCGAGCGCGACGCGGTCCGCGGCGCCCTCGAGGCCGCGCTCTCCTCGTCCCAGCCGGAGCTGGTCGAAGTCCCGGTGGCGCCGGGAATGTCCCTCTTCTAGTCATGGCTTTCTCGGAGCGCAAGCTCGGCTCGCTCGCGCCGCCGCCCGCGGGTCCGGCGGCCGACCGCGCCCCCGACGAGCTGGCCGCGGGCGTCGCGCAACCGCTGCGCGGAGAGCTGGAGGCGCTGCTGGGCGCCGACCGCCTCCTCGGCCGGGCCGGCGACCTCGTCAGCTACGCCTCCGACGCCAGTCCCTACCGGCTCTTCCCGCGGGCGGTGGTGATGGCCCGCGACGCTGAGGACGTCGGCAAGGTTCTCGCCTACGGCCGCGAGAAGGGCATCCCGGTCACCTTCCGCGCCGGCGGCACCAGCCTCAACGGCCAGGGCCAGAGCGAGGGGATCCTCGTCGACGTGCGCCGCCACTTCGCCGGCGTCGCGGTCGAGGAGGACGGGGCGCTGGTCCGGGTCAAGCCGGGGACGATCCTCGGCCACGTCAACCGCGTCCTCGCCCCGTGGGGGCGCAAGCTCGGTCCCGACCCGGCCAGCACCGACGTCGCCACCGTCGGCGGCGTCATCGCCAACAACTCCGGCGGGATGCGCTGCGGCATCACCCGCGACTCCTACTCGACCGTCCGGGAGCTGACCTTCGTGCTGCCGTCTGGGACGACGATCGACACCGCGGCGCCCGGCGCCGCCGAGGAGTTCGCCGCCGCGGAGCCGGAGCTGGTGGCCGGGCTCGGGGCGATCCGCGACGAGATCCGCGCCGACGGGGAGCTGAGCGAGCGCATCCGGCGCAAGTTCGCGATCAAGAACACGACCGGCTACCGGCTCTGCGCATTTCTCGACGCGCAGGAGCCGTTGGAGATCTTCCGCCGGCTCCTGGTCGGCTCGGAGGGCACCCTCGCCTTTCTCGCCGAGGCCGTCTTCGAGACGGTTCCGCTGCCGGCGCTGACCACGACCGCCTGGGTCCACTTCCCGAGCATCGACGCGGCGATCGCGCCGGTTCGCGACCTCGTCGACAACGGCGCCACCGCGGTCGAGCTGATGGTCGCCCCGGCCCTGATCACGGCCGCCTGGAACATGGTCGGCGCCCCCGCGGAGTGGAAAGAGCTGCCGCCGGACTCGGCGGTGCTGCTGGTCGAGTTCGGCGCCGGCGCCGAGGCGGAGCTGGACGACCACGTCGCCGCGGCGAACGAGCTCCTCGCCTCGCACGAGACGATCCGCCCGATCGAGTTCACCCGCGAGGCCGAGGAGATCGAGCTGAGCTGGCGGGTGCGGGAGGGCCTGCACGGGCTGATCGGTAAGCTGCGCCTGCCCGGCACGGCGCTGATCGTCGAGGACGTCTGCGTGCCGCCGGAGCGGATCGCCGAAGGCGCCCGCGACCTCCAGGCGCTGCTCGGCGAGCACGGCTTCCTTCCCGGCGTCGCCGGCCACGCCTCCGCCGGCAACCTCCACTTCATGCTGACGCCGGACTTCGCCAAGCGGGAGGACCTCAACCGCTACGAGGCCTTCATGAGCGGCCTGGTCGAGCTGATCGTCGACAAGTACGACGGCTCGCTCAAGGCCGAGCACGGGACCGGGATCAACATGGCCCCCTACGTGGAGCGGGAGTGGGGAGAGAAGGCGACCGGGCTGATGTGGCGGTCGAAGGAGCTGGCCGATCCGGACGGCGTCCTCTCCCCCGGCATCGTCCTCAACCGCGATCCCGGCGTCCACCTGCGCAACCTGAAAACGACGCCGCCGATCGAGGAGTCGGCCACCTCCTGCGTCGAGTGCGGCTTCTGCGAGCCGGTCTGCCCGAGCCGCAACCTGACGACGACCCCGCGCCAGCGGATCGTGCTGCGGCGCGAGATGGCGCGGCAGCCGGCCGGCTCCCCCGTGTGGAAGGCGCTGCTGGAGGAGTTCCCCTACGAGGCCGTGGAGACCTGCGCCACCGACGGCTCCTGCCAACTTGCCTGCCCGGTCGGGATCGACACCGGCAGGCTGGTCAAGGAACTGCGCCAGAAGGGCCACTCCGAGCATGCCGAAAGGCGAGCGCTGGCCAGCGCTCGCCGCTGGGCGAGCGTCGAGGGGCATCGCGCGTCGGCCTGCGCTTCGGCGGGCCGCTGGCGCGGCGGACGAAGCGGGGGCGGGCGCTGCCGCCGCCGGTTCCCGGCAAGCTGCCGGGGACCCTGCACACGGGGGCCGCCGCGGTCTACGTCCCCTCCTGCACCAACCGCATCTTCGGTGCCTCTGTCGCTGGGCCGAAGACCGCTGACACGGACCGGATATCGGCCGATCGAACCGGGGTCGTCGAGGCGCTGGTCGCGGTGTCGGCGCGGGCGGGGCTGCCGGTCTGGATACCCGAGGACGTCGCCGGCAGCTGCTGCGGGCTGCCCTGGAGCTCGAAGGGGTTCGGCCAGGCGCACCGCCGCAAGGCGAACGAGATGGTCGAGCGTCTCTGGGCCTGGAGCGGCGAGGCGCGCTGCCGATCGTGATCGACGCCGCCTCCTGCACCAGCGCCGTGGTCGAGCCCGGCGAGGGCGCGCTCGAGGAGGCCAACGCCGAGCGGCTGGCGATGCTGGAGGTCCTCGACTCCGTGAGCTGGGCCCACGACCGCCTCCTGCCCTGGCTCGAGGTCCCCGAGAAGGTCGGCTCGGCGACCGTCCACCCGACCTGCGCCAGCCGCCGCCTGGGCCTGGCGCCGCCGCTGCAGGCGCTCGCCGGCGCGCTCGCCGAGGAGGTCTACGTCGCCCCCTCCGCGACCTGCTGCGGTTTCGCCGGCGACCGCGGAATCTCCCACCCCGAGCTGACCGAGGCGGCCACCCGCCCCCAGGCCACCGAGCTGGCAGGCCGCGAGTTCGACGCTCACCTCTCCAACAACCGCACCTGCGAGATCGGCCTCGAGCGCGCCACCGGGGAGCCCTACGAGTCGATCGTGATCCTGCTCGAGCGGCTAACTCGGCCTTGACGCCTCGCCGGCGTCGACCGTCTTCGCATCGAGGTCCCGCAGCAGCGCCGCCATCCTCTCGTCCCTTTCCATGTGGCGATCGAGCAGCGGGTTGAGCAGACCGCGCAGGGCGGAGACGTAGCGCCACCACTTCGGGACGAAGACGCGCGGTGCGCGTTCTTCGATGCCGCGGACCAGACCGGCGCCGGCCTGGTCGGGGGTGATCCGCTTCAGCAGGAAGCCTGGGGTGAATTCGTTGAGGCGGCCGGCATCGGGCTGGGCGAACGCGTCCTGGACGAGTTTGGTGTCGACCCAGCCGAAGTAGGCGACGGTGGCGCTGGCCCCGTGTGGGGCCAGCTCGACCCGCAGCGCCCGTCCCAGGGACTCGACCCCGGCCTTGGCGACCGCGTAGGGGGTATTGGCCATCCCGTTCATGAAGGCGTAGACGGAGGAGACGACGACGATCTGCCCGCGCCGCCCGACGATCTGCGGCAGCGCCGCGCGGGCCGTGCGCCAGACGCCCAGCAGGTCGACCTCGAAGACCCTTTCCCACTCCTCGCCGGAGATCCCGCGGGTGGTCGCCAGCCGCGACTGGGCGATCCCGGCGTTGGCGACGGCGACGTCGAGCCCGCCGAGCTTCTCCACGACCTCGGCGACCGCCGCCAGCATCGCGCCCTGGTCGGTGACGTCGGCGCTGATCCCGATCGCCCGCGCCCCGACCCGCTCCGCCGCCTCCTGAGCCTGCGAAGGATCGAGGTCGAGGACCGCGACCGAGGCCCCGCGCATCTGCATCTGGCGGGCGGTCTCGAAGCCGATACCGCGGGCGGCGCCGGTGACCAGCGCCACCTTCCCGTTCAGGTCGTAGGCCGGCATGCGGCCGGCAGCGTATCTCCCCGGCCTAGAATCCGCTGCTCGTGCCCGGATTCAACCCAGTCGACCCGAAGCAGTCCTTCCCTGCGCTGGAGGAGCGGGTGCTGGCTCGCTGGCGCGAGGAGGACGTCTTCGCGCGCTCGCTCGCCAATCGCGAGGGGGCCGAGGTCTGGAGCTTCTACGAGGGCCCGCCGACCGCCAACGGCCGCCCCGGGTCCCACCACGTCCTCGCCCGCGTCTTCAAGGACGTCTATCCCCGCTACAAGACGATGTGCGGTTACCGGGTGCCGCGCAAGGCGGGCTGGGACTGCCATGGCCTGCCGGTCGAGCTCGAGGTCGAAAGGCAACTCGGGATCGCCTCCAAGCAGGAGATCGAGCAGTTCGGGATCGCCGAGTTCAACCAGCGCTGCCGCGAGTCGGTCTTCGAGTACGTCGAGGATTGGAACCTGCTGACCGAGCGGATCGGCTTCTGGATCGACCTCGACGACCCCTACGTCACCCTCGAGGACTCCTACATCGAGTCGGTCTGGTGGTCGCTGCGGACGCTCTGGGACGACGGCCGGCTCTACGAGGGCCACAAGGTCGTCCCCTACTGTCCACGCTGCGGTACCGCCCTCTCCTCCCACGAGGTGGCGCAGGGTTACCAGGACGTTCAGGACCCCTCCATATACGTGCGCTTCCCGCTGCTCGGGGAGGACGGCGGCGAGGGCGGTGAGTCGCTGCTGGTCTGGACGACGACGCCCTGGACGCTGCCCGGAAACGAGGCGGTCGCCGTCTCGCCGAGCGTGACCTACGTGCGGGCGAGCCTCGACGGCGAGATCCTGATCCTGGCCGAGGCGCTGATCGAGAAGGTTCTGGGAGAGGGAGCAGAGATCCTCGGCCGCCTTCCCGGCTCAGAGCTGGTCGGCCGCAGCTACCGGGGCCCGGTCTTCGACCTCAGCGACCGCGAGCGCGGTGGCTTCCCGGTCCTCGCCGGAGACTTCGTCACCACCGAGGACGGCACCGGGCTGGTCCACATCGCTCCCGCCTTTGGCGAGGACGACTACGCCGTCGCGGCCGCCAACGAGCTTTTCGACCCGACGCTGCACAGCAGCCTCTACAACCCGGTCGGGCTCGACGGCAAATTCGACCGCCGCGTCCGCGGCTTCGAGGATCGCTTCGTCAAGGACCCGGAGGTGACGGCGGATCTGATCGCCGACCTCGACCGCCGCGGCCTGCTCTTTCGCGAGCAGGTCTACGAGCATTCCTACCCACACTGCTGGCGCTGTGGCACGCCGCTCCTCTACTACGCCAAGTCGAGCTGGTACGTCGCCACGTCCCAGGCCCGCGAGGAGCTGCTCGCCAACAACGAGACGATCGGCTGGCACCCCGAGCACATCAAGCACGGTCGCTTCGGCAAGTGGCTGGAGAACAACGTCGATTGGGCGCTCTCGCGCGATCGCTACTGGGGCACGCCACTGCCGATCTGGGAGTGCACCGGGGAGGACTGCGGCGGGCGCTTCTGCGCCGGCTCCGTCGCCGAGCTGAGCGAGCGGTCGCGGGACGAGATCCCCGACGACCTCCACCGCCCCTACATCGACGATGTCACCGTCGAGTGCGAGGAGTGCGGGGGCGAGATGCGGCGGGTCGAGTCGGTGATCGACACCTGGTACGACAGCGGCGCGATGCCCTTCGCCCAGTTCCACTACCCGTTCGAGAACCGGGAGGAATTCGAGGAGCGCTTCCCCGCCGACTACATCTGCGAGGCCCAGGACCAGACCCGCGGCTGGTTCTACACGCTGTTGGCCGAGTCGACGCTGCTGTTCGACACCTCGAGCTTCCGCAACTGCGTCTGCCTCGGTTTGATCCTCGACCCCGACGGCCAGAAGATGTCGAAGAGCCGCGGCAACGTCGTCGATCCCTGGGACGTGATCTCCGCCCACGGAGCCGACGCTTTCCGTTGGTACTACCTGACCTCCCAACAGCCCTGGGCGGGCTACCGCTTCTCGGTCGAGACGGTTGGCGAGTCGGTGCGCCAGTTCCTGCTCACGCTCTGGAACACCTACTCGTTCTGGGTCCTCTACGCCAACGCCGAGAACCTCGGGCCCGATGACTTCAGAGACCCGGCCGCCGGAAATGACCTCGACCGATGGGCCCTGTCGCGGCTGCAGGGGACTGTGGCAAACGTCCGCGAGCGGATGGACGACTACGACTGCACCGCCGCCGGCCGCGCGATCGCCGAGTTCGTCGAGGAGCTCTCGAACTGGTACGTGCGGCTCTCCCGACGCCGCTTTTGGGAGGGGGACCGGGCCGCCTTCGCGACCCTGCGCCACTGCCTGCTGGAGACCGCGGCGCTGCTGGCCCCGTTCATCCCCTTCCTCGCCGACGAGATCCACCTCAACCTCGCCGGAGGCTCCCTCGGCCAGACAGAGGGGCTCTCCGACTCGGTCCACCTGCGCGACTTCCCGGTCGTCGACCCGGAGCTGGCCGACCCCGATCTCGAGGCCGGGATGGAGGCGGTGCGGCTGACGGTCGAACTGGGCCGGGCGGCCCGTGCCCAGGCCAAGGCAAAGGTACGCCAGCCGTTGCGCCGAGCGGTGATCGTCGCCAACGAAGCCGAGCGGGAGGCGATCGAAGCGAGGGCCGGGTTGGTCACCGCCGAGCTCAACGTCAAGGAGCTGGACTTCGTCAGCGAGGAGGGGGAGCTGGTCAGCTACACGGCAAAGCCGAACTACCGCGCCCTCGGCCCCCGCTTCGGCAGCAGGATGCCGCAGGTGGCGGCGGCGGTCGAGGCGCTCGATGCCGCCCACGTCGCCGCCGTGCTCGCCGAGGGCGGCGAGATCGGGATCGCGATCGACGGCGTCGACCACACCCTCGGTCCCGACGACGTCACCCTGGCGTTGCAGCCGCTGGAGGGATACGAGATCGAGGCCGAGGCCGGCCACGCGGTCGCGCTGCAGCTCGAGCTCGACGAGGAGCTGCGCCGCGAGGGTCTCGCCCGCGAGATCGTCCACGCCGTCCAGATCGCCCGCAAAGACGCCGGCCTGGAGATCACCGACCGGATCGATCTCATCCTCGGCGGCGATCCCGACCTGATCGAGGCGGCCCGTGCCTACCAGGACTACCTGGCGGGGGAGGTGCTGGCGACCTCGGTCTCCTACGAGGAGGCCGGCGACGGCGCCGGCGCCGTGGCCAAGATCGATGGCCGCGAGCTCGCGATCGTCGCGCGGCGGGCCTGAGATCATCGTCTGGCACCGCGCGACCTCCGGCATCGCCGCGGGTTGGGGTGGTATCGCCCGCCCCCGATCATCGCCGCGAGCCGCCACGGCACTGGCAGCTCTCTTGCTGCTCTGCCTCGCCGCCCCGGCGCTCGCATCCCCGCGGCCGGCGAATCCTGGCGGCGTCAAGGTCGTCCCGACAGGCCCGAAGCCGCAGCTGCTGCTGTTTCATGGCGGCTCCTTCCTTTTCGAAGACCCGTCCTTCGAGCCCTCCACGGCCACGCGAGCGATTGATGCGGGCTTCGTCCCGCACTACGTCGCCTACCCGCTCGATGACATGCCGGCCGCCGTCCTGCAGGCACGGGCGGAAGCCAGGAGGCTGCGGCAGAAGTTCGGTGTGGATCGCGTCTATGCCTACGGATCCTCGGCCGGGGGCACCCTCGCCGCCCTCCTCTGCGGCGACGGCCTCGTCTCCGCCGCAGTCACCAAGGCGCCGGTCTCAGACCTCGTCGACTGGCAATGGCCGCTGGAAAACTACGGACCCGAATACTACGAAGAGATCCAGCTCGGTCCCCACGCGCGCTACCGCCTCTCGCCCGTGCGCCGTCAGGCCAAGAACCCGCTCCTCATCTACCAGGGCCGCCGCGACCAGGTGGTGCCGCCGGCGATGAACGAAGCCTTCGCAGCGAAGTTCAGAACGGTCCACCTCTGGGTAGTTCCGGGGGGTCACACGACCGAGCGCGCGCGGCCGTGGCTGATCGACAAGGCGATGCGCTGGCTGTCCCGAACGGCCGCCCGCCAGGCCCGCGCGGCCGCCAATGGCGGCGGCTAACTAAAGTCGACCGATGAACTCAGGAATCCGACCGACCCCGGGGGCCGGCTTTCGCCCCGATATCGAGGGCCTGCGGGCTGTCGCGATCGGCGCCGTCCTGCTCTGCCACGCCGGCATCTCCCTCTTCGCCGGCGGCTACGTCGGGGTCGACGTCTTCTTCGTCATCTCCGGATTCCTCATCACCCGGCTCCTGCTCGGCGAGGTCGAGAGGACCGGGCGCATCTCCCTGCGCCGCTTCTACGCGCGGCGGGCAAAGCGGCTGCTGCCGCTGTCGGCGGTCCTGCTCGCCGCCGTCGGCGTGCTCTCGCTCCTCCTGCTCTCGCCGCTGCGAGCGGTCGAAGTCTCCGGCGACATCATCAGCTCGGCGCTCTACACGGCCAACTGGCACTTCGCGTCCCAGTCGGTCGACTACTTCGCCCAGGACATCGAACCGAGCCCGCTCCTGCACCTCTGGTCGCTGGCGATCGAGGAGCAGTTCTACCTCGTCTGGCCGACCCTGCTGCTGGCGGTCACCTGGTTCTGGCGTCGTCGTGGGGCCTCGGTGCGGCCAGTCCTCTGGGCGACCCTCGCCGTGGTCCTGGTGGGCTCGCTCGTGCTGGGGATCCAGCTCACCGACAACCAGCCCGCCTCCGCCTACTTCTCGACCTTCGGGCGCGCCTGGGAGCTGGCGCTCGGGGCGGCGCTGGCGACGCTGGGAGTGGTACGGATCCCCCGTCACACCGCTTCGGCGATCGGCTGGGTGGGCATCGGGGCGATCCTCTACGCCGCCCTCGCCTTCGATGCCGCCACTCCGTTTCCGGGGATCGCCGCTCTCGTCCCCACCGTCGGCGCCGCCTGCCTGATCCTCGCCGGCTCCTCCGTCCACGCCAATCCCAAGGGCGCCCCCGCCGGCCTGCTTTCGCTGAGGCCGGTCCGCTACGTCGGCCGCATCTCCTACTCGTGGTACCTGTGGCATTGGCCGGCGCTCGTCTTCGCGACGGTGATCTGGGGGCCGCTGTCGTGGCTGGCCGGCCTCGCGGTCGTCGCCGTCTCCTGGATTCCCACCGCGATCACCCACAGCTGGATCGAGGACCCGGTTCGCCGCTCCAAAGCGCTCGCTCGGCTACCGAACCGCGCCCTCGCGATCGGCGCCGGCTGCATGGCGATCGGCGTCGGCAGCGGCCTGATGCTGACCGATCTGCAGCCGGTGCTGCGGACCGCGCCGCTCGCCGACGTCACCGGGGCCGGGGCGCTGGCCCAGCAGGTCACGCCGCAGCGGCGGGCCGACGCCGTGCGGCCGAACCCGCTGCGGGCGAGGGCCGACCGCTCCCGCATGTTCTACGACGGCTGCCTGGTCGGGATCGGCGGCACGAACTCCAACCGCTGCCTCTACGGCGACCCCAACGGCAAGCGGACGATAATCCTCTTCGGCGACTCCCACGCGATGCAGTACTTCCCGGCCCTGGAAGCGCTCGCCGAAGTGCATCACTGGCGCCTGATCGCGCTGACCAAGGCCGAATGCACGCCGGGTGAAGTGCGGATCCGCAGCATGGTCGCCGACCGCGAGTACTCCCAGTGCGACGCCTGGCGCGAGGACTCGCTGCGGCGGATCGAAGAAAGCGCCGGCTCGGCGACCGTGGTGATGAGCGGCGACACCGCCTACACCCCGTACGGCAGCGATGGCAGCGAACTGACCGGCAGCGCCGCCGCCGCCGCGATGGAAGCGGGCTACATCGCGACCCTGGAGCGGATCCGCCACGCGGGGTTGCGGACGGCGGTGATCCGGGATACGCCGGCCTCCGCAAGCGACGTTCCCAGCTGCGTCTCAGAAGACCTTGACCACCTCGATACCTGCGCCTTCCCCCGCGTCCGCGACAGGGACAAGGAATTCGACGCCCGCGCCGCCCGATCGACACCCGGCGCGCACCTGATCGACGTCACCGGCGAGATCTGCCCCGGCGACCTATGCCGCGCGGTGATCGGCAACGCCCTCGTCTACCGCGACAGGAGCCATCTCACCGCCACCTTCGCCCGCACCTTGAGCCCGTGGATCGAAAAGGGGCTCAGGGAAGCGGGCCTGTTCTGAGCTACTCGGCCGGCTCGCCGATGATGAAGTTGCTCTTCGGCGAGTCGGAGAACTTGACCCAGCAGTGCTCGGGGGCAACGCCGGCAACCTCGACCAGCGCCTTCTCGATGCGCTTGGCGATTTCGGCCTTCTGCTCATCGGTTCGGCCCTCGAACCAGTGGACGTGGACGAACGGCATCTTCGAGATGGGAGCGGCGCCGAGCTAGGCGAGCGCCGGCTCCAGCTCGGCCTCGAGGCGACGCTTGGGCATCGCGCCGATCACTTTCTTGGCGATCGCGCCGTCCTTGAAGAGGATCATGGTCGGGATCGAGAGCACTTCGTACTGAGCCGCCGTCTGCTGGTTCTCGTCGACGTTGATGCTGACGATCTTGAGGTCGTCGCGCTCGCTGTCGATCTCCTCCAGGACCGGGTGGACGACGCGGCACGGGCCGCACCAGGGAGCCCAGAAGTCGACGAGCACGGGTCCGTCGGCGTCGAGGACATCCGTCTTGAAGGTTGCGTCGGTTACGTCCGTCAGTTTGCCAGTCACTGGATATCGGTCTCCCGGAATCGAGGTTCGTCGCTCAATACTTCAGAAAGTATAGCGACCCTGCCCAGAGGTGGTCCGGGCATTCTGCACCTGCCGCCGGCCGAAGCGCAGAAGGGGTACCCGCCAGACCGCCTCTGCCATGATCGAGCCGTCCATCTTCGACGACCCTGCCCGCCGGTCGCGGAAGACGATCGGCACCTCGACCACCTTGAAGCCCTGGCGGATCGCCCGGTAGGTCATCTCGACCTGGAAGGCATAGCCGCGGGCCTGGATCGAATCGAGGTCGATCGCCTCCAGCACCTCGCGCCGGAAGCACTTGAAGCCGCCGGTGAGGTCCGCCACGTCGAGCCCGAGCACGAACCTGGCGTAGGCGCTGCCGCCGCGGCTGACCCCCCGCCGCACCGGCCCCCAGTCGCTTACCCCGCCGCCCGGCACGTAGCGCGACCCGAGGACCAGGTCGGCACGCTCCGCGGCCTCCAGCAGCCGCGGCAGGTAGGCGGGATCGTGGGAGAAGTCCGAGTCCATCTCGAGCACCCGGTCCGCTCCAGCGGCGAGGGCGCGGCGGAAGCCGGCGATGTAGGCGGGGCCGAGGCCTTCCTTGTGGCGCCGGTGCATGACGGTGACGTTCTCGTGCAGCTCGGCCAGCCGATCGGCCCGTTCGCCGGTCCCGTCGGGGGAGTTGTCGTCGACGATCAGGACCTGCGCCGTCGTGGGCAGCTTGGCCAGCACCGCATCGAGGAGGGGCTCGATGTTCTCGGCCTCGTTGTAGGTGGGAAGGACGAGCCAGGGATTGTGCGTTTCGAATCGGGGCATCGGCTCGATGCTAGTCGCGACGCCAAAGCTGGGCTAAAGACCCGAGGCGGGACGGTTAAGTTCCAGCCGTGACCAACGCTGAGATCGCCGCCGCGCTGGAGGAGCTCGGCGTGCTCTACGAGCTCGACGGCGCCGTCAAATACAGGGTGCTCGCCTACAGCACCGCCGCCAAGGCGATTCGCGAGAGCCCCGTATCCGTCGCCGAGCTGGCCGCCGCCGGGCGCGCGACCGAGGTCCCCGGAGTCGGCAAGACGCTGGCCGAAAAGATCGCCGCCCTGCTCGAGACGGGCGAGATTCCCGCGGCCGCGAAGCTGAAGGCGAAGTTCCCGCCGACGCTGATCGAGGTGACCCGGGTCCCCGGCGTGGGCGCGAAGACCGCGCGGCGGCTCTTCGACGAGCTCGGGATCGCCTCGATGGAGGACCTGAGGGCGGCAGCGGAGGCCGAACAGGTCCGCAAGGTGAAGGGCCTCGGCCCGAAAGCCGAGGAGAACGTGCTGGCGGCGCTCGAGCGCCTCGGCGAGCCCGGCGAGGGGCCCGGCCGCCTCTTGCTCTCGAAGGTCCGCCCGATCGCGGAGGAGCTGGTGCAGGCGCTGCGCAAGCACCCGGCCGCGAAACGGGTCGAGGTGGCCGGCTCGGTTCGGCGCTGGGCCGAGACCTGCAAGGACATCGACCTGGTCGCGACCGCCGAGGAACCGACCGCGCTCTCAGAGCACCTCGCCTCGCACCCGCTGATCGCCGCGGCCGGGACCCCCGGTCCGAACGGGGTTCGGGCCCAGACTCACAACGGGGTCTCCGTCGACCTGCGGATCGTCCCGCCCGCCGCCTTCGGCAACCTGCTCCAGCACTTCACCGGCTCCCAGGCCCACAACGTGCAGCTGCGCGAGGAGGCGGTGGGGCGGGGGCTATCGGTCTCCGAGCACGGCATCACCGAGGTCGAGACCGGAAAGGTCGAGCTCTGCGAGACCGAGGAGGGGGTCTACGAGCGCCTCGGCTACGACTACATCGAGCCGGAGCTGCGCGAGGGACGCGGCGAGCTGAAGGCGGCGCGGGAAGGGAAGCTGCCGGACCTGGTCTCGCTCGAGGAGGTCCGCGGAGACCTCCACGCGCACACCACCCTCTCCGACGGCCGCAACACCCTCGAGGAGATGGCCGCGGCGGCCCGCGAGCGCGGCTACGCCTACATGGCGATCACCGACCACTCCGCCAGCCACGGGTTCGGCGACCACGTCACCGACGACCGCCTTTGGGAACGGATCGAGGAGGTCCGCGAGTGGAACAAGGGCAAACGCGGCTTTCGGCTGCTCGCCGGCTCGGAGGTCAACATCGGCCTCGACGGGTCGCTCGACTACCCCGACGACCTGGTCGCCGCGCTCGACTGGGTCCTCGCCAGCGTCCACACCCGGTTCTCGATCTCCGAACGGGAGATGACCGAGCGCGTGCTGGCGGCGATCGAGAACCCCGGGGTCGACTGCATCGGCCACCTCACCGGGCGCCTGATCGGTCGCCGCGAGCCCTACGGGATCGACGTCGAGGCCGTCGCCGAGGCGGCGGCGCGGACCGGCACGATGATCGAGATCAACGGCAACCCCAACCGCCGCGACCTCTCCGACCGCCATGCCCGCCTCGCGGTCGACGCCGGCGTCACCATCGTGCTCAACACCGACGCCCACGGCGTCGACACCCTCGACAACATGACCTACGCCGTCGCCACGGCGCGGCGCGCTTGGCTGACCGCCGCCGACGTCGCCAACACCCGCGGGTGGGCCGGCTTCAAGAAGCTGCTGAGGCGGTAGACCGCTCAGGCGCGCAGCCGGTCGCTGCGAAGTCCCGGCGTGCGCACCAGTTCGATCGGCCTCAGGGCCGAGTTGGGCACGACGTAGAACTTGACGCCGTCGCGGTGCTCGATGCCGAGGACGGCGGCCTCGCGGGTGTGCCAGGAAAGCGAGACGATCAGGGCGTAGCCGGCGCCGATCACGGCGACGCCGGGGAAGAAGATGCCGAGGCCGCCGGCGAGGATCGCGGTCAGGGCGATCGGCCAGAGCCTGCCGGCGGCGATCCGGGCGGGAGTCTCGGGCGGCAGCGAGGTGGCGGTGCGGGCGCGGGCAAGCGGGTCGCGGACGTCCTCGGCGGCGCGGGACGGGCGCCCGAGGTAGATGCCGATCGCGAGCGAGATCAGCCACCAGACCGCCGCGACCACGATCGTGGTCGTGTCGTTGTCCCGGTTGGCGGCCAGCGCGGTGATCGCGCCCAGCGCGGTCGCCTCGGCGCCGGTGACGAAGACGGTGACTCGGAGCAGGTCGGTGTAGGGCACCCGCTACTCCGCCAGCCATTCGAGGATTCGCAGCCAGCCCGATGGCCCCTCGACCGTCAGGTCGGACTCTTCGGCCAGCTCCGTCGGCGCCTCGGAGGAGACGATGGCGACGCAGACGGCGGCGGTCAGCTCGTCGCCCTCGCGCAGCTCGCGGAGGCGGCGGAAGGCGTCGAGGTCGGTGCGATCGTCACCGGCGTAGACAGCGCGGTCGACCCCGTCGGCCGCCAGCAGCGAGGCGACCGCCACGTCCTTGCCGCCGCCGCCCACCGGCCGCATCTCCAGCACCTTGCGACCCCAGCGGGGTTCCAGGCCGGCCTTGCCGGCGGCGATCGCGATCTCGCGGGCCCTGCTCTCCGCCGCGGACTCATCGGCGGCACCGCGCCAGTGCAGGGCCTGGATCGGACCCTTGTCCTCGCGTCGCAGGCCCACCGCGGCGAGCATCTCGGCGTCGACGCCCTCGATGAACTCGGCCGCATCGCGCTCGCGTCCGGCGAGGGAGGGATCGGGGCGCGGCGCCTCGTCGCCCGGCAGCAGCAGCTCGAGGCCATGGTTGCCGGCGTAGGCGATGCCCTCGAGGCCGACCAGTCGCCGAGCCTCCACGGCCTGGCGCCCGGAGATGCAGCCGACCAGGCTGAAGCGCTGGCTCAGGGCGGCGAGGGCCTCCCGCGCCGCGGCGGGAACGGCGGCCTGCTCGGCGCGCTCTGCGATCGGGGCCAGGGTCCCGTCGACGTCGGTGAGGACCGCCGCCCGCTCCGGCTGGGCCCGCAGCGGACCCAGCAGGGCGGTCCAGGCGCCTTCCCCCAGCTCAGATTCGCGAGGCACGGCATCTAGTATCGCCACATGTCGGCCACCGCAGGCGCGCTGCGCTCGAATCGGACGCTGAAGCTGGCGGCGATCGGCACCGCCGCGGGTGCCTTCAGCGGCCTCTTCGGCGTCGGTGGCGGCACGATCATCGTCCCCCTGCTGATCTTCTGGCTGGGCTACGGGGAGCGCCTGGCGACCGGTACCAGCCTCGCCGCGATCGTCCTGATCGGCCTGCTCGGCGCGATCGTCCAGGGGGGGATCTACGGCAACGTCCACGTCGTCACCGGGCTCCTGCTCGCGATCCCGGCGGTCCTCGGGATCGTCGCAGGCACCGCGATTCAGCAGCGGATTCCGCAGCGGGCCGTCTCGCTCCTCTTCGCCGCCCTCTTGATCGCGATAGCGATCGAGCTGATCCTCAAATGAGCCGCGCGGAATCCGCATCGCGAGCTGATTCTCCGCGGCTTCCGCAGAGTGGATGCTCGTCATGAACGAGGTCCTTGCGGCCCTGATCGCCGCCGCTGGCGGACTCGCCGGCGGCCTCGTCGGAGTCGGTGGCGGCGTCCTCTTCGTCCCCGCCCTGACCGTCTTCCTCGGCCTCTCCCAGGTCGGGGGGGAGTCGACCTCGCTGCTGATGATCGTCGTCGTCGCCCTCGTCGGCGCCTATCGTCAGAACGCCTACGGGAACGTCAGGTGGCGGGAGGCGATCCTGATCGGCGTCCTCTCCCCGGCCGGGGTCCTGATCGGAGTCGGCGTCGCCAACCACGTCTCCGAACGAGCGCTTCAGCTCTCCTTCGCGGCACTCGCCCTCTTCATGGCGGCCCAGCTGATCCGCGGAGCCCGCTCGGCACCCTAAGAAAGCGGTCCACCGAGGCGGCGCCGGCACTGCCATCGTCTACGCTCAAAGTGTGGATGCCCTCACCTGGGAAGGCGACCTGCCTCATTTGCGTTCTCCGGTGTTGGTCTGCGCTTTTCGGGGCTGGAACGACGCCGCCGCCGCCGCTTCGACGGCGCTGAGCGCGATCGCCACCTCGCTCGACGGGGAGCTGATCGCCAGGGTCGACCCGGAGGACTTCTTCGACTTCCAGTCGACGCGACCGACGATAACCCTGGACGAGGGCCAGACACGGAGGATCGACTGGCCGGAGAACAACCTGATCGCCGTGCGCATACCGACCGCCGACCGCGATCTGGTGCTGCTCGACGGAACCGAGCCGAACCTGCGCTGGCGGACCTTCTCGGAGACGATCGCCACCACCGCCGACGCGCTCGGCGTCGAGCTCGTGATCACCCTCGGGGCGCTGATCGCGGAGGTCTCCCACACGCTGCCGGTGCCGATCACCGGCCTCGCCTCCAGCCAGGCGCTGGTCGAGGAGCTGGAGCTGGAGCGCTCCAGCTACGAGGGCCCGACCGGGATCGTCGGCGTCGTCCACGACCTCTGCCGGCAGGCGGGCATCGAGTCCGCATCGCTCTGGGCGGCGGTGCCGCACTACGTCGCCGCCGTGCCAAATCCGAAGGCCGCCCTGGCGCTGTTGCGCCGGCTCGAAGGATTGACCGGGATCGCCGTCGATGCCTCCGAGCTGGAGGAGGAAACCAGCGACTACGAGGAGCAGATCGGCCGCGCCGTCGCGGCCAACCCCGAGATCGAGGAGCTGGTCGCCCGGATCGAGGCCGAACAGGTCGACCTGCTGAGCGCAGAGGGCGACGAGCTGCCCTCAGCCGACACGATCGCCCGCGAGTTTCAGCGCTTCCTGAGGCAACGCGGCGACCAACGCTGAGGGCGCTGCGAGCCGGCGCATCTCAGGACTCGGCTGCCGGGCAGATCAGGCGATAGTCACACCAACCGCAGACCGTCGGCGACGGGCGCGGCTCGAAGTCCTGGCTGAGGATGCCCTCGCCGACCTGGAGCACGGTCCGCTCGACCCGCTCGGCGTCGTCGGGCTTGGTCGGTGCCGCGACCTTGTCGGCGTCGAGCACGTAGTAGTAGCTGCCGGCGCTCGCCTCGATCTCCCACGCCTCGCGGGCGGCGAGCCGGTAGAGGGCGAGCTGCAGGTCGCTCTCGAGGTCGGCCTCGCTCTTGCGCTCGCCGGTCTTGTAGTCGATCAGCTCGTAGTCGCCGTCGAGCTGGCGGTCGACCCGGTCGACCCTGCCCCGGACATGGTGTTCCCCGACCTTGAAGTCGAACTTGCGCTCGAGCCAGACCGGTTCGCCCTCGGCCACCCGCTCGCGCTCCCAGTAGAGGCGCAGCGCCTCGCGGGCGCGGTCGCGGAACTGGAGCTCGTCGTCGCTCGAGCCGAACCCGGTCCGCCGCCAGCCGGTCTCGAACAGGCTCGTCAGCTGGTGCAGGCCGTCCTCGGCATCGGAGGGAGGCTCCTTGTGGAAGCGCTCGAGGACGTTGTGGATGAGGATCCCGAACCGCTGGTTGATGGTCGGCTCCTGCGGGATGCCGAAGACGCGCGCGAACTTGTACTTCAGCGGGCAGGTCAGGTAGAGGCTGAGGTCGGAGGCGGAGAGGCTCAGCCTGCCGTCGCCGCGCCGCGGCAGGAACGCCTCCAGCGACGGCTCCGCGCGGGCGGCGATCAGCTCCAGCCGCCGTCCCCGCTCGCGCTCAGAGTCGAGCAGGTAGGCATCGAGCGAGGAGGCGTCGAGCTCGGCCTGCTGCTCGGGCGTGGCGATCTGGCGCAGGAGGCCGTTGACCGCCTCGATCGCCTCCGCCGTCGGCTCGTCGCCCGGGCGCTGCGCCAGGGCCGCCAGCTTCAGCAACTCGAGGTAACGCGCGATCGCGCGATTGATGTCGATCGCGGTGTCCAGGCGCGGCTCCGAAAGCTCCCGCCCGGCCCGCCAGGAGGCCTCGAGGACCTGCTCGCGAAGGGTCCGATAGGTCGCGTGCAGGCCCTCGGCCGGCCCGAAGAGCTCCTCGTCGTGCTCCTCCTCGACCCCCTCCGCGGCCGCCAGCGCCTCCTCGTAGTAGCGGGAGGGTCGCGCCTCGCCTTCCTCCCCGCGGGCAAGGCGCGAGAGCACGAGGCCTTCGCGGGCCGGCCAGCCGATCCGCGGCCAGTCGTGCTCGGCCTCCAGGCCCAGCGCGAAGACGTGGTCGAAGCCGATCCCCTTGACGGCGTCGATCGCCATCCCCTGGACGGCGCCGGGCGATGGGGGCTCCTCTCCGCCCGCCGGCTCGACCCCGGCATCGGCGACGGCGCTGAGGTAGGCGACGAAGCCGCGGGTCGATCCGTGCGGCTCGCGTCGCGCCCAGGCCGTCGCCAGCTCCGCCAGTCGCGAAAGCCCGAGCAGCCGCTCGGCGACCTGGCTGGGCCGCGAAGAGGCGCTGGCGCCGCAGCCCGACGCGCTCGATCAGCCGACGCACGAAGACGTCCGCGCGCCGCTCCTCCATCGCCGCCGAGGCGGCGCCGTAGAGCTTGAGGAAGGCCTGGAACCGCTCGCGGGCCTCGGGCTGGAACTGGGGGCTGTCGAGCGCCGCCTCGCAGCCGGCGACCATGTCGAGCTTGCGCCGCCTCGCGATCGTGGTCAACCGCGCCAGGTCCCCGGGTCGGAGCTCGATCGGCGGCCGCGTCAGCGCCCGCGCCGCCGCGGCCGAGTCGTCGGGGTCGGCGAGGACGCGCAGCCAGGCGATCGCGTCGCGAACCTCGGGCCGCTGGAAGAGGGCGGCGGGGCCGGAGAGATGGAAGGGGATGCCGCGCTCCTCCATCGCCGCCGCGACGGCGCCGCCCTCGCGGGCGGGCTCGGCGACGAGGACGCAGATCGCCTCGGGGCTGGCGCCGGCGGCGACCAGGTGCTCGACCTCCCGCGCCACCGCCTGCGCCTGCGCGCGCTCGTTGCCGCAGCGCCAGAAGCGGAGCTTCGGCTCGCGGAAGCGATGCTCGAGGACGATCACGTCGCCGCCGGGATGGAGATCCCGGTACCAGGCCCCCGATCCGCCCCCCTCCAGAGCGAAGAGCTGGTTCGGGTTGTCCCGCGCGAGGGATTCGAGCAGCGCTCGCTGAGCCCTGGTCGCCTCCTCGAGCTCGTCGACCATCAGGAACTCGAAGCGGTCGGCGAGCTGGCGGCGGATGTCGGGCCGCTCCACGAGGAGGCAGTCGAGGGCGAGGAAGACGTCGCCACGGTCGAGGCTGCCCGCGTCGGCGAGGATCCGGTCGTGGACCGTGAACAGCTCCGCGAACTCAAGATCGCGCCGCGCCCCCTCTCGCTCCGCCTCGTCGGTCGCGGCTTCCTCTCGCTCGCGCGCCCGGGTCTCCAGGGTGGTGGGACCGACGGCTTCGGCCTTCAGCCTGTCGATCCGGGCGAGCAGGCGGGCGAGCAGGCCGCCGGGGTTGCCGCGGATCTCGTGGCGGCGAAGGGGCAGCTGGTCGAGGCGGTCGAGCAGCATCGCCAGGCGCTCCGCCGGGCCGAGGACGTCGAAGAACGGGTCGAGCCCGGCGGCCTCGGAGTGGTCGCGCAGGATGCGCTCGCCGATCGCGTCCCAGCTGCCGATCCAGAGCTCTTCGAAGGGGCCCTCGAGCATCGCCTCCGAGCGCTCGCGCAGCCGCCGCGCGGTGGCGCGGGTCGAGCTGATCAGCAGCACGCGACCCGCTGCGGTGCCGGTCGCGACGAGATCGCTCAGCCGCCGGGCCAGCAGCTCGGTCTTGCCGGTTCCGGCGGCACCGAGGACGAGCAGGGGCCCGTCGCCGTGGGCGATGGCGCGGTCGCGCTCGCCCGATTCCGCCGCCGCCGTGGGCCGCTCCTCGCGCATCGTCCAAAGCTAGCGCGACATAGCATCCGGCAGATGGATGTTCTTTCCGCAGACTGGCCGGAGATCTGCCGCCGTGTCGTGGCGCGGCAGCGGGAGATCTTCGCCGCCACCACCACGAGCGAGGAGCGAACGGTGTACGAGGGGGTCGGCGAGGGCGGCGATCACGCCCTCGCGATCGACCGCCGCTGCGAGGACGTCGTCTTCTCCGAGCTGGAGGCCCTGGCGGCCCAGGGGGCCGCTTTCACAGCCGTCTCCGAGGAGCGCGGCGAGGTCTACTTCGGCGCGGGTGGTGAAGCCCGGGTGGTGATCGACCCGATCGACGGCTCGCTCAACGCCCGGCGCACGATCCCGGCGCACAGTCTCAGCATTGCCGTCGCGTCCGGTTCCTCGATGGCTGATGTCGAGTTCGGCTTCGTCCACGACTTCGGTGCTGAGGAGGAGTTCTCCGCCGGTCGCGGAGAGGGAGCGAGGCTCGGGAGCCCCGCTCGCGGTCGCGCCCGAAGGCGAGCGGCTCGAGGTGGTCGGTCTCGAGTCGGCCGAGCCCGCCAGGTCGCTGCCGGCCCTGGAGGCGCTGGCCGGGAAGGTGTACCGGTTGCGCGTGGTTGGCTCGATCGCGATATCGACCGCATACGTCGCGGCCGGCCGCTTCGACGCGATGCTGGGCCTGCGCTCGTGCCGCTCGGTCGACGCGGCCGCGGCGCAGCCTGATCGTGCGCGAGGCAGGGGGGTCGGTGGCGTTCGGCGACCTCTCGCTCGAGCACGCGTCCCTCGATCTCGAGGCGCGCTACCCGATCGCCGCCGGCCGGGGAGAGGCCGCCCTGGCCACCGTCCGCGCCGCTCAACGCGGCTGAGGAACGCGGTCGCGCGGCCGGTTTCGGCCGCTGTAACCGCCTACCCGAAAAGGGTTAGGAACGTGTTCGAAGAACATATGTTCGCTAGACTCGGGATCGCCCGAGGCAGCCAAACGAGAACGAAGGGGATTTCGACGTCATGGCAACCCAAAGCAAAGACAGCAGCAAAGCCAAAGCACAGGCGAAACGCGCTACCGCCGAAGCGAAGCGAAGCCGGCGCCACGCAGACGACCAAGCGGGCGGCCTCCAAGAGCGCGACCGCCGAGAAGAACCAGGCCCAGGCCGTCGCCGAGGTAGCGGTTGACCTGCCGGTCGAGGTGCGTTCTCACCGTCAGCGACCGCATCTCCGATCTGGTCGAGCCGTGGACCGGTCGCGGCAGCGCAGAAAGACAGCTCAAGTCCTACCGCACGCAGCTGCGCAAGACGCTGAAGCGGACCGAGCGTCGCGGCTCCAGCGCCCGCCGCAAGGCGACCACCGAGGCCCGCAGGACGCACGCGCGTCGAGCGCGAGGGCCCGCAGGCACCAGCGCTCGGTGGAGACCACCCTGAAGCGCAACCGCAACGAGGTCGAGCAGCGCGTTCGCCGCGCGATCGACGAGCAGAGCTCCCGTGCCCAGGGCCTGGTCGGCCAGGTTACGGACCAGCTCGCCGCCCTCCGCTGAGGAGCTGCCCAGCACGCGGCGCGGATGCGCCACCTCAAAGAGCCCGCATGGCACCACCGTTCGGGGCTCTTTTCGTTGTCGCCCCCCGCTTGGTGGGGGCCGGTCCTCAGAGCAGCAGTCAGCGGCCGGTGACGGCGACCGGCCGCGACGTCGCCGGCTCTATGGCCAGCCGGGTTGGGGCGGTGCGTAGGCGCGGAACTGGAAGCGGACGCCGCGACTGTCGTCGTCGCTGAACGCGTAGGCGTAGCGGAAGTGGCCGCGGGCGTCCGTCTGGACGGTGCGGAACTCGCCCCAGGCAGATCCGGGGAGCCGGAACTGGAGCTCGATCGGGCGCCCGGCGGACGGGATCGCCGCTTCCCGATCCCCGATCTGGCCGCTGAAGAGGACCGGCGCTCCGCCAACCGATGCCGTCGCGGCGGAGACGCGCAGGCGCAACGCGGTGAGGACCCCCAGCCGTACCTGCCTGCCGGTGGCCCGCGTGAGCATCCGGTCGCCGGCGAAGCCCGCCTCGACCCGGCGACTGGGCCCGGGCGCGAGGCGAGCCTGGAATTCCCCGTCCTCGCCGGTCTGGACCGTCGTCGTGCGCCTAGCGGTACCGGCGCCCACGTCGAACGTCTCGACGACCTCGACCGGGAGGCCGGCGAGTGGCGAGCCGGAGGCCGAGAGCAGTCTGCCCCCGACGCCGATTCCGTGCCCGGATGGGACCAATCTGATTCCGGGCCGCTCCTCGAATGACCTGATCACCTGGCGCCGGCAGCGGCGGCCGTACGCTGCTCGCGTGCAGCGTTGCCAGATCATTCGCTCGCCTCCGAACCCAAACTGGAGGACCGTCGGCTCCTTGAGCGGGTTGGCGAGCACCATCCGAGCGCCGTCGGCGCGGCGCTCGGACCTGCTGGAGTTGCCGGCGGCATCGAACCCTGTCGCCTGGAATTCGTAGCTGCCGGTTGGATAGTCGTCGGAGTTCCAGCGAGCGATCAGTCTGCCCCCGGAGACGGTGGTCTGAAGCGGCTCGAACTGCCGGTGCGCGCCCGCGGGGCGAACCGAGATCGAACCTCGGGTCGGGTCGGGCCCCGAGAGCCGGTCGGTCACCGTCGCTTCGATCCGCTCGGGGTCATGGGGATCCTGGGCCCTGGAGAAGGCGACCAGCGGCGAGCCTTCGTCGATGCGCACGATCGCGAACGGGGGTGGATGGAAGACAACCTCGCCGCCGTTCCCGGCGGCGTCACGCGCGTAGAAATCGACGCGATGGACGCCCTCCCCGCTGACGACGCTCGTCACCGAGGCGCCGGGGGAGACGGTCGGTAGGGCCCCGTCGATCCCGATCGCCGTGAAGGACCCCGTCGGCCCGGAGGGATCCATGCCCGAGAGGCTGTCCGAGGCCCTGGCCGTGAGCCTGATAGGGCCCGCTGCCCAACCGCCGGGAGTCCCCGCGAGAGTGACCTCGGGTGGCGTCGCGTCCACCTTCAGGCGAGCGTTCCCGACGATCGCCGATCTCATCCCGGAACCGGAGACCGCGACTACATGGGCGATGTGGATTCCCTCCGGCAGGAGGCCCAGCGAGGCCTTATCGCCCTCGACGCCGGAATGGAGGTCGGTCTCGGCCTCACCGCAACGATCTGGGCCCGCGCAGGGCGATCCCGTCGGCTCGCGGTCGACGGAGACGGCGTAGCCGCGAATCCCCGAGATGGGTTGGGGCCCGACCGGGTGCTCGATCTCGAGTGTCGCCGCCGTGGCACCACCGATCCAGCCCGACGGAGGCAGCGGCCGGGATGGACCCGGGCGGACGTCGTCGAACAGCAGCGTCACCCTGCTGGCGGGGCCCAAGCCAAAGACGTCCTCGAAGCGGACTTCCGCCGTATAGCGGCCCGGATCGGAGGGGACGCGGAGGTGCTCGACTTGATGCATCGCCGCGGGGATGCGTCTCGAGGCCACGACCTGTCCATTCGCGTCCCGGACCAGGGCCTCGGCGGCGATGAGAGGCAGATCGGCGGGCGCGGGGTCCCAGTCGAGCCGGAAGTCGTTGTCAGCGTGCCAGTTGACCTCGCCTTCCGCCACCCGCAGGTGTGCCGGAGGCGGCGGTCCGTTCGGCGGCAAGACGGCGCCGGCCGCGCCCGCATGCAGGGCGACGGCGACAGTCGCTGGGACCAAGGTCCTGAGAAGCCGCGAGCACCACTGCCTCATGGGCCGAACTCCCCGGCGGGGTTACCGCCACTCGAACCGGTCGCCGGGGCCGGCGACGGCGGCGGAGCCGGCGGCGGTGAGTATTCGACGGCCCCGCTCGCCGCCGCCGGTTCCGAGGTCGATGCCGATTCGGGAGCGACCGTGGGTTCGGAAGCGGGTCCTGCTTTGGCGGCGCGGGGGTTCGAGGCGCCGGTTCGTAGTCCGACCTGGCCGCTTCGCCGGATTCCTGGGCAAGAAGGGAGCCATCTGCGCTTCAGCTCGGCTCCTTCACATGGTCGGGTGCGATCTCGAGTGGCGCCGGCATCACTCCGGTCGCCACGCAGGCGGCCGCTCCACGGTCCCGACGCAGATCGCGGCGACCTTCGCGAGGGCGGCCATGCCGGCGCCGCGAGCGCCGCCGGTCGCCGCCACCTGGGAGAGGGCCGAGTCGGAGGTGGCGCCGGGGCCGAGGCGAGCCGCGAGCCCGGCGAAGGCGTCGTGGGCCCGCTCGAGCAGAGCGGTCAGCGGCAGGGTCAGCCAGCGCCGCCACGGCGGCTGGTGCCGCCCGTACCCGGAGGGTGGCGCGGCAGTGGGCGCAGGCGCGCAGGTGCTCGCGCACCGTCACCTCGTCGGCGCCGGCCTCGCCGTCGCAGAACGCGGACAGCAGAGACCCCAGTTCCTCGCAGCGCCGGCCGTCCTCGCTCTGGGAGATCAAACGCCGCAACCGCTCCCTGCCCTCGGCCAGGCAGCGGTTGACCTTTGTCCTGCTGAAGCCAGTGATCTCCCCGATCTCGACATATGAGTAGCCCTCGGCGAGGAGGGTGAGGGCCCGCAGCTCCTGTGGCTTGAGGGCCTGCAGCGCCTCGCGGCTTCGGGCCACGGCCTCGCGCCGCTCCGCCCGCTCCGCCGGGCCGTCGGCGCCGGATGGGATCAGCGCCACCCAGTCCTCCCTCCCCGGCTCCGGGATGGCGGCCGCGGGCCCGCTGAGGATTCGCTCGCGATCGCGCCGCACGGCGAGGGCCTCGTGCTTGAGCACGGTCTGCGTCCAGCGGATCAGTTCCCGGGGATCGTTCGAGGGCGCTTTCTTGAGCAGGATCTCGAGCGCCCGCTGGAGGGCTTCGTCGGCGTCGTCGGCGCACAGCGAGTAACGACGGGCGGTACGGCGCAGGGCGACCTCATGACGGGCGTACGTCTCGACCGCGGCGCGCTTGCGGGCGGCGTCGAGCGAAGGCTCGATGGACGCACACCCGTCTCCACCGCTGCCCGGACTCACCGCTTCGCTCTCCCCGTTCGGTTCAGCTTGCTCGACCAAAGATGCCAGGACAAGTCCCGCCTGATCCCCGGCTCTCCCCCCTTCTGGACGTTTCTCGCAGGCGGGATTTGCCGAAATTGCAGGAATGGCCCACCGCGGCCGCCCGGCCCCCAACCCCGATAGCATCCGTCCCGATGACGACCTGCGTAGTTACCGGCGGCGCCGGCTTTCTCGGCTCCCACCTCTGCGAACACCTGCTGGGCAAGGGCCACCGGGTGGTCTGTCTCGACAATCTCGAGACCGGCTCGCTGGAGAACATCGCCCATATCCGCGACCAGGCGTTCGAGTTCCGCAACGTCGACATCACCTCCTTCGTCGACATCCCCGAGGATGTCGACTTCGTCTACCACCTGGCCTCGCCGGCGAGTCCGATCGACTACCTGCGGCTGCCGCTGCACACGCTCAAGGTCGGCTCCCAAGGGACCCACCACATGCTCGGGGTCGCCAAGTTCAAGCGGGCGCGGTTCCTGATCGCCTCGACCAGCGAGGTCTACGGCGATCCCCAGGTACACCCGCAGCGCGAGGACTACTGGGGCCACGTCAACCCGATCGGCCCGCGCGGCGTCTACGACGAGGCCAAGCGCTACGCGGAGGCGCTGACCATGGCCTACCACCGCCAGCAGGGCCTCGACACCGCGATCGTCCGCATCTTCAACACCTACGGGCCTCGCATGCGGCCCCACGACGGCCGCGCGATTCCGACCTTCCTGCGCCAGGCGCTCCAGGACCGGCCGCTGACCGTGTTCGGAGACGGCAGCCAGACGCGCAGCTTCTGTTACGTCGACGACCTGATCCGCGGCATCGTCGCGCTGGCCGAGTCCGATGTGCACACGCCGGTCAACATCGGCAACCCGAACGAGTTCACGCTGCTGGAGTTGGCCAAGGCGGTGATCGAGGTGACCGAGTCCCGCTCGGAGATCGTCTTCGAGGCGCTGCCGGTGGACGACCCGCAGCAGCGCCGCCCCGACATCGGACGCGCCCGCGACCTGCTGGGCTGGGAGCCGAAGATCGAGCTGATCGACGGCTTGCACCAGACGATCGAGCAGAGCGGCGTCGAGCGCCTCGTCGGCGCCTCGGACTGAACGCCGCACGCTCCCGGTCAGCACCGGCTCGGGTTGGCCTCGGCGCCGGGCGAAAAGGGCGACCCGAAGGCCGCCCTTTCCGATGATTCTTCAGGCGCTGCCTACTGGGTCTGCGCCGTGAAGGAGAAGGTGCCGAGCGGATCGCCAGCGGCGAACGTTTCGGCTTTCGCGGACGTGATCGCTTCGAACGGTTTCGCGAACACGGAGTTCAGAACTTCGGCCGTGACCGCCTGCAGGGTGGCCGTGGCGTTCTGGACGCTGACGGTGCGCGTGGCCGGGTCCGCCGTAATGGTGGCCCCGGTCAGGCTGATGTCGGCGATCGAGCTACGCCCGAGGACCCCGAGGTTGAGTTTGGGGTCGAGGCCTTTCGATTCCACGGTGACTTCGACCGTCGCGGTTTTCGCCCCGAGGTCGACGTAGATCGCGCTGAGCGTCATGTTCGTTTCTTTTTCGCCCGCTACCCAGACCTGAGACAGTTTCAGCCCGCCCGCGGTCTGAACGATCCCGGCCGTCGCGGCCGGGGAGATCGTGCCGCCGCTGATCGGGAATGCGAACGCCGGCGGGGGACCGGCACTGCCCAGCGTGGTCGGCGCGATCAGGGCGATTTCCACTTTGTCTTTGGCCAGCTTCGTGACCGTCGGCAGAGCCGTGGTCAGCGTCGCGTTGCCACCCGGCAGGATCACAACCGTGCTCGGCTGGGTTTCGCTGGTGGCGGAGCCGAGGACCTGATTGCCCTTGAACGGCAGCTCTGATGCTTTGCTCGTCGCGGCGCGTTTGCTCTTGCCCTTGTTGCCGCTGAATCCGAGCTTCTTGTTCAGCCGCTTCGCCGCCTTGCCGGTCAGCTTCATCGACTTGATCGTGAGGTTGACGCCGAAGCCGTTGCGGGCGAAGGAGGAGCCGGTGATGGAGGCAACCTTCATCTTCTTGCCGGCGACGGTGCCGGTGAGCGACTTCTTGGCGGTGTTCACGACCAGCGCCTTGACCGGAGCGGTCCTCTTGCCGGCCTTGAACTTGAGGCCGCCGGAGAGGGTGAGGGTGCCGAGTCCGGTGGTCGGGTCGAGTTCGCCGCCGGTGACGGTGAACGTCGCCTTGTGGCCTTTGAGCTTGGCGGGCCTGACCTTGAGCACCTTGATGTCGTTCTTCTTCAGCTTCTTGACGAAGCCGCTGTTGAGCTTGACTGTCGTGGTGCCGCTGGCTACCGGGTCGGATGCCGCGGAGGCGAAGGGCGCGAACGCCAGCAACGCGAACAGCGCCGCCGCCATGATCGCGGCGGGCAGCATCTTCCCCCGAGCCGTGCGTGGCTGGGTTGCTTCAGTCATATGGTTCCTCCGTTGTTTGCCGCCCTCTGCTGTCCCGAAAGGCAACTTACGGCAAGTCGATTGTGGCCAAGACTATTCAGGGCCTACAGACATCACAACCCGGTTATTGGGTCTTTGTTCCGGTACCGCACTGGAATGCGGGATAGCCGGCTTGCCGGCCAGCCAAGGCGGGGCGAGGCGACCGAGCTGTGCTCCCCGACGCCTGGCAACGCCTCTCAATATCCTCCACGGCAGGTGGCAAGCGGAACCGACAGCTCGGCCGAGGAGGCCCATCGCACGATCGCCCCGGTGGTCGGCCCCGACGACGAGCGGGTCTTCACCGATTCCGGGATCGAGATCGAGGCCCTCTACACCGACGGCGACGTCGCACCGGGTCTCCAGGAGCGGCTCGGAGAGCCCGGCAAGCCGCCGTTCACTCGCGGCATCCACGAGGGGATGTACCGCGATCGGCTCTGGACGATGCGCCAGTACGCGGGCTTCGCCTCCCCCGAGGACACCAACGAGCGCTACCGCTACCTGATCGAGCACGGCTCGACCGGCCTCTCGATGGCCTTCGATCTGCCGACCCAGCTCGGCCGCGATTCCGACGACCCGCTCTGCAATGGCGAGGTCGGCCGCACGGGGGTTCCGATCGACACGATCGAGGACATGCGAATCTGCTTCGAGAAGATCCCGCTCGACGGGGTCTCGACCTCGATGACGATCAATGCCCCGGCCGCGATCCTGCTGCTGCTCTATGAGCTGGTCGGCGAGGAGCAGGGCGTTTCCTCCGAGAAGCTGCGGGGGACCGTCCAGAACGACGTGCTGAAGGAGTACATGGCGCGGGGCAACTACATCTACCCGCCCGAGCCGACGATGCGGCTGACCACCGACATCTTCGAGTACTGCCGCGAGAACGTGCCGAAATGGAACACGATCTCGATCTCCGGCTACCACATCCGCGAGAAGGGCTGCTCGGCGGTGCAGGAGGTCGCGTTCACCCTCTCCAACGCGATCGCCTACGTCGAGGCGGCGCTGGAGAGGGGGCTGAAGATCGACGAGTTCGCCCCCCGCCTCGCCTTCTTCTTCAACTGCCACAACAACGTCTTCCAGGAGATCGCGAAGTTCCGCGCGGTACGGCGGATGTGGACCAAGATCGTCGCGGAGCGGTTCGGGGCGCAGGACCCGAACTCGATGAAGATCCGCTTCCACACCCAGACCGGCGGCGTCACGCTGCAGGCGCAGCAGCCCGAGGTCAACATCATCCGCGTCGCTCTTCAGGGCTTCGCCGCGGTCAGCGGCGGCACCCAGTCGCTGCACACCAACGGCTTCGACGAGGCGCTGGCCCTGCCGACCGAGCGCTCGGCGCGGATCGCCCTGCGCACGCAGCAGGTGCTGGCCTACGAGTCGGGTGTCGCCGACACGGTCGACCCCTTCGCCGGCTCCTACTTCATCGAGTCGCTGACCGACGAGATCGAGCTCCGCGCCAGGGAGCTGATGGACAAGGTCGCCGAGCTCGGCGGCTCGGTCGAGGCGCTGGAGTTCATGCAGCGGGAGATCGAGGAGTCCGCGCACAGCTACCACGAGCGCTACAAGAGTGGCCAGGACATCATCGTCGGCGTCAACAAGTTCGTCACCGACCAGGTCGACGACGTCGACATCCTCAAGGTCGACCCGGAGTCCGAGCGGCGCCAGCTGGCCCGCCTCAAGGCCTTCAAGGAGTCGCGCGACCAGGCGGCGGTCGACGCCACGCTGGAGTCGCTGAAGGACGTCGCCCGCGGCGAGGGCAACCTGCTGCATCCGATCCGCGCCGCGCTCGCCGCCAACGCCTCCATCGGCGAGGTCTGCGGCGCCATGCGCGAGGTCTTCGGCGAATACAAGGGCGGGGCGTTCTTCTAGCCCCCTGAACGGTCTCTCCCAAGTCGCTGGACGGGGGAGGAACCGCGGGCCGCTGGTGGAAGCGGCCACCAATGATCGAGGTTTCGAGGACGCTGATGAAGTCCGAGCCCGAGCTGGCGGAGCTGGTCGAGGCCGTCGAAGGCGTCGAGGTGACGATGGCCGAGAAGGGCTTCGGGACCCGGGTCGAGCTGCGGGCCAGCGAGCACAGCGGGCTCGCCGAGTCCGACCTGGAGGCCGTCCTCGACCGATTGGCCGAACCCCAGCGGCGGCCCTTCAGCTGAGCCGGCAGAGCTTTCCGATCCTTGCGAACGAGATGGCCGGCGTCGACCGGCCCTGAGAGAAAAGAGCAGATGGAGTGAAAAGGTTGAAACGGCATCTAACGGTGGCAAACGTACTGTCCTGCATGGCGCTGTTCGTCGCCCTGAGCGGCGTCGCCTACGCCGCAAAGACGCTTGGCAAGAACCAGGTGAAGGCCAAGAACATCGCCAAGGAAGCGGTGACCAACCCGAAGATCAAGATCCAGGCCGTCACCTCCGGGAAAATCAAGGACGGCGGCGTCAATGCCACCGACATCGCTCCCGGCGCCGTGATCAACTCGAAGATCGCCAACGGTTCCGTGACCGGCGCCAAGATCGGTAATAAGGCCGTAACGACGAACGCGCTCGCAAACGAAGCGGTGACCACCGCCAAACTCGACAGCGAAGCGGTCACCGGCGGCAAGCTCGCCACCTCGCTCTACTACCAGCTGGTCAAGAACGTCACCTACGTGAGCGCCGCGAGCGGTGAAAACAGCGAAGCGACTAAGTCCGCCACCGCGACCTGTCCGGCCGGCAAGGAAGCGATCGGCGGCGGCGTCCGCCTCAGCGGCGAACTCCTCAACGTCGCTGTCACCGGATCCAGCCCGTTCTCCAGCGGCGCCTCCCGCACGGGATGGTCGGGATTCGCCCACGAGTCGGGTGGTGGGGTCTTCAATGACTGGTCGCTCGAGGCTTTCGCAGTCTGCGCAGAACTCTAGGCCGCAGCATCCTGGCCGTCCGGCGGGCCCGCTCAGGCGGGCCCTCCGGCTGCCAGGGGACGCCGGGCCGCCGCCGCAAATAGAATCCCGCGCCGTTCTCCGAGCCGGACCGGATCGCCCGATTTGGACCCCCTAGAGCCCATGCGCGAGAAAAACCCCATCACCCACGAGGAGAAGCTCGCCTACCTGCGCGAGCTGCGCGAGGCGGCGATCCATTCCGCCTCCGAGGATGCGGTCGAGAAGCAGCACGCGAAGGGCAAGCTGACGGCCCGAGAGCGGGTCGAGAAGCTGCTCGACCCAGGCTCCTTCGAGGAGCTGGACACCTTCGTCCGCCACCGCACCTATGACTTCGAGATGCAGAAAAAACGGCCCTGGGGCGACGCCGTCGTCACCGGCCACGGCACGATCGACGGGCGCACCGTCTTCGTCTTCTCCCAGGACTTCACCGTCTTCGGCGGCAGCCTTGGCGAGGTGATGGCGGAGAAGATGTGCAAGGTGATGGACCTCGCCGCCCAGGTCGGGGCGCCGGTGGTCGGCATCAACGACTCCGGCGGGGCCCGGATCCAGGAGGGCGTCGTCTCGCTCGGAGCCTACGGCGACGTCTTCGTCCGCAATGTCCAGTGCTCGGGGGTGATTCCGCAGATCAGCCTGATCATGGGCCCGTGCGCGGGCGGGGCCGTCTACTCGCCGGCGATGACCGACTTCATCTTCATGGTCAAAGAGACCTCGCACATGTTCATCACCGGCCCCGAAGTGATCAAGACGGTGACGGGCGAGGAGGTCGAGTTCGAGGAGCTGGGCGGGGCGATGAGCCACAACACGAAGTCGGGCGTCGCCCACTTCGCTTCCGAGGACGAGGAAAGCTGTCTCGAGGACGCCCGCTACCTGCTTAGCTTTCTGCCCTCGAACAACCTCGAGATGCCGCCGCGCTTCGAGCCCTCCGACGACCCCGAGCGTGAAGACGAGAGCCTCGACACCCTCGTCCCCGACGATCCCTCCAAGCCCTACGACATGCGCGAGGTGATAGCCCGCATCGTCGACGACGAGGAGTTCTTCGAGGTCCACGAGCACTTCGCCAAGAACATCGTCTGCGGCTTCTCGCGGCTCGACGGCTATCCGGTCGGCATCGTCGGCAACCAGCCGGCATTCCTCGCCGGCGTGCTCGACATCGAGGCCTCCGAGAAGGCGGCGCGCTTCGTTCGCACCTGCGACGCCTACAACGTCCCGATCGTCACCTTCACCGACGTTCCCGGCTTTCTGCCGGGAACCGACCAGGAGTGGAACGGGATCATCCGCCACGGTGCCAAGCTGCTCTACGCGTTCACCGAGGCGACCGTGCCGAAGCTGACGGTCGTCACCCGCAAGGCCTACGGCGGCGCCTACGACGTCATGAACTCCAAGCACATGCTGGCCGACTAC
>JAXLTB010000012.1:0-76579 GCA_046330295.1 Solirubrobacterales bacterium | reverse complement strand
GCTCAGCTTCTCGATCAGCTCGGCGCGGGAGAGCATCCGGTAGCGCTCCACCCCGGATTCGGCGGCAAGCGCGTGCAACTCGGACAGGTGCTTGGATTCCAGCTCGGCCTTGGTCATCGAGGCGGCAGGTTATTCAACCGGCGGACTGGGCGCGAGCGGGGTCGGCTCCCTCGGCGGCCGAAGCCTCCGGCCAGGCCTCCGCCTCCCGCTTCACCTGGCGCCGGGACCAGCCCAGCTCGGCCCCCAGCACCTCGGCAACCGGACGAACGGAGGCGGCGTCGCGCAGCTGCGGAGCGGCGAGGATCCCCAGCCGGGTGCGCCGCAGCATCACGTCGGCGACGCAGCGCGCCTGCTCGCGGCGGGCGGCGAGCGCCACCTCGGCCAGCAGATCGGGACGGCCGGGGACGATCGGCCGCGCCAGCTTCGGGTCCTCCCGGGCGATGTCGAGGACGGCGCGGGCGGCGTGCCCGTAGCGGAAGGCGAGCTGGGAGAGCGCCTCCTCCCCCACCTCTTCCGGCGCCTCCAGGTCGTTTGGCCGCGCCTCCATCCCCAGCGGAATCTCGGCGGTGTGGCAGGGCGCCTCGCGGCCCTCGCGCTCGACCAGGCGGTCAACCGTCTGCTTGGCCATTCGGCGCCAGGTCGTCAGCTTGCCGCCGGTGATCGTCAGCATCCCCGAGGAGGTCTCATACAGCTCCGCCTTGCGGGAGATGTCGACCGATTTGCGCGGATCACCGCTGGAGATCAGCGGCCGCACCCCGGCGTAGGCGCCGACCAGGTCGGAGTCGGTCAGCGAGGTGCCGAAGAAGTCGTTGACCGCCTCCAGCAGGTAGCCGATGTCCTCCGCGGGCGGCTTCGGATGCCGGATGTCGCCGTCGAAGTCGTTGTCGGTGGTGCCGACGAGGGTGCGCCCGTACCAGGGCAGCGAGAAGATCATCCGCCCTTCCCCCGCAGGGACGATGCAGGCGGCATGACCCATCGGCAGGTCCGCCTGGTCGAGGATCAGGTGGGTGCCGCGGCTGGGCGCTATCCGTGGTACGTCCTCCTCCTCGACGATCTCCTCGGGGCGGATCTGGTCGGCCCAGACGCCGGTCGCGTTGACTACGTTGTCGGCCCGGACCTCGGCCCGCTCGCCGGACTCGGCCTCGACGAAGGCGACGCCGGCGGCGCGCCCGTCATCGAAGAGGACCTCGGTGACGTCGGCCCCGTTGAGACTAACGGCGCCGAAGCGTTCCGCCTCTCCGAGGACGGTCAGGACCAGGCGCACGTCGTCGGTCTGGCAGTCGTAGAAGAGGTAGGCATCCTTGGGGTCGCGGGCAGCGAGGGCGGGGACCAGCTCGAGCACCTCCTCACGGTCGATCGTGCGGTGGCGGTCGGGCGACCAGTAGAAGTCCTCGTCCTCCTCCTTGGAGGTGCGCATCTCGCGCCGACTGCGACCGACCCGCGTCGTCGCCATCACGTCGTACATGTTCAGCCCGAAGCCGAGTTTGCGGTCGCGGCGCTCCTCGCCGAGGGAGGCGACCAGGAATGGGGTCGGGTAGACCAGGTGCGGGGCCAGCTGGACCATCAGCTGGCGCTCCAGCAGGGCCTCGCGGACCAGCCCGAGGTCGAAGTTCTGCAGGTAGCGGAGGCCGCCGTGGACCATCTTCGAGGAGCGGCTGGAGGTGCCGACGGCATAATCGCCACGCTCCAGCAGCGCCACCGAATAGCCACGCGAGGCGGCGTCGAGCGCGACCCCGGCGCCGGTGATGCCGCCGCCGATCACCACCACCTCGAAGCGCTGGCCGGCGATCTCCGCGAATGCGCTGGCGCGGGTGAGCATCAGTCGAGGAAGAAGATGGTCTCGCCGGCGCCGGGACGCTGCGGTGCCGCGCGCACCTGGCGGGGGTGGCCGAGGTGGAGCAGCCCGACGAAGCGCTCCCGGGCCGGCAGGCCGACGGCGGTGCGGCCCTCCTCGGCACGCAGCAGCCCGGGGGTGCGCCAGTAGCCGGCGAGGCCGCGGGCGTGGGCGGCGAGCAGAACGATGTAGGAGGCGACGGCGGTCGCGTGCAGGTCCTCCTCGTCGGTGACGGGATCGCCGCTCAGCTCGCAGGAGACGACAACCAGGGTCGGGCAGCGATCGAGCTTGGCTGCGCCCTCGGGCCCGGCCGCCCGCTTCAGCCGCTGCAGCGACTCCGGCCCGACCACGCGAAAGCGCCAGGGGACGGTGAGATTGTGGTTCGGCGCCCAGCTGGCCAGCTCCAGCAGCTCCTGCAACTGCCCGCGGCAGAGCGGCACCGGGCTAAAGGCCTTATGGGTGCGGCGGCTGCGTATCGCCGTCTCTACGTCCATGGACACAGTTTCGCGCTTCGCTCGCGGCGCGAGGAGTCAGAATGGATGACTGCTCGCTCCGCGCTCAGGCGAGCGCAAGGGCCGCCCCGGCCCGGCTAGAGGCCGTAGCGCCAGCGCATCCAGCCGCGGCGGGCGGCCCAGGCGGCGCCGAAGAGGAGGCAGCCGGTGAGCAGGCCGAGGACGACCGCGCCGGCGACGCTACTGCTGCTGGAGCCGTTACTGGCGGGCTCCAGAACTCGATTCGGTCCCCTGCCCCGACGCGGTCGCTTCGGGGGCGGCGGTGGCGGACCCTCCTCTCTTGCCCCCCGGGCGGAGACTGCCGGCTGACGCCGCGGGCGTCTTCTTCGCTTGGGTCGCATGAGGTTCGTGTGAGCGTCGCCGCCGCTCGCGGATTCGCTAGGGGAGACGGCGACTGATTCGGGAGCCGGCGCCGGGCTGGTGAGGCTCGGGGGCCGCCGGGGCTCGGGGGGCTGGTTTGGGAAGCGAGGCCCGCGGCGCTGGCTCGCGCGCTGGAACGGAGAGCGGATGGTCGCCGGCGGCGGCGACCAGAACTCGGCGGCCGCCCAGACGGGGGGCTGGTCGCTGGCGCCGGAGTAGCGGTAGTGACCGTCGCTCTCCTGGTGTTCGGAGAGGTAGTCGAGGGCGCTGGCTCCACCTCGGCGGAAGGAGGCCGGATTACCGCCGGCGGCGAGGATCCCCTCCACGGCCCATGCGGTCGACTGGGTATTGACCGGGCCGTTCTTGCCGCCGAGCGGGAACCCGCCGCCCTTGCGCTGAGCCTTGACCAGGTAGGAGAGGCCCCTCCGGGACGCCTTCGAACCGCTGGAGAGCGCCTGCATGACGGCGCCGGTCCCGTCGGCGTTGCTCTGCTGGCCGGGCTCGTCGCCCCAGCCGCCGTCGTCGTTCTGGACCTTGCGCAACCAGGCGAGAGACTTGTCGAGACCGCCGGTGGCGCCGGCCGTGCGCAGGGCGATGACGCCGTAGGCGGTCGAGTTCGGCCAGTCTGCGAAGGAGCCGTCGTCGAGGCGCTTCGAGAGCAGGCGCGAGACGAGGTTCACGCCACCGAATTCCCGCGGGTCTACGCCGGCGCCCTCGAGGGCGATGATCGTGCGGGCCAGATCGCCGGGGGTCTTCAGCTCCTTGACGTGTCCACGCAGGAACTCGACCGGCGTGTTGCCGCCGCGCGAGACGTCGAGCGGGTTCCTCCCGGCCGCCTCCAGGCCCATCATCACCCAGCCGGTGATTTCCGCCCCGGAGCGGTCTCCGGGAGAGGCGCCGAAGCCGCCGTCGTCGTTCTGGACCGAGGCCAGCCAGTTGGCCGCCCGGTCCACCGGTGAGGCCTCGGCGCGGGCCGGCGCCAGCGCTGAGGCGACAAGCGCGACCAGCAGCAGCGACGCGACGCCGCCGCCGCGCAGCGCCGGCCTCAGCCTTCGCGGGGACCCGGGGGAGGCCGGACCTTCCCCTTTCCTTCCCCACTCGAACCGCTCCCGGAAGCGGATCAGCATCCGCACCATCGCCGGACCGGCGACGAGGGCGAGAGCCACGTTGCCGACGGCGTGGGCGGCGTCGAAGGGCACGGCGCGCGCCTCCAGCACCCCGAATCGCTGCAATGACAGGTCCCCCCCATAGGTCGCCATCAGGGAGAAGTTCAGCAGAGCGCCGTAGGCGACCCCGGCAAAGCCGCAGGTCGCGGCCAGGCCCAGCCGGCCCACGTCGCGTCCGCCGAGGGCCAGGGCGGCGCCGAGGACCCCGCACAGCCCCCAGCCGGCCATCTGCCACGGGGTCCAGGGCCCCTGGCCGAACCAGAAATTGGAGACGAGGGCGGCGAGGGCGCCAACCGCGAATCCCGGCGCTCCGCCGAGCGCGTAGCCGGCGAAGATGACGATGTCGGTGGTCGGCTTGACGTTGGGGAAGGCGGCGAAGGCGATCCGCCCGGCGATCGCCAGCGCCGCCAGCGCCGCGACCAGGGCGACGACCTGCGAGGGCGGTCGCGAGCGCTCATACCAGGCGAAGCCAGCGGCGAGGACGGCGGCGAGGAGGAGGAAGCAGGTCAGCTCCCAGCTCATTCGCCGCCTCGATCCCCGAGCAGCGCCGCCGCGCCCTTCTCCGGCGTGACGACACCGGGCAGGTCGAGCACCCGGGCCACCTCGGTGGCGAAGTACCAGCCGCCGGAGAGGATGTCGACGGCCCGGCCATCGGCGATCACGACGCCGTCGCCGAGCAGCACGACGCGCTCGGCGAAGGCGGCGGCGAACTCGACGTCGTGGGTGGCGACGACGACGCCGGCGCCTCGCGCCGCGAGATCGTCGATCAACCCGACCAGATCGTCCTTGCGCGCCCGGTCCATGCCGCGGGTCGGCTCGTCGAGGGCGACCAGTCCCGGCAGCTGCTCGCCCTCCATGCGCCCCGCCAGCGCGATCGCCAGCGCCAGCCGCTGCCGCTCGCCACCGGAGAGATCCCGGGGATCCGCGTCGACGGCGTGCTCCAATCCCACCACCCCCAGCGCGGCCGTTCCCGCGTCTCCGGGAAGTTCGTCCCCAACCCTCTCCCGCACCAGGTAGTCGCCGGGGTTCTGCATCAGCAGCGCGACCGAGCCCGATGCCTCGATCCCGCCCCTGATCGGGTCGATCAGTCCGGCGGCCGCCCGCAGCAGCGTGCTCTTGCCGGCGCCGTTGCGGCCCATCAGCGCCACGCGTTCCCCGCGCGCCAAGGTCAGGTCGATACCGCGCAGCACGTCACGTGATTCCTCGCCGCGGTCCAGCTCGATCCACAGGGCTCTCGCCCGCAGGACGGACGGCGCGGAGGGTCGAACCCCCTGGTCGCTCAGCTCACCTCGGACTCGACCCTCCCCGTCGAACCCGGCCTTCGAGGACGCCAGGGCCTGGCGGGCGTCGCGGACGCCGATCGGCGGTGGATCGATGCCGGCGAGGGAGAAGAGGCGGGCTGCGGGGGTGCTCAGGGTCGGGTTGAAGGTCTGGGCCCAGGCGAGGAAGTCCCTCGGGGAGCCGTCGAAGGAGACGCGGCCGGAGTCCATCGCGATGACGCGATCGGCGGCCGCCAGGCAGCGCTCGAGGCGGTGTTCGGCCAGGAGGACGGCCACGCCCCACTCCTCGTTGAGCCGGCGGAGGAGCCAGATCAGCTCGTCGCCCGCGACGGGATCGAGCTGGGAGGTGGGCTCGTCGAGGAGGATCAGGCTCGGACGGGTCACGAGAGCGGCGGCGAGGGACACGCGCTGGAGCTCCCCGCCGGAGAGGGTGTCCACGGCGCGACCGAGGAGGTGCGGGATGGCGAGGGCCAGGGCCACCTCCTCCACCGCCCGAGCCCGGTCCGCGGGGGCCTCGCCGCGCAGCTCCAACGGCAGCTCGATCTCGGCCGCGACGGTGGTCGAGACGACCTGCGTCTCCGGGTCCTGGGCGACGTAGCCGGCTACGGCCGCGAGCTCGCCGGGGCCCGACTCGATCGCGTCGATGCCGGCGACGTTCACGGTCCCATCGATCTCGCCGCCGTGGAAATGGGGCACGAGGCCGCAAGCCGCTCTCAGCAGGGTCGACTTGCCGGAGGCAGAGCGGCCCGCGAGAAGGACGAACTCTCCCGGGGCCACCTCGAAGGAGACGTCGGCGAGCGCCGGGCCAGCGGCGCCTGGATAGGAGTAACTCAGCTCCTCGACGGCAAGGGTCGGGGCGGCGCCGCGGCGGATCGCCAGCTCAGACACGAGGCGCTCCCAGCGGCGGGGCGGCGGCCGGGCCGCGCAGCTGGGCGGGCGCCGGCGTGCCCGTAGCCGGGCGGCGCCGCCCGAGCCTGCGTCGCAGCGGCGCCAGGCCGCTGAGGGCGAGCAGGAGCGAGAGGGCGATCGTGGCGGCGCCGAGGCCGATCTGGGTCGTCGGATATGGGTGAAAGTCATCGGCTCCGAGCAGCTTGCCGGCGATCGCGGCCGCGAGCACGGCGGTGCCGGCCGCGAAGAAGCGGCCGTCGTAGCGGGACGGCGCGCGGCGGCGCGCGGGCCGCGGCGCGCCGAGGCTGTAGCCGCGCAGCTCCAGGGTCGCGGCGACGTCGACGGCGCGGTCGAGCGAGCCGGCGAGGAGGCGCCGCGCCAGCGGCGCCCGCCCGACCTCGGCGGCACCCGGGCCGCGCAGGCGGGCGGCGTCGCGCAGGCGGGCGGCGTCGGGGGAGGCCACGCGTACGAGGCGGGAGACCAGGGTCGCGGTCAGCGCCGAGCGCCCGGCGATCGGTCGCAACGCCCGCAGCACCCGGTCGGGGTCGACGCAGGCCGAATAGACCGCGAAGGCGACCATCGCGACCGCGGCGCGCAGCCCGATCGCCAGGCCCGCGACCAACGCCTCGGCGGTGAGGTCGACCTGGCCCAGTAGAGGCAGGTCGCCGAGCCGGGCCAGCACCGTCTCCCCCCGGTTCACGACCAGGGCATTGACGGCGACGATGAGCAGGGCCAGGGTGAAGCCCATCCACAGCGCCGCGCGCACCGCGCACCGCGCTCCGGCGAGCAACCCGGCCGCCGTCACGGCGGCGCCGGCCGCAAGCAGGACCAGCGGGTTGGAGTAGATGAACGCGACCGCCACCAGCGAGCCTAGATAGAGGATGGCGGCGCCCGGAGAGGCCGCCTGGAGCGGCCCCGGCTTCGGCGTGTAGGCGAATGGAGATCTCATCGCAGCGGAAGTGGCGTCTCCCCGCCGCCTTCGCTCACCACCGCGTAATGGTCGCGCAGCTTCGGCCCTTCGAGCAATCGAGCGGCAGCGCGCACGCCGGCGCCCGTGGCCCCGGTGACCAGCCAGACGGGCGGCGCTTCGTAGCGGCGGGTCGCCGCGACCAGGCCCGCACCGGGGCCGAATTCGCGTCTCGCGTGGCCCTCCGGGTCGAGACCCTGAAGCCGATATCCGCCGGCGCCCGCGACGAAGTCGGCGAAGACGCCGCTTTCCTGCGGCCCCGCTTCGACCAGCGCCGCCGCGGGGTCGGCTCGCAGCCGCGCCCAGGGTCCGACGAGGACGCGGATCGCGCCGTCGGGAGCGCCGCGGGCGATCGACACACCTTCGGCTTCGAGGGCCTCCCGCACCGCGGCGCAGGCCCCTCCCCCTCCGTCGCACTCGACGCTGACGGGATGGCGCTTGCCTTCGTAACCGTCGACGAAGGGCGCCGGCCAGGACCCGACCACGGCCGGGACGCGGCTCGTCGCCGACCAGTCGCGGTAGTCCCACCAGATCCGCTCTTCGCCCCGTAGGGCCGAATCGGCGGCGCCATCGGCGACTCGATGCCGTCGACGTAGAAGAACCAGTCGTAGGGATGATCGTCGCGCCGCGCTTCTTCCACCCCTTCGATCGATTGCACATAACCGCCCCCATAGCGGGTGGTGATGTCGGCGTTGCCTTCGAGCACCCGCATCACGGTGTCGGATTCGCTCGCCTCGACGGAACGTTCGAGCATCGGCGCCGAGCCGAATTCCCGCGTGACCGTCAGCTCCACGGAGCCGACGTCGGCGCCAGGGCCGAGGCCGCAGCCGCCGGCCGCAAGCGCTGCCACAAACAGCGCCGTCGCGACCGCCGTGCCGCGGCACCGGCTCATTTCGCTACCCGGGTCCCGTCGTCGGCCACTAGCCCCCGGCCGGGCACTTTCGCCCGAGGCAGACCACGATGCGCCCGGAGGTGATCTCCTCGCTCTTGGTCGCGATCAGGCGGCTGGGCTTGGAGAGCGTCACCGTGGCCCTGCCGTCGGAGCCGGTCAACCCGTCGGCCCCGGTCACCTTGACCCCGGCAGCCGGGGTCCGCTTGCCCTCTTCGTCGTAGGAGTAGGCGCGCACCGTGAATGGCTTGCCGGCCGTGGCCCTCGCCGGCGCGACCAGCGAGAGCTCGTCCGGATACGGGTAGGACGGAGCCAGGTCCCAGAGCACTTCGTCGCCGGCGTGCAGCTTGACCTGGTCGCCGCCGACCGACTGCGACCGGTGGTTCACCTTCAAGTACCAGGAGCTTTCCGATCCGGTCCTGACCACGTCGCCGCCGACGCCGCAGACGGCGAGGCCGAAGTCGAAGTGGTCGGTGACCAGCAGGGGTCGCAGCCCCGGAACGGTCTGGACGGCCTCGCTGAGGGCGCCGAGCGCGGTCGCCCCCTTCAGCCTCACAGGCTGGCCGGTACCGCCGCTGCCGGAGCCGAAGCAGGTCGCCTTCGGGCTGGTCGGCACCGACGTCGTCGTCGCCCGCAGCGACCGTTCGGCGAGCACCTTGCCGCCGCTGCCGACGACTCGCACCTCGACGGGGACGCCCTTGGCCGAGGCGGCCGCGGCGATGGACAGGAACACGGGAAGAGCCAGCGCGCACGCGGCGGCCAGCCGGAATGGGATCAGTCTTGGCATTTACGCCACCCTTTCCTCGAGGGTTGTCTTGGCTGGCCGGGGACAGGTCTCCTGGCTTCCGGGGTGGTCGGCCGCACCTTCCCGGGGACTCTGTGTCGTCCCCAGTGGCTGGCGCGCTGGGCGCCCGCGACCTCCTTGACCCGGTCACAGTGGCGGGACCGCGCCGGTTTCGCACCGGACTTCCCTTGACCACCGACCGTATGTATGCGGACGAGTCTACCCGGGGCCGGACCGAAAAGCGGGCTTGCCTTCAGACCCCTCCGATCCGGATCGCCGGGCCCCGGCGCAGGCTCCCACCAGGCGCGGCGGGTCGCATCGTGGGCGACGGTCAGAGTACCGGCAGCGAGATGCTCTCCCGCGCCCACCGCACCCCCGGCCGTCACACGCACTGGCGACTTGCCCGCCGCCGCCACCTGCTCCTGCGCGCCGGCACGGCGGGGGCGCTGCTGGCGGTGGTCGGCCCCGGCGTCCTGGCCGGGCTCTCCGACGACGACCCGGCCGGAATCACCACCTACTCGATCCTCGGCGCCCGCTACGGCTACGAGCTGCTCTGGGTGCTGGCGCTCTCGACCGCGGCGCTGATCGTCTTCCACGAGGTCGGCGTGCGGCTCGGGATCGTCACCGGGAAGGGACTGCTGACGCTGGTCAGGGAGCGCTTCGGCGGGCGCGCCGCGGCGATCGTCGCCGCCGCCCTGGTGATCGCCAACACCGGCACGATGTGCGCCGAGTTCGCCGGGGTCGCCGCCGCAATGGAACTGCTGGGCGGGATGAGTCGCTACATCAGCGTGCCGCTGGCGGCGATCGGGATCTCGGTCCTGGTCCTGCGCGAGAACTTCCGCCACGTCGAGCACTTCCTGCTGATGCTGAGCTCGGTATTCGTCGCCTACATCGTCGCCGGCATCCTCGCCCACCCCGACTGGGCCGCCGCCGGCCGCGGGCTCGTCGTCCCCAGCATCCCGCTCAACCGCGACGCCGTCCTGGTCGCCGTGGCGACGCTCGGCACCACACTGGCGCCCTGGGGACTGGCCTTCATCCAGTCCTACGCGGTCGACAAGCGGCTCCACGTCAAGGACCTTCGCTTCGAGCGGATCGACGTCATCGTCGGCGCCGCCCTCACCGGGGTGATCGGCTTCTTCGTCGTCGTCGCCTGCGCCGCCACCCTCCACGCTCAGGGCATCGACGTCAACGACGCCAGCGACGCGGCCCGGGCCCTGGAGCCGGTCGCCGGCAACGCCGCGGCCACCCTGTTCGGCCTCGGCTTCCTCGGCGCCGCCCTGCTGGCGGCCGCGATCGTCCCCCTCTCCACCGCCTACTCCGTCTCGGAGACCCTTGGCCGCCGCGCCGACATCAACGACGGCTTCGCCGAAGCGCGGACCTTCTACCTCAGCTTCGGCGCGGTCGTCGCGGTCGCCGCCTGCCTGGTCCTGATCCCCGGGGCGCCGCTGATCCAGATCCTCTTCCTCTCCCAGGCGCTGAACGCTGTCCTCCTCCTCGTCCTGCTGCCCTTCATCCGCTCGCTCGCCAAGGACGGCGAGCTGATGGGCGAGAACGTCCTCGGCCGCTTCGACCGGGTCACGACCGGCGTCGCCCTGGCGCTGGTCGCCGCCTCGGTCCTGGCGCTCGGGGTGCTGGCGATCCTCTGAGGCGGCGCCCGGCTCAGACCCCGAGCGCGAGATCGAGGACGAGCATCAGGGCGGAGCCGGCCGCGATTCCGAGGCTGGGGCCGAGGCGACGCCGGGTCGCGTAGGCCTGCGGCAGCAGCTCGACCACGATCAGGCCCAGCATCGCGCCGGCGGCGAAGGCGAAGGAGACCGGCAGCAGCGAGCTGACCTGTTCGACCGCGAGGAAGGCGATCAGGGCGCCGACCGGCTGCGGTGAGCTGGTCGCGACCGCCGTCCAGAACTGCCGCGCGTGGCTGTAGCCAGCCGCCTGCATCGGAATCGCGACGCTCGTCCCCTCGGGGATGTTTTGGATCGCGATCGCGAGGATCACGAAGAGGCCGAGGCCGGCGCGGTCGGAGGCGTAGGCGGTGCCGACCGCGAGCCCCTCGGGCAGGCTGTGGACGAACAGGACGGCGAAGACGAGGGCGGAGGTGCGGGCCCCCGGCCCGCTGCGACCCATGAATGCGGCCTCCGGATCGAGCCGGCGGCGGGCCGTGCCGAGCAGGAGGCCGCCGAGCAGGAGGCCGCCGATGACGGCGACGACGCTGCCTTCCTCGGCGGCGGGGACCAGCAGCCCGAAGACCGACGCGATCCCCATCACGCCGGCGGCGAAGCCGAGCAGGGGCGGAGTCAGCTGCGCGGCGCGAGTGCCGAGGTAGAACACCGGTATCGTCCCGAGGCCGGTCGCCAGGGCGGTCCCCGAGGCCGCCGCGAGGAGGATCACGAGGTCCTGCATCGGCCCAAGCTAGCGGCGGCGCCGCGCTCCCGGACTTTCGTCCACGGGCGTTTTCGCTCGTCTAGGCTGCCGCCACTCCAGAAAACCCGTTCGTTCCGGGGTCTCGTTCCATCCGACTCAAACCCAGGGGGAGAATCAATGAGCAGGGGACTCCGCCGGCCCGCGCCGGCTCTGCTTGTCGCATCGATCGCGCTGTTCGCCGCCCTCGGCGGGACCGTCTACGCGGCGGCGAAAATCGACGGCAAGTCGATCAAGCTCAAGTCGCTGCCGGGCAACCGGCTCGCCCTCGGCTCGCTGCCGGGCAACCGGCTGAAGCCGGGGGCCATCCCGGGAAACCGGGTGGCTCCGGGGTCGATCACCGGCACGCAGATCGACGCCGCGACCCTGGGGCAGGTCCCGAGCGCCGTCCACGCCGACAACGCGGACTCCGCCCGCGACGCGCAGACGGCGCTGAATGCCGTCAACGCCGTCGAGGCGACGAAGATCAACGGCTATAGCGCCGGCTGCGAGCCGACCACCCGCGCCTTCGCCGGCGCCTGCTGGCAGATTGCGAGCAGCGAAGCGGCGGTGACGGCGACCGCGGCGGCCCTCTCCTGCGCGACCCAGGGTGGCGAACTCCCCGACGCCCTGACGCTCGCCGCCTTCTCCCAGCAACCGGGGATCGCGCTCGCGTCCGGCGATGAGTGGACGGGGGACATTCCCAGCTTTACGGCACTGAATGCCTACAGCGTGGCAACGGTTTCCACCGCTGGAGCAATAGGCGCCGCCCTCTCCTCCTCCACGAAGAAGTACCGCTGCGTGATCCCGCTGGTCGGTTGACGGGCGCGGTCGGCCCGCGGCGGCCTCGCGAGGGTGTCCGGAATGCGCGGCGGCTATTGTCCGCGCCGATGCGGCGGCGCTCCTCCCGTGCCCAATCACGCCTCGCGGGCCTGCTCGCGACGCTCCTCCTCCTCGTGGCGGCGCTCGCCTGCGCCGGCGCCGCCGGCGCGGCCCCGCGGGCGCAGACGGGACCGGCGACCACCAGCGCCGTCGAGGCCCGCGCCGAAGTGGCGCGCGTGAAGCGCTACTGGACCCCGGCGCGGATGCGCAGCGCCCGCCCGCTCGACCTCGTGGTCGACGGCTCCGGCAAGGCCGAGCTGAGGTTGGGCGCGGCCGCCACTGGTGCGACCGCCAGCTTCGCCGCCGTGCCGACCCCCGAAGTCCCCCCGTTCTCCGTCAACGGCAGGATCTTCGTCCGCCAGGGCAAGCTGCAGGGCTACTGCTCCGGGACCGCGATCAACAGCCCCACGCGGCAGCTGGTGCTGACCGCCGGCCACTGCGTCAACAGCGGCCCCGACGAAGGCCGCCGCAGCGTCTGGTCCAACTACCTCGAGTTCGTCCCCGCCTACAGCGGCGGAGTCGCCCCGTTCGGCGTCTTCGTCGCCAAGCGCAATCAGGTCCACGCCCCGCAGCCCTGGGTAAGGCAGGGTAATCCGGACTTCGACATGGGCGCCTTCCTCACCTACCCCAACTCGGAAGGGGTCAACCTCGCCGACGCGGTCGGCGGCGGCGCCACGATCGTCACCGACCTCACTCGCCGCCAGGAATTCCAGACCTTCGGCTACCCCGGCGAAACGAAGTGGATGCAGACCTGCAGCTCGCCCTACATCGGCGACGACACCCTCACCTTCCGGCTCCCCGGCCCGCCGACCCTGGGGATCCGCTGCCGCTGGGCCCCGGGCTCCAGCGGCGGCGGCTGGTTGATCGCCGGCGGCACCCAGATCGACGGCATCAACACCTACCTCCACCTCAACAACAAGAAGAGGACCTACGGGCCCTACTTCTCCGAGGAAACCGTCGGCAAGCTCGTCGGGGGCCTCTGAGAGGCCGGCGCCCTAGGCGTCGAGCAGCCTGCGGTAGAAGCGATAGTCGCCGCGGTCGGGGCGCAGGTTCGAGGCGAGCGCGAGGTGATGCCGGGCGCGGTCCTTCTGGCCGGTCATGCTGAGCGCGCGGCCGAGGCAGAAGTGGGCGTAGTCGTCGACGTGGTGGCTCTCCACCACGGCCTCGAACTCGACCGCCGCCTGGGCGAAGCGGCCGGCGCGGTAGTAGGCCCGTCCCAGCGCCTCGCGGACCGAGGACTTCTCCGGCGCCCGACGGGCCGCCTCGGCGAGCGGCGCGGTGGCGTCCTCGAAGTCGCCGTCTTCGAGCAGCTCGATGCCACGCCTGTAGAGCGTGTAGGTCGGCTCGACACCGGTCTCCGAAGACATCGACCAAGTGTAGGAGGCCGGCACCACTAGCATCGACGTGTGGAGATCCTGGTGGTCGAGGACGAAGAGGCGATCGCGGACTTCCTGTCGCGCGGGCTCGAACGCGAGGGTTACACGGTCCTCACCGCCGGCGACGGGATCGCCGGCGAGAGGATGGCGCTCGGCGCCGGGGTCGACCTGGTGATCCTCGACCGGATGCTGCCGGGGCGCGACGGAATCGAGGTCCTCGCCGCGATCCGCCAGGCCAAGCCGAGCCTGCCGGTGCTGATGCTGACCGCGCGGAGCGAGATCGCCGACCGGGTGGAGGGCCTCGACGCCGGCGCCACCGACTACATCGCCAAGCCCTTCTCCTTCGAGGAGCTGGCGGCCCGGGTCCGGGCGCATCTGCGCAGCGTGCCCGAGGGCGCGACCACGAAGCTCGAGGCCGGCGGGATCCAGCTCGACCTGCTCAGCCGCCGGGTGACCCGCGGGGACCTCTCCCTGCGCCTGCCCGAGCGAGAGGCCGAGCTGCTCGCCCACCTGATGCGCCACGCCGGCCAGGTCTGCGGCCATGCCCAGATCCTCAACTCGGTCTGGGGCTACCAGCACGACCCCGGGACCAACGTCGTCCAGGTCTACATCGGCTACCTGCGCCGGCGCCTCGCCCTGCCCGACTCCCCGGCGCCGATCGAGACCGTGCGCTCCGTCGGCTACCGGCTCGTCGACGAGGAATGAGCGGCGCCTGGAAGCGGCTCGGCCTGCGCGGCAGGTTGGCGCTCTCGATCGCCGGCATCGTCCTCGCCGCCTTCGCCGTCCTCTTCGTCGCGGTCCGGCGGGAGATGAGCACCGAGTCGAACGTGATCAAGCAGCGCGAGCATCACGAGGCGACCAGGTCCCCCACAACCGACGGCGGCGAGATGACCTCGCTGGCCCCGGTCGAGGACGCCCAGTCGGAGGTCGTGCGGACCTTCCTCGTCTTCGGCGGCGTCTCCCTGGTCGCGGCGCTTCTCGCCGGGTACCTGCTCGCGGCCCGTACCGCGGCGCCGCTGCGACGGATGGCGGCAACGGCCGCGGCCGTCGACGCCGGCGACCTGAAGCCGCGGATCGGCGAGGAGCCGACGGCGGCGGTCGAGGTGCGAACCCTGGCCGAGGGCTTCGACCACATGCTCGACCGCCTCGAGGCGGCCTTTTCGCGCCAGCGCCGCTTCGTCGCCGATGCCTCGCACGAGCTGCGCACGCCGCTGACCGCGATCCGCGGCCAGCTCGAGGTGCTCGCCCGCCAGCCCGAGCCCGACGGCGACGAGGTGCGCCGGGTCGAGGGCCTGGCGATGCGCGAGATGGAGCGGCTCGAACGCCTCGTCGACGACCTGCTGGCGCTGGCCAGTCTCGAAGAGGCCGGCCCGCTGCGGCGGCGCCGGCTGGCACTGGCCCCGTACCTGCGGGAGCTGGCGCGCAGCGGCGGCTCGGGCGCGACGGTCGGCGAGCTGCCGACCGGGACGCTCAGCGCAGACCCCGAGCGACTGCGCCAGGCGCTGCTGAACCTGATCTCCAACGCCCGTCGCCATGCCGGGCCCGACGGACGGGTCGAGCTCTCGGCGATCGCGAGCGGCGAGCTGCTGAGGATCCGCGTCGACGACGACGGCCCGGGAATCCCGCCCGAGGAGCGCGAGCGGATCTTCGCCCGTTTCCACCGCGTGCAGGAGGGGCGCGACCGCGGCTCGGGCGGGGGCGGGCTCGGACTGCCGATCGCGCGCTCGATCGTCGAGTCGCACGGGGGCAGGATCTGGGCCGAGGACTCGCCCCTGGGCGGGGCGCGGTTCTGCGTCGAGCTGCCCGGCTTCCGGGCTCAGCTCGGCAGCGCGTAGATCTGCCCGCCGGCCTCCATCACCCGCTTTGGCGCCAGGCCTTCCGGCGGCGGGCCGGCGACGACTTCGCCGCTTTCGACGCTGTACTCGCCACCGTGGCAGGGGCAGAAGATGACTCCGCCTTCGTAGCCGACGGTGCAACCGGCATGGGTGCAGACAGCGCTGTAGGCCTTGAGGCTGCCGTCGGACTCGCGGATGAGGATGTCGGGCGAGCCATCGGTGGGGTCGGTGTAGGTCGCGGCGGCTTCGGCCGGCAGCCTGCTCGAGGGGCCGAGTTTGACCGCGCCGGAGGGGACCGAGGAGCCGTTGGAGCCGGCGGCGCCTTCGCCCGCGGCGGTTGAGCCCCCGCCGCCGCCATTCGGGCCGGCACCGCCCTGGCCGGTCCGCCTGGAGCCGGCGGCCAGCGCGAGCGCGGTGCCGTGTAGGGCCTTGGCCAGCGCCGCTATCCCGGCGATCGCGACCGCGGCCCCGGCGAACTCGGCGAGAAGTGCCCGGCGAGTCGAGCGCAGCGCGGCGGGGTCGTCGATCTCCACCCGCTCAGGGTGCAGCCGGGTGCGGCGCGCCAGCGCCGCCGAGGGCCGCTTGACCAGGTTGTCGAGCGAGGGCTGGCCCTCCGAGCCGGCCAGCGCCAGCGGCAGCCAGGCGAAGGTGAAGACGAGGTCGGGCCCGAGGAAGTAGGGCGTCGTATGCCAGCTCGCGGTGAGGAAGAGGAGGAAGTTGAGCCCCATCCCGCAGGCGGCGGCGATCCGCGTCTGGAAGCCGGCGATGACGAGGAGCCCGATCGTGATCTCGACGATCGCCACGCCGACCCCCGCCAGCTCGGGCTGGGGCAGGGCGAAGGTGCGGAGGATGAAGCCGCCCGGGGTACCGGCCGCGAAGTCGTGCAGCTGGGTGCCGATGTAGGTGGAGGCGCCGGTGTGGAGGAAGCCGGGGTCGCTCAGCTTCTGGACGCCGGCGTAGACGAAGGTGATTCCCAGGAACAGGCGCAGTGGCAGCAGCGCCATCGCCGCTGAGATGCCGCGCCGCTTCTCGTCGTCATCTCGCATCGGTAGCAGCAGCCTCCAACTAGCGCCTAAACGCCCCTTCAGAGCTATGTGAGAGAGCTCTAACGCGGTCGTTAGCCGGGCATAAGCGAGCGCGGCAAGCATCCTCCGCGATGCAAGCCACCGACACAGCCGCGCTCCGCGGCGGCCAGGCCCGCGCCCGCGTCAGGCGCGACGGCGTCGCCGGCAACTCCCGCCTCACCGGCGGCGCCGCGGCGATGCTGCTGGCGCTGCTGGCGATCGAGGGGGCGACGATCCCGTTCGTCGGCCAATTGCTCGGCCCTCATGTCTTCATCGGGATGCTGCTGATCCCGCCGGTGGCGCTGAAGGTGGCCAGCACCGGCTACCGCTTCGCCCGCTACTACACCGGCAGCCCCACCTACCGCAGCAAAGGGGCGCCGGTGCTGCTGCTGCGGCTTCTGGGCCCGGTTGTCGTCCTCACCAGCCTGGCGCTGTTCGGAACCGGCGTCGCCCTGTTGGTCGACGGGCCACCCTCGAACACCCTGATCTTCCCCCACAAGGCGAGCTTCTTCGCCTGGTTCGCGGCGATGGCGGTGCACGTCCTCGGCCACGTGCTCGAGGTGCCGGCGCTGGCGGCCCCGGACTGGCGCCGCCACGGCGGCCGCGAGGCGGCGCTGGCCGGCTCGGGCCTGCGGGTCGCCCTTCTGCTCACCTCGCTCGCCGCGGGCCTGGGGCTGGCGCTGGCGACGATCTCCTCCGCCGGCCCCTGGCTCTCGTTCCAGCTCGGCGGCTAGGGCGAACCTAAGCGCGTGCCGCGATCTGCAACCGCGAAGACCACGAGCCCGGCACGGGCCTTCCCCTCGCCGTCCGCGGGCTCACTCCGGTCAGCGGTCGTGGGGAGTTCGGATGGAGCGAGGAGCATGGCCGCGCATCATCGCCCCGATGGCCGAGCCCGTTGCTGAGAGGAGATTCCCATGAGCGCCGTTGATCCCGAGCGGACGCTTGCCGGCCTCCTCCTCGAACCACCAGGAGGAGCGCGGACCTTCGGGGGCTTCAACTCGACTATCGCCGCGGGAGGCAGAGAGGCCTCACCGAGACGGCAGCACCGTGCACCCTGCGGCTCCTGCGGAGGACCGGCACAGCCCACGCATGATGCGCCGTAGCACGCTGCGGCGGTCCTCGCTGGCGCCGCCGCTGATCGGCGGCGGGTGATGAAACAGGCCGAAGCATGGCCCCGGGTGATCCAGGGTGGAATGGGGGTGGCCGTTTCGGGCTGGCGGCTGGCCTCGATTGTCTCTCGGATGGGCCAGCTCGGCGTGGTGTCCGGCACCGCGTTGGCGATCGTACTTGCCCGCGGGCTCCAGGATGGCGATCAGGGTGGGCACCTGCGACGCGGGCTCTCGGCGTTCGTCGATCCTGCCGTGGCCGCCCGGATCCTGAAGCGCTACTACCGGCCGGGCGGTCTCCCGGCTGGCGGCCGCTATCGCGCCGTGCCTGTGCCGCGGCAGCATCCGAGTCGCCATTTCCTGGAGCTGACCGTGGTCGGCAGCTTCGTGGAGGTATTCCTCGCCAAGGAGGGGCACGACAGCCCGGTTGGCATCAACCTGCTCGAGAAGATCCAGATCCCGACGCTCCCGTCACTCTACGGCGCGATGCTGGCTGGTGTCGATTGGGTGTTGATGGGGGCGGGAATCCCACGCCACATCCCTGCCGCGCTGGAGGCTCTTGCCGATCATCGGCCGGCCGCCCTGCCGTTCGCGGTCCTAGACGCCACCGCTGGGGATGACTACACGCTCGCGTTCGATCCCCGCAGCGTCGTGCCAGGATGCCGGGAGCCGCTCTCGCCCCCGCGGTTCATGGCCATCGTCGGCTCTCACGTTCTCGCCACCCACCTAGCTCGCGACGAGGAGAGCCGACCGTCCGGCTTCGTGGTGGAGCGGCCGATCGCAGGCGGCCACAATGCGCCGCCGCGAGGCTCGCTGCGGCTGAACGCCGGGGGCGAGCCAGCCTACGGACCGCGCGATGAGGTCGACCTCGCGCGGATGCGCCAGCTCGGCGTTCCCTTCTGGCTGGCGGGCGGATATGCGCATCCCCTGAAGCTTGGCGAGGCAATGGGCGAGGGGGCCTGCGGCGTGCAGGTAGGAACCGCGTTCGCGCTCTGCGAGGAGTCTGGGCTGGACCCCGTCCTCAAGCGGCGTTCGCGCGAGCTGGCGGCAGCGGGGCGACTCGTCGTGCGCACCGATCCTGTCGCGTCGCCGACCGGCTATCCGTTCAAGGTGGCGCGGGTTCCGGGCACGGTGGCCGAACCCGAGATCTATGCCGCCCGTCGGCGGCGCTGTGACCTCGGTTACCTGACGACGCCGTACCGAAAGACCGATGGCACGGTCGGCTACCGCTGCCCCGCCGAGCCCGAAATCGACTACGTCGCCAAGGGCGGACAGGCCGGAGACACCGCGGGACGCATGTGCCTGTGCAACGGGCTGGCCGCGGCGGCGGGCCTCCCTCAGCGCCGACGTCCCGACGCGGCCGAGCCGCCCCTGCTCACGCTCGGCGACGATGCTCGCGCCGTCCTGGCCGCGCTGTCCCCCGATGGGCGGCCCTACCACGCCGAGGACGTGGTCCGGCATCTCCTCGGACGGGCCCCGCGCCTTGAAGTTCTGGCCCAGACGAAGCAGCTGTAGTCGGGGCCGGCGCCTTCGGACATCCGGCCTACCGCCGAGTGCGAAGTGCTCGCGACTGGATTGATGGGACGGTTGGGCAACGCGCCGCGGGCCCAACAGCAGCTCGGCGGCAAGCTAGAGCTTGCGCGCCTTGACGGCGGTGCCGTAGGCACAGATCTCGGTCCAGGTCGTTCCCAGCTCCGAGGTGTCGAAGCGGAAGGCGAGGATCGCGTTAGCGCCCTTGGACTCCGCTTCGTCGACAAGCCGTTCGGTGGCGTGCTCGCGGCCTTCGGCGAGCATCTTCGTCATCCCCTTCAGCTCGCCGCCGGCGAGGGATTTCAGCGAGGCACCGATCTGGGAGCCGAGGTTGCGGGAGCGCACGGTCAGCCCGAAGACCTCCCCGAGGACCTCCTCGACCTCGTACCCCGGAAGGTCGTTCATGGTCGAGATGATCACGGCGCCAGCCTAGCGCTCGGAGCCGACGTCGAGGCTCAGCCGCTGAGGGCGTCCTTGCGCTGCCGGTACTCGTCGACCGAGATCTCACCCTCGGCGAGCTGGCGCTCCAGCAGCTCGGAGGCGCTCAGCGGCTTGCGCGAGCCGCCATCGCCAAGCGACCGCACGACCCAGACGACGGCGACGATCAGGAGCGCCCAGAAAGCGATCATGCCCAGGGACATCAGGACCCAGGACCCGGCTCCCCAACCGTCCATGTGAGAGGTGAAGGCGTCAACGACATCTGCGCAGTTCACGATGATCCCAATCTAGGCCCGTGCCCTCCCGCCGACTTCCGGGGGAAGCCACATCGAGCTCGGCGGAAGGCCCGAAAAAAGGCGCAGGAGCAGCGCAAAAGTGCCCACCTGCTACGGTATTGGAGTCGGGCTTGGCGCAACCGCCACCCGAGAGGTTCCGTTTCCTCTGTGCGCTTCTCAGCGTTTCGGGGCTGCTGGATCTCCCTGAATCGCACAATAAGGAGCAACACAAACTTCATGTCTTTTGCCGATCTCGGCATCTCTAACCCTGTGGTGAACGCGCTGAGCGCGCGTGGCATCACTCAACCCTTCCCCATCCAGGAGATGGTCATCAGCGAGGCGCTGGCCGGCCACGATCTGCTCGTGCAGTCCCCGACCGGCTCCGGAAAGACCCTCGCCTTCGGGATCCCGATGGCCGACCGGATCAAGCCCGGCGGCGGTCTCTGCGCCCTGGTCCTGGCCCCGACCCGCGAGCTCGCGAGCCAGATCGTCGACGAGCTCGACTCGATCGTCCGCGCCCGGCAGCTGCAGATCGCCGCCGTCTACGGCGGCGTCGGCTTCGGCCCCCAGACCGCCGCGGCCCGCCGCGCCGACATCGTCGTCGCCACCCCGGGCCGCCTCGAGGACCTGCTCTCCCGCGGCGTCATCTCGCTCGACCGCGTCGAGATCCTCGTCCTCGACGAGGCAGACCGCATGCTCGACATGGGCTTCAAGCCGGCGGTCAGCCGGATCGTCGCCCAGACCTCGAAGGATCGCCAGACGCTCTTCTTCTCGGCCACCCTCGAGGGCGCGACCGGCAAGCTCGCCGCCGCCTACACGAGCGAGGCGCGCCGCCACACTCATCAGCCGACCGAGGACCGGGAGGCCGACATCGAGCACAGCTTCGTCCACGTCGACTCCCAGAGCGCCAAGCTCGACCACCTGACGCTGCAGCTGCGCGACTCCGAGCGCGGCCGCACCCTCGTCTTCGTCCGCACCAAGCGCGGCGCCGACCGACTCGTCAAGCGGCTCCGCAGTCGCGAGCTGGACGCCGTCGCGATGCACGGCGACAAGAGCCAGAGCCAGCGCGAACGGGCGCTGGCTCGCTTTGAGCGTGGCGACATCGACACCCTGATCGCCACCGACGTAGCCGCCCGCGGCATCGACGTCGCCGACGTCACCCACGTGATCAACTTCGACGCCCCCGGCGACCAGGACGCCTATGTGCACCGGATCGGCCGAACGGGCCGCGCCGGCAACCGCGGCGCCGGGATCAGCTTCGTGCTGGAGGACCAGGTCGGGGAGATGCGGCGCATCGCCCGCGACCTCGGCCTCAGCCGCGAGTTCGAGCAGGGCCGGGGAAGCGGAACCGGGCAGGGCTCTGCCAACGGCGACGGAAGCGCCGGCGAACGCCCCGGCTCCGGCGGCTCCTCGTCCCAGCGACGGCGGCGCCGCAACCGCAACCGCAACCGGACCAAGGCCCCCGCATGAGCACCGCAACCGTCACCGCGAAGAAGTGGACCTGCGACCACTGCGGGGTCTCGGTCAGCCGCATGGGCGGCGAGAGCGTCGAGCTCCCGGAGACCTGGGCCAGCTCGACTGAGGGCATCTTCTGCCTGATCTGCCGCCGTGAGCGCGCCGCGCAGGCGGCGCTCGAGTCCGCGCCCGAGGGCAGCCCGCTGGAAATGCGGGCGAAACTGCGCCGCGCTGCCCTGATCGAGTTCGAGGTCAGTCGCAGGCCCGACCACGGGGACGGCGTGATCGCCAAAGCCTGCCGCTCCTCGGTGTCCGCGGTCGCCGCCGCGCGCCAGCGCCTGAAACTGCCGGCGCCGGAGCGCACTTGCAAATAGGCCTCGCCCTCGCGGTAGCGGCGGCGTTGCTGGGGAACCTCGCGTCCCTGCTCAAGCATCGCGGCTGCCAGTTCGCCGAGCCAGTTCGCTTCCAGCGACCGCTGCGCAGTGCCCGGCGTCTCGCGGCCTCGCCGTGGTTCGCGGCGGGCTGGGCGCTGGCCGCGGTCGCCTGGCTGGTCCACGTCGCCGCTCTCTCGATGGCGCCGATCTCCCTCGTCCAGGCCGTCCTGGCGGGGGGCGCCGTGACCCTCGCGGTGATGGCGCAGCGGCTCTTTGGCGATCCGGTCGAGTGGCGCCAGTGGCTGGCGCTGCTGCTGGGCGGGGCGGGCCTCGCGCTCCTCGTCCTCACCGTTCCCCACTTCCACGGCAGCCACTCGGGTTTCTCGCTCGCCGCGATCCTCGGCTTCGAGGGCGGCCTCGCCATGCTCGCCGCGGCGCTCGTCACCGGACACCGCTCCGAGCGCCTCGCCGAGCATGGCAAGGTCCTCCTCGCCACCATCGCCGGGGTCCTCTTCGCCCTCGCGGGGATCGCGATCAAGGGTTTGACCGGCGCCGGCGGCGTCTCGCTCGCAGTGCTCGCCCCCTGGGTCCTGATGATCCTGGTCGCCGGCGTGCTGGCCCAGTACACGGCCGCGGCCGCCCTCCAGCGCGGCGGCGCGATCGAGACGATCGGCCTGATGGGTTTGGTCGCCAACGCCGCGCAGATCGTCGGCGGCGTCCTCGTCTTCGGCGACCCGCTCTCCACCCAGCCCCTCGGCCTCATCGTCCAGGCCACCGCCTTCGCGATGGTATGCGCCTCGGCGCTGCTGATCCCGGCGCGGCGGGCAGGACCACGGGCCCTGCCCGCCGCAGCCTGAGCGACCGGTCAGCCCAGCAGGGGATGGGTGAGGCCGTGCTCGGCGCAGATGCGCGGCACGCTCTCCATGTCGAAGTCGATCCCGTAGCGCTCGCTTAGCACCTCGGGCTCGAAGCTGCCGTCCCTGATCATCGCGTCGAACTCGCGGAAGAAATGCTCGAAGCCCCCCGGTGAGATCACCTCGAGGATGCGACAGGGCTCCTCGCCCGCGTTCCAGAACGTGTGCCATTGGTCACGCGGCTTGAACGCCAGCTCACCCGCCTCGGCGTGGAGCACCTCGTCCCCCAGCAGGGCCCCCATCCGGCCCTCGAGCACGAAGCTGTACTCGTCGACGCCCGCGTGGCGGTGCAGCGGAGCGCAGAGCGAGCGCGGTGGGACCGGATGTTCGACCAGCGAGAAGCCGCCGCCGGATTCCTCACCCCAGACCAGGAACCTGGCGCCGCAGCCGCCGAGCTCGGCGTAGTGGCCGTCCTCGCGGCCCACCTTGCGGGGCCCCTGGGAGGCGTCGAAGCGGCGAGGGTTCTCAATCGCCTGTGCCGTGGTCATGTCTCTCCTTTTCGTTGAACAATATTGTGCGGCGAAAGTATCAGGCGTCCGCGGCATTTGTCAAACTTCATCGCACATCCATGTCTAAGCAACTATCGAAATCGCCAAAGCGCCCCTACCGCAAGCGCCGGCGGGCCGAGCTCGAGGAGGAGACGCGGAGGCGGATCACCGAGGCGGCGGTGGACCTGCACGGCTCGATCGGGCCGGCGCGGACGACGATCAGCGCGGTCGCCGAGCGCGCTGGCGTCCAGCGGGCGACCGTCTACCGCTACTTCCCCGACGAGGAGGCGCTGTTCGGCGCCTGCTCCGCGCACTGGCTGTCCGAGCACCCGCTTCCCGATCTCGCCCGCTGGGCGACGATCGAGGGCCCCGGGGAGCGCCTGCACGCTGCTCTTTCCGAGCTCTACGCTTGGTTCGACCGCGGCGAGGAGATGGTGGAAAAGACCATTCGGGACGCGACCCTGGTGCCGGCGATGGCGCCGCCGATGGAAGCGATGGGTGCCTGGTTCGCCGCCGCGACCGCCGCGATCGTCCACGGTCGCCCGGAGCGAGGCGCCCGCCGTCGACAGGTCAAGGCCGTGATCGGGCACGCCGTCTCCTTCGCGACCTGGCGGTCGCTGGTGCGCGAGCAGGGCCTGCCGCAGGCAGAGGCCGTGGCCCTGATGGCGGACCTGGTCGCGACCGCGGCCCGGGGCTAGCGCTCCAGATGGTCTAGGCGGGAGTGCCGCCACCCGCCGCGCCGGCCGGGCGCGACGCCTTCGGGACCGGGACCTTGCGTGGCGCCCGGCGCCGGTAGCGGATCGCGAACAGCACCACGACCGCCGCCGTGCTGGCGATCGCCAGGGTCCTGAACCAGAGGCTGGCGCCGTCGGTTCCCGAGCCGAGCGAATGGGCCACGGCGAGGGCGAAGACGACCACCGTCGCCCGGTGGACGAGGCGCCAGCGCTTGGCGCCTATGCGGCGCCTCAGGTAGTAGGTCGGCCCGAGGATCGCGGCAAGGTAGCCGGCGACGATGCCGATGCCGACCCAGAGCGGGCGGTAGGCGATCGTGAACGGGATCGCGATCCCGGAGATTCCAGGTCGCAGCCAGGCGTCGCCCAGCAGCATGACGCCGTGAGCGCCGATCGCGATCAGCGCCGCCAACGCCACCTGCTCGTGGACCTTGAGCATGGTGCGCTTCAGCCCCGGCCGTCGAAAGAGGTTGGAGGCCATGAAGAGGCCGAGCAGGACCGCCGTGGTGACGAGCAGGAAGGCGACGATGCCGGCCGACCGCGACGCCAACCACCACGGATAGTTGGCGGGATCCGGCTCAGCCACCATTGCCGGCCCCCACGCCCTCGGGCTCGCGCTGCCCCGCCGGTTGGACGGCGTGGCCCGGGGCCTTCGACTGGACCTGGACCGAGATCCAGGTGGGACCGGCGAACACCGCGTAGGCGGCGAGCACGGCCAGCGCCACGATGACGGCGGCGGCCGCGATCCGCGCCTTCAGGCTTGGGCCCTCCGGACCCGGGCGGGGGATCGGCTCGGCGGTGGTCGCGGTCACGGCGGCGGGGCGGGGGAGGTGCGGCTGACGATGGCGGTCGCCTGCTGAGTCGCTTCGGCGCCGCCCTTTACGGCGGGCTGCGTCAGGGCCGGGACCGCCGGCCCTGGGCCGAGCGCGGGGTCCCTGCCGTTGCGGACCTGGATCGCCAGCAGCGTCAGGATGACGAAGAAGAGGCCGAGCGACGCCGTGATCACCGAGAGCGGGCTGGGCAGCGGACGGGGCTTCTTCGCAGCTTTCGCGACCTGCGGCGCCTCGGGCATCGGCTCTCAGTCCTCCCCGCAGACGCGGAAGCCGTACCCACGCGCGAAACCGGACATGGCGCGGGACATGTCGTCGACCTGTGTGCGCATGGCCTGTAGCCGCGGAATGTCCATCGCCGCGAGGGCCCTCGACATCCGTGTGCGCATCCGCAGCTGGCTCCTGATCACGTCGAATACGTTGTGGCGCAAGAGGGCCCGATCGCCGGGAGGAGTGGGGATCGCTTCGATTCGGCGCAACTCCCGCCAGCCAAGCGAGATGCTGTCGTCGTAGGCCACCATCGCCTCGTGCGGGTCGATCGTTCCCGCGACCCGCTCCTGTTGGGCCCTGCGCTCGCGGTCGAGGTGGCCGCAGATCGAGTCGACCCGGGCCACGTATGCGCGCCGGGCGGGATCCGTGACCTTGGCGGTGACCGCATGCCCAGCCGGGGCCCCCGGGCCGGGCGTCGTCGCCGGTGCGGTCGCGCTCGCGGCAGTTTCGCTCGCGGTCGACTGGTCCTCACCGCGCCGCGTGTCTCCCCCACACCCCGCCACCAACGCGGCGGCGAGGGCGGCGGCGATCGCGAGGCAGGTGGCCCGGTGCACGGTCATCGCAGCCAACGCTAGGCGCGCTACCGCCCCAGGTCTTCCGTAGAACCGCTCAAATCCGCTGCGTGTTACCACCGTCCGCGATCTTCCACCCCGCGGCCGCCAGGCTCGATCGCCGGCTCGAATCCTGCCCCTGAGCCCTTCTATCCTCGGCGGATGCGGCTGGCGGGGAGAGTGGGGATCCTGCGCGAACCCAACTACCGCCGGCTCTGCTGGGGCCGGACGATCTCGCTGGTCGGCGACGGGGTGGCGCCGGTGGCAATGGCATTCGCGATCCTCGACCTGACCGGCTCGGCGACCGACCTGGGGATCGTGCTCGCCGGCCACAGCCTCCTGATCACCGCCCTCGTCCTGGTCGGTGGCGTCTTCGCCGAGGGGGGTCTCGCCCCGCCTGGCGATGCTGCGAGCGGACCTGTCCGGATGGTCGCGATGGGAGCCAGCGCGGCGCTCCTGATCGGCGGAGTCGCCCAGGTCTGGGAGCTGGCGCTGCTCTACGGCGTCGAGGGGGCGGCGACCGCCTTCTTCAACCCGGCCTCGATCGCGATCGTGCCCCCGATAGTCAGGGGCCCCCGGCTGCAGGAGGCAAACGCCCTGCTCAACCTCTCCCGTTCCGCCGGCAAGGTCGCTGGCCGGCGATGGCCGGGGTATCGCTCGCCCTCGGCACCCCCGGCTGGGCGCTGGCAGTGGACGCCCTGACCTTCGCCCTCAGCGCCGCCTTCCTGCTGCGGCTGCGGGCACCGGGGCTGCGAACCGACCGGGAGAGCGCCTTCGTCTCCGAACTGCGGCACGGCTGGAAGGAATTCTCCTCGCGCACGTGGATCTGGATCATCGTTCTCTCCGCGGCCGTCACCAATGCGATCTACTTTCCCGCCTTCCAGGTCCTCGGTCCGACGGTGGCCCGCGATTCGCTCGGCGGCTCGAGCGCCTGGGCGCTGATCGCAGCCGCGTTCGGGGTGGGCGCGGTGGCGGGTGGGGTGCTCGCGCTCTCCATCCGCCCCCGGCGCCCGCTCCTGGTCGGCGAGGGATCGCTACTGGTCTTCGCGCTACCGATCGCCCTCCTCGCCGGGCCCTCGCCGTTGCTGGTGATCGCCCTCGGGGCCCTCCTCGCCGGCGTCGCCGTCAGCCTGGAGATCTTCTACGAGACCATGGCCGCCCAGTACATCCCGCGGGAGGCCCTGTCGCGCGTCAGCGCCTACGACTGGTTCGGATCGCTGGCGCTGGAGCCGATCGGCCTGGCGCTGGTCGGACCGGTGGCGATGGGGCTGGGGGTCTCGCCGACGCTGTGGGCCGCGGCGGCGGTGCTTGCGATCTGCCAGACCGCCGTGATCCTCGTCCCCAGCGTGCGCAGGCTGGAAGCGCGGCCGCAAGGGCAGGAAGGCGGCGCCGCGCCGCTGATCCCGCCGTATGAGCCCGGCGACTGACGCGACGCCGCGGCTCAACCGTCGCGGCCGTTCTCAGTCGCACTCGAAGCCGCCCCCGAACCCGGTCCGCTCGACCAGGTAGGCAAGCAGGCCGTTCATGCCGGACTCGCGATGGACCCGGCGCTGGACATCGGCGCCGTTGCCCTCGCGCAGGATCCGCTCGATCTCCTCGAGTGTCCCGGAACCACCCAGCTGGCTCACGTAGGATCCGGCTTCGTCGAGCACGCGACGGGCGACCGCGCGAGCCGGTGCCGCGGTCTCGTCGTCGACCATCAGGCGGGCCTCGAGGCCATGGCGGCTCGCCTGGTAGGAGGACTCCTCGATCGCCTCGCGGCAGAGCCCGGGTGCCGAGGGCCGGTCGATCTCCTTCGCCGCCAGCCCCTGGATCAGCGCCGCGACGGCGACGTTCGTGGCGACGTCGGTCTGCACGTCCATTCCCCTCACCTCGACGGTGCCGAGGTGGGGATGGGGCCGAACGTCCCACCACAGGTAGGTGTAGTCGGCGACCCCCGCCGCCACGATCAGCTGGTCGGCGACGTGGAGGAACTCCGCGTAGTCGCGAAACGCCCGCGGCATCTCGAAGCGCGGGTAGCTGCGAACAACGGCCGCCCGGGCGCTGGCGAAGCCGGAGTCGGCGCCTTCGCGGAAGGGCGAGTTGGCGGTCAGCGCCTGCAGCAGCGGCAGGTGGTAGCGCATCGCGTTGGCGACCCAGATCGCGGTTTCGGGATCCGGCATCCCGACGTGCACGTGCAGTCCCGACGGCGGCGTGTTCAGCAGGCTTGCGAGGTCCTCCTTGACGACGTCGTACCTCGGCTTGGCGATCAAGTTCGCCTCGCCGTCGTCATCGGGATGCAGGCCGGCGCCGATCAGCTCGATGCCGGTGCCGCGGACCGCCTGGCGCATGCCCGCCAGCTCTTCGAAAGCCTGTCCCGCGTCGAGGCATATACCGGTCTTCACCTCGATCTGGGCGGCGAAGATCTCGGTGCTGGCGCTCTTGCGCAGCTGCGGTGGGAGACCCGCCAGGACGCGCTCCGCGGCGGCCGCCTGGCGCCGGCTCTGGTCGACCAGAAGCAGCTCTTCCTCGACCCCGATCGACAGCGGCGATGAGGCGCCGAAGCGGTGCTCGGCCCGCCCGGGCTCACCGCCGGGGCGCGAGGTCGCCGAGTCCTGGGGCTGTCCGGGTGATATCTCCATCATCGTCGCCCCTGTGAGCCCGCTCCAGATACCCCTCGCGGCAAGACGCTAACCTCGCGAGAGCCCGCGAAGGACTGACTGGGCGGCGTTGTAGCCACACATCCCATGGGCGCCGGCCCCGGGCGGCGTCGCCGCCGAGCAGACGAAGACGCCGGGGATGCCGGTCGCGTAGGGATCGAGCGCCAGGCGCGGCCGGACCAGCGTCCGCAGCGGCGTGTTGGCGCCGGTGACGATGTCGCCGCCGACGAAATTGGCGTTGCGGGCGGCGAGCTCGGCGGGCGAATGGCTGGAGCGGCCGACGATCCGCTCCCTCAAGCCCGGTGCGAAGCGCTCGACCTGGTCGATCAGGGCCTCACCGGCGTCGCCGTCGTAGCCATGGGGGACGTGGGCGTAGGCCCAGACCGGGTGCACGTCGCCGCGCGAGCGGCTCGGGTCGGCGAGGTACTGCTGGCAAACGAGGACGAACGGGCGCTCGGGCATGCGACCGCGGTTGACGTCTCGCTCGGCGGCGACTATCTCCTCGAAGGAGCCGATCGCGTGCACGGTCCCCGCCCTGCGTGCAACCTCCTCCGTCCATGGGATGCCGCCCTCGACCGCGAGGTCGACCTTGAAGGCACCGGGACCGTGCCTGTAGCGGCGGTAGGCGCGCGCGACCCGGCCGGGGAGGCGCCCGGCGGCGATCTCGGCGACGGCCCCGGGCGCCAGGTCGAGAACGACCGCGTCGGCCGCCGGCAGCTCCTCGAGCGTGCGCACCGGGCGGCCGGTCTCGATCCTGCCGCCGTGTTCGAGTACGACTGCCGCCAGCGCCTCGGCGATCGCCTGCGAGCCGCCGACGGCGACCGGCCAGCCGTGGCGGTGGCAGGAGCAGATCAGGGCCATCGCGACGGCGGAGCTCATCGGCTGCGTCAGCGGGGCCAGGGCGTGGGCGGCGACGCCTCCGAACAGGGCTCGCGCCGCCGAGTGTCGAAGGCCCGCGCCAGCACGGCCGCCGGGGCCGCCGCGGGAAGGCCGAAGCGAACCAGGTCGATCGGGTGGCGAGGAAGGTGGAGAACGGGACGCAGGATGTCCTCGCCGAGGGCATCGAAACGCGCCGCCGAGGGCCGGAAGAACGCCCGCCTCCAGGTCGCTCCGGCCGAACCGAGCCCCGCCGCCGTCTCCTCGATCGAGCGCAGCATGATCGCGCCACCGCCGTCGAGCGGGTGGGCGAGGTCGATCTCGGGCCAGGCCCACTCGAGGCCATGGCGCTCCAGCCCCAGCGAGGTCAGCGCCGGCGCCCCGACCGCCATCGAGTGGATTGCCGAGCACTCGTCGTGGATCAGCCCGGGCAGGGTCAACTCGGCCAGCTGCGGGTGCCGCCGCCGATCGTCTCCGCCGCCTCGATCACGGTCACCCCCACCCCCACGCTGGCCAGCGTCGCCGCGCAGGCCAAGCCGTTGGGGCCGGCGCCGACGACGATCGCGTCGCTCATGCTGGCGGCGCCGCCACGACGCCCGGCCGCGAGAGCTCGATCGTCCGCGCCGGGAACGGCGCCTCGCCCAGCCAGGGCTGACGGGTGACCATGTCGGCGACCTCCACCCATCCCTCCTCGAGAAGTCCCGTCGCCGCGTCGAAGATGCGGTAGCGCTGGCGCTGGACGTGGGCAGGCTGGGACTCGAGCGTGATCACCCTCAGCTCGCCCTCCTCGAACCCGCAGCGCTCCTGGACGGCCTCGAGCAGGCGGTGGTCGTGGAAGTGGCCATCGCCGAAGTTGTAGCCGAGGACGACCCCGGCGACGAGCTCGCCCTCGCGCACCTCGTACTCCTCGATGTCACCGACCGCGCGCGGGGCGAGGCCGTTCAGCGCCCGCCCGTGCGAGTGCATCGATCGGAAGGCAAGGCCTTTGTAGATCAGCACCTCGATCAGCTCGCGGTCGTAGAACCTGGCCAGCTGCTCGACCACGATCGGAGCGGACTTGACGATCGAGTCGTCGAGCTTCGACTCGGCGCCGGTGTCCTTGCGGAACAGCCACTGGCTCGTCGCCCAGTTGCCCGCGTAGTAGCGCATCGACGGCAGGAACGAGACCAGGTCCGGGCGGAAGTTGCCGAGGATCGGGATGCCGACGCAGGTGACGGCGAGGATCACGAGGAGCAGCGGATCTTCGATCGTCGAAAGCGGGACCGATCCGTAGTGCCCGAAGAGGAACAGGACCCCGAAGATCATGAAGATGTTCCACTCCAGCGGCACCGCCAGCGGGAAGGTGGAGAGGATGTGGAGGTGGAAGATCACCATCCCGGCGACGGCGATGGTGCCGATCACGCCGCCGCTGGTGACGAGCAGCAGCAGCGGCAGCGTGAACTCCATCACCGTGCCAAGGTGCGCCGTCAGATCCCCGATCCGCGAGGGCAACAGGTCATCGGGGTGCTCGCGGTAGAGCAGGCGCTTGGCCGAGCGCGACCGGTTCCAGGGCGTGTTGCTGATCATCACCGTGACGACGAACGGAAAGTGACGGTTCAGCTTCGAGGCGGCGGCCCCCCACCAGATGCAGACGAAGACCAGCTGTGCGGCGATGACCAGGTTCCCGAGCGGGAACAGGAAGATGATCATCAGGTTGCCGTAGATCTCCGCCCGCGCCGCCAGGAACGGCACCTTGTCGCGCAGCCCGAGGGCGGCCAGCACCGCCAGCAATACTCCGACCGCGACCGGGTCGAGCCGGCCTGCCGCCGCCCCCGCCCTGTCGACCCCGCCCGAGAGCACGAGGAAGAGAGCGGCGGCGAGAAGCCCGGCGTAGAGCGCGACGTCGAACGGCGTCCGCCTGGTTCCGGTGGTCAGCGGCACCTTCTCCGGCCAGGGCGGCAGCCGGGTCGTGCCCGGCCGCAGCCAGTAGAGGACGCCGCCGATCATCGGCGAGAAGCGCAGGGTCAGTGGCAGCGAGCCGGCGCCGAGGCCGAGGACCTCCCACAGCATCGTCCAGACGACGGCCTTCTGGAAGACGATCGGCTGCGTCCACCAGCTGCCGAGGTCGCCGATGCCGCCGAGACTGGGCGTGGTCGCGGAGATGAGCAGCAGCCCGCCGCCTGCGTAGAGGACGAGCTTGAGGATGTAGAGCAGGTAGGCGGCGTAGGGCGCACCGAACCCGTTCAGAGCCCAGTCCTGGGCCAGCGGCTTGATCCGCTCGAGGTGGGGACGGCGACGCCATTCCTCGAAGTCGAAAGGGGGCTCAGCCGGTCGGGTGAATCCCATCCGGCCGAGCCTACTTCGCCGAGCGCCGCCGGACGAACGGCTCATCCTCCCCGGGAAATTGCCCAAGCGGCCCCGCCGTCCCGGCTCACTAGCCTTGGCGGCGATGGCTGAACGCTCTCTCCCCACCGGCCACACGCACGGACACGGCGACGATCACGAGCAGGGGCACGGGCACTCACACGGCCTGGTCGACACGAGCATCAAACGCTCGCGCGCAGGGCTCAAGGCGGTCGGCCTCTCGCTGCTGGTGCTGGCCCTCGCCGCCCTCGCCCAGACGGCGATCTTCGTCTCCACCGGCAGCATTGCCCTGCTGGCGGACCTGATCCACAACTTCGGCGACGCCGGCACGGCAATCCCGCTCGGGGTAGCCTTCCTGCTGCGCTCTCACCGGGCCGAGCGCTGGGCCGGGCTGTTCGTCGTGGCGGTGATCTTCGCCTCGGCCTGCGTCGCCGGCGCCGAGGCCCTCGACCGCCTGGTCCACCCGCAGACCCCGACCCACCTGGTCGCCCTCGCGATCGCCGGGCTGCTCGGCTTCGCCGGCAACTGGATCGCCGCCGGCGTCCGGACGCGGGCCGGCCACCACCTCCGCAGCCCGGCCCTGATCGCCGATGGCAATCACGCCCGCGCCGATTCCTACGTCAGCCTCGCCGTCGTCGCCAGCGCCGCCGCGGTTGCCCTCGGGCTGACGATCGCCGACCCGCTGATCGGGCTGGCGATCACGGCGGTGATCCTGAAGATCACCTGGGACTCATGGCGTACCGTGCGAGGCCACCCGCATGAGCGCTGAATGCGCACTTCCGGCCTCGGCCGTGAAGGTCGCGCCGGCTTCGGAGCTGACTTCGGCCTAGGTGAAGATGATCTGCCCGCCCGCGGCGAGGCCGTAGAACTCGCCGACGGTGATCACGTCCTCGACCTGCGGGATGAAGTCGTCCCTGCTCAAGCCGAAGAGGTCGACCGAGGCCTTGCACGCGTACAGGACCCCTCCGGAGTCGGCGATCATCTCGACGAACTCCGGGATCGGCGGGATGTCGAGCTTCTCCATCTCCTGCGCCAGTTTGTGGGTGACCATGGCCGAGACGCCCGGGATGCCGCCGGCCCAGGTGGCGAGGTGCAGGCCGGGGTTCCCCACCGTCGCGACCTTGACGTGCTCGTGTTTGGCCTTGTTGATCGCGTCCAGCCCGAAGAAGGTGAAGAAGACGTTGGCCTCGATGCCCTCCATGCGGGCGCCGTTGGCCATGATCAGGCCCGGATAGACGCCCTCGAGCGAGCCCCTGGAGACGATGATCGAGACCTTCTCGATCGGCTCCGGCGCCGGGGTCGCGTTCTCGCTCTGCTCAGTCACTGGTCTCCTCCTAGATGCAGCCGCGCGGCTTCGGGATGCCGGCGATCTTGGCCGCGAGCTTCGCCGGCCCTTTCGGGAACAGCTGGTAGAGCTCCTTGATCGGCACTCCCGACGCTTTTCCGAGCGTCCGGATCGACGGCGCCGAGCCGCTCTCCAGGTAGGTGTCCCGCATGAAGTTGATCACCAGCCAGTGGCGATCGGTGAGCGGGTCGATGCCGGCCTCGGTGGCGATCTCCTCTGCGATCTGCTCGTTCCACTGTTCGGGCTGCTGGAGGAAGCCCTCGGGGTCGACCTCGACCGCCGTGCCGGCGTAGGTGAGGGTGCTCATCGGTTGTCTCCTTGTCCGCTTGCGGCCGGTTGCCCGCCGGCCGCCGACATCCGGGCGCCAATGCCGGGAATGTCACGGCCTGGCAGGAGCATGTGCCAGTACAGGGGCTGGAAGGCCAGCTTGCCGAGGTGGTTGAGGCGCGACTCGCGCAGCAGGGGCAGCGGCCCGAGATGGGGCTCTGGATAGCGACCGGGAAGCGGCTCGACCTCGTAGTTGAAGTCGATCAGCAGCGCCCTGTGGAAGCCGCTCTCGATGAAGCAGTTGACGTGCCCGTCATAGCTGCCCTCGAGCTCCTCGCCGGCGAGGAAGCGGGCGATGTTCGCGGTCAGCGTCTCGCCCTCGAAGTGGGTGGCCGAACCCGCCTTGGAGGTCGGCAGGCTGGCGGCGTCGCCGATCGCGAAGACGTTCGCGGCGGCCTTGCTCTGCAGGGTGTGGACGTCGACGGGCACGAACCCGAGCTCGTCGCCGAGCCCCGGAGAGCGGGTCACGAACGCCGCGCCGCCGTGCAGTGGGATGGTGACGAGCAAATCGAACGGGACCTCGCGCTCGTCCCAGCTGATCAACCGCCCCTCCTTCCCGTCGACCCGCCCGGCGGCGAACTCGGTCTCCAGCCCGATCCCCTTTTCCTCGAACATGCCGCCGAGGTGCTCGGCCGCGACGGGCTTGGTGAAGGCGGCGTCGAGCGGGGTCGCGTAGGTGATCTCCACCTCCGAGCGCACCCCCTTCTCGCGCAGGAACCAGTCGGCGAGGAAGCAGAACTCCAGCGGCGCGACCGGGCATTTGATCGGCATGTCGATCAGGTTCACGACCAGGCGACCGCGATCGAAGGAGCGCAGCGCTTCACGCAGCGCCACCGCGTCGGCGACCGAGTAGAAGGAGAAGACGCTCTCACCCCAGCCGGGCCCCCTCAGCCCCTCGGTGTCGTCGTACAGCAGCGAGGCGCCGCTGGCGATCACCAGGACGTCGTATTCGAGCGCTGAGCCGTCGCCGAGGAGCACGGTGTCGGTGGCCGTCTCCACCCGGTCGACCTCGTCGAGCCGGAACTCGATCCCATCGGCCAGCTGCTCTGCACGGGAGCGGACGATGCGGCCGGGCTCCTCCAACCCGAAGGGGACGAACAGCAGCCCGGGCTGGTAGACGTGGCGGTCGTCGCGGTCGACGACGACGATCTCGACCTCGTCCCCGAGCTGCCTGCGCAGCCTGTTCGCGGTGAGGGTGCCTCCGGTTCCCGCTCCGGCGATGACGATGCGCTTGCTCATCGCGACGATTCTCCGCCGTGCCGGCGTGCGGGTCTTCAGCGGAAAGCCGCACCGCCGGTGGGGCGAGATACCGAGTGCCCGCCGGCGACTGCCCGCCGGCGAAGGATTCGGTCCGGTCCGGCGCCGTTGCCCGCTAGCGCGAGCCCGAAGCCCCGCTCGCGCAGGCCGTGGAGAGTGCGGATGACCCCGGGGCGGCTCGCGCTCCGATCCGCTCGGTCACCACCACCTGAGAAGGTGAGAACCCGGCTCGCTCGACGGCTTCCCGCATCCATTCGTTGCCGTCCTCCATCGACCGCCGAAGACCCTTCCTTGAGTCCGCCTCCGCCTAGTCGCGCGCGAAGAGTTTCGTGTCCTCCTCGAAGCGGTCCACCAGCTCTCTCGACAGGCTCGGCCGCGTCTGGGTTATCGCGGCGAGGAAGTCGTCGGTGTTGGCCCGATAGTCGCCCTTCCCAAAATGCTCGCGCTCGAAAGCCGCCTGTGCCGCCTTGCGAGCGGCAAACTCGATATCCGCCGGCGTGAAGAACTCGCTCGCCCTGACCAGCGCGGACAGGTCGATGCTGCGATCGGCGATCTCCTCGCAGTAACGACCCCAGATCGCCTGCCTGGCAGCAGCGTCCGGAGGGCCGACCGGGAGCACGTAGTCAAAGCGCCCCGGGCGCAGAAATGCCGGGTCGAGGCGCCCGACCCAGTTCGTTGCGCAGACCAGCAGGTGCTGGGACGCTTCGCGGAGCTTCGGTATCTGCTTGAGGAACTCGTTGGTCACGCTGGGACTGACCCGGCGCTCGGTGTGCCGGTCGGAGGCTAGATCCTCCACCTCATCGACGAAGACGACGGCGTCGTTCAGATCCAGGATGCGATCGAAGGCGGCGGCGAGCAGCGACGCGGTGCGATCGGCCCCTTCCTCGCCCACCTCGCTGGGCTGAATCTCGACGAACGGCCAACCGAGTCGCGAAGCGATGCCCTTGGCGAACGTCGTCTTGCCGGTCCCGGGCGGGCCGAAGAGAACGATGGCCTGCGGCGGGGCCACCGAGTGCCTTGCCGCTAGGTCCGGCTCCTCGAGAGGAAGGATGACCCGACGCTCGATGATCTGCTTGGCGTCCTCGAGGCCCTTCAACTCGTCCCACAGTCCCGGATGGATCTTGCGGCCCCAGACCGCGGCGAGATCGGTCCGAACCGACGTGCTCGCGGCGATCGGGCGCTCCAGGTAGTCGATGTCGCCGGGCCGAAAGTCCCAGCGCTCGAGGTGCTCGCGACTTCGCTCACCGTCGACGACCAGGGCGCCGAGCCGGCGAACTCCCCGCCCGGCGAGCAGCGTCTCGACCCGGGCAAGCAACCCGTCAGCGATCGCCGTCTCGTCGGAGAGGCCAGGCAGCAGGGTCAGCCGATGGACCCAGCCGATCGCGGCGGAGGAGCTCCCGATCGCGCTCCCCACGATGTCCCCTTCGATCTCGGCCACGACGGCCGCACTCGGGCTTGAAGTCATCAGGTCGACAGCCTGGTCGACGGTGAGTCCTCCGACCCCCTCCGCATCTCCCGCACGGCTCCAGAGATCCAGAACCCGACCGAGGTCCTCAGGCTGATAGTCGCGGATCGTCGCCTTCGTCATCAAGGGATCATGCCGCAGATGGCGCTGCGAGGACCGCGAGCTGTTGACGCGCCCTTGGACGGTTCCGTTCAGCTCGGGTCTCGCGCGGCGTGGGCGAATACGAGCGAGCACGCTCGACAACACGCGGAAATTCCGCCCTTTTCCTCCATACGCACCTGTATAACCATCCAGGCCCGGGTAAAGCCGAGACCAGAGACAAACGCGGGTATCGAAGGATGCAGGAAGTTGGGAAATCGCAAGCCAGCCTCGGGATATGGCGTGTGGGCGACCGTCGTGGCTGTCGTTTGCCTTGTCGGAGTCTGGAATGTCTCCGCATTCGCGAACCCACCCGATGAAGCGACCGGGGCTGGAGTAGGAGCGCCCGATGCCCTCCAGGCTCCCATTACGCCGCCGGCGTTGGCGCCATCGTTTCCGAGCGTTCCGTCTGCGCCGCCATTACTGCCCAAACCCCCGACGACCTCGCCCTCGGTCAGGCTGCCCTCCGCTGGCGCACCGACGTCGCCATCGCCGCTGACCGGCACTGCGGCGAGTGGCGCACCCGCGGTCCACAGCGGCGCCGCAGATGTGACCGCCAGTCCTGCAGCAGGGAACATTGGGTCGGTCGCGAGCACGAGCACTTTAACCGGACCTCAGCAGGCGACTGCCCCCAGCAACGTAGAGGGGCACGAAGGCTCGGATGGGTCGAGCGTCCGCGCTGCGCGACCGGCAAGGTCCGACCACAACGCGGGTTTGATCGAAGCGTCCCGGATAGCTCCGCTCAGGAAATGGTTCCTCTACGTCTGGCCCGCGGTGGCGCTCGGCCGACCCTCTTTGGCAGCGCTCCTGAGCAAATGGGGGGACACCACGCTGGTCCTCATCTCCGACGACGGGCCCGCCTCGTTGGGAGCAGGGCTCACTGAAGGCACTCAGACCGATACCGCGGTCCGGGGGAATCCAGCGCCCTCCTCTGGTTTCCCGACACTGACCAGTTGGCTCCGAGCAGATCCGTTCCGACCAGATCAACCGCTGCCGATCTCGCTCGTCTACATCGTCGTGGTCGGGGGAGTGGCCGTGCTCTCGTTGACCGTGAGACGGGAAATGGGTGCCCCTCTGAGCCGACGCCGGCGGAGGGTCTGACAGGCGGCTCGACCACGGTTCGCGACCACCGTGACACCGGAACCACGGACGGCTCGACTTGCTCAGTCGACGGCGTCGGCCCAGTCGCGCAGACGATCCGAGAACTGCGGCGTTCCCGCGCTCACCTCGACGACCGCATCGGCCGGCACGTTCGCCTTGCGGGCGGCTGTCAGGATCGCGTCGGGCGACGGTGCCTCATACAGGCAGTAGGTGCGTCGTCTGTCGGCGCTGAGGAACGAGAAGAGCCAGCGAACCCCCTCCTCGCCGTTGACCTTCTCGATCAACTCGACGTCGCCTTCGGTGAGGTCCAGTTGATCGGCGAAGCTGCGCTCGATCATGTAGAGAGCCATCGACTCCGCAGGCGTAGACGGCGAGGTACGGCTAGCGAGGCGAGAGCCCGTGCCGGCTCATCACCTCGCGCATCGCGCCAAGGTCCGGCGGGCCACCTGCTGCTGCGGCGACGACTTCCGCGATCTCCGAGAAGTAAGCCGGGCCGAAGACGCCGGGGGTGGCGATCGCGAGGAAGCTCGCATCGGCGTCGCCATGGTTCTCGAATCCGTGCACCGATCCGCGCTTGATGCACAGCGACTCGCCCGGGCCGACCTCGCGCGCTTCGCCGTCGACGGTCCACTCGGTGACGCCGTCGAGGCCGTAGATCGTCTCCTCGAAGGCATCGTGGCTGTGGGGCACGGGCACCTTGGCCTCTGCCGGAATCCGGCACTCGAACACCGTGACGCTTCCGCCCGAGTCCTCTGCCTCGACGAGGAAGCGAACCTGGATCGGACCGATCTCGATCGCCGCCTTGGAACTCGAATCCATCAGATCTCCTCTTGCTCCGTACGGGTAGGTAAATTGGCTTGATCATCGTTGCAGGACCGTCTAACATTGTCAAGTGACTTGACCATCAGCGCAGACACCGCGCTCGGCCCTCCCTTGATCGGGGCGCTGATGCGGATGCCGCTGGATGCCGTGCTCGCCCGAATGCTCGCCGGTCTGCACGGCGCCGGCTTCACGGACCTGGTTCCGGCGCACTTCAGTGTCCTTCGCTATCCGGGCCCGCAAGGTCGGCGGCCGTCGGACCTCGCCGCCGAAACCGGCATGACGAAACAGGCGACGAACTACCTGCTTGGAGAGCTGGAACGCCTCGGCTACCTCGTTCGCGAGGAAGATCCGGAGGACAAGCGGTCGAAACGGATCAGCCTGACCACGCGAGGAGAGGCGGCCGCCCGAAACATCCGCGAGACCGTGCGCCAGGTCGAGACCGAGCTGGAGCAGGAGCTCGGAACCGAGGACTTCGCACGTCTGCGGCAGCTCCTCGTGGATCTGAACTCGACGACCTTCGTCCGCGACTTCCACCGGCGCGACGGCTGAAGTCGCGCCGCAGAGCCATACCGCTACGGGGATTCGAACCCGGTTTCCGGACTGAGAAATGGCTCTAGCAAGCCATTTGCGGGCTATTTGTGCCTGAGAATTATTAAGAGTTCGATGCAGTTCGATCTAGATCGGTGGAGTCGGGGACATATTTCGGGACACGTCTTTTCGGAGCTTTTTGGGCCAACTCGGGCTCGATCTCGACATCGCATCAAGAAATGGCGAAATCCATGGTGTCCGGACTCAATTCTGCGGACCGCCGGGACCGGTGAAAGGCGCGCCCAATAGTTGCCGACGACAATGACACAAGGGAGGCAGGGTGTATTCGGCAGCGGTATGCAAGGAGCTCTGGGAGCCTCCGCTAGCCGCGTGTCTTGACGAGAGTCTCCACAATCGTCTGCAGCAGACTGACCTGATCCTTGCCGATCTTTGGCTCCCCGCCGTCTTCGCGCTCAGCGCCCTTGAATAGACGCACGGCGTAATCGGCTCGCGCGGCGCTGGGGTCACTCAGATCCTTCGTGAACGGACCAAAGGCGGTGAGCTCGAGCTCGATCCTCCGGCTCTCATCCTCTCTGTCCCGATGGTGCCCCGACTGCTTGGCTGCATAGGCCGTGAGTCCACCGGCTGCGGCCGCAACCACCAACGATGCGAGGTGAGAGGCGACATTCCCGCCGGCGTCAATGGCGGAGAAGATGACGGCCCCTAGGGCAAGAACAATCGTCGCTATGGCGCTCAAGACCGCGATCACGCGCCACCGGTTCGCCTGTTCTCTCTGGTGATCCGCCTCCTTGGCAAATGCCCCTGCCGTCCCCGTATCGCCGATGAGTCCATACAGCTTCACGACCTCGTCGCGTTTCTCTCGGACTTCTACGAGGACCTCATCAGCCTGCTCTTTCAGCCACTGAGCCGTGGCACTTGCTTCCTCCTCAAGGGAACTGGCGGTTGTATTGGCCCTGTCCTGGAGCTGGGTCTGCGCTTCAGCAACTTTCTCCTCGAGGCTTTTTCGCAGCGTCTGCCAATCCTCGACTCGCGTCTCTTGTGCACTCCCAAACTGCTGCTCGAACTGCGGAACCAACTGGTCGAGCCGTGACTGCTCAGTTTTGATCGCCTCGGTGATGCGGTCAATCTCGCCTTGGAGCTCCAAGCGGCGCTGCTCGGCAGCCTCTTTCGACTCCTGCTCTAGGCGCGTCTGCTCTGATGCCAAAGCCTCAAGGCGCTCTCCGATGGCCTCTGCCTCTTTCGATAGGTCCTTGGCTTTCCCCCGAAGCGCAGTGCCGAAGTTCTTTGTGATCGATTCCTCCAGATCTGAAGGAACTGCAACGAGGGCTGCCAACTGATGGCTGCCGGCGAGGGCGTTTTCCAGCGCCCCATCGAAGGTTGCGACGCGCTCGATGTCTTCCTCCAAGCCGGCGAGAGCCTCACTCGCCGTACCAAGGGGTTCAACCATCGGATTGAGCGCCTGCCCTGTCACCAGACGCGGATCAACCGCTTCCAACAGGGCCTCAATGTGATTAAGGACTGCGTTACCCCTATCTATGCTGCCTTCCAGGCGTTCTTCAGCCTGCTTCACGGTCTCCGCTGGGAGTTCATGGAGCTGATCCCGAAGTAGGTCAAGTGCACCCCGGAGTGGGTGTTCGAGTATCTGATCGTCGAAACGTGACACGGCTCCACTGTATGAGAAGCCAGCGACGGAGCGACCGGGGTGCGCGCTCCGCAACTCCTATTCGCGCTTGACGGCCAAGGCCCCCGGATCGTCGTAGCGACTCGGAGGCCAGTCGGCGGCGCGCAGATCGTCCTCGTCGCGCTCCTGCAGCGGCAGCTCCTGGGGGTCGACGGCAACCCTGCCCCAGTAGGCCGCAAGCTTCACCTTGAGATGGCGCCGCGCCTCGGGTTGAAGCTGGGCGACGCGACGCGGCGGGTCGGCAAGCAGCTCGTCGGAGACGAGGCTGGGGCGAAAGAGACAGGCCACCGACTCCTCCTCCAAGACCCCGGGCAGCGGCGGCAGGTACATGTAGGGGTGGAGTGTGTCGCGGCTGCGCAGGAGCTTCAGGCTCTCCTCTACAGCACCGGCCTGCTCGGCGACCGCTGCCAGCGGAAGCACCGGCACGAGCACGCGGAAGGGATGCGCGGTCGCGTCCTCCCCGCGCTGCTCGGCCATGTCGCAGGTCGGCGTGGTCAGCAGGCCGTAGGCGAAGCCGACCTCGCCGACGAAGTGCTTGCCGTCCTCGGCCCGGTAGAGCGTCGTCGGCTGATCGCCGAACGGGATCGCCTCGAAGAGGTCGCCGGCGAATAGCGCCGTCGACCAGGGGGCGGTCCAGTACTCCTCGTCGTGTGGTCGGTGCTCTCCGGGTCCCATCGCTCGCTGCCCTTCACGGGCCTCGAACCTTACGACCGCGAGACGACGACCCTCAGTCGATCGAGCGGGCGCGGGTCACGGAGACAACGTCGTCGTCCTCGCGCATTGGCGCGAAGCCGCTGAACATCTCTGCGCGCATCGCCTCCACGTCCTCGGCCCGGAAGCGGCGGACTCCGCTCGGGAGGCGGACGGCTAGCAGAAGGCCACGCTCCTCCCAGCGGCGGACCGTGTTCTCGTGGACCCCCAGCGCTCGGGCGGCCTGGCGGACCTGCATCAGCTGTGCCATGTGACCAGGGTAGGCGAAAAGAGCGAGAATGTCAATATGGGTGAGGTGGTGGACTTTATCCGCGATTGCCGCGTCGAGAGCGGTCCAGGCCTGCCGCGATCTCCTGCCGCTGGCGCTCGAACTCCTCTCGGAATACAGGGTCGTCCTCGAGCCGTCGAGCGAGTCGCCGGTCGTGGTAGGACTCGACCATCCTTGGAAAATCGAGGTTGCGAGTGGCTCGCTCGTCGATCAGCTCGTCGAGAAATTCACGTTCGGGCACTTCACTCTCCTTTCGCTCTACCCCACGCCGACTTGGCTGGGCGTCGTCGTCCAGCCCAGAGGCATCGGCCGCCGGCACTTCGACGACGATGGCCGCATCTGGGCGCTTCTCGATCACCTTGGCCATGAACCCAAGGTACCGTGCCACCAGTAGGGACAGGAACAGCCCCACCCAGGTTTCGCCTGCAGACAGGTTGGCGACTTCCAGGCCGAGCGTTTCGATCCGTGTCAAGCTGAGTCAATGGCCCACCACAAGCGCAAGCGCCCCAAGCATCGACGCAACGGCTGCCTGCTGTGCAAGCCGCACAAGCTGACCGCCAATGTCAAGGCGGAGCGTCGGCGTGATCGGAATCAATGGGCCAGTCACGAGAGAGCCGCCTGGTAGCGACGGCGTGCTGAAGCGCCCCTCCGCGTTAGGTTGCCGACCGATGGCACTGCCGGCTGACGTCCTGGACCCCGCGATATCGCTCGTCGCGACCTACTGCGCGACGAAGGTGCCCTCTGAGCACGACGACAAGTTGAGGATCGAGTACAAGGTTCGCGGAAACACGATCACGGTCTATGAATGCCGCCCGCCCTGGCGAGAGGACTTCGGCCCGAACTGGACCAGGAAGCGAGTCTGCACTTTCGAGTGGGACCCGGGAACCAGCCTTTGGACGATCTACGCGCGAGACCGGAACGACCGTCGACTGGAGTACCCGTACGTCGCACCCGTGCGCGACCTGGCGCCGCTGCTCCTCGAGCTCGACAACGATCCCACCTGCATCTTCTGGGGTTAGGCGTCGAGCTGGACGTCTTCTGCGTGCCACTTTCACGCGAAAGGGTAATCCGGTCTAGTGCCTGTGTGCGTGCACGCTCCCGACGTCTTAGGCAGACTGCGGGCATCGTGGCTTCGTCAAGCGACCTCACTTACGACGTCTGGACCGACGGCGCCTGCGCCCATAAGACCAGCGGCGCCGGTGGGTACGGGGTGGTACTCGTTGCCCGCCGGGCCGATGACAGCATCGCCAAGCAGTGGGAGGTCTCCGGCGGCGAGGCCGCGACCACGAACAACCGGATGGAGCTGATGGCGGTCGTCGCCGGATTGCGCGAATTGCCCGCGCCCGCGCGCGTTTGCATCCACATCGACTCGAGCTACGTGATGGACGCCTTCGACCAGGGCTGGCTTGAGCGCTGGCAAAGCAACGGCTGGCGGACGTCGGGCAGAAAGCCCGTGAAGAACCGCGACCTGTGGGAGGAGCTGTTCACCGAGGTTGATCGTCACCAGGTGGACTGGGTGAAGGTCCCCGGTCACACCGGGGTCGAACTGAACGAGCGCGCCGACGAACTCGCCTGCGCTCAGCGGGACGCCCACGCCCGGCGCTGAGCGGTCCGCTCCCACGGCCTCGATCCACTCGCGCCTCCTATGCGCGAAGGGCAGGTCACCACTAGCTCGCGTTACGCAGCGGTCGAAAGACCGGGTTGCTCATCGCTGAGCACCGCCGCGGCGATCTTCTCCGCAATCACCTCGACCGAGTCACGCGCCGTCTCGAATCCCGCCAGGTCGGGCAGGATGCCGCTGTACTCGGCGACGTCCTCGAAGGTCACACCGTGCAGGACCGGGATCAGCGTCTCCTTGTGCAGCAGCGCTCCCAGCTCCCGCTCGGTCCAGAATCGCCCCGCAAGGTAGGCCGGGGTCAGCAGCGCGATTCCAGCCCGCGCCTTCTGCAGCCCCATGTCCATCTGCCGCGCTTGACTCTTGCCCGGCTCGATCGAAACCTCGTCGAACCACACCGTTACTTCGAATCCTTCCAGCCGCTCGCGCAGCTCTGCTCCCACGTCCGCCCCGTCGATCCGCGCGTAGCTCAGGAACGCGTCGACCTCGCGCTCCTCGGCCGCCGGCAGGGCAGCCTGTAGCTGGTTGGCAAGCGCCAACTCCGACGCCGTGTAGCGCGGGCCCGACTCGGCCGTTCGCAGCCGCTGATTCAGCTCCGACACAACCTTGCGGTTGTGCTCGTTGGCGGCCGCAATCTGCCGATTGTGGGCTTCCACCGCCCGCCGATTCTGCTCTTCGATCCGCTTGTTCTGCCGTTCGGCCTCGCGATTGTGCTGGTCAACACGCCTTTTGTTCTCGCGGTTTAGGTGGTCGACCTCCCGGTTGTAGTTGTCGACCGCGCTCTTGTTGGCCTGTTCAACCCTGCGGTTGTGCGCCGCGATCTCCCGGTTTACGCGGTCGACCTCCCGCTTCGCCGCAGCCTGCGCCTTGCGCTGCGCCTCACGCATTTCACGTTCGAATCGTCTCGGATCGAATCCTCCGGGCATCGAACTTTTTAGTTTCGCAGGCACCGCGGCGGAAACAGGGCACCGCTCGATCTGGCGAGCGTTCCTTATCGCCCGATCCCCATCCCCCGCCCGAGGTCGCGCTTTCGGGACGCGTGCTGCCCCAACCCGAGCGCCCGTTGGGCCTGGTGGATGCGCCGCAGGACAGCCCGTTGCTCGATCTCGCGCGCACGCTCTCGCCCAAGGGCCCGGTTCGGGTCTTTGATCCCGTGCTGCTGTCGATAGCCCTCGATGTCCGCCACACCCCTGTCCCACGCTCTCTGCCCCGTGTGATCGAGCGGCCTCTCCCCCAGCTCCTTGGTGATGTAGGTCGAAGGGGCGAGCCGGGCGGCGAGGACCGCCGCTTGCAGACGTTCGTCGAGGACCCGCTCGGCGTCCACCAGCTCGCGGCGGGCGGCATGCTCGACCGGCGGCATTTGACGAAGCTGGGCTTCCATCCGGGCAACCGACTGTTGCGTGCTCTCCTCGGTGCGGTCGATTCGCTCAAGCTCGGAGCGGCGTAGCTTGCGAGGCAGTTCCCTGGCCTGTTGGCGCTGAGCATCCATACCGCCGAGGAACTCAGCCTGCTGCTCAATCCGCTTCTGTAGGGCGGCGCGCTCGTCCTCATTCGTCCGCTCTTGGCGCGCCTGCGGCCGGAGGGCGTCGCGCCACTCGATCAGCTCGCTGGTCGGCAGCGCCTCAAGCTGGGCGATGTCGTGGGCCGCGCGCTGCGCTCGGTCACGCTCTGAGGCTTCGGCGATATGCGGAATGACCTCACGCAGATAGGGCGAGCGTGGAGCGATCTCCTCGCGGTGGGTCTGAATCTCCGGGGTCGCGTAGAGGTGGGTCTCCTTGCGGCTGCGCGAGGAGGCGACGTAGAGCTCCTGCTTGTCCATCGAGGGGTCGGCCATGACGAAGGCGCGGTCCACCGTGGCTCCCTGCGCAGAGTAGGTCGTCACCGCGTAGGCGTGTTCCAGCGCCGGGGCCTCGGAGTGCGGGTTGGTTCGCGACAGGTAGTCGGTGCCGACCTCGACTCGCTTCGCCTGGTCGACGCCTTCGAGGACGACGCGGTGCTGCTCGGCGTCAACCTCGGCGATCCGCCATCGCTCGCGGTTATAGATGTCGGCCTGGCGGTCGTTTATGCGGGTGATGACCTGATCGCCGGCGGCGAACCTCGCCTCGCCGACTTCGATCTCCTGGGTGCCGAGCTTGCCCTCCTGGCGTCGAACCTCCCGCGCCATCACGTTCAGCTTCGCCACCTCGGCGTTCCGCTTGGCGATCATCACCGCGTCCTCGCCGCGCTCGTAGGACTCCAGCCAGTCGCGGACCATCGCCTCGCGGCGAGCGTCGGCATCGGGGGAGATCGTCACCCGCTCGGCGGAGCGATAGAGAGCAAGCGCCTCGCGGCCCTCTCCCTCCCTGATTCGCTTCGCCGCATCGCGATCGAGGTCGTGTTCGTGACGGATCACCTCGTCGAGGCGAATCGACTCGCTGCGGTCGGCAATCGCCCGGAACAAGCCGCCAGCCTCGATCTCTCCGAGCTGCTCGGGATCGCCGAGGAGGACGAGCTTAGCTTCGGCCGCCTCGGCGTGGGAAACGAGCCGGGCCAAGGTTGCTGAATCCACCATCCCGGCCTCGTCGATCAGCAACACCGAACCCTGCGCCAACCCACTGTCGCCGCCCTCATGCTGAGCACGGTCCAGTTCGAGGAGCAGACTGGCGACTGAGGTCGCGGGCAGGCCCTCGTCGCGCAGGACGTTGGCGGCGCGCCACGTGGGAGAGGCAGCCCGCAGCTCGATCCCGGCCTGCACCCAACCCTCGGCCGCGGCAACGACCGCGTAGGTCTTGCCCGTGCCAGCCTCGCCGATCACGACGGCGACCCCCTCCGGGTCGCTGAGTAGGCAACGGACCATCTCGCGCTGGTCGGCCTTCAGGGTCGGACGGGCGTGGAGGACCCTCGCAGCGGCCAACTCACCGGCCGGAGTCGGCTGCTGAGCCTGCATCCGCTCGATCGCGGCAAGTGCTTCACGCTCAAGCTCCCAGATGCGGCGGGTGGTGAAGCGAGGGCCTTTGGCGCTCTCCGCGATCTGGATCACCGACTCCGAGGCGAGGTAGGCGTCCGCCATGAGCTCGACCTCTGCTCCCGGTGCCCCCTCGGGGAGCAAGCCAGCAACGGCCTGGATCGCATCGCGACGGTCGAAATGGGACGCAGCCGCCGAGACCGCACGGTCTACCTGCCAGGTAGAGACCGTGCGGGCCTCGGCGGCGCCGGGCCGCAAGCTCCGCTCGGGGTCGAAGGTCCGCTCGATTACCTCATGGGAGAGACCGATCTCATTGGCTCTCTCCCGCCAGCGCTCCAGCAGCTCGCCGCGGCCGACACCCGACTCCTTCGGCTTGCGGGTGGCAAGGGTCGCGACCTGCATTGAACGCGCCGAGGCATCCGGCCCCGCCGCCTCGAGGATTTCAGTCCGGCGGGTGGAGAAGGCCCGCAGGTGGGAGTCGGCAAAGCCCTCGATCTCGGCGATGCCCTTGCGGACCTCTTGCCAGCGCACCCCGAGGCGCTGGGTCAGCTCGTGGCGCAGATGGGCCTCGTAGATGTAGCTCGCGGTGGTGGCATGATCGTAGATCGCCGGGTGGTAGAGACGGGTCCAGCGGCCGTCTGGTCCCTGGGTGGCGTTGGCGATCAAGACGTGGGTATGGAGCTGAGGGTCGCCGTTTCGCGAGGAGCGGTGGCGGTAGGCGGCGGCGAGGTAGCCGTTGCCTTTGACGAACTCCGCGCCTCCGGCTCCTCGCCTTGTCCAGCAGGCCTCTCGCTGCAGATAGGAGAGGGCGGCATCTACGGCTTCGCGATGGGCGGCCTGGACTTCGAGGGCTGCGACTGGCCCACCTAACGCCCAGAGCAGGGAGGCCGACTTCGGAGCCGAGAAGGTTAGGTCGAAGCCGGGGACCGGGCCCTCGCCGCGGACGCCTCGCATAGAGAGCAGCGGCTCGCCGTTCACCGGGTTGCGCCCGGTTAGCATCGCGACGAGCTGGTCCTCGCCGACCTGACCTTCGAGGCCGAGGAGAGCCGCGGCTTCGCCGATCCACTCCCCGGCCGCCTCACCCTCGCCGGAGTAGTAATCCTCGGCGCCTTCGGCAACCTTGTCGAGGTAGTAGCGCTCCTGGCCGCGCCCGAGCTTTCCAATCGACAGCATCACCCCCTCTGTCCAACGGGAGGGCGGTTTGCCCCGATCTCTTAACGAAGTGATGTGGCGTGAGGGTGGTGGCTGTTAGGGCTTCGGCTGGAGGGACTCAGGGCTGCCTGGTCGACTGGATGTCTGCTCGTTTGGGATCTTGCTGGTGGCGTTCATGGTGGTTGGCTGCGGACTTTGTTGGCTTCGTGGCTGGCCGTCGGTGATGTATTCGGATTGCGATACCCCAGATCGCCGTACGCCCGACTGGCAGGCCCTGGCTCCCTGGTGCGCGCACGGACATTGCTTCTATCCTCAGCGCCCAGATGGAGAATCCATGGAAGGCGCTACCGGAGCACGAGTTGGTGCTCCCGGAGGATCGGCCGCACGTCGACGCATTCAACCGCGACGTTGACCCCAAGTATCGCCTCAACACGGCGGTTCTCCCCCAACCCTTTCTCGGACCACGGGACGCTCGCCTGGTGATCTTGGCCCTAAACCCAGGGAAAAGGGGATGGACCGACGGCCCTTACGCCCGGGCATTGCGAGATGACCTGACGTCCGATCACGGCACGCCATTCCCGCCGCTCCGGGAGGAGTTCGTTTCGGGCGACGGCAGTTGGTGGAAGACGTGCCTTGGAGCAATCGCCACTTCTGCCGAACGTCCAATCAGCTCGCTCGCCGACGATGTCCTGTCGATCGAGTTCCTGCCCTATCACTCGATCTCCTATCGGACCGTCCCGGTGACCCTTCCATCCCAGCGCTACTCGTTCGGTCTCGTCAGAGCGGCAATAGAGCGAGGAGCAACAATCGTGGTGCTCCGGGGAAGGCGGAGTTGGACCGTCGCGGTCCCGGAGCTACTCAAGGCGGATGTCGTGTTCTCCGGCAACCCTCGGGTCGGCGCGATCAGCCCCGGAACTCTTGGCGAAGACTCGTTCAACCGGATCGTGGAAGTTTTCGGAGCGAGCTCAAAGCTTCGGCCACCTGGGCGGTCCGCGTAGGCCGATGCAAGATCCGCTCTCGAGGGACAACAGGGGTAGGAGATGCCCGAGACCGATCTACTCACCGAGCCGCTGCTCGACGCCCGCGAGGCGGCCAAGCTGCTCCATGTGCCGCGCAGCACCCTCTACGAGCTGGTGCGCTCGCGGGGGCTGCCGCATGTGAAGGTCGGGCAGCGTGGGCTCAGGTTCACCCGGATCGACCTGGCCCGCTGGGTCAACGAGCACAGCGTCGGCTGCTAACGGCGAGGTCCAGCCGGCTTGAGTTAGGTACCTACGCCACCCAACGGGCGTTGGCCAGCTCGTGGCGGTACTGGCCGGTCGCTAGATAGGCCCGAAGGCGGCGATCGGGCACGAGCGGCCTGATCTTGCGGATCGCTCGGGCGGGAGTCTTCTCCTCGGTCGCATAGACGCGGCGATAGTCCGGCGAGTCGGGGCTGACCTCTGGATCGGTAGCGAAAACGAGGAACCCACGACGCTCAGAGCGCGCGCGGTTCGCCTTGGCGATCCGATTCTGCTCCCGCTCCAGCTCTTCAGCCCAGGCGAAAAGATCTATCTGCGTTGCTGGTTGGGCCATTAGGAATCTTGTACCAAGCCCTCCGGCCGTGGTCGACGCCGCATAGACTGCCATCGCCCAGTGAGCGCACGTCGATCCATATGACCCTCCGAGAGATCGAAGAGCGAGTCGCGGCGGTGAAGGCTCTTGAGGGGGACGAGATCCTCTTCGAGTTGCTGCGCGCCTACGGCATCCCCAAAGCGTCTATCACCCGCCTCCGCCTCCGTACCGGGTCCTCCTACAACAGGTCGGAGCGGGAGGGCGAGTACCTGTGGAGGGAGAAGGTTTACTTCCGGTCGCTCGACTGCCCTGACGAGCAGCTGTATGCCTTGGTCGACGCGGCCAAGGCCGAGGAGCGGGTTCGGCGCGAGCGGCCACGCTTCGTGATCGCTCGCAATCGGTCGAAGCTCGTTGCTGCGGACCTGAAAACCGGCGACGCTCTCGATACCGAGGTGGAGGAGCTCCAAAACCACGCGGCCTTCTTCTTGCCGTGGGCCAGGATCGAGAAGACCCAGATCGAGAACCAGAACTTGGCCGACGTCAAAGCCGCCGAGAAGATGGCGAAGCTTTACGACGAGATCGTCAAGCACAACGCGGTCGAAACCGAGGATCAGATTCATGATCTGAATGTCTTCTTCTCGCGACTGCTGTTCTGCTTCTTCGCCGAGGACACGGGAGTCTTTGAGAAGGGCCGTTTCACCAACGCAATCGGGTCCCTGAGTCTCGAAGATGGCAAAGACCTTCACGAACTCCTCGACCAAGTCTTCGACGTGCTGAATACCGAAGAGAGCAAACGGATTGGCTATCCGTCGCACCTACTCGGGTTTGGCTTCGTGAACGGCAAACTCTTCGAGCGTCACTCAAGCGCACCGAGGTTCACTGCCAAAGCGCGGGCTCTCGTCCTCGATTGCGGGACTCTGGACTGGTCGCAGATCAATCCAGACATCTTCGGATCGATGATGCAGGCGGTCGTCCATCCCGGCCAGCGCGAGAGCCTGGGGATGCACTACACGTCGGTCGAGAACATCATGAAGGTGATCCGGCCACTGTTCTTGGACGAGTTGCAGTCCGCCTTTGACGCCGCGGACACCAAGGCCAAGCTGAACCGGCTGCATGATCGCATCGCCTCGATCAAGTGCTTCGACCCGGCCTGCGGCTCCGGGAACTTCCTCGTGATCGCCTACAAGAAACTGCGCGAGTTGGAGCACCGCATCCTCCAGCGTCTTCAGGAGGTCGATCCGCAGGCGCCGCTCACCTTGTTTCAGGACTCCAAGATCAAGCTGGAGAACTATTTCGGGATCGAGATCGACGACTTCGCCCACGAGATCGCGATCCTGTCTCTCTGGCTCGCCAAGCACCAGATGAACGTCGAGTTCAAGGAGCTTTTCGGCGCGGACATCCGACTGATCCCGCTACGAGACACGGGACACGTTGTGTGCGCCAATGCCGCCCTTACTCGATGGGAGGAGGTTTGCCCCGCCGCGGATCACGAGGTTTTCGTCTTCGGTAATCCCCCATATCGCGGCGGAAAGATGCAGTCATCGGAGAACAAGGCTGACCTCGCGGAGGCCCTTGGGCCAGAGCGATACTCCGGCAATCTGGACTACATCTCAATCTGGTTCGTCAAGGGTGCTGAGTATGTTCACGCAACAGACGCCAAACTCGGGTTCGTTTCAACCAACTCAGTCTGTCAGGGCAACCACGTTGGATTGTTGTGGCCGAGCGTCTTCGAATACGACGTCGAGATCGCGTTCGCACACGAGTCCTTCAAGTGGAGCAACAGCGCGAAAGGGAATGCGGGTGTGGCTTGTGTCGTTGTAGGCCTTGCTCGCAAGCCGGCTCCTCAGCCACGTGCTCTCTATGTCGGCGAGGGTCGCCGATTGGTTGACCACATCAACGCTTACCTTGCGCCGTCTGCACGCGAGACTATTGTCTTCGCTCGTCCACGCCCGCTGTGCGGTGCCTTCCCACCGATCACTCAGGGGAGCCGGCCAAACGATGGGGGGCATCTTCTTCTCTCTCCTGAGGAGCGAGAAGAGCTTCTCAGAGCGGCGCCAGCATCGGCGCCCTTTATAAAGCGCTACGTTGGATCAAGTGAGCTGATCGACGGCGTTGAGAGGTACTGCTTGTGGATCCCAGATGGCGACGCCAGTCGTGCCGCGTCTATCCCTGAGATCGCGCGGCGGTTGAACCTTGTTCGCGATGCTCGTGGAAAGCGCGGCCGGTCCGCAGCAGCCGTAGCTGGCTCGCCGCATCGCTTTGACTATCGGGTGCACAGAGACGGTGATGCGGTGGTAATCCCAGCCGTTTCGTCGGAGAAGCGCGACTACATACCCCTTGGATATCTGACGTCGTCGAGCGTTGCGTCCAACCGGCTCTATGTGGTCTACGAGGCAGACCCGTGGTTGTTTGGGTTGTTGCACTCGCGAATGCACATGGCTTGGGTCCGATCAGTGGGTGGGCGCCTGGAGACGCGGTACAGCTACTCAGGAAAGCTCTGTTACAACACTTTCCCGGTCCCTCCGATGCCGGACAAATCCCGGAACCTGCTCTCAGACCGGGCGTTCGAGGTGCTTGCGATCCGAGAGCGGCACTCGGACAAAACGCTGGCACAGTTGTACGACCCGGAGAAGATGCCAGACGATCTGCGTGAAGTTCACGAGTTCTTGGATGCGGCGGTCGATCAGATTTACCGAAAGCGGCCATTCCAATCAGATGATGAGCGCCTAGAGATCTTGTTCAATATGTATGAGGCCGCCACCACGGCCGAGTCTGGTTCTACTGCAGCGTTGGAGACATCGGATGCCTAACCTCGTAGATGTCGCCTACGCGCAGACCGGCGAGAGCACCAAGACCGACTCGCTCGGGATGCGGGACATGCAGCGCAAAGCATTCGCCGCCCGCGCCAGCCAATACCTTCTATTGAAAGCGCCTCCGGCATCCGGAAAGTCGCGGGCGTTGATGTTCCTTGCGCTTGACAAGCTCTTCAACCAGGGGTTGAAGAAGGTAATCGTTGCCGTGCCAGAGCGGTCGATCGGAGCGTCGTTTGCGAGCACCAAACTGACCGACCACGGCTTCTTCGCCGATTGGGATGTGGAGGGGCGGAACAACCTCTGCCTGCCTGGCTCGGACCAAGGCAAGGTCCAGTCGGTCATCGACTTCCTCGCCAGCACAGATACGACGCTCGTCTGCACGCACTCGACGCTCCGCTCTGCCCACGACGCCATCGACGAGGAGACGCTGAACGGCACGCTGCTCGCCATCGACGAGTTCCACCACGTCTCCTCCGATGAGAACAGCCGTCTCGGCGCGCTGCTTCGGTCGGTGATGCGCAACACCGACGCGCACGTCGTCGCCATGACCGGCTCCTACTTTCGCGGCGACGCCACCCCCGTCCTCCTGCCTGAGGACGAGGAGAAGTTCACCAAGATCACCTACAACTACTACGAGCAGCTCAACGGATACACCTATCTCAAGAGCCTCGGTATCGGCTATCACTTCTACCAGGGCCGCTACACCGATGCCGTCCACGAAGTTCTGGACACTGACCGCAAGACGATCCTGCACATCCCACACGTCGGGTCGGGTGAGTCGCTGAAGGACAAGGTCGCCGAGGTCGACTCGATCCTCGACAGCATCGGCAAGATCGTCGGCCAAGATCCCGAAACCGGCGTCATCACCATCGAACGCAGTGGTGACGGCAAGCTGATCAGGGTCGCCGACCTCGTCAACGACAATCCCCGCGAGCGCGACAAGATCGTTGGCTACCTGCGCCGGATCGAGGAGGCCGACGACATCGATCTGATCGTCGCGTTGGGCATGGCGAAGGAGGGCTTTGACTGGCCTTGGTGCGAGCACGCGCTGACGATCGGTTACCGAGGGTCCTTGACGGAGATCATCCAGATCATCGGCCGCGCGACCCGTGACTCGCCCAACAAGGTCCACGCCCAGTTCACCAATCTGATCGCCCAGCCCGACGCCGAGGATGAAGAGGTAAAGGTCGCGGTCAACAACATGCTGAAGGCGATTACCGCCTCTCTGCTGATGGAGCAGGTGCTTGCGCCCAACTTCAACTTCAAGCCTCGGCGCACCGGCGACGAGACGCCTCCCTCGCCCGGTGAGCTCAAGATTGGCGGCTTCAAGGAGCCCTCGACCGAGCGGGTGAAGAACATCGTCGAGGCGGACATCAACGACCTAAAGGCCAAGATCCTTCAGGACCAGCAGATGCTGAAGGCGATGCCGGGCAACATCGATCCAGAGGTCATGAACAAGGTGCTGATCCCAAAGATCATCCGCGAGGTTTACCCGAGCCTCGACGAGGCTGAGGTCGAGGAGGTCCGCCAGCACGTCGTCGTCGACTCTGTCGTGAAGAACGGCGAAATCAAGGAGGTTGGTGACAGGAAGTTCGTTCTGATGGCTGGCAAGTTCGTCAACATCAACGAGTTGCACATCGACCTGATCGACCAGGTGAACCCCTTCCAGAAGGCGTTCGAGATCCTCTCCAAGAGCGTCACCAAACAGGTGCTGAAGGTGATCCAGGACGCGATCGACACGACCCGCCTGGCCATCACCGGGGAAGAGGCCAAGCTCCTCTGGCCGAAGATCAACCTGTTCGTGAAGGAACACGGCGGCCAGCGTCCGGACGTCCGCTCGCATGATCCGCTGGAGCGCCGCATGGCCGAGGCGCTGCTCTACATGCAGCGCGAGGTCCGTGAGCAGAACGTCCAGCCGCAATGACCCTGGACCGCGAGACGCTTCTGCAAATGCTCGCGGAGGATGAGTACGGCCTGCTCAAGCCCGCCCCCAAGCGCGCGCCGGTGACCGCCGATGATCGACTGCTGGCTGCTTTCCAGGAGATCGCCGAGTTCACGCGGGCAAACGGCAGGGAGCCGGAGCGAACGCCAACCGACATGACGGAGGCGAAGCTGGCCATGCGGCTGAAGGCGATCCGCGCGAACGAGGACCAGGCAGCCGCGTTGCGAGGCGCCGACGACCTCGGTCTGCTCGGGGAGGCCCCGCCCGAGCCAGAGCCGGTGGTGATCCCCGATACGCCCCCGGAGACGGTCGATGAGGCCCGGGCCGCCGACCCGTTCGGCCTACTGGACGGCGCCGGAGACATCTTCGACCTCAAGCACGTTCCCAAGACCCAGACGATGCCCGAGGAAATCGCCCGGCGTCGTCCTGCGGAGGACTTTGATCGCTATGAAGAGCTGTTCAGGGACTGCCACGCGGGATTGCGTGCCGGGCAGCGCAAGCTGCTCCCTTTTCGCAATCCGAGCGAGATCGAGACCGGCAAGTTTTTTGTCCTCAACGGAGTCCTGCTCTACGTCGCTGAGATGGGGGAGTTGGAGCTTGACCAGATCCGCAAGGCCAACGCGCGCACCCGCTGCATCTTCGAGAACGGCACCGAATCCAACCTGTTGATGCAGTCGCTCGCCAGCAATCTCTATAAGGACGGTCGCCGCGTCACCGAGCCCAGCGAGGTGACGCTGCAGCGCATGGGCTTGGAGGCGGAGACCAGCATGGGCCACATCTACGTCCTGCGCTCGCTCTCCGAGGACCCGCAACTCGCTGAGTTCGGAGACGTCCACAAGATCGGCTTCACCACGCAGGCTGTAGAGCACCGAACCGCTGGCGCAGAGGGCGACACGACGTTCCTGGGGGCTCCGGTCGAGACTGTCGCGTCCTACTCTCTCCCCGCCGTGGCCGCTCAGCCGGTCGAGGCGATCCTGCACAGCTTCTTCGCTTCTGCTCGCCTCGACACCTGGTTCGAGCAGAACGGCCAGATCATCGCTGAGGCCAACGAGTGGTTCGATGTTCCACTGCCCGCTATCAACGAGGCGATTGCCCTGATCCAGTCCGAGAGTATTCAGAGTTACGAGTACGACTCGGACGAGCGCAGGATCAGACTGCGCTCATAGCCGATGCAGCTGCTCGATGAACAGCTGATCCTGTCGGCAAGCGACCTCAACAACTTCCTTGCCTGTCCCCACCTGACGACCCTCGACCTGGCCCATGTGCGTGGCGAGCTGGAGGCGGGCCCGGAGCGAGGCGCAGACGCCCAGCTACTCGCCCGCAAGGGCGACGAGTTCGAGCTGAGGTACCTGGAGGCCTTGAAGGCCGACGGGCGGCAGGTAGCCCAGATTCCCGAGAGCGATGGTTCGCGTGCCGCCCTGTTCGACGCCGTCGCTCGCACTGAGGAGGCGCTGCAAAGCGGCGCCGAGGTCGTCTACCAGGCGAGCTTCTTCCGGAGCGGATTGCGTGGTCACGCCGATTTCCTCTTCCGTGTAGACCGCCCATCGCAGCTTGGCGAGTTCAGCTACGAGGTCGCCGACACCAAGCTCGCCCGACGCGCCAAGCCCTACTTCGTCCTGCAGCTTTGCTTCTACAGCGAGCTGCTCGCCGCAATGCAGGGTGTGGAGCCCGAGCGAATTCACGTCATCCTCGGCAACGGGGAGCGGCGCACCTTTCGCCTCGCTGAGTTCTCCGCCTACTTCCGCCGAGTCCGGGGTGCGTTTCTGGCCGCGCTTCCGGACGACGAGCGGCGCACCTATCCCGAGCCCGTCGCGCATTGCGAAATCTGTCGCTGGCGAGCCGTGTGCGACGAGAGGCGGGAGGCCGATGATCACCTCAGCCTCGTCGCGAACATCAGCGCCCGCCAGCGGGAACTGCTCACCGCGGCCGGGGTCGAGACCCTCGCCGCACTTGGCAGCGCCGAGCACCTGACGGTTCGAGGAATCGACCCCGAGGTACTAGCTCGTCTCCACGAACAGGCAAGCCTCCAGTTCTCGGCTCGCGAGAGCGGCGAGAACAGCTATGAGCTGCGCACGCCGCAGGAGGCCAGGGGGTTCGCGCGGATGCCACGGCCCTCGGAGGGCGACGTCTTCTTCGACATGGAGGGCGACCCGCTCTTCGACGACGGGGGCCTGGAGTATCTCTTCGGCTTCGTCACCGCGGACGGCGAGGAGCCTGAGTTCACGGCGATTTGGGGCCGTGATCGCGCGGAGGAGAAGCGGGCGCTGGAGGAGTTCGTCGACTTCGCCACCGAGCGCCGCGAGAGGTTCCCCGACCTCCACATCTACCACTACAACCACTACGAGGTGACCGCGCTGAAGCGGATCGCCGGCGCCCACGGCACCCGCGAGGAGGAGCTCGATCAGCTGCTGCGCGACGAAGTCTTCGTCGACCTCTACAAGGTCGTTCGCGAGGCGATGCTGATCTCCCAGCCCAGCTACTCGATCAAGAAGGTCGAGGCCTTCTACATGGATCAGCGCGACACGGCGGTGACCGACGGCGGCGATTCCGTCGTCATGTTCGAGCGCTGGCTGGAGGAGGACGACCCGAAGATCCTCCAGGAGATCGCCGACTACAACCGCGACGACTGCATCTCGACGCTCAAGCTGCGCGACTGGTTGCTGAAGCTGCGCGCAGAGGCCGAGAAGCAGTTCGACGGCTGGGATGAGGCGCGATGGATTCAGTGGTTCGAGCCTGAGCTAAAGGAGCGCAGCGAGAAAGCGTTGGCGCTCCAGGAGGAGAACGAAGCCCTGATCGAGTCCCTCTTGGCGGGTCTGCCAGATGATCTGGACAACTGGGATATCAACCAGCAGGCCCGCTTCCGGATGGCCCAGCTGCTCGAGTACCACCACCGTGAGGCGCGACCAGTGTGGTGGGCTCTGTTCGATCGCATGGAGGCGACGCCGGATGCCCTGAAGGAAGACGCCGACTGCATCTCGATGCTCGTCCATGACGGCTCTTCGCCGCCAAGGCAGGAGAAGAAGTCCCTGGTGGAGCGCCTCACGTTCCCGCCGCAGGAGACCAAGATGGGAGCCGGCTCGGACGCCATCGACCCGGCCGACGGCGGCAACCCCGGCGCGATCGTCGCGATGGACCTGGAGCAAGGCTGGCTGGAGCTGAAGCGCGGACCGAAGTTGCAGCAACGAAGGTTCCCGGCGGCCTTGATTCCCGGCCGCCCTTACTCCACCCCGGAGCAGCAGGCCGCGCTGCGACGCCTCGCCGCGACGGTGGGCGACGCACCCGGAGCCCCCAATGCCGCCGATCGCCATGCAGCCGCCCGCCGGCTTCTGCGCGGCGATCCGCCGCGCTTGTCCGATCGCCAGTCCGGCGCCGACATCGACCATGCTGAGATGGAGATCGACGAGCTTAAGGAGATCGTCGCCTCGCTTGACGGCAGTCACCTATTCATCCAGGGCCCGCCGGGGTCGGGAAAGACCTACACCGGAGCCCGCCTGGTGGTTGACCTGATCGAGCGTGGTCAGCGCGTCGGTGTCACCTCGACGAGTCACAAGGTCATCCACAACCTGCTAGAGGAGATCGAGGACGTCGCCCACGAGCAAGGCGTCGAGTTCAAGGGCCTGAAGAAGAGCTCTGACAATCCGGACTCCCGGTTCGAGTCCAAACACGGGCTCATCGACTCCGTCGACGACAACGCCGCGCTCAATGATCCGGCGACGAGGCTCACCGCGGGTACCGCGTGGCACTACTGCCGCGAGGACACCGAGCCGCTCGACTACCTGTTCATCGACGAGGCGGGCCAGGTCTCGCTCGCCGACGCACTCGCCCTGGCGACCTCTGCCCACAATGTCATCCTTCTCGGCGACCCGCAGCAGCTCCCGCAGGTCGCCCAGGCGGCCCACCCCGAGGGCTCCTCCCTCTCGGTGCTGGAGCACCTGCTGGGCGAATCCCAGACCGTCGACGCCGCGCACGGCATCTTCCTCGAGAAGACCTACCGCCTGCACCCTGACGTCTGCGAATTCGTCTCGGACCTGATGTACGACGGGCGTCTGCGCTCGGCGCCGGGCCGCGAGCGCCAGCGAGTCGATGCCACTGGCGACCTCACTGGCACGGGCTTGCGCTGGCTGCCGGTTGAGCACGAGGGTCACTCCCAATCCTCGCCTGAGGAGGCAGATCGCATCGTCGAGGCGATCGCGCCGCTTCTCGCCGGCGCCATCTACACCGACTCAGACGGCGACGAGCATGTCCTGCAGCCCGAGGACATCCTCGTCCTCGCCCCCTACAACGCCCAGGTTCGCTGTCTGCAGGAACGTCTTCCCGGCGGGGTTCGCGTCGGCACGGTCGACAAGTTCCAGGGCCAGCAGGCGCAGATCGCCTTTTTCTCGATGGCGACCTCCAGCGGAGAGGAGATTCCCAGAAATGTCGAGTTCCTCTTCAGCCGCAACCGCCTCAACGTCGCCATCTCACGCGCGCGCTGCCTCGCGGTGCTCGTCTGCAGTCCGCGGCTGCTCGATATCCACGCAACTTCGATCGAGCAGATGCGGCTTGTCAACGCGCTGTGCAGATTCGCCGAGGTATCGGCCCCGAGGAAATAGTTGTGGCCCGTCCGCTCGACATGGGAGAGAGCCTCGTGGGGGCATACCTGCGTTATGGGGAGCAATGCGACTTTGTCGTCTACGGCACCCAGACCGAGGGTCAGGGGGAGATCGACGTGATCGGCTTCCAAGTCGAGCAACAGCGAGTTTGGCTATGTGAGGTGGCAACGCATCTCGACGGGCTGCTTTACGGAAGCGGCGGAGCGGCCGGCACGTTGGCCAAGGTCCGTCAGAAGGTCGAACGGGCGCTCGCCTTCAGCCATCGCATGTTCCCCGAGCAAGAGAAGCGCTTTGAGTGGTGGTCGCCGAGAGCGGGTCCGTCCTTGATGGCAGGCTTCGAGCTCATCGAGCAAGACCTCGGACGTGGAAACGCCAGTATCGCCTTCATCGTCAACGGGGAGTACTCGAAGCGAGTCGCGCTGTTGGTCGAGAAAGCGCGGCAGGGGACGAAGGCGACCCCGGAGCCGTTCTTTCGCTCGCTACAGATCCTCGCTCATTTGACCAGCACCGACGTAATGGGGCAGTAAACCAGCCCTCACTGCTCGGTCTATTGCAGGCAGCGGACAGATTTCGTCAGCCACTAGCTCCGACTTCGCACCGGATCGAACGCAGCTGAAATTCGCCGAGCGGCGTCCTGGCGGGGCTTGAACTGGAGATATCGCTGGGTCGTGGCGAGGTCTTGGTGGCCCATCCACTCCATGACCTCGCGGGAGTCGGCGGTGCGGATCGCGTGGGAGCCGAAGGTGTGGCGGAGGTCGTGGAAGCGCAGCTCGCGTAGGCCGGCCTTCTTCAGGGCGGCCTTGTAGCGGTCGCGGAGCTTGTGGCCGGCGAGGTGACCGCCGTGGGCGCCGCAGAAGACGAGATCGTCGTCCGTCGTGTGGTTCTGGCGCTTGCTCGACTTGGCGAGCGCCTTTGCGACCTCATCGGCCATCGGCACCGTTCGCTCCTGGCCGCTCTTCGGCGTATCGACGCGGCCGTTGGTGAAGTTCTGGCGGACGTGGATCGCGCTGTTGGCAAAGTCCACGTCGCGCCAGCGGAGGGCGAGCAGCTCGCCGAGGCGAAGGCCGGTGAAGGCGGCGGTCAGATAAATCGTGCCGTCCTGTTCGGAAGCGGCGGCGCGGACCAGCGCCAGGACCTCCTCGCGGGAGAAGACGTCGATGTTGCCGCGCTTTCGATTCGGGCGGCGCTCAACGTTGGCGACGGGATTCGATGGCAGCTTGTAACGGCGCTGCGCCCAGACGAAGATGCCGTGGAGGACGGTCAGGTACTTGTTGACGGTCCGGTCCGAGAGTCTTTCCTCGATCAGGGCATCGCGAAAGCCCTCCACCGTCTCGGGCGTCACGTCCTCCAGGCGGAGCTTCTGGCCGAACTTCTCGCCGAAGACCTTCTTCATCCGGTCGACCATGTGCTCGTAGTCAATCTGGGTCGAGAGCTTGATCTTGCGCTCGCGCTTGTAGGCGAGCCAGTCGTCGCAGGCGACGGAAAAGGTCGCGCCCGTGCGGACCATTCCCGGCAGCTCGCCGCGCCGCGCCTTCGCCAAGGTCTCGTCGAGCCAGGCCCGCGCGGTCGCTTTCGTGAAGTAGCCGGCCGGCGGCTGGCGCTTGCGGTCGGTCCAGTGCGGGCCGATCCGCCGTTGCACCTGGCGACCGTCGGGCAGGCGGTACTTCGCGTACCACTGGGGGCCGCGCTTTCGCTCGACCTTGAAGACGTGACCGGTAACCGCTCTTGCCGCTTGTCGTTGCATCGCCCTCCTCTCCTGTCCATGCCGGAGGCGAATTGCCTCGCAGAGCGAAAAGACGTGTCCCAAGTTTCTAGCACGATCTCGGGACACGTTCTGGGACACAGAGCGGCAGTTCAAACGGCTTGAGCCAACAAAAACCCCGCATTTGCGGGGTATTTGTCTGATACCGCTACGGGGATTCGAACCCCGGTTTCCGGACTGAGAATCCGGCGTCCTAGTCCCCTAGACGATAGCGGCGAGGGATCGCGATTCTAGCGGGCGGCGGATTGGGGTTGCTTTGCGGGGCGGGGCCGGGCGCGGGGCGCGCAACCGGTAAATTGCCTGCTCCCGCGGCTGTGGCGGAACTGGTAGACGCGCACGGTTCAGGTCCGTGTGGAGGAAACTCCGTGGAGGTTCGACTCCTCTCAGCCGCATCGCCCGAGCGGTCGGGCTGGGCGCGGGGCGCTCAGGCCGGCTGCTTGGCGGAGGCGCCCTCGCCGGCGCGGGCGGCGTTGGAGGCGATCTCCTCGGCGAAGGTCGGCCAGAGCTCGCGGGGCAGGTCGTGGCCCATGCCGTCGATCAGCTTCAGGCGGGCGCCGGGGATGGCCCGAGCCGTGGCGCGGCCGCCCGAGGGGCGGACCAGCGGGTCGCTCTTACCGTGGATGACCGCAGTCGGGACGCGGACGCTGTGGAGGGCGCGGGTGCGATCGCCGGAGGCGGTGATCGCGTGCAGCTGGCGGGCAACCCCGGCGGCGCTGTGGCCGCGATCGTAGGAGCGGTCGGCGAGCTCGCGCAGATTGTCCTCGTCGAAGGGGTAGCCCGGCGAGCCGATCACCTCGAACGTCTTGACGGCTCGCTCGATGACCTGCTCGCGGCCCATGGGCGGGCTGCCGAAGAGGACGCCGAACGCTTTCAGGCTCGGGAGCCCGGTCCAGCGGCTACCGGTGGTCGACATGATCGAGACCATCGAGCGCACCCGCTCCGCGTGCTCGATCGCCGCGGTCTGGACGATCATCCCGCCCATCGAAGCGCCGACCAGGTGGGCCGAGTCGATGCCGAGGTGATCCATCAGGCCCGCCGTGTCGCGGGCCATGTCCCTGAGCAGGTAGGGCGCGGTCGCGCGGCGGCCAGCCAGCATGTCGAGGCGTCTCGGCACGCCGGCCGACTTGATCTTGGTCGAGCGCCCGATGTCGCGGTTGTCGAAGCGGACGACCCGGAAGCCGCGATCGACGAGCAGCGAACAGAAGCCCTCGTCCCAGGCGATCATCTGCGTGGCCAGGCCCATCACCAGCAACAACGGCTCGCCGGAGTGATCGCCCATCTCCTGGTAGGCCAGCTCGATCCCGTTGGCGGGCGCCGTCCTTTCCTCGGCGAATACGTGCATCCGAGGATCCTACCCAGCCTGGCTGCGCAGCCAGGCTCGCGCGGGCGTCTCTGTCACCCGGAGTGGGACGAGAGTGCCCCGTCGAGTAAAAGGGATGAATGCGGATCGCGATCATCTCCGACCTGCACCTCGGCGTCTCCAGCGGCGAGGACGTACTCCGCGACGCCGCCACCCGCGCGATCCTGCTGGAGGAGATAGCCGGCGCCGACCGCGTCGTCCTGCTCGGCGACGTGGTCGAGCTGCGCGACCTGCCGGTCGGTCCCGCCCTCGATGCGGCCCGTCCCTTCTTCGAGGAGCTGGGATCGGCCCTCGGCGAGCGCGAGGTGACGATCGTGCCCGGCAACCACGATCACCGTTTCGCCGAGCCGCTGCTCGACGACCTCTCGCTCTCCGGGGGAGCTGGACTGGGCCTGGAGCACACCCACCCCCCCTCCCCCGGCCCGACCTCCCAGATCGACGCCTGGCTCGGGCCCGCCCACCTGCGCATCGCCTACCCGGGAATCTGGCTGCGCGACGACGTCTACGCGACCCACGGCCACTACATGGACGCCCACCTGGCCCTGCCGCGGGCGGAGTGCGTCGCCGCGGCGGCGCTGATCCGGATCTCCGGCCCGTTGCCCAGCCCCGCGAGGGCCGGTGACTACGAGCGGGTCCTGCGACCGCTCTACGGATTCGCCTACGGGGTGGCCCAGACGAGGCCGGTGCGGTTCCCCCACAAGCGCGGCGCCTCCTCGGAGGCCGCCTGGGAGATCCTCGCCGGGAAGGAGATCGGCGCCGGGCGCGGGCGCAGGCTCGCCGGGCGGGCGGTACGGGCGAGCTTCCCGGCCGGGATCTGGGCGATCAACCGGCTTCTGCGCTCGAGCTTCGAGGCCGACGTCTCGGCGGCGGCGATCTTCCGCCGCGGCGTCGAGGCCGCGGCGGAGATGGCACGGCGCCTCGAGGTCGATGGCGGCCACGTCATCACCGGCCACACTCACCGCGGCGGCCCGATCGAGGGCGAAGCCGAGTGGCCGCTGCCGGGCGGCGGCCACCTCCACAACAGCGGCAGCTGGGTCTTCGCCTCGGCCTTCCACCACCCGGCGACGCCGCCCAGCGCCTACTGGCCCGGAACGGTCACCTGGGTCGAGGAGAGCGGCCCGCCGCGGCGCGTCCAACTGCTGCTGCAACGCTCGCACGCGGAGATGGCCGAGCTGATCAGCCGAGCCACTCGGCGATGATCGCGCCGATCTCGGGGCCGGCGTCCTCCTGGAGGAAGTGAGAGGCATCCGCGATCGGCCGCGGCGGGGTCAGCTCGAGCTCGCGGGAGACGCGCTCGCCGACGTGGAAGGGCAGGATCGGGTCCGAATCGGCCCATAGGACCAGCGAGGGCCGCTCGTCGGCGCGCAGATCCGTCGGCCACCCGTTTGCCCTCGGCGGCGCCGAGGGCCTCCGGCGTCGTCGGCAGGATCAGCGGGAAGGCGCGGGCGCCCGCCTTGGAGGACGGGTCGGTGTATGGAGCGTCATAGGCGGCGATCACGTCGTCGCCCGGGTCCTCCTTGCAGCCGCCTCGGATCAGCGTCCCGATCGGGACGTCCTCGTTGTCGCGAACGAAGTCCCTGAAGGCGAACCAGGCGTCGCTCATCCGCTGGTGACCGGTGAAGGGCCCTGTCTCCATGATCACGATCCTGGAGACGCGGTCGGGGTGCTCGACCGCCAGTCTCAGTCCGATCGGCCCGCCCCAGTCGTGGACGACGACGGTGGCGTCGCGAAGGTCCAGTTCCTCGAGCAGCATCGCCATCAGCTCGACGTGCCGGTCGTAGGTGTACCAGCCGAGGTCGGTCGGCTTGTCGGAGCGGCCGAAGCCCGCGTAGTCCGGAGCGATGCAGCGAAAACCGGCGTCACGCACGGGTGGAATCACCTTGCGCCAGAGGAACGACCAGGTCGGCTCGCCGTGGAAGAAGACGACCGGCCTGCCCTCCCCCTCGTCGAGGTGGGCGAGCCTGAGCCCTTCGACCTCCCGGTAGCGGGAGACGAAGGGGTAGTCGGGTAACCCCTCCAGCAGCTCCTCCGGCGTCCGTACAGCGTCGGCGCTCATCCCGCTCGGAGTCTATGCGGGAGCGGCGAATCCAATCGGGCCTCGACTCCCCGAGGGGGCAGGGACGGCGGCGACGCAGAGGTCTCTGCGGCCGTCTGAAGGGGCGACGGGCGGGGCGCCCTTCTGCCGGGTGGCGCCCCGCCCCACTCGCCATGCCACCCGTTCGTCGCTTGCCGGCCCGTGGGGATGCGAACGACGAACGCGTGTCCGCAGGCGCTATATTCTTGAGTTAATTACTAAAGAAACTCGTGAAAGGAGCAGGGAATGGGTAAACGGGTACGCACCACGACCTTCGTCTCACGCGGCCGGATCACCGGTCTGGTCCGGGACGACAGCCCGGCCGGAACCGGCCAGAACCGGACCAGCCGCGCCGCCAACCGCGACTCCGGACAGGCCGTGGCCGACGAGGCGCTCTTCTACCGAGCCCGCCTCATCCTCGGCGACGGCCTTCCCCGCCCCAACCGCTGATCCGACGCGGGCCGGGCCGCTCTGGCACCCCGAGGCCTCATCGGCGGCCCGTTTCTGGCAGGCTGGCCGGATGACGGCGCCAGAGTTGAGCGGCGAGCCGATCACCGCCGCGGGCATAGAGGAACTGAAAGCCGAGCTGGAGCAGCTGGAAGGTTCGGCGCGGCACGAGATGGCGGCGCGGATCAAGGCGGCGCGCGAGCTCGGCGACCTCAAGGAGAACGCCGACTACCACATCGCCAAAGAGGACCAGGCGCATCTGGAGACCCGGATCAAGAGGCTCCAGGAGCGGCTGCGAAACGCGGTTGTAGTCGAGGTCGACGCCGATGCCGATAGCTTTGCCTTCGGGCGCAGCGCCGAAGTCGTCGACGAGTCCAGTGGCACGACGAACGTCTGGACCCTGGTGGGTTCGACCGAGGCGAACCTCGTCGAGGGTCGCCTCTCCGCCGAGTCGCCGATCGGCCGCGCCCTGATGGACGCGCGGGTCGGCGCCTCCGTCGAGGTCGAGACCCCGCGCGGCAGGCGCGCCTTCAGGGTCCTGAAGCTGGTCTCCTAGCGACACAGGAGTCCACGAAGGATTTCCTTCCGGCGTCGCCGGTTCGGCGTATGTTCATGTGGTCCCGTTTGTTCAACGTCACGAGGAGGTTACGCATGAACGAGGGAACCACGCTCAGCGGTTGGTGGGTGTTCGCCGGCATCCTGCTGTTGGTGGCGGGCGTACTGAACATCATCTATGGCATCGCGGCGATCGGCGATTCGAAGTTCTTCACCGCCAACGCGACCTACATCATCAGCGGCCTGCACACCTGGGGCTGGATCATCCTGATCCTCGGCGTGCTCGAGCTGATCGCGGCCTTCTCGCTGTTCGCGGGGGGGGAGTTCGGCCGCTGGTTCGGCATCTTCATCGCCGCCCTCAACTCGATCGGGGCTCTGCTCGCGATCCCGGCCTACCCGTTCTGGTCGCTGGCCATATTCGCGCTCTCGATCATCATCATCTACAAGCTCGCGGAGGGGCCTGAGGGCGTAGCCTCGTGACCCTGTGCTGAGATAGAGATCATTCCAAGTGGCGAGCGCGCGGGCTTGACGGCGCGGGGTGGCTGATGCAGCACCGGACGAGGGAATGCCCGACGCCGTGGCCTTCCTCGCGGCGTCGGGCCCTCCGCAGCGCCGGTCTAGACGACCTGCGGGGGACGCGCCTCGGGCTCAGGCTCGGCAGCGGCTGCGCCCGCGGCGGGCTCGGTGACCGGCTCCGCCGGCACGGACGGCGGCGGCTCGGTAGTCGACCACGGCGCCGGCTCCGGGCGGCGCTCGTCGTAGACGACGTCGAGGTCGGAGAGGCGGTCGTCCCAGCCACGGCGCATTTCGCCGAAGACGACGCCGAGGAAGCCGACCCCGAAGGTCATCACCGAAAGGCCGAAGCCGATGAGGCGCCTGAACGCCCTTCGGAGGCGGATCCGGCGCTCGCTCAGCCTGATCCCGACGAAGCGCATCCCCGGTGTCTGCCCGGCCAGCGACCAGAAGCTGAGCAGGTAGATCGCGCCGATCGACAGCCAGGCGGTGGAGCCGACGGCGATCGCCAAGCTGGAGACACCATTGCTGTTGCCGCCGAAGGCCGTGATGATTATGGCGGCGATGGCGGCCACCGCGGTGAAGCCGAGGTTGACGATGACCCCGTCGACGACCATCGCCAGGATCCGACTGACCATCCCGGCGTGGCTGGTCGGCAACGGCCGGCGGGGGCGGAAGACCACCCTGCGGACGACCCGCTCGAAGGCGTCGTCTAAGCCTCGCGCCGCCTTGCCGATCGTGCGACCGATGTCCTCGAGCAAGCCGACTCCCTGGGCGCTGATCGCGGCCCGAACCTCCGGTGCCCCCGCGATCCGCTCGACCAGCTGCTGAGCCTCCTCGCTGGCCAACAGGCGACGCCAGACCTCATCGACAAGCTCGCTGTCCATCGCCTCCAGCAATGCCCTCTTCACTGCCTCGCTCTCGAGCGCTCCCTGCACCGCCTCTTCGACCACCGGCCCCTGCAGGACTCGGGCCACCGCCCGCTCGACCGCTTCGCTTTCGACCGCGGCGACGATCGCCTCCTCGGCCGCAACCTCCACGGCGCGATCTATGCCGGTCGCCTTGGTCACGGTCCGAGCGCCACGCACGCCGACGCCGAGCAACCGCGCCGAGAGCGGTCGCTGACCGTTCTGACTGAGGTCGACATTGCTCGCGGGCCGCGGAGAGGAGCCGTTTTCCATCCCGTGGCGAGTATACGTCCGCTCAGAGAACTTCTTGATCGAGATGCTCGAGCAGGCGATCGAGGAACTCGGCCTGCGGGGGAAGGATCTTCCGCCGCGCCTGCTCCGGGTCGAACCACTCGGCCCGATCGACCTCGGGGAACTCGCGCTCGTTGCCGCTGCGAGGCGGCCATTCGAGCGCGAATGTGTTGCTCTCGAGGGCGCGGGGGTCGAATTCGCCCTCGGCCGCCCAGGCTTCGACCACCTTGCCACCGCGCTGGCGAATCGAGCCGAGGGCGACCAGGTCGTCGACGGCGAGCGCCGGCGCAGCGCCCAGCTCCTCCGCCAGCTCGCGCAGCGCGCACTGGCGCGGCTCCTCGCCGTCCTCGATTTCACCCTTGGGCAGCGACCAGGCGCCGAGGTCCCGCTTCGCCCAGTAGGGACCGCCTGGGTGAATCAGCAGGAACTCAGGTTCACCGGCGACCCGGCGAAAGAGGAGGATTCCCGCGCTTCTCTTCGTCGGCATCGCTGTGGGTCACGCGGAGACGAGCGCGTCGATCATCGGGTCAGCCCGAAGAAGACCGCCCCGGCGGTGCTGGGCTGTGTCGCGCGGCTCGCCCGCGCGTCGCGGGGCCGGCGGGCGGTGGTGGCTCTGTCAGCAACCGATGACATCGCCAGGTGACGTTACCCCCAAAGTGGCCAGCGGCCAGCGCCGCGAATGGGGCGCCCGCGCAATAGCCTGCCCGGATCGATGTCCCTGTACCGCAACATCCTCGTCGCTCACGACGGCTCTGCCGACGCCGACGCCGCCCTGCGCCACGCCGCGGCGCTCGCCGGCGACCAGAACGCGCGTATCACCCTGCTCACGGTCGCACCACACACCGCGCAGCCGGTGGGGACCACCGTGTCGGCGCCGGACCTGCTCGGGGTCCATAGGGAAATCCTCCGGGCGGCCACCGATTCGCTTCCCCGCAACGTCGGCGTCACCTCCCGGCTGGAGAGCGGCGACCCGGCCGCCACCATCCTCCGCATCGCCGAGGAGGGCGGCCACGACCTGATCGTGATGGGGTCACACGGTCACGGCCGGGTCCACCGGGCGCTGATCGGCTCCGTCTCCGAGCGGGTCCTGCGGACGAGCGCGGTTCCGGTGCTGCTGATGCGGGCCGGCCGCTCGCCGGACGCCGACGCGGCAGCCTGACCCTGTGATCAATCGTTCGGGCCGCTGGCGGCAGCGGCCTCGGACCGCGCCACCCGCTCCTGCAAGAGCGGCAGCACGTCCTCGCAGAAATGCTCGAGAAAACGCCGCTGATCGCCGCCCGGGCCATGCAGCACGAGATCCTCGAAGCCGAGGTCTATGTACGGCTGGATCCGGTCGACGACCTCCTCCGGGTCACTGGAGACTATGAAGCGAGTATGTGCCCGCTCCACGTTTTCGTCAGCAACCCGCTCCATCTCGATCGCATCGTCGATCCCCTCTTTCTGCTCCGGGGCGAGGGCGAGGGCCGCCCACCAGTCGCATGCCCGCAGGGCGACCTCGGCGTCGCGATCGTAGGAGACCTTGATCTCGATCATCCGCCGAATCTGCGCCAGGTTGCGCCCGGCGGCGTCCGCCCCCTCTTCGACTTTCGCGAGCAGTGACCTATAGAGCTCCGGGTCCTTGCCGCTGGTGCAGATGAAGCCATCGCCCACCCGTCCCGCCAGTTTCGCGGCAAGCGGGCCGGACGCGGCGACGAAGATCGGCACCGGCTCCTCGGGCCGGTCGTAGATGGTGGCGCGAGAGGTGCGGTAGTAGTCGCCTTCGAAATCCACCCGATCCTCGGTCCACAGCTGTCGGATCAGCGCGATCGACTCGGCGAGTCGCAGCCGCCTCTCCTTGCGTCCGGGGAACTCGAGTGCCGTGGCGGGTGTCTCGTTCATCGCCTCGCCGGTGCCTACGCCGAGGAAGACCCGGCCCGGGAACAGCATTCCAAGCGTCCCGAACGCTTGGGCGACGATCGACGGGTGGTATCTGAGGGTGGGAGTGAGCACGCTCGTGCCAATCGCCGCGCTCCGGGTCGCCTCGCCGACCGCGCCGAGCCAGGTCGGCGCCGAGGGCGCGTGACCGCCGTGGTGGCGCCAAGGCTGGAAGTGATCGGACACGGCGATGATCTCGAGCCCGCGCTCCTCCGCCTCGACGGAGAAGTCGACCAGCTCACGGGGGCCGAACTGCTCGGCAGAAGCCTTGTATCCGATCCTGATGCTCACGTACGTCCTCCTCGGGAGATTGAGATTTGGTCAGAACACCTGGTTCTGGCCTTCGAAGACCTCGCTGACCGACTCGCCGGTGAAGATCTTCTGCACGGAATCCCCAAAGAGGTCCGCGCACGAGACGATTTCGACGTTGGCCGGTGTGCCGGCCCGCGCCGGAACCGTATCGGTGACGACGATCCGCTCGAACGGCGCCGAGGCCAGGTTCTCGAAGGCATTGCCGCTGAAGACGGCATGGGTCGCCGCTGCGTAGACGCGCGACGCGCCCGCGTCCAGGACGGCCTCGCCGGCGGCGCACAACGTCCCCGCCGTGTCGATCATGTCGTCGACGATGATCGCCGTCTTGCCGGCCACGTCGCCGATCACGTTCGCGATCCGCGCCACCTGATGTTCTGGGCGGTCCTTGTCCAGGAGAGCCAGCTCAGCCCCGATACGACCGGCGAACTTCTTGTTCAGCTTGGCTCGACCGGCGTCGGGTGCGACGACGACCAGATCGTCGCCGAGTCCGAGATCCTGGAAATGCCGGGTCAGCAGCATCATCGCCGTCATGTGGTCGACGGGGATCTGGAAGAACCCCTGGAGCTGACCCGCATGCAGATCCATCGTCAGCACCCGGTCGACGCCGGCGGATTCCAGAACGCGGGCCACCAGGCGCGTCGAGATCGGCTCGCGGGGAGCGCTCTTCTTGTCCTGGCGCGAGTACCCGAGCCAGGGGATCACGGCGACGACCCGATGCGCGCTGGCCCCGTTCGCGGCATCCAGCATAACCAGCAACTCCATCAGCGCGTCATTGGCGCTGATGCCCATATCGGGGTTACCGCACGTCGGCTGGACGAGAAAGACGTCCGCACCTCGGACCGAGGTCTCGAACCGGCAGTAGACCTCCGAGTTGGAGAACGTCTTCAGCTCGATCGGGCCCAGCTCGACGCCGAGGCGGGCCGCGATCGCCGCCGCAAGCGGCGGGTTGGCCCTACCGCCGAAGACCATCAGCCGCCGACGGGTCCGAACCGACCGGCTGCCGGAGGTCGGCACGGGCGCGGACACAGCGCTCACCCCGGCCGTTTCCCGCACTCGAGCAGTTCGTCAGCCTCTTCAGCCGACCTCGCCAGAAGGTCTCTTCCCATTTCGTACGCCGCCCAGAGATCGGCTCCCTCGTAGCTCGCGGCAGCCGCTCGCCGAAGGGCCTCGGTGCCGTTGACGGCAACGGTGTTCGACAGCAGGTCAAACAGGGGAACGTCGGAGACTGAGTCGCCATAGGCGACGCAGTCCGAAGCACCGACCCCATAGCGCTGCATCAGCTCTTCCGCGATCTCGACCTTGGAATCGGGCGTGAGGACGAGGGACGGGTCGGGAAACACCCCGGCCTCGACCTCGGCACCGTGCGCCGAATGCAGCCCCCAGCGCAGGAGTCGCTCGGCGAAGAACTGGGGCGAGAGGGAGATCACGGCGCTGCGCTCCCCCCGGCGGGCAATGTCGGCCCAGACCTCGGGGATGCGGTCGACCCAGGCAATCGCTCTGAACACCTCCTCGACGTCTTCGTCGCTGAGCCCGGTCCACAGCGGCAAGGAGATCTCGTAGTACTCGACGTGGCCGACCTCGCCGCGGCTCCAGCGCTCCTCGATCGCCTCGACGGCCTCGAGCTGGCCCATGTGCCGAGACAGCTCCAGGCTGGCGGAGCCCGGCAGAAGCGTGCCGTCCATGTCGAAGATGTGAAGTTTGCTCATCGTCGCCTACCAGCGCTCGAGATCGATCCGGGGCCGCGTCGCCGACCTGCCGCCGCGCCCGCGTTGGGGGGCGCGGCGGCAGAGTCGTCGCTAGGCGCCAACCGCGGTCGGGGCGCCGACCGCGGCCTTGCGCATCGGCTCGATGTAGTCGGAGTAGTAGGACTCCGGGTAGTCGCGCTCGCTGCGCTCGATCAGCTCGCTGAAGTCCCACTTCTTCAGCATCTGGCCGTTGCGGAAGACCGGCACCAGCTGGTTCTCCTCGGCCGGGATCGAGTCCCGCGGCACCGTCTTGTAGGTGCCGTCGACGGCCTGCAGCGCCAGCCGGCCTTTCTTTGAGACCTTCATCGAGTCCCCGGTCGGGGACTTGCCGATGTCGCGCCACTGGCCGTTGACCTTGACCGCGTTGGCCTTCATCCCGAACTCCATCGTGTCGCGGTTGCAGTGCTGCAGGAGGCCGCCGCCCATGCCGAAGACGGCGTTGTCGGTGGCCAGGCCGCGGCGCTCCATCTCGATGAAGACGTCCTGCAGGGTGTCGCGGCGGACGCCGTCGCCCTGGACGACGCGGACGTAGTCGGGGAGGATTTTGTAGCCCTTGCTGTTGGTCTTGAAGCCGAAGGCGTCCATCAGCCACTCGGTGGTGTCGGAGGTGACCTGGACGACGTCGCCGGAGTCGGGCCGCACGCCGACTAGGCCGGGGAAGTTTTCGACTTCCTCCTTGAGTTCGCCGCCGATGATGTTTTTGACCGCGTGCTCGTGGTCGTAGGTGTCAGAGAGCAGCAGGGCGACGCCGTTCTCGGCGTAGATCTGCAGCATGTTGCGCATCGCGTCGACCTCTTGGTCGCGGCCCCAGGCGCAGAAGCCGGCGTGCTCGGAGTTGGGCCCCGAGTTGGAGGGGTCGACGGCGTTGTAGTACTTCTTCGCCGCGACGATCCCCGGCACGGTGTCGCTCTGGTTGAAGTTGACCAGGTGGGCGAGGCCGCCGAGGGCCGCCGATTCCTGCGAGCTGACGCCGCGGGCGCCGTAGTCGTGGAGGATGAAGCGGACCGAGTCGGGGCTGTCGGAGGTCTGGCGCAGGGACTCCTTGATCACCTGCTTGGAGAGCCAGCTGATCGTCCCGATCGTGGTCGGGTACCAGACCGCCCGCAGCAGCGCCGTCTCAAAGAAGCTGGTCGCCCACCAGTACTTGGGGTCGGTGTTGATGATCTGGACCAAGACGTTTTTGATCGGCAGCACGGTGCCCTCGGGCACGGCCTCGATTTCGACCGGCAGGTAGCCGCCGTGGTCGTTGAGGATCCCGAGCCAGTTGTCGCGGTTGAAGTGCATCCCCTGCTCGCGCTCGGTGAACTCGGCCTCGTCGATGTCCTCGAGCGTGATCGGGGTCATCAGGAACTCGCGGATGTAGGCCTGCAGGCCGACGAACATCTGGACCGGGAACTCGCCGCCGCGGGACTCGATGTAGCTGGAGACGTATTCGGTGCCGGGCGGGTAGAGCGGGTAGTGGCAGTGCTTGTAGTTGTCGGTGTTGATGATGTTGTTGCTGAATTGGGGCATTGATTGAAACCTTTCTGGCAGCGGCGGTTTTTCCCAGGCTCTACTGGCCAGCGACCTGCGCTAGAGCCCAATATGAACGATTCGACCTATCCATGTCAAGTGGTCGGTGGTCCCCGAAGTCTGAAATCGATTTATCCATATGGATATGCAAAGGCACTCCCTGATCGCTCTCGACGCGATCTGTCAAGCAGCGACCTTGCGATAGGTGTCCTTGAGTCGGATGCGGTCGCCCTCGAACTCGAAGACGTCGCAGCCGTGGACCACGTCGAGGTTCCCGTCGCTCGCCTCGGTCCGGACTATCCACCTGGTGACGGCGAAATCTGGTCCGACGAGCAGCGGCAGGGTCTCGGTTTCGGATTTGGGTCGATCCGGTCCGACGGATCCCAGGTAGCGCTCGAACCCACGGCGCACGGCCTCTCGGCCGACGAAGCTCGTCCCGGGCTCGGGACCGACCGAGGCTCGGAATTCGCAGTCCCCTGACATCAATTCCATCAGGAAGTCCACGTCGCCCGCCACCCACGCTCGGGTGAACTCGTCGATCAAGGTCACGCACTCCGACTGCGTCATCTCCTTCTCCTCCTTCGTGGGGTCCGCTCGGTTCGCGTCATCGCAGCTCGAAGCCCGTCGCGGCGGCCTCGATCGCCGCTACGCCGGGCATACCCCGGCGCGCTCCCTCCTCTGCGACCGACAGAGAGGCGGCGGCGATCGCCAGCTCCAGCGCTCGGTCGAGGTCGTCGCCGGAAGCGAGGCGCGCGGCGAGGACGCCGTTGAAGGTGTCACCCGCGCCGGTCGTGTCGCGGACCTCGGCGGCGGGCGCGGGGATCCGCCTCGGCTCGCCGTCGCCGACCACGAGGGCGCCGTCTCCCCCCAGGGTGACGACGACCGGCGCTCCGGTGCGCTGGGAGACCAGATCGGCCGCGGCGACCGGGTCGGAGAGCTCCACGCCCTCATCCATCCCCGGTCCGATCAGCATCGACGCGAGCTGCTCGAGCTCGGTCGCGTTCGGGGTCAGCAGCGGGCCTCGCTCCAGGCTCGCGATCACCGCGGGGCTCGGTGGTGCCGGGTTGAGCACGCAGGGGATACCCGCGGCGCTGGCCATCTCCACCGCGGCCTCGACCGCCTCGTCGGTCACCTCGGTGCTGACCAGGACGCAGTCGAGCTCTCCAGCCGCGCGACCGAGCGCCGCCCTCACCTCGTCGGGGCCGATTGCGCCGTTTGCTCCCGAACCGACCGCGATCTGGTTCTCGCCGTGCGGGTCGACGACGATCAGGGCCACGCCGGTCGCCTCCGCGGGGTACCGGGAGACGCCGGAGACGTCGACTCCCTCATCTTCGAGTTCGGCCAGGGCTGCCGCGCCGGTCGCATCCTCGCCGACCGCGCCGACGAGGAGCACCCGCGCCCCGGCCCTGGCCGCGGCGACGGCTGCATTCGCGCCCTTGCCGCCGCCGTAGCGCTCCGGTCCGAAACCGACCACGGTCTCCCCCGGACCCGGCAGCCGTGGCGAGGTGACCACGAGATCGACGTTGATCGCCCCGACCACCGCGACCTTGCCCCCGTGCTCGGGCCGATCCGAATCAGTGCTCAGGGGGCGAGATCCCGCCATCGACACTCCCGATCAGGGAGCCGGCGGGGGCCCAACCGACTCGCGCTCCATCAGCGTCGTCGGGAACGGGGCCACGGGCTCGCTGTCGATTTCGTCGATTAGGTCGAAGAGCAGTATGGCGGCGGCGGCGCCGAGATCGTGCGCCGGCTGGCGCGTGGTCGTCAGCCTCGGGGTGACGAGCGCCGAGACCGGCACGTCGTCGAAGCCGACGATGCTGACGTCCTCCGGGACGCGAATGCCGGCCGACTTGCAGTACTCGAGCGCACCGATCGCCATCAAGTCGTTCGCGCAGATGAGCGCGGTGGGCCGCTCGGCCGGATCGCCGGCCAGAGCCCGCAAGGCGAGCTCGAAGCCCGACTCCTGCCGGTAGTCGCCGGTGAGGAGCGGGATCTCGTCTGGGTTGTGTCGCGCCGCGGCCAGCGCCTCGCGGTAGCCCGCCAAGCGCTGTTCGGCGCTCCACAGTGGCGCCGGACCGCCGATCACGGCGATCCGCTGGTGGCCGTGACCGAGTACGTGCTGGGCGACTTCGCGGGCGCCACGGCGATTGTCCGAGACGACCGCGGGCAGCTCGAAGCCAGGCAGCTGCTCGTCGACGAGAACGACGGCACCCGAACGGCTCAGCTCGAGGATCAGCGTCGGCAGCGTCCCGGTCGCGGAGAGGTAGACGACCCCGTCGAGGCGCTGGCTGCGCAGCAGCTTCGCGTAGTGGTCGTCGGATTTCCCGGTCGCCTGTGGCACGCAGAGGACGACGAGCACGTCGCGCTCGGATGCGGCGCGCTCAACCCCCTCCGCGACCAGGGCGAAGTACTGGTTCGCCAGGTCCGGGACGACGAGTCCGATCGTCGAGGCCGATTGCCGCTTGAGGTTCCGCGCGGACTCGTTGGGGGTGTAGTTGAGCAGCCTGATCGCGTCGAGGACGCGGGCCCGGCGCTCCGAGGCGACCGGGCCGCTGTCGTTGACTACGTAGCTGACCGTGCTCAGCGAGACGCCCGCGTGATCCGCGACGTCTTTCATTGTGGGTCGGCGCTTTCTGCCCATTGCCTTCGTGGAACTATCGCTGGTCTTTCCTGCCCCCGCCCGCCCAGGCGACGATCGAGGTCCAGAGGCTGTCGTAATCCGACCACTCCACGAACTCGGGCGGAGCCCAGTGCGGGGCGCAGTCGGAGGCGAAGGCGACGGTGCGCCCGTCCCCCCACTCGCCGACGACGAGCAGCGGGTCCTCACCGGCAACGGCGACGACGGTGCTCCCGTCCCTGCGGAGCAGGCGGTTGTAACCGAGCAGGATGGGCCACTCGGACGAGATCCCGCCGAGCACTTCGTGGTCGGGGGCCTCGAGGGTGGGCGAGATGCCCTCGGGCGTCTCCACCCGATCGTCATAGTCGAGCATCCCGACCGGGAGCACCGGGGCCAGAGGGCTCATCCCGTAGCGGGCCCGCCCGTCGATCCCGGTGAACGACAGGTAGCCGCCGATCATCACCAGGCCACCGCCGCCGGCGACGAAGTCAGCGACCTCCGCGAGGCGGTTCGTGGACCTCTCCGAGCGCAGGAACGTCTCGTCGGAGAGAAGAAACGAATTGGAACCGATGTCGCTGAGCACGACGACGTCGAATGCCTCGAGCTCCTCCTTGGTCCGCGGAAAGCGGCTGGGGATCTCATGCGCCCGAATGTAGGTGACGTCGAATCCCGCCCCTTCGAGCGAATCGAGGAAGGCGCCGCCGCCCTCCTCGTACTCGGTGTTGTGGAACTGATCGAAGCCCTTCATGTGAATCGTGTGCTTGACCCAGGACTCGCCCACGACGAGCACCCGGAGACCGTTGCCGCTGCCCATGGACGCTCCCCCTTCGCCGGATTCCATCGCAGTTACTCCGACTCGAGTAGGCGGTCGCCGACGAAATCGGGAAGTACCCGCGCCTCGGGCGCGGCCACCGCGGTCGTCTCCCGCATATCCCAGCCGATCATCTTCTTGGGCACGAGCTCGTAGAAGCGGCGCCCGGCGAACTCGCCGAACTCGAAGTAGGATTCCGCATAGGGATGGCCGACGTGGAAGTACTTGTCGAACAGCAATCCCTGTAGCCGCTCGAACAGCGCGGCGTCCTCCACCGGCTCCATCTTGCCGATGATGCGCACGCCGCTGACCGTCGCGTACTCGTCGCCGGCGTCGACCAGCGCCGAGAGCGGTCGGCCCGCCTCGAAATTCGCCCCGTGCTGGCTCGCGGCGTCCACGGGAATGTAGATCTTCTGGTCGTCGACGACCAGCCAGAGCGGCGATTGATAGACCGAGCCGTCCTCGTTCACGGTGGCGAAGCGAATCGTTTTCGCGCGTTCGAGATAGGCCCAGCGCTTCTCGCCGCGCAGCGGGGCGAGCATGCTTGCGGTGATTTCGGTAACTGCCATCAGGCGCTCCTCAGGTCCTTGAGCTGGTTGCTGTAGTCCTTCGCCTCGACCAGACCGGGTCGCGGCGAAGGGCCGCTGGTCCAAAAGAAGCGAGTCTTCACGCCGGTGTCTTCGAGCGTGTACTTGTAGCCGGCGGGAAGGTAGATGTGCTCGCCCTCCCGCGCTTCGAGCACAACCTGGCGCCCCGAGGCGTCCTCAACCCGCAGGCGGATCCGGCCTTCCAGGCAGAAGTGGGTCTCGTCGAAGTTGTTCTGGTCCCAGTGATAGTCGCCGTGTCCGGGTTCCTGATAGCAGTACCCCTGGCGGAAGTAGCGAGCGTCGTCGCGCTCGCGGGAGAGGAAGATGCGGGTGCCGATCCCGGTGTTGAAATCGAGGAAAGGAACCTCGGTTATCTCCTCCTCGGTGATCACCCGCGGGTAGCGACGAGCGTTTGGGGCTGTCGGATCGTAGTCGGCCAAATTTTCCTCTCCTCTCGGTTCCCTTCAGCGGCCTTACGCCACAAGGCGCCGACAGTTGAAACGATTTCGAGATTATCCCGGATTTGCCTTTTACAGGCTCGGAATGGACATCCTATTCGTTTTCACCCTAAGCGTTCCGATCTAACGAGTCAAGCTAGAAACACCACGAGTTGAGACTCCGCGTCAGCCTGTCTAGAATCGAGCGGGAAAACGACTAGGGATCGGGAGGTTTGATGAAGAGAGATGAGACGCTGGGTGAGACTCGAGTGGGTCCGACCCGTCTGGTCATCGATTGCGACCCGGGCGTCGACGACGCGGCTTCCCTGGCGCTCGCCGTGGACAGCGCCGAGATCGACTTGCTCGCTGTCACCACGGTCTCCGGCAACATGCCCGTCGACCTCACGACCGATAACGCCCTGCGGATCCTCCAGGCGTTCGACCGCGACGACGTCCCCGTGGCCCCGGGCGCCGACCGGCCGCTCATTGGGTTGACCCCGACGTATCCGGGAATCCACGGTGAGAACGGACTCGGAGGCCTGGAGCTGCCGCCCAGCGCCCGTGGAGATAGTGGCGAGAACGCAGTCGAGCTGCTGAGCCGAATCCTGCGCGCGGCCGCGCCGGGGTCGATTACCATCGCCGCGATCGGGCCGCTGACCAACATCGCCCTGCTGCTCGCCATCCATCCGGACCTGGCCGACCGGATCGGGCTGCTCACCATCATGGGGGGCAGCCTCGACCGGGGCAATATCACGCCGTATGCAGAGTTCAACGTCTGGGCCGATCCCGAGGCCGCCCATCGCGTCCTGGTCGAGTCGGATCTCCCGGTGCGGCTCTTCACTCTGTGGGCCACGCGCCGCGCCACGCTCGACGACGAGCAGTGCCGCGCGCTCGCCGCGCGCTCGCCGCGCGGCGAGCTTCTCGCCGAGATGGTGCGCGGGTACCGCGATGTCGATCCGGCCGGGGGTCGGCCGCTTCACGACGCGCTCGTGATCGCGTCCCTGATCGACCCGAGCCTGGTCAACGCCCAGACGACCGCGCTGGCGGTCGACACCAGTCATGGCGTCAAGCGGGGCCGGACCGAAATCGAGTCGGAAAACGGCTCCAAGCAGCTCGAGGTCGTGGTCGACGCCGATTCCACCGGCTTCCGCGAGCTGCTCATGTCGCGCGTCTAGCCGACTACAGCGCAACGACGACGGTCTTCGTCTCCATGTACATGTCCATCGCGTCGGGACCGAGCTCCCGGCCCCAGCCCGACTCCTTGTAGCCCCCGAAGGGCAGCGAGGGGTCGATCGCGCCCCAGTTGTTGACGAACACCATCCCGGCCTGCAGGGCGGCGGCGGCTTCGTGGGCCTTGGAGAGGTCCTTGGTCCAGACGCCGGCGGCGAGGCCGTAGCGGGTGTCGTT
>JAXLTB010000011.1:0-78154 GCA_046330295.1 Solirubrobacterales bacterium | reverse complement strand
AGTAGCCCGTGATCGCGTTGGAGACGCTGACGCAGATCTGGGTCGGGATCGGCAGCGAGGCATCTTCGCCGGGATGTTCGGCGGCGATTTCCTCGAAGATCTTGACGAAGACCGGGATCACGAAGGCGACGATCGCCAGCAGGACGACGGTGGCGAAGCCGAAGATCAGCGCCGGGTACATCAGCGCCGATTTGACCTGACGGCGCAGCGAGTCGGCCTTCTCGACCTGGAAGGCGATCCGGTCGAGCGCCTCCTCCAGGCGGCCCGACTCCTCGCCGGAGCGGACCATCGCCCTGAAGAGGCGATCGAACACCTTCGGATGGCGACCCATCGCCTGCTCGAGCGAGCTGCCGGCCTCGACGTCGGCGCGGACGGCGGCGACCGCCTTCTTGATCTTCTCTTCCTCGGTCTGCTCCTCGAGGGTGTGCAGCGTGCGCAGCATCGGCATCCCGGACGCGACCAGCGTCGCGAACTGGCGCGAGAAGACGGCGAGGGCGCGCAGGTCGACGCCCTGCCAGCGGCTGAACAGGTCCTCGATCTTGAAGGGCTCGGACTTCTCCGTGACGTCGAGGACGATCAGCCCGCGCTGGCGCAGCTGCTCGGAGACCTGGGCCTTGGTCTCGGCGTCGAGCTCGCCGGCGGAAGCGGCTCCCGAGACGTCCATGGCCTTGAAGGTGAAGGTGCTGACTGCGCCGGCCATGGTCGCCTAGCCCCCGGCCGGGTAGCTCGGTGCCTGAGCGACGGCCGGATCGCCGGCGAGGCCGTTGCCGGGCATCGGCGCCCCCGCTCCGGCCAGCAGCCGTTTCAGCTCCTCGGGCACCGAGGCGCGCTGCTCGGCGAGCTGGCGGCTGATCTTCCCCGCTCGAACGAGCCTCGCGAGGTCGGCGTCCATCGTCTGCATCCCGACCGCGCCGGAAGTCTGCAGGGCGGCGTAGATCTGGTGCGTCTTGCCCTCGCGGATCAGGTTTCGGACCGCTGCCGTCGGGACCAGCACCTCGCAGGCCACGACCCGGCCCTTGCCGTCGGCGGTGGGCAGCAGCTGCTGGGTGACGATCCCCTGCAGGGCGATCGAGAGCTGCGTGCGCACCTGCCCCTGCTGCTGGGATGGGAAGACGTCGATGATCCGGTCGACGGTCTGGGCCGAGGACTGGGTGTGCAGGGTGGCGAAGACGAGGTGGCCGGTCTCCGCCGCGGTGAGAGCGGTGGAGATCGTCTCCAGGTCGCGCATCTCGCCGACCAGGACCACGTCGGGATCCTGACGCAGCGCGGCCCGCAGCCCGAGTGCGAAGTCCGGCACGTCGGAGCCGATCTCGCGCTGGTTGACGATCGAGCGCTTGTGCTTGTGGAGGAACTCGATCGGGTCCTCGATCGTGAGGATGTGGTCTTCGCGCTCGCTGTTGATCACGTCGATCATCGCCGCCAGCGTCGTCGACTTTCCCGAGCCGGTTGGCCCGGTGACGAGGACAAAGCCACGGGGCTTCCTGGTCAGTTCGCGCAGCACCCGCGGCACCCCGAGCGAATCGAGGCTGGGAATCTGCTGAGGCACGAGGCGGAAGGCGGCGCTCACCGAGCCACGCTGGAAGTAGCAGTTGACGCGGAAGCGGGCAACGCCGGGGATCGCGTAGGCGAAGTCGAGCTGCTGGTTATTCTCGAACCGCTTGCGCTGGTCATTGTTGAGGATGCCGTAGACGATCTCCCGGGTCTGCTGAGCGTTCAGCTTCGGGAAACCCTCCATGGCACGGATGTGGCCCTTGTCGCGGACCGCCGGCGGAAACCCGGCGGTGAGGTGGACGTCGGATGCCTTCGCGTCCACCATCAGGCGCAGCACCTCGGAGAAGTCGAACTCAGGTCGTGACACGGAGCACCTCCTCCAGGCTGGTGATGCCGCCGCGGACCTTGGCCACCCCGTCCTCGCGCAGGGTCAGCATCCCCTCCTCGTGGGCGACGGCGGCGATTTCGGTCTCCGGGGCGCGGGCGATGGTCATCTCCTTGAGCTTCTCGCTCAGGCTCATCACCGAGTAGATGCCGACCCGGCCTTTGTAGCCGCTCTGACCACAGCGACCGCAACCGGTCGGCTCGGCCGCCTCGATGTCCACGGAGGCGGCGATCCCGGCCTCTGCCAGGGCGGCGACCGGGATGATCGTCCGCCGCTTGCAGTGGGGGCAGAGCTTGCGCGCGAGGCGCTGGGCGACCACGCAGTCCACCGAGGAGGCGGTGAGGAAGGTCTCGATGCCCATCTCCGTGAGTCGTGCGATCGCGCCCGGGGCATCGTTGGTGTGCAGCGTGCTCAGCATCATGTGCCCGGTCAGCGCCGCCTCGACCGCGATCCGCGCGGTCTCGGCGTCACGGATCTCACCGACCATCACGATGTCGGGATCGGCGCGCAGGATCGAACGCAGCCCCGTGGCGAAGTCCAGCCCGGCCTTGCGGTTCACGTTGAGCTGGTTGATGCCGGCGATCCGGTACTCGACCGGATCCTCGATCGTGATGATCTTCTTCTCGATCTGGTTCAGGGCCTGCAGCGCCGCGTAGAGGGTCGTCGACTTTCCCGACCCGGTCGGCCCGGTGACCAGGACGGCGCCGTAGGCGCGCTTGAATGCGTCTTCGAAGCGGGCCCGGGCCGAGCCGTCCATGCCGAGATCGTCGAGCGTTCGCTGGGAATTGCCCTCGTCGAGGATGCGGATCGTCGCCCCCTCGCCGCGCTGGGTCGGCAGCGTGGTCACGCGCAGATCGATCCGCCGGCCTTCGACCGTAACCCCGACCCGCCCGTCCTGGGGCACGCGCTTCTCGGCGATGTCGAGCTCGCTCATGATCTTCAGGCGCGAGATGACCGCGCTGATCATCCGACGGGGCACGTGGGCGGTCTCCTTGAGCACGCCGTCGATGCGAAAGCGGATTCGCAGCTCGCCCTCTTCGGGCTCGAGGTGGATGTCGGATGCCCCCTCCCCAACCGCCTGGGCGAGGACGCTGTAGACGAGCTTGATCACGGGGGCGTCCTCGGCGCTCACCTGCATCTCGCCGGTCGCCCCGAGGGCCTGATCCCGCTCGGCCTCCTCCTGGCTGTCCTGCTCCTCGATGATCGCCTCGGCGGCCGCGCTCTGCAAAGTCCCGAGGCGGGACAGCAGCGCTTCGACGTCCTCCGCGGCGGCGACGGCGATCCGGCAGTCGAGACCGGTGGCGATCTGGATGTCGTCGACGGCCAGCACGTTGGCCGGATCGGTCGCTGCCACCAGCAGCGTCTCCTGGTCGACGTAGCCGACCGGCACCGCCTTGTACCAGCGTGCCATCGCGACCGGGAACAGCGCTGCGGCGCCGAAGTCGACCTGGTAGGTCGAGAGGTCGACGTGGTCCAGCCCGTAGCGCTCGGCGATCGCCCGCGAGAGCTGGTCCCCGCTGATCGTCCGCTCGGCCACCAGCAGCGACTCCGGGGTGCGACCGGCGATCCGCGCCGACTCGATCGCCCTCTGCACGGTCTCCTGGGTCGCGTAGCCGAGCTCGACGATGACGTCGGTGATGAATCCCCGCGAGTGACCGCGGTGCAGCGGAGGGGTCAGCCCCGGGGTCCCGCCCGGCTCGGTCGCGGCGAGCGCGGGCGCGGCCGATCCGCCCGAGTCTGGGACGGGGCGAAGGTAGTTTGGGCGCTGGTCGACGCTCATCAGGTTCAGTTCGGGTGGTAGGTCGCTTCGGGACCGTTGTAGGAGGCGTCTCGCATCGCCTGTTCGACCCCCTGCGCGGTCTGGAAGCCGTAGCTGACGGACGCCTGGGGAATGCCGTTGCTGAGCCGGCGCGGCCGCAGGACGACCAGCGCGGGCACCTGCTGGACGTTGACGCCGAGCGTGATAGCGCTGTAGCGGGCTATCTGCTTGACCGGGACGATGAAGACGGCCGTGTCCGGGAACGCGGAGAGCCTCTTCGCGGAGAGGGCGACCAGTCGATCATCGATGCCGCCGTCGTGGACGACGAGCAGGACGACGGTCTCGCCGGCGTCATACGCCCGTTTGATCGGTGCCGGCAGGGGCGGCGCCGGAACCGCCACGCCGGTGACGGAGGCCGACGCTTCCGAGTTCGCGGATTCGATCGCGCCCTGGACCGCGCCTTCGACCGCTTCGCCCGGCGTCGCCCCGGTCGCGGTGCCGGTGGCGCTGGTCCCGGCGACGGAGACCGTCGCTTCGGTCGGCGCCGCTTCTTCGCTTCCGCCCCCCCCTCCACTCGATTGTGTGAGGACGACGAAGGCTGCGACGACGAGGACCAGGACGACGACGATCTGAGCCACCGGGCTGTTGTTGAGCTTCTCCCTCATTGCCGCACCGGCTCCTCGTGCAGCTGCTCGATGCCGCTCGCCCGTTCGCCGCCGGCCGCCAGCATCAGCTTGAAGTCGTGCGGGCTGGAGGCGTAGTCCATCGCCGTCTCCTCGGTGATGCGGCCCTCCATCGCGTAGGTGAGCAGCGCCTGGTCGAAGGTCCGCATCCCGTAGTACTCGCCTTCGGCGATGACCTCGGTGATCTTGCCGGTCTCCTCGGGGTTGAGGATCAGATCCTGGACCCGGCCGGTGACGACCAGGACCTCCGAGGCGGGCACGCGTCCCTCCCCGGTCACGTCGGGCACGAGCCGCTGCGCGATCGCGCCCTTCAGGGTCGAGGCCAGCATCACCCGAGCCTGCTGCTGCAGGTGCGGCGGGAAGAAATCGATGATCCGGTTGACCGTCTCGGTCGCGTCGAGCGTGTGAACCGTGGAAAGGACGAGGTGGCCGGTCTCCGCCGCGGAGAGGGCCGTGCGCACGGTCTCCTCGTCGCGCATCTCGCCGATCAGGATCACGTCTGGGTCCTGACGCAGCACCCTGCGCATCGCGCGCCCGAAGCTCTTCGTATCGAAGCCGACTTCGCGCTGGTTGACGATCGAGCGCTTGTCGGCGTGCAGGTACTCGATCGGGTCCTCGAGCGTGACGATGTGCCGGGCCCGGGTCCGGTTGATGTGGTCGATCATCGCCGCCAGCGTCGTGGTCTTGCCGGAGCCGGTGGTGCCGGTGACGAGGACGATCCCCCGCTGCTCCTCAGCCAGCGCGCGGACCACGTCGGGCAGGCCCAGGTCCTCGATCGAGCGGATGTCGATCGGGATGGCGCGGCAGACGATCGAGATCGCCCCCCGCTGCTTGAAGGCGTTGACGCGGAAGCGGGAGACGCCCGGCAGCGCGTAGGAGAAATCGGTCTCGCCGTCTTCCTCGAATTCGGTCAGGGAGCGGACCTCGGCGATGTCGTGAAAGGCTTTCTCGGTGTCCTGCGCGGACAGCTCACCGAATCCCTCGAGCGGGATCAGTTCTCCGTGCATGCGAGCGACGGGCGGCGAGTCGACCTTCACATGCAGGTCGGAGCCTTCCCGCTCGGCGAGGGTGCGCAGGGCTGAGTCGATGTCGAACATCCCGACCTCTATCGGCCGGGATGTTCTACGCCTTAAACCGCGGTGCTATGCCACCTCGCGCAGTTTCTGGGCCTCACCCAGCGACTGCAGCTTCTTCAGGCTCTGGTTCTCGATCTGGCGAATCCGCTCGCGGGTGACGTTGAAGGTGCGACCGACCTCGTCGAGGGTCCGTGGGTGCTCGCCGCCGAGGCCGTAGCGCAGCTCGAGGACGCGGCGCTCGCGGTAGGAGAGGTTCTCCAGCGCTTCCTTCAGCGCCTCTTTGGTCAGTAGGTCCGCGGCCCGGTCGAACGGGGACTCGGCCTTCTCGTCGGCGATGAACTGACCGAACTCCGACTCCTCCTCGTCGCCGACCGGCTTCTCCAGCGAGACCGGCGCCTGGGCGGAGCGCTTGATCGAGTCCACCTCCTCGGGATCGATGCCGGTGACCTCGGCGATCTCCTCAGGGGTGGGCTCGCGACCGAGCTCGGTCACCAGCTTGCGCTCGGCGCGGCCGATCTTGTTCAGCTTCTCGACCACGTGGACCGGGATCCGGATCGTGCGCGCCTTGTCGGCCAGGGCGCGGGCTATCGCCTGGCGGATCCACCAGGTCGCGTAGGTGGAGAACTTGAAGCCCTTGCGGTAGTCGAACTTCTCCGCCGCGCGGACCAGGCCCAGCGTCCCCTCCTGGATCAGATCGAGGAAGGGAAGCCCCTGATTTCTGTAGTTTTTCGCGATCGAGACGACCAGGCGCAGGTTCGACTCGACCATTTTCTGCTTCGCGTCGAGGTCGCCGCGCTCGATCCGCTTAGCCAGTTCGACCTCCTCCTGGGCGGTCAGAAGGCGAACTTTGCCGATGTCCTTGAGGAACAGCTGCAAGGAATCGGTGGTCATGTCGGGTTTCAGGTCGAGCGCCTGTTTCTGGCGCCGGCGACCTTTTTTCCCGGTGTCGACGGGCATCGCTTCGGCAGCCGCTTTCTGGGCCGGGTCCATGTCCTCGACAAGCTCGATTCCGGACTTCTCGAGGTGCCCGTAGAGGTCCTCGACGTCAGACTCGTCGAGATCGACCTCGGAGACCGCCGAAGCGATGTCGCCGAAGGTCAGCACGCCGAGCTGCTGCCCGCGATTGATGAGGTTTTTGACCTCCTCCAGCTCCTGAAGCTCTGCTACCAGCATCCGTGTCTACTCGTTTCCCTAGCGCTTGGTGTTTAGTCCTGGGCGATGAAACGCCGTCGCGAGCCAAAAGTCGCGTCGGACGATGAAAAAGCGGACCGAAGATGTGGCCCGCGAAAGTAAGTCTCAACATCAGTGTGCCCAAAAGGGCGGGCGTCAAACTCTCGTCAAACGCTTGTTCGTATGGTAGTCGCTTCAGTTTGTGAAGTCAATGCCCAAGTCGATGCGCCATCCCCACCCCTGGCTGCGCGCCTTCTGGCAGCGCGCGTACCGCGAGAACGTCACCGGGCTCTCGGCGATGGTCGCCTACAACCTGATGCTGGCGGTCTTTCCCTTCGCGCTCCTGGTCCTCTTCGTATTCGGCCAGGTCTTGAAGATCGGCGGGGTCGAGACCAGCGTGCTCAATGACCTCCAGCGCCTCTTCCCCAACGTAGAGCAGCACACGCTGACCGACGTCCTGAACCGGATCGAGAGCAACTCGACGACGATCGGAATCGCCGCCTTCGTCGGCTCGCTCTGGATCGGCGCCTCCTTCTGGGGAGCGATGGACACCGCCTTCTGTCGCATCTACCACGTCGAGTGCCGCGGCTGGGTCGAGCAGAAGCGCTTCTCCTTCGCGATGCTCGGCGTCGTCCTCCTCTTCATCGCCGCCAGCCTCTTCGTGCCGGCTTTCGAGAGCGCCGTGGTCTCGAGCACCGATCGGCTCCCGTTCGGGCTCTCGAACATCAAGGCGATCGACACCATTCTGCTGCTCGGCGCCGCCCTGTTGGTGACCTTCCTGATCTGCGCCGTGATCTTCTGGTCGGTGCCGAAAGGCCACATGCCCTGGCCCGCGGTCTGGCCAGGCGCGTTGTTCGTCACCCTTGCTGCCGGGCTGGCGAACTGGCTCTTCCCGATCTACCTCTCCACCGTCTCCAGCCTCTCGCGCTTCGGCTCGACCCTCGGCTTCATTCTGATCGCCCTGCTGTGGTTCTATGTGCTCAGCCTCGCGCTGATGATCGGCGCGGTGATCAACTCGCTGCGCTACGAGGTCCACGACACCGGCGAACTCCCCTATGGCGGTAAGCGACCCTGCGCGGGATGCGGCGACGCGCCCTCGGTCGAGACCGACCACCCAGCGTCTCCCGCCAGTCAATGAACTCCCGCCCGCGAAGGCGGGGCTAGCCCTCCTCGGTGCCCTGCCGGCTCTCGGCCGGGATTCGCGCCCAGCCGGGTGGGGGCTCGCTTACACGCCCCCGATCGCCGTCCGCAGGCACGTCCTCGCTCGCACTGGTGAGCTCCTCGGCGAGGTCCGCGGCAAGCGCCTCGACCATCATCGGGTCGAACTGGCTGCCCGAGCAGCGTCGCAGCTCGGCCAGCGCCTCCTCCTCGCTCCGGGCCGGCTGATAGGGGCGCGGGGAGGTCATCGCCGCGAAGGCGACGCAGACGGAGATGATCCTGGCGCCGACCGGGATCGCGTCGCCGAGGATGCCGTCCGGGTGGCCGCTGCCGTCGAAGCGCTCCGAGATCGCGCGGATGATCGAGGCGACGGTCGCCAGGCCCGGTGCGGCCGAGACGATGGCCTCGCCGGCGAGCGGGTGGTTGCGAATCAGGTCGGCCTCCGCCCGATCGAGAGGAGATTCCTTTTCGAGGACCGACTCCGGCACGGTGAGGAGTCCGATGTCCTGCAGCTCTGCAGCGAGGAAGATATCGTCGATCGCGTCGACGTCTAGTCCCAGGCGCCGTGAGAGCGAAATCGAACGGTAGGCGACGGCTCGCAGGTGCTTGCGCAGCTCGGGGCGGCGCGCGTCAAGGGCCGCCATCAGAACCGCATGGGCCTGCCGCCTGGCCGAGCGCTGCTGGCGCTGTTTGTAGGCGGCGACGCGCTGGCCGGCTATCTGGAGGGCCAACTCGGGCTCGTCGGCCTCATCGGGAATCACGACTTCACCGTAGGACCGACCGATCGGAAGGTCAGTCCTGTCGTCGCCCAGAGGGCTGGAGGCGGCGAGAAGGATCTCGCCGGAGGTGCGGCCGTCGGCGGGCACCAGCACGGCGAAGCGGGTCGGATCGATCCGGTAGGCGCCGCCGCCGAGCGGCGTGATCGCTTCGTCGAGTCGCTGGGCAAGTTGGGTGACCAGGCCGTCCCCCGCAGCGTCGCCGGCGCCATCGTAGTAGGCCTGCAAGCCCTCCAACTCGAAAACGATCAGGGCCCGCCGTTCCCGCGGCAGGGAAAGGGTCGAGGAGATGTCGGCGAAGAGCGTGATCCGATTCGGCAGTCCGGTCACCCTGTCGCGTGCCGCCCGGCGGTGCTCGGCGGCAAGAGCCCTCGACTGCCGGCGCGTGGTCTCGACCAGCCAAGCGAAGACGCAGGCGATCAGCGCCACGCAGAGCCAGAAGACGAGGTGGGTGATCCGCTCTTGGAGATGGTCATAGATCAGCAGCGCAAGGGCCACGATTGCGAACGTCGCCGGCCAGGCGACCGCCCGCCAGCCTTCCGGGCCGACGAACGCCGTCCAGGCGTCACGGGCTGCGTTGCGGGAGTGTGCCACTGGCACGTCTATCGGCCGATCGACCGTCAAACTGAAAGTCTGCCGGACAACTGATCGAAGCGTCGCGCGTTCGCCATACCGTCGGCCAGCTGGAAACAAGCCAATTAGCGCAAGGACACTCGAGTTCTGATGCCAGGTCGAGCATTCCCGCTGCGAAGACGCCGATCGACGTCGGGGAGCCGCCCGCCCGAGCCGAGCCGCGCCTTCGCTAGCTCGCTGCCGGTACGTTCTCGACCGCGTCCCGCAGCGCCTCGGCGAGGGAGGTTCGTTGAATCCCGGGCAACAGCTCCATGCCCGACGGATCGCTGACGACGGTCTCCGTCGACAGACCCTCGATCAGGGGTCGGGCGACACCAGCGTCGACCGGCGTCACCAGGCTGATCCACAGCGAGGAGAGCCAGGGGGTGAGGACCGGGACGATGAGGCGCAGCGGTGGCCGGCGCCCGAGGGCCCGAGCCAGTTCGTCGATCATGCCGCCGTAGGTGGTGACGTCCGGGCCGCCGATCTGCAGTTCGCGGTCGACCGGAAGGTCGAGCTTGGAAGCCGCGGAGAGGTAGGCGACCGCGTCGCCGATCGCGATCGGCTGGGTGCGGGTCGTGACCCAGCGGGGGGTGATCATCAACGGCAGGCGGCGAACGAGGTAGAAGACGGTGCGAAAGGACTCGCTTCCCGAGCCGATCACCGCAGCCGCGCGAAGGTAGGCGACCGGAACCTCTCCGGCCCGCAGGGCCTCGGCGGTCGCATGGCGGCTCGCCAGGTGCTCGGACCCCTTTCCCAGCCCGCCCAGGTAGACGATCCGGCGCACTCCCGCCGCGGCCGCGGCGGCCGCGAAGTTCTCCGCGCCCTCGTGGTCGCGGCGGGCGAAGTCACCGCCGGCGCCCCGTCCCATCGAGTGGACGAGGTAGTAGGCGACCTCGACTCCATCCAGCGCCGGCCCGAGGCTGGCGGGATCGAGGACGTCCGCCCGCCGGACTTCACAACCGAGCTCCTTCAGCTTCACCGCATGCTCGGGGTCCCGCGCCAGCGCCCGGACCTCCCGGCCCTCCTGCCGCAGCCGCTCACAGAGCGATCCCCCGATGTAGCCGGTGGCTCCGGCGACCGCGATCACCCTCCCACCGTAACTTCTAGCGGCGAAGACCAAGTCTGGCCAGGACCCAGGGAGGCCGACCAGGGGAGCGCACACCAGATGCGTGAGCCGCAGGCGGCCGACCGATTACACCGGCAGACGCCGGTTTGCAGCCGCCGGGCTAGCCGTAGCGCTCGCCGATGACGGCGCGCAGCTTCGAGCGATCGTGGCGAGCGTGGACACGGCGCACGGTGCCGGAGCGCGAACGCATCACCAGCGACTCGGTGGTCGCCCCGGCGCCGCGGTAGCGAACGCCCTGGAGAACGTCGCCGTCGGTGACGCCGGTGGCCGAGAAGAAGACGTCCTCGCCAGAGCAGAGATCGTCGGCGACGAGGATGCGGTCGAGGTCGTAGCCGGCATCGATGGCCGCCTGGCGCTCGCCCTCGTTGCGGGGCCAGAGACGACCCAGCAGCTGCCCGCCCATCGACTTCAAGGCCGCGGCGGAGAGCACGCCCTCGGGCGTGCCGCCGACGCCCCACAGGAGGTCGACGGGAGAGCGCTCGCTGACGGCGAGCAGGGCGGCGGATACGTCGCCGTCGGTGATCAGGCGGATTCGGGCGCCGGCCTCGCGCACTTCGCGCATCGCCTCCTCGTGACGGGGCCGGTCGAGCATCACCACGGTCACGTCGCCGACGGGTCCGCCCTTGCGCTTGGCGATCAGCTTCAGGGTCTCCGGCAGGGGCCGGTCGAGGTCGAGCAGATCGGCGATCTCTTCGGCGCCGGCCATCTTTTCCATGTAGACGCAGGGACCCGGGTCGAACATCGAGCCGCGCTCGGCGAGCGCGATCACGGCAATGGCGCTGGGCATCCCGAGGGCGCAGAGGCGGGTTCCCTCGAGCGGGTCGACGGCGATGTCGACGACGGGCGGCGTCCCGTCGCCGATCTGCTCCCCGTTGTAGAGCATCGGCGCCTCGTCCTTCTCACCCTCGCCGATCACGACCATGCCGTCCATCGAGACCGTCTCGAGCACGTGGCGCATCCCGTCGACGGCGGCCTGGTCGGCGGCGATCTTGTCGCCGCGGCCGACCCAGCGGGCGGATGCGAGCGCCGCAGCCTCGGTCACCCGGACGAGCTCCAGGGCCAAGTTGCGGTCGGGCTTCGCCTGCGAACTCTGAGTCATGGGCGCGCAGGCTATAGGGTCGCCGGGTGGACGGGCGTTGCGGACTGACGTTGCCCCTGGCGGGCGTATCGCTCGCCGATCATGCCCAGTATGTGAAGCGCGCCGAGGCAGCCGGGTACACCGACTTCTGGAGCGGCGAGACGAACGGCCCCGATGGCTTCACCCCATTGGCCCTGAGCGTCGCGTGGACCGAGCGGGCCCGGCTAGGAACCGGGATCGTCGGCGTCTTCCAGCGCGGCCCGGCGCTGCTTGCTCAGGAGGCCTCGGCGCTGGCCGACGCCTCGCGCGGTCGCTTCGTGCTCGGGATCGGCTCCTCCTCCGACCGGATCGTCGAAGGCTGGAACGGGATCCCCTTCGAGAAGCCGCTTAGCCGGGTCCGGGAGACGCTCGATTTCCTCCGCACGGCGCTCGACGGCGAGCGCACGGCTTCGGGCTTCAAGCTGGAGACCGCGCCCGAGCACCGGGTCCCGATAATGCTGGCGGCACTGCGCGGGAAGATGCTCGAGCTGGCGGTCGAGCGGGCCGAGGGCGCTTTCACCAACTTCCTGCCGCTGGGAGGCCTGCCAAAGGTCACCGCCCAGCTCCAGCGAGCACCGGCGGACTTCGAGCTGCTCTGCCGCTTCTTCTGCATCCCGGGCGAGCGCGAGGAGGTCGAGCCGCTGGCGCGGTTCATGTTCTCCTCCTACATCACCGTCCCCGTCTACACCGCCTTCTACCGCTGGCTCGGCTACGGCGAGCAGATCGACCCGATGCTTGCCGCCTGGGAGGCGGGCGACCGCAAGGCGGCCGCGGAAGCCGCGCCCTGGGAGGCGATCGAGGAAACCTTCATCTTCGGGACGCCGGAGCAGATGAAGGAGCGGCTCGCGGCATTCGTCGAGGGGGGCGTGACGCTGCCGATCCTGATGCCCGTGGTCCCGCCCGACAGGGTCGGGGAGATGATCGAGGCCCTGGCGCCCGCCTGACCGCGATGCCCGCCGACGGGCTCAGCCCTCGTTCATCACGTCGGCGGCCTCCTCGGCGAGTCGAGCGTAGGCGTCGGGGCGCCTGGTGGTGAGGAAGGGGAAGAGCTCGAGCCAGTCGTGGCGCTGGTCGAGGTCTAGGTCGGCGACCAGCACCGCCGGTTCCTCGCGCGGGGCCTGGACGAGGATGCGGCCGTAGGGGTCGGAGACGAACGAGGAGCCGTAGAAGCGCAGAGGGGGCTCTTCGCCGATGCGGTTGACGGCGACCATGAAGACCCCGTTGGCGATCCCGTTGCCGACGATCACTCGCTCCCAGAGCGGCTGGGTGTCGAAGTCGGGATGGTCGGGCTCCGAGCCGATCGCCGTCGGGTAGACGAGCACGTCGGCGCCCTCGAGGCTGTAGGCGCGGGCGACCTCGGGGAACCATTGGTCCCAGCAGGTCGGCAGGCCGAGGCGGGCCTCGCCGAGGGCGAGGACCGGGAACGGCTCGGAGTCGCCGGGCCCCGGCCGGAAGTAGCGATCCTCGTGGTAGCCGGCGGTGACGGGGATGTGCAGCTTGCGGGTCCTCGCCGCCACCTCACCCGCTGGCGAGACGACGATAGCGGTGTTGAACCCGAGCCCGTCGCCGCTTTCGGAGCGCTCGTACAGCGAGGCGTGCACGTGGATGCCGGTCTCGGCGGCCATCCGCGCGGCGAAGCCGTGGGTGGGCCCTCCAGGCAGCTCCTCCGGCTCGATCCCCACCGCCTCCGGCCCGCGCGGATCGACGGCGAAGTAGCGGCTCAGGGTCAGCTCCTGCAGGCAGACGAGCTGGGCGCCCTGCTTCGCCGCGAGCCGGATCCCCGCCTCCAGCCCCGCCTCGTGCTCGGCGGGGTCGGGATGCCAGCGGTGCTGAACCGCGGCGATCCGGAATGGCGGCCGGCGCGGAGGGCGCTTGCGGGCGGGTGACGGGTGCAGCCCTGGCGCGACGATGAGGCGGATCTCCTCCATCGTTCGACTGTAGGGAGTCCGCCGGGCGGGGGCAAACCGAGCCGGCCCACCCGCGGGCGCCCCCGGGCGCATGGGTCGGGGGCGGAGGCCGGACCGTTCAACCGGCCGCCGGTGGACAATGGTCCGGTGAGCGCGACCCTCGAATCGACTCCGGCGGCCGACGGCTTCCGGATGCCGGGCGAGTTCGAGCCCCACAGCGGCTGCTGGATGACCTGGCCGGAGCGACCTGACAACTGGCGCTCGGGGGCGAAGCCGGCGCAGCGGGCCTACGCGGCCGTGGCCGAGGCCATCGCCGCCTCCGAGCCGGTGACGATGGGCGTCTCCGACGCCCAGTTCGAGCACTGCCGCTCGATCCTCTCGCCCGCGGTTCGGGTCGTCGAGCTCTCTACCGACGATGCCTGGATCCGCGACACCGGCCCCACCTTCGTCGTCGATGCCGCCGGCGATCGGCGCGGTGTCGACTGGCGCTTCAACGCCTGGGGCGGGCTCGAGGGCGGCCTCTACTTCCCCTGGGACCGCGACGACCGCGTCGCCCGCAAGGTCCTCGAGATCGAGGGCGCCGATCGCTACCGGGCGCCGATCGTGCTCGAGGGCGGCGCAATCCACGTCGACGGCGAGGGCACCGTCCTGTGCACCGAAGAGTGCCTGCTGAACCACAATCGCAACCCCGAGCTCTCGCGGGAGCAGATCGAGTGGGCGCTGCTCGAATACCTCGGGGCCGAGAAGGTGGTCTGGCTGGGCAAGGGCGTCTACGCCGACGAGACCGACGGGCACGTCGACAACATCGCCTGCTTCGTCCGCCCCGGCGTCGTCCTGCTGACCTGGACGGAGGACGGGTCCGACCCCCAGCATGCGATCTCCCGCGACGCTCGCGAGCGTCTCGAAGCGACGACCGACGCGCGCGGCCGCTCGCTCGAGGTCGTCCTCCTCCCCTCCCCCGGTCCGCTAGCGATCGCAAAGGATGAGGCGGAGGGCGTCGACGGCGTCGAGGGCACGCTTCCGCGCAGCGCTGGAGACCGCCTCGCTGGCTCCTACGTCAACTTCTACCTCGGCAACTCCAGAATCGTCTGCCCGTTGCTCGACGAGCGCACCGACGGGGTCGCAGCGGAGGTCCTGCGCGGCTGCTTCCCGGAACGCGAGGTGGTCGGCGTCCCCGCCCGCGAGATCCTCCTCGGCGGCGGCAACATCCACTGCATCACCCAGCAGGTACCGGCGGTGTGAATCGCCGCCCCCTCGGCTTCGCTACTCGGAGGGGCGAGCGAGCGAGAGGGCGTAGTCGCCGGCGGCGTCGGTGAACCAGCCGCACATCCGCAGGCCCGCCTCCTCGTAGGCGGACTCGAGGCGCTCACGGTTGAACTTGGCCGAGATCTCGGTCCGCATCTCCTCGCCGGCGGCGAAGTCGACGGAGAGGTCGAGCTCGCCGAGGGTGACGGTCTGATCGACGAGCGAGCGCAGGCGGATGTCCATCCGCTCCTCGCCGCCGTCGTAGCGGGCGACGTGCTCGAAGGCGTCGAGATCGAAGTCGGCGGAGAGCTCGCGGTTGAGCACGCGGAGGACGTTCTTGTTGAACTCGGCGGTTACTCCGCCGGCGTCGTCGTAAGCGGCCTCCAGGCGCTCGGTCTCCTTGACCAGATCGGCCCCGAGCAGGAGGTGGTCGCCGGGGTTGAGCAGGGCCGCGATGCGGGTCAGGAAGGCACGTCGCTGGTCCGGGTAGAGGTTTCCGATCGTGCCGCCGAGGAAGGCGATCAACCTCTCCTCCCCTTCGTCGGGGATGCGCTCGAGGTCCTGCTCGAAATCGCAGACGAGGCCGCGAACGGCGAGGCCGGGGTACTCGTCGACGAGGAACCGCGCCGTCTCGTGGGTGATCTCCTCCGAGATGTCGACCGGGACGTAGGTGCGCAGGCACTCCGCATCGCGCATCGCGCTCAGCAGGTGGCGGGTCTTCGACGCCGAGCCGGAGCCGAGCTCGACCAGGGTCCCCGGCGATCCGGCGGCGACGAGGATCTCCGCCGAGCGCGCGGCCAGGATCCCGCGCTCGGCCCGCGTCGGGTAGTACTCGGGCAGTTCGGTGATCTGCTCGAACAGCTGCGAGCCACGCTCGTCGTAGAAGTACTTCGGCGAGAGCTCCTTCGGGACGGAGGAGAGCCCGGCGCGCACGTCGCGCGCCATCGCCGCGGCGGAGTCCGCGTCGAGATGGACTTCGATCGCGATCATGCGCGCCTCGCGATCATCCGTCCTTCGCGCAGCGCAGGCCGGCGAAGATCTGGCATCGCTGCGGCAGGTCCCAGTTGCGGAAGCTGGGCCGGATCGTGCGGCGGCGGGTCGCCCAGGCCCCGCCCCGCAGCACCTTGTAGGTGTCGCCGAAGAAGGCCTGCGAGTACTCGGGGTAGGGAAACGGCTCGAATCCGGGATACGGGAGGAAGTCGGAGCAGGTCCATTCCCAGACGTTGCCGATCATCCCCACGGCCTTGCAGTCGGCCGCGGCGTCGCCGAAGGCGCCGGCCGGAGCCGTCCCAAAGGCGAGGTGGTCGAGGTTGGCCCGCTCGGAGCCGGCGCCCGCGCACGCGGCCTCCCACTCCTGCTCGCTCGGCAGCCGCTTGCCGGCCCAGCGGGCGAAGGCGTCGGCCTGGCGCCAGGAGACGTGGATGACGGGGTGGCCCGGCTCGATCGGCGCCCGTCGCCCCATCGCGGCGCTGACCCAACCGCGCTCGCCGTCGGGCTCCCAGTACATCGGCGGCTCGGCCCCGGTCTCCTCCATGAAGGTGACGTACGCGGCGTTGGTCACCGGGGTTCGATCGATTTCGAACGGGGCTAGCTCGACCTGGTGGCGATCGCGCTCGTTGTCGTAGGCGAAGCCGGCCGCGGGGGCGCCGATGGCGTACGTGCCGCCCTCGACGGCGACCATCTCCGGGCCGGCCGCCACCGGCTCCGCGGCGGCCCGGGGATCGCTGCGCACCGGCTCGTAGCCGTCGACCATCTGCAGCAGCTGCAGCATCGTCTCGTTGTGCTGATGCTCGTGGGCGAGCAGCATCTCGTAGACGAATCCTTCCCTCAGCAGCGGGTCCTCGGCATCGGGGCCGACGTCGACCGATTCGAGCACCTCGAGGGTCCGCTCGCGGACGTCGGCCATGTAGGAGCGCAGCTCGGCATCGCGCAGGATCGGAAGCTGGCCGCGCGTCTTTCGCGGGTTCTCGATCGCGTCGTAGAAGCGACCGAGGTCCCCGTGCATGGGCTCGCGGTCGGCGATCGTCTGCACGAGCCACAACTCCTCGAAGTTGGCGATGTGGCCGAGGTCCCAGGCCAGCGGGCTGAGGATCGGCGAGTAGACCCGGTTCAGCTGCTCGTCATCGAGCGGCTCGAGCAGCTCAAGCGTGCGCTGCCGCGCCTCGGAGAGAAGTTCCGCGATCGCTGCCTTGGAGCTTGAGGTCACCTCGGTGGCGATGCAGAAGACCCTACAGAGGCGCGATTACGTGCCTGTGAACTCGGCGAGACCCGCATTGAGCACGCGATTGGAGGCCGAATGCAGACCTCGTCGATACCCTGCGCGCCATGGAGATCGAGGGAGCGGGAGCGTTGGTCGCGGGCGGAGCGTCGGGGCTCGGGGCGGCGACGTCGCTGGCACTGGCCGGCGAAGGCGCCAGCGTCGTCATCGCCGACCTCAACACGGGGCGCGGCAAGGAGCTGGCGGCGAAGATCGGCGGCGTCTTCGTCGAGGCCGACGTCACCGATGCGGATGCCGTCGGCGCCGCGGTCGAGCGCGCCGGCACCGCCGCGCGCGGGCTGCGGATCTCGGTCTGCTGCGCCGGCATCGGCTGGGCCGAGCGGTTGGCCCGCAGCCGCGGCCCCCACAACCTCGAATACTTCTCCAACGTCGTCAAGGTCAACCTGATCGGAACCTTCAACGTCATGCGCCTGGCGGCCGAGTCGATGATCGCCAACGAGCCCGACGAGGAGGGTGAGCGCGGGGTCTGCGTCAACACCGCCTCCATCGCCGCCTTCGACGGCCAGATCGGCCAGGTCGCCTACGCCGCCTCGAAGGGCGGGATCGTCGGCATGACCCTGCCGGCGGCCCGCGACATGGCCTCGAAGGGGGTGCGGGTGATGACGATCGCCCCCGGCCTCTTCGACACCCCGCTGCTGGCCGCACTGCCGGAGTCGGCGCGGGAGTCGCTGGGTGCCGGCATCCCCTTCCCCTCCCGCCTCGGCCGCCCGGAGGAGTACGCGCGCCTGGTCGGCCAGATCGTCGCCAACCCGATGCTCAACGGCGAGACGATCCGACTCGACGGGGCGCTGCGAATGCCGCCGAAGTAGCCACGCGCGGCGCCGAACCGGGCTCGCCGACCGGGTCACCGTAGTTGCTAGGAGGCCGCGAGGTCGGGAGCGGCCGGGTCAGTCGGTCCCTTCGGCCTCGGGGTCGCGCCAGACGCGCTTGCGCCACGGGGGGCTGATCGCGAAGGCGGAGCTGTCGGTTTCGGCGATCGGCTCGAGCGGGATCAGATGGACGCGGCGGCCGGGCGTGAAGCGGTCGACGTGGGGGATCCCGATCGCGTTGCCGGCGTGGCTGCCGCCGGAGACGAGGAGGAGGTGGGTCTCCGGGCCCCAGCCGTTCGGTTCCCGGGCCCCGACGGCTTCGGCCGCGTCCTTCAGCGGTTCCAGGCCGGCGTCGGAGCCCCAGTTGGCGACGCCGCGGGCGTAGTTGTAGCCGCTGTGGGAGGAGGCTCGCTCGTCGATCTCCCCGTCCGCCCCGATCCTGATCTGCACGCCCTCCCAGTCGTCGGGGTGGTAGCCCTCCTCGCCGAGGATCGGCAGGTCTCGCAGGGTGGCGGAGTCCGCGTAGTAGGTCCAGTACTGGATGTAGAGACTGCCGGCACGGGCACCGGAGCAGTCGGCGCCCGCGGCCTCCGCGCGCGCGGCCCCGCCCGGCCGGCAGTCGACGACGTGAACGAAGGCCGTGACGGGGAGGCGGTGGTCGGTCCGGTGCACTAGGCCCCGCGCCGAGCCGTCGCCGCAGGCGGTGTCCCGGCAGCGCCGGAAGTCGACCGGGACCGCCCGCGACCCCTTCTCGAAGGCGAGCATCGGCATGTGCTCGCGGACCAGCTTGCCGACTTCCGTCCCATACGCCGCGATCAGCGCGGGCTCGTCCCCGCACCCATCGGCCAGCGCCGCCGCGCAGAGGATCCGCGACGCCACCGTGCGCGCAAGCGACCCACCTGGCACCCGCACCCCCGCGGCGATCAGCCCCACCGTCAACAGCGAGACGAACGCCACCGTCCCGACCCACTCCACCGTGCCCTGCCCCCGCTCCGACTCCACGCGGCGACGCTAGGCAGCCAACCGTCACGGGTGGTCGGCCGATGTCGCGAAAGACGATCGGAGTTGGAGAATCTTGGGCCCGGATGGCCCAGCCTCGCTTAGAGGTTCTGGATCTCGGCGGCGATGTCCGCCGCGGCTTTCTTCGCGTCGTCGAAGAGCATCGAGGTGTTCGGTTCGTAGAAGAGGTCGTTGTCGATGCCGGCGAAGCCGGGGCTGAGGGAGCGCTTGATCACGATCACCTCGCGGGCCTCGGAGACTTCGATGATCGGCATGCCGGCGATCGGGCTGTCGGGATCGTTCTTCGCCGCCGGGTTGGTGACGTCGTTGGCGCCGATCACGACCGCGACGTCGGTGCGCGGCATCTCGGGGTTGATCTCGTCCATCTCCTTCAGCTGCTCGTAGGGCACGTCGGCCTCGGCGAGGAGGACGTTCATGTGCCCTGGCATGCGGCCGGCGACGGGATGGATCGCGTAGTTGACCGTGACGCCGCGCTTCTCCAGCTCGTCGGCCATCTCCTTGACCGCGTGCTGGGCCTGGGCGACGGCGAGCCCGTAGCCAGGGACGATCACGACCGAGTCGGCGTAGGCGAGCTTGATCGCCGCGTCCTGGGCCCCGATCGAGGTGTGCGGGCGCTCCTCGAGCGAGCCGGCGGCGGCCGCCGGAGCGCCGCCGAAGCCGGCGAAGAGGATGTGGGGGACCGAGCGGTTCATCGCCGTCGCCATCGCCAGCGTGAGGATCGTTCCCGAGGAGCCGACCAGTGTGCCGGCGACGATCAGCGCCACGTTGTGCAGGGCGAACCCGGCCGCGGCCGCCGAGACGCCGGTGAAGGCGTTCAGCAGCGAGATCACGACCGGCATGTCGGCGCCGCCGATCGGCAGGACGACGAGGTTGCCGAGCAGCGCCGCGGCGACCAGGATGCCGATGAAGAGCGCCTGCGAGGGATCGCCGTTGTTGACGGCGATGTTGACGCAGGCGGCGAGGATGGCGATCAGCAGCACCCCGTTGACCACCTGCTGGCCGGGGACGGCGAGCGGCCGGGTGGGGATCAGGTCCTGGAGCTTGGCGAAGGCGATGTTCGAGCCCCAGAAGGAGACCGAGCCGATCACCGCGGCAAGCAGGGTCGGGATCAGCTCTTCGAGCGGGATGTCGCCGCCGATCGAGATGCCGTGGCGGAACTCCGACCAGGCGATCAGCGCGACGGCGCCGCCGCCGACGCCGTTGTAGAGGGCGACCATCTGGGGCATCGCCGTCATCTGCACCCGGATCGAGGCGACGACGCCGATCGCCGAGCCGATCCCGAGACCGGCGATGATCAGGCCCCAGTTGCCGATCCCGTCGAGCAGCAGGGTGGTCACCACGGCGACCGCCATGCCGGCGGCGGCGACCAGGTTGCCCTGTTTGGCGGTCCTCGGGTGGGTACCGCGTTTGATCCCGAGGATGAACATGGAGAAGGCGACGATGTAGAGCGCCGTGGCGGGGTCGCCGCCCGGCTTCAGGACTGAATAGGGAATTTGGGGAAGGACCGAGGCCACGTTCACGCTTTGCCGGAGTCGTCCCCGGAATCAGAAGGGGCTTTGGGCTTCGGCTTCCTCGCGAACATGCCGAGCATGCGGTCGGTGACCAAGAAGCCGCCGACGATGTTGATCGCGCCGAAGGCGATCGCGATCGTGCCGATGATGTACTCGAGCGGGTCGTTGGCGTAGCCGACGACGATCAGGCCGCCGAGCATGACGATGCCGTGGATCGCGTTGGTCTGGGACATCAGCGGCGTATGCAACGTCGTCGGCACCTTGGAGATGACCTCGAAGCCGACGAAGGCGGCGAGGACGAAGATCGTCAGCTCGGTCATCACGCTCATAGCCGACCTCCAATTGGTTCGCGCGAGAACCGCCGCGGACTCAAATGACCGGCGATCACCGCGGCGGTTTTCGCACTCACTGCGCCGCCCTCTCGTTGCGGATCTCGCCGCCCTGGGTGATGCAGGCGGCGGCGAGGATGTCGTCGGAGAAGTCCACCTCGACCTCGCCCTCCTCGGTGACCAGGAGCCCGAGCAGGTTCTCGAGGTTCTTGGCGTAGAGCTGGGAGGCCGGCGCGGGCATCTCGGAGGCGAGGTTGCGGGGGCCGAGCACCTTGACCCCGTTCTCGACGACGGTCTCGCCAGCCTGGGTCAGCTCGCAATTGCCGCCGGTCTCGGCTGCGAGGTCGACGATCACCGAGCCCGGGGCCATGTTCCGTACCGCCTCGGCGGTGACGAGGAGTGGCGCCGGGCGGCCGGGGATCGCCGCGGTGGTGACGATGATGTCCTGTTTGGCGGCGTTCTGGGCGAGGGCCTCACGAACCTGGGCGTTCTCCTCCTCGGTGAGCGGACGGGCGTAGCCGCCCTCACCCTCGGCATCTGGGATGAAGTCGAGTTCCAGCGGGCGGCCGCCGAGCGAGGCGATCTGCTCCCAGGCGGCGCGGCGGATATCGAATCCGGTGACGACCGCACCGAGGCGCTTCGCGGTAGCGACCGCCTGCAGGCCGGCGACCCCGGCGCCGAGCACGAGGACTTTGGCCGGCGGCACGGTCCCCGCCGCCGTGGTCATCATCCCGAAGAAGCGGCCCGACTCCCGGGCGGCGATCAGCGTTGCCGCGTATCCCGCGGCGGCAGCCTGGGAGGAGAGGGCGTCCATCGCCTGGGCGCGGGTGGTGCGCGGGATCGCCTCCATCGCGAAGGCGGTCACACCGGCCCCAGCCAGCGCCTTGTTGGTCTCAGCCGAAGTCCAGGGGGCGAGGTGGGAGATCAGCAGCTGGCCCGAGCCGAGCTTGGCGATGTCCTCGGTGGAAGGGATGCCGACGTGGCAGACGACGTCGGCGCCCCAGGCGACGGCGCCCTCGACGACGTCGGCGCCGGCGTCTGCGTACTGGGAGTCCGGATGGCCCGAGGCCGCGCCGGCGCCGCTCTCGACGACGACGTCGACGCGCTCGTTTCGCTTCAGCGATTTGACCACGTCGGGGACAAGCGCTACCCGGCGCTCCCCATCCGCGGACTCTTTCGGTACACCGATTCTCATTCCAGTGCGGCGCGGAAGGTTATTGCGAAAGGGTCAGGAACGCGCCGCGACCCCGACCACGGAGGCCAATCGCTCCAACGTGTGCAGCTGCTCAGACCGCTCTACATGGACCGGTGACACGATCAGGCGGTCGATGCCGGCGCCCCGGAAGCGCTCGACCCGCTCGGCCACTTCGGCTTCGGTGCCGACGAGGGAGGTCACCTCGACGATCTCGTCCGGCATCGCCGCGAAGGCGCCGGCCCGGTCGCCGTCCTGGAAGCGCCTCTGGACCTCGTCGGCGACCTCGCCGAAGCCGAAACGGTGGGCGAGGTCGACGTAGAAGTTGGTCTTGCGGCTGCCCATGCCGCCGAGGTAGAGGACCAGCCCCGCCTTGACGATGTTCTTCGCGGCCTCGAGATCGCCGTCGATGGCGACCTGGAGGGAGGGCGAGATTTCGAGGTCGGCGCGCTGGCGCCCCGCCTTCGCGAAGCCGGCCTCCAGGTGCTCGCCCCAGATCTCCTCGAAGGCGTCGACGTTGAAGAAGATCGGGATCCAGCCGTCGCAAATCTCCGCCGCCATCTCGACCGACTTGCGGCCGATTGCGCCGACGAAGACCGGGATCCGGTTGCGCAGAGGGTGGAAGTTCAGCTTCAGCGGCTTTCCCTCGCCGCCCGGCAGCGGCAGGGTGTAGTGCTCGCCACTGTGCTCGACCGGGCCCTCGCGGGCGATGATCTCGCGCACCACTTCGATGTACTCGCGGGTCCGCCCCCAGGGCTTCGCGTAGGGGATGCCGTACCAGCCCTCGGAGACCTGCGGGCCCGAGGGGCCGAAGCCGAAGAGGAAACGGCCGCCGGACAGTCTGTCGATCGTGGCGCCGGCCATCGCGGCGGCGGCGGGCGGGCGGGCGGGCACCTGCATTACCGCGGCGCCGAGGTTGATCGTCTCGGTCTGCGCCGCGAGCCAGGCCAGCACGCTGACGACGTCGGAGCCGTAGGACTCGGCCACCCAGACCGACTCGAAGCCGAGCCGCTCGACCGCGTGCACGGTCTCGGCGGCGTCCTCGCCGGCCGGCCCGATTCCCCAGTATCCGAGGTTGATTCCCAGCTTCAGGCCCATCCGACCCGCACCGTATTGAATACCGCTGTGGGAAACGGCCACCCATCCGCCGAGCAGGGGCTGTCGAGCGCCGAGGCGGCGGCGCGGCTGCGCAAGCTAGGGGCGCCGCCGGAGACCTCGTCGCGCTCGACCTCGAGCATCGTCGCCGGCAACGTCTTCACGCTGTTCAACGCGATCATCGGCGTCTTCTTCGTCCTCGACCTGGCGCTGGGGCTCTACGCGGACTCGATCTTCGGCCTGATCGCTGTCGTCAACTCCTACATCGGGATCCGCCAGGAGCTGAAGGCGAAGGCGACGCTCGACGAACTCGCGATCCTGGTCGCGCCGCATGCCAGGGTCGTCCGCGACGGCTCCGTCGTCGAACTGCTCTCGACCGAGGTCGTGCCCGGCGACGTGATCCATGTCGGGCCCGGCGACCAGCGGGTGGGCCACGGCGAGGTGATCGCCAGCCGCGGCATGACCCTGGACGAGTCGATGCTCACCGGCGAGGCGGACGGCATCCAGAAAGGGGTCGGAGACCGAGTGCTCTCGGGCTCCTTCTGCATCGCCGGGTCCGGCCACTACGTCGTCGACGCGGTCCGCGAGGACAGCTACGCCGGCCGCCTCGCCGGCGAGGCGCGCACCTTCCGCCACCCTCCGTCGCCCCTGCAGGAGGAGGTCAACAGCGTCATCGTCGCCTGCACCTACGTGATGATCCCGCTGGCGGCGATCCTGATCTTCACCCTCAAGGTCCGAAGCGTCGGCCTCGACAGCGCCGCCCAGACGGCGACGGCCGGCCTGGTGACGCTGATCCCGGAGGGCCTGGTGCTGCTGATGAGCGTCACCTTCGCGGTCGCAGCCGTAAGGCTGGCCCGCCGCGACACCCTGGTCCAGCAGATGAGCGCCACCGAGAGCCTCGCCGCCGTCGACACGATCTGCGTCGACAAGACCGGGACGCTGACCGCCGGTGAGCTGCGGCTGGCCGGCGTCGAGTTCGCTGAGGGGGTCGATCCCGCCGCCGGCGCCGCGGCGCTGGGGCGCTTCGCCGCCAGCGCCGGAGACCGCAACCGGACGCTGGAGACGATCGCCGAGCGCTACCCGGGCGAAGCGGGACGGGTCAGCGCCGAAGTGCCGTTCTCCTCGGAGTGGAAGTGGAGCGGCCTGGCGCTCGCCGATGGCGGTTCGGGCGCCTTGACCTACGTCCTCGGGGCCCCCGACGTACTGGCGGGGGCCGGAGCGCTGACGCTGCCGCCGGGGCTCGCCCGCAAGCTCGAGGAGGAAACCGCGGCCGGACGGCGCGTCGTCGCCTTCGGCGAGTCCGCGGCGGCGCTGCCCGCGGACCCCGCGAGCGGGACGGCCCCCCGCCTGTCGCCGCTGGCGCTGATCGTGCTCGAGGAGACCCTGCGCCCCGACGCCGCCGAGACGATCGCCACCATGCGCGAGCAGGAAGTTGACCTGAAGCTGATCTCCGGCGACGCTCGGGCGACCGTGACCGCGGTCGCCTTCGCGGTCGGGGTCCCGCCCGAGGCGGGCGTCGTCGAGGGGCACGAGCTTCCCCAGGACCCGGACGAGCTGGCGGAGGTGGCGCTGGCCAACACGATCTTCTGCCGGATCAAGCCGGAGCAGAAGAAAGCGCTGATCGCCGCCCTCGTCGACGCCGGGCGATACGTGGCGATGATCGGCGACGGCGTCAACGACGTGCCGGCCCTGAAGCGGGCGCGGATGGCGGTCGCGATGGGCTCGGGAACCCAGGTGACCAAGGGCGTGGCGGACGTGGTCCTCCTCAAGGACCAGTTCTCGCGGTTGCCGGAGGCCGTCGGAGAGGGAAGGCGGATCGCCCGCAACATCCATCGCCTCGGCCGCCTCTATTTGACCAAGACGGTCTATGCCGCAGCCCTGATCCTGCTCGTCGCGGTGCCGGGCTTCGCCTTCCCGTTCCTGCCCCGCCACCTCACCCTGGCGGCGCTGCTGACGATCGGGATCCCATCCTTCGTGCTCGCGCTCGCCCCCTCCGACGGGCCGCTCTACCGCGGGCGCCTGTTGCGGGCTCTGGCGGCGTTCGCGGTGCCGGCCGGGTTGGCGACGGCGATCGGCTCGATCCTCTCCTTCTTCCTAGTCGACACCGTCGCCGGTGCCAGCCTCGACGCCGGCCGCACGGCGGCGACGACGACGCTGATCGTCCTCGGCCTCGCCTTCGTGCTGCTGCTCGAGCGTGGCCCCGGTCGCGAGCACATCGCGATCCAGAGCTACATGCTGGCCCTGGTCGCCGGGCTGGGCGCGCTCTACGCGCTGATCCTCGCCGCCGCCCCGATCCGCGCCTTCTTCCAGATGGACCTGTTGAACGCGACCCAGTGGTTCCTCGCCCTGCTCTCGGCGGCGATCGGCCTGACCATCGCCAGCGTCCTCTGGCGCCTGCCGCAGATCGAAAGGCTCGAAGCGCCCGTCGAGCCGGTTCCTGAGCGCTCATCAAGCGTGGACGCCTTGAACACCTGACCTTCGACTTCGGGCCATGCACGACCGCTGGCCGCTGCGACGTGCCCCGAGCCGAATCGAGCGACCGCGGACGTCGAGAGGCGCCCGTCAGGCGTCCGCGGGCGGGATCACGAACTGGGTGACGATCAGGTTGGCGGCGAGCTTGGGCTCGCCGCCGTCCCGGATTCGCTCGATCTTGACCTCGATCACGACCGTGCTGCGTCCGACGTGCAGCGGCATCGCGACGGCGAGGATCTCGTCGCCCTCCAGGCCCGCCCCGAAGACGTTCAACTTCAGCTCGATCGTGGTGAAGTCATGCCGCGGCGGGATGTTGCGGAACGTCGCCCAGGCGGCAACGGTGTCGCCGAGCGCGGTCCAGGCGCCGCCATGCACGTAGCCCCCCGGGTGCAGATGGCGCCGGTCGACGACGATCCGCCCCCGCGCGTGGCTCTCCTCGATCTCCAGCGGCTCGATCCCGAGATGCCCCGGGAAGCTGTCGCCGAGAAAGGCCCGCACGTCCTCCGGCGAGATTTCAGACATGTCAGTCATCGGCAGAGGCGACCGAGGACGCCGAAATGCTCCTGCCAGCCGGCCTCAGACGCGCTCGACGAGCATCGCCTCGCCCTGACCCCCGGCGACGCACATGGTCTCGAGGCCGATCTGGTGGTCGTCGGTCTCCATCACGTTCAGCAGCGTGCCCATGATCCGGGCGCCGGTCATCCCGAACGGGTGTCCGAGCGCGATCGCGCCACCGTGGGTGTTGAGCTTGTCGAGCCCGAATCCGCATTCGTCCATGATCGGGATCACCTGCGCGGCGAACGCCTCGTTCAGCTCGACGACGTCGACATCGTCGATCGTCATCCCGGCGCGGTCCAGCGCCTTCCTGATCGCGCCGATCGGCGCCACGCCCATGTACTCGGGCTCGTTGCCCCAGGTGGCGGCGGTGAGGATGCGGGCGCGCGGGGTCAGGCCAAGCTCCTTGGCCTTGGTGTCGCTCATCAGCAGCACCGCGGCGGCGCCGTCGTTGAGCGGGCAGGAGTTGCCGGCGGTGACGCCGCCGCCGCCCTCGAAGGCCTCGGGCAGTTCGGCGAGCTTCTCCAGTGTCGAGGAGGCCCGCGGGCCGTCGTCCTTCGCGATCACGGTGCCGTCGGGCAGGGTCACCGGGACGATCTCGCGGGCGAAGAAGCCGTCTTCCTGCGACCTCACCGCGAGTTCCTGGGAGCGCTGGGCGAACTTGTCCATGTCGGCGCGGCTGACCTCGTAGCGCTTGGCGACGTTGACGGCGGTCTCGCCCATCGCGATGTAGGCGTCCGGCTGCCCGTCGTTCCCTTTCAGGTTCTCGTTCTGGTCGTCAGCTCCGGCGACCTCGCTGCGCTCGTTGAAGCGGCTGATCCACTCGACGCCGGCGGCGATGTAGACGTCGCCCTCGCCGGCCCTGATCGCGTTGCCCGCGTGCCGGACCGCGTCGAGACTCGAGGCGCAGTAGCGGGAGATCGTCACCCCGGTCACCGTCTGCGGCAGCTTCTCGGAGAGCAGCGAGATGATCCGCGCGACGTTGAAGGCCTGCAGGCCCTGAGGCATCCCGCAGCCGCAGAAGACGTCCTCGATCGATCCCGGATCCAACTCGGGGTTGCGCTCGAGCAGCTGGTCGACGACGTAGGCGCCCATCTCGTCCGGGCGCAGCGGGGCGAGGGACCCCTTGAAGGCACGGCCGATCGGCGTGCGGAGCGTGTCGACGATCACTACATCGGGCATCTGGGGTCTCCTTAAGCGCTGTGAGGGCTACTGAGTGCCGGAGCAGGGTAGTTGACCGGGCGTGCCGCTGATTGTGCGAAAGCGCACATTTCTCGTGGGTCTCGTCCCCTGCCTGCGTTACATTCGCCCCAATCCACCTCGCGTGCAACGCGAGACTTGCCGCGTAGCGGCAGCGAAAGGAGGGCCCTTCATGCCTGAGGGCTACTGCGTCAAAGAGCGTAAGAAGGTCGAGATCAGGGACGCCAAGCAGGTGACCATGAAGAACGGTCGCCCGGCGATCCAGGGCGTCTGTCCCGACTGCGGGACGAAAATCTTCAAGATCGGAAAGCTCTAGCCGGTCCCTGAAGCTGCCGCCTCCCGGTGCCGGCGAGAGCTGGCGCCGGGGGCGTCGCCCATCTCAGACGGGTCGACGGGCTGAACCTGAGCCCAGCCGGTTGCGTAGGCCGGTTGCCGTGAATCTCCCAGCTGCTTCAAGATCGGTCTGATGCCTCCCGGGGCGCTCAGCGACGAGCGAGACGTGCGCCAGGCCTACGCCGCGCACTCGGGCGAGCTGTACGGATTCGCGATGCGATCGCTCGGCGACTCCGGCCTCGCCGAAGAGGCCGTCCAGGAGACCTTCCTGCGCGCCTGGCGCGCAGGCGAGCGCTTCGACCCGCAGATCGGCTCGCTGCGGACCTGGCTGTTCGCGATCCTGCGCAACGTCGTCATCGATCTCGGCCGAGCGCGGGCCTCGCGCCCGCGGGTCGCCGACGGCGGGGTCGAGCCGTCCGTCGAGCCCCTCGAGCAGGCGCTGGTGGCCTGGCAGGTCGAGGAGGCGATGCGGCGGATCGGCGAGGACCATCGCCAAATCCTGGTCGAGACCCACTACCGCGGCCGCCCCTACTCCGAGGTGGCCGAGGAACTCGGTGTCCCGGAGGGAACGGTGAAGAGTCGCGTCTACTACGGCCTGCGGGCGCTGCGGATCGTGCTGGAGGAGATGGGCTATGAAGACTGAGAGCTGCCGCGATTGGCGCGAGTCGCTCGGCGCCTACGCGCTGGGACACCTGCCGGCGGCCGAGCGAGCCGGCCTGGAGGCCCATCTCGAGGGCTGCTCGGACTGCCGCGAGGAGGTCCGCTCGCTGACCGGCGTGGCGCAGCTCCTGCCCTACGCCGATCCGGCTCATTTCGGCCCGGCGCCGAAGCCCTCGCCGGAGCTGGGCGAGCGCATCGCGGCCCAGATCGATGCCGACCGCAGGGTCGGGCGGCGACGCCAGCGTCGTCGCTTCGGCCTCGCCTTCGGCGGCGCCGTGGCGGTGGCCGCGGCGGTGCTGGCGATCTTCGTCCTGCCCGGAGGCGGCGGCGGGACTCCCGAGCAGCACGTCGAATTCGGATCGCTGCCGACGGGCGTCCACATCGACGCCACGCTCGAGCCGCACGCCTACGGCACCGAGATCCGCATGTACGTCAGCGGCATGCGCTCGGGCACCCTCTGCCGAGTGTTCCTGCGCGGCCCCCACGGGTCGACCGTGCCCGCCGGCACCTTCCGCTACCGCTGGGGCAACGACTCCACGGCGGTGCTGAGCTCGGCGCTCGACCTCTCCCGGACGATGGCGATCGGCGTCCACGCCGGCAGCCGGACCTTCATCGCCCCGGTCAACCGGGCGGCAACCGCGGCAATCGAAAACCAAACCGAGGGGGACGCGACGTGACCAGGAACACATCCGCAATCGGACTGCTGGCGGTAGCCGCCGCGTTGGCCAGGTGCTCGTCGACTCGAACGCCATGACGCTCTCTACTTCGAGAAGGACAAGAGAGGCAGCGGTAGATCGGCCTGCGGCGGTGCCTGCGCGGAAGCCTGGCCGCCGCTGGGCACCACCGGCGCGGCCAAGGCCATCAGCGGAGCCCAGGAATCGATGCTGGGCACGATCAAGCGCAGCGACGGCACCACCCAGGTGACCTACGCCGGTTGGCCCCTCTACACCTTCGTCGAAGACAAGAAGCCGGGTGAAGACAACGGCACCGACAGCAAGGCCTTCGGCGCCTCCTGGTACCCGCTGCACGCGAACGGCGAAAAGGCCGGCAGCTAACCTGCCGTGGGGTGAGCAGGAGGACTTCGGCACTCGCGCTACCGGCGATCGTCGCGGCCCTGGCGATCGCCGGTTGCGGGGGCGGAGGGAACGGTGGCGGGACCACCACCGGCGCCGCGGGGGGCGGCGGCGAGGAAACCACGACCGGCGCCGCCGAACCGGGCTCCGGCGCCTTCGTCTCGCTGGCAAGCGTGCCCGGGCTCGGCCTGATCCTGGTCGACTCGCGGGGCCTCGCCCTCTACGAGTTCAAGAAGGACAGGGGTGCCAGGTCGTCCTGCTACGGGGCCTGCGCGAAAGCCTGGCCACCGCTGACCACGAAGGGTGCGCCTCAGCCAAGCAACGGCGCCTCGGCTTCGAAGCTGGGAACGACCAGCCGCAGCGACGGCACCGTGCAGGTGACATACGCCGGTCATCCCCTCTACACCTACGCGGCCGACAGGAAGCCCGGCGAAGCCAACGGCAACGGCGTCTCCGCCTTCGGGGCGCCGTGGCAGGCGCTCAAGGGCAGCGGCGAACCGGCCGGCGGCTGAGCCCGCTCTACTTGCGCTTGCGGTAGGAGAGGGAGGGCGGGACCAACTCGCGGATCTCGGCCAGCAGCCGGGCCGCCAGCTCACTCGCCTCCTCATCCGCCCGAGCTTGACCGCCCGCCGGATCGAAGAAGCGGACGCGGATCCGCGGCCGGCGCGGGAAGCCGGTGAGGTCCGAGGTGCCCTCCACCGCGGCCAGGGTGATGTGTGCCTCCGGTACCTCCAGCGCCAGCCGGCCGACGCCGCTGCGCGCCCGCAGCACCTTGCCGCGCGATCGGGTGCCCTCGGGGAAGACGCCGATGCAGGCGCCTTCCCGCAGCGTTTCGATCGCCCGCGCCAGCGCCTGCTTGTCGCCGGCGCCGCGCTCGATCGGGATCTGGCCCATCCCGTGCAGGATCGGCCCCAGCCCGCGCACTTCCCAGAGTTCGGCTTTGGCCAGAGCGCGGATCTGGCGACGCTTGACCGCCGCTACCCCGATCATCACCGGGTCCCAGTGGCTGTCGTGGTTGCCGACGATCAGCAGGGGACCGCTCTCGGGCAGCGATTCCAGGCCCTCCACCCGCAGCCGACCCCACGACGCGACCGGCCGACTGAGGGCCATCACGGCGCGGTAGGTGCGGGTTCGCTCTCGCATCAGCAGGATGATTTGTACGCGTTCGCGACCCCTTCGGGTCAGTCGGTGGTGTCCACCACGCGCCGAAGGAGGTCGCGCAGCGTCCGCTGATCGTCCTCGGAGAGCTCCCGAAGCCAGCCGGGCGGCTTTTCCACGGCCCGCGTCAGTCGGCCGCGAACCCGGCGGCCCTCGGCGGTCAGCGAGATCAGCTTCACTCGGCGATCGTCCTCCGAGGGGCGCCGCATCGCCAGGCCCTTCTCTTCGAGGACGTCGACGATCCCGGTGACGTTGGAGTTGTCGCAGTGCAGGACCGTGGCGACTTCGCTCATCGTCCGCGGGCGGTCGAGGGCGCGCAGAGCCCCGAAGGACGCCGGACGCAGGTCCAGCCGCCGGGCGATCGCGAGGAACGGCGGCGGATACACGAGCCCCGCGAGCAGGCCCCATGCCTCCCGGGCGGTGTCCCCCTCCTGCGTCTCGCGGGCCTTCGCCTCCGTGCTGTGCATGAAACGCATTGTAAGCGCAATCTTTGCTAACCTCAAATATTGAGTTGGACAGCCAACTGGAGGGGGCGATGGCAGCAGATTTCGCGGAGCGCACCGGCATCGAGATCGAAGGCCTCGTTCGCGAGTTCAAGAACGGACCGAGAGCGGTCGACGGCATCGACCTGCGCGTCGCCCCCGGCGAGATCTACGGCTTCCTCGGCCCCAACGGCGCCGGCAAGTCGACGACCGTCCTGATGCTGACCACCCTGCTCCCCCCCACCGCCGGCACGGCGCGGGTGGCCGGTTTCGACATCGTCAGCGAAGGGCCCCGGGTCCGTGCCGCGATCGGAGCCGCCCTGCAGGAGGCCGCGCTCGACCCGCTGCTGACCGGCAGCGAGCACATGCGCCTGCAGACCGCCCTGCACGGGCTCGGCAAGGCCGAGCGCGAGAAGCGCGGCACAGAGCTGCTCGGGCGCGTCGGGCTCTCCCAGGCTGCCGACCGCAAGGTCGGCAGCTACTCGGGCGGGATGAAGCGCCGCCTCGACCTGGCGCTGGCGCTGGCCCACCGTCCCCGCATCCTCATCCTCGACGAGCCGACGACCGGCCTCGACATCCAGAGCCGCACCGCGCTCTGGGAGGAGGTAGCGCGGCTGGCGCGCGAGGACGGCGTCACCGTCTTCCTCACCACCCAGTACCTGGAGGAGGCCGACGCCCTCGCCGACCGGGTCGGGATCATCGACCACGGCAAGATCGTGGCCGAGGGCACGCCGGCCGAGCTGAAGGCCGAAATCGGCCGGCCCACCGTGGAAGCGGTGCCGCGCGACGCCGCTGACCACGACCGGATGCTGGCGGTCCTCGCCCGCTTCGGCGAGCTCACCGGCGCCTCTCCGAAGGCTGCTGCCGTGCGGTTGGGGGGCGGCGAGTCCGAGCTGGCGGAGGTCGTCCGCGCGCTCGACGCCGAGGGGATCGCGATCGAGCACCTGCAGCTGCACGCGCCGTCCCTCGACGACGTCTTCCTGACCAAGACCGGGCGATCGCTCGAGGGCGCCGAGGAGGCTGAGACGGAGGGTGAGGAGGCCGCGGAGGCGGCCATGGGCCCGGCGTGAGCGGCGGCCTGCGCACCCAGGTGGGGCAGCTTGCCCACCGCTCCGTGCTGCGGACCCTGCGCCAACCGGCCCAGATCGTCCCGGCGCTGATCTTCCCGCTGTTCCTGCTCGCCGTTAACTCGGGCGGGCTCAAAGACGCAACCAACCTGCCCGGCTTCCCGACCGACTCCTACCTCACCTTCGCCCTCGCCGTGCCCTTCATGCAGGGCGCCCTCTTCTCGGTGATGAACGCCGGCACCGACCTCGCCCGCGACATCGAGACCGGCTTTCTCAACCGGCTGGCGCTGACACCGCTGCGCGGGGCGGCGCTGCTCAGCGGCCTGCTTGCCGGCGCCGTCGTCCTCGGGCTGGTGCAGGCAGTGACCTACCTGATCGTCGGCCTCGTCGCCGGGGCCGAACTTGCAGCGGGGCCGGGCGGGGCGTTGACGATCCTCGCCCTCTCGGTGACGATCACCGTCGCATTCGGCACCATCGGCCTCTTCGCGGCGCTGCGCACGGGATCGGGCGAGGCGGTCCAGAGCCTCTTCCCCGTCTTCTTCGTCTTCCTCTTCCTCTCGTCGATGGCGCTGCCGCTGAACCTGATCCAGACCAACTGGTTCCGCGACGTCGCCAGCGCCAACCCGATCTCCTACCTGCTCGAGGCCTTCCGCTCCCTGCTGATCGAAGGTTGGGACCCGGGGTCCCTGGCGCTCGGATTCGGGATCGCGCTGGCGATCCTCGCGATCGGGATGTTCGCGGCCAGCAGCGCCCTGAAGACGAGGCTGGTGAGGACGTGAGCGAGAACCGGGTCGCCGGCTTCCGCACGATCGCGCTCGCGGTCGCCTGGCGAAGCATCCACAACTTCCTCACCAACCCGGCCTTCCTGCTCCCGGCGCTGGTCTTCCCGCTCTTCTTCTTCGTCTCCTTCGCCGGCGGGCTCTCGGCGATCGGCAACGTCCCGGGCTTCGACTTCCCGACCGGTTACACCGCCTTCCAGTTCGTCTTCGTCCTGCTCCAGTCGGCCGCCTTCGGCGGCGTCTTCACCGGCTTCGGGATCGCCCGCGACTTCGAGACCGGATTCGCAAGCCGCTACCTGCTCGCCGCCAGCAACCGCAACGGGATCGTCGCCGGCTACGCTCTCGCGGCGCTGGTTCGCGCCGCCGTCACCTGGACGGTGCTGACGGTCGTCGCCTTGGTCGCGGGGATGAACATCGACGGCGGCGGGGTCGACCTCTTCGGCCTCTACGCGCTCGCGGTGCTGGTCAACCTGGCGGCGACGATGTGGGCGGCCGGCGTGGCGATGCGGGTGCGCTCGATCCAGGGCGGACCGCTGATGCAGTTCCCCACCTTTCTCGTCCTCTTCCTGGCCCCCGTCTACGTCCCGCTCAGCCTGCTCAGCGGCTGGATCCACGCGGTCGCCTCGGTCAACCCGATCACGCCGCTGCTGGAGGCCGGCCGCGGCTTCATCTCCGGTGACCCGACGGTGATCGCCCTCGCCTTCGCGATCGGCGCCACCTTGCCGATCCTCTTCGCCCTCTGGGCCCGGGGCGGGCTGCGCCGCGCCGAAGCCGCCGGCTGATCACTCGGCCGCCGGCACCTTGACATGCCGCCGGCACCTTGACATGCGGGTCTAAGATGGGGCCGTGGTCGCAACCGGGAGACCTCGCCGCGCCCTCCTCCTCGCCGCGCTCTGCTCGTTTGCCCTGCTCGCGATCGCCCCCGCCGCCGGCGCCGCGCCGAAGGGGTTCAAGTTCGGGGTTGCGTCGGGTGACGTCAGCGCCAACTCGGCGATCCTCTGGGCGCGGGCCAACAAGGCCGGGACGGCGCTGGTTCAGCTGCAGAAGGGTGGCCGGTTCGAGTCCTGCGACGTCTCCGGAGCGCCGAAGAGGTTCACGGTGAAGGCCGTCAAGAGCAACGACTTCACCGTCCAGACCAGGGTCAACGGCCTCAAGCCGGGCCGCACGTACAAGTACCGCTGGTGCATGGAGGGCGGCCGGCGCAGCGCCGTCGGCAGCTTCGACACCGCCCCCTCTCCGAGCCAGGCGAAGACGATCCACTTCTCGATCACCGGCGACCAGGACGCGGCACCGCTGCCCGGCACGACGACCCCGTACTGGAACAACTTCGGTGTCTGGAGGCAGATCAACAGCGAGGAAAACAACTTCAACGTCTTGATGGGCGACACGATCTACTCCGACTCCGAGGTGCCCGGGGTCGGCGGCGTCGGCGGCACCGCCCTCAGCGTCGCCCAGAAGTGGGCCAAGTACCGGATGAATCTGGGACAGAAGCCATGGGCAGCCATCCGCGGCGCCACCTCCTACTACGCGCACTGGGACGACCACGAGTTCATAAACGACTTCGCCCGTTCCCAGAACGTCTTCCCGGAGGAAGGCGGGAACGTCGAATACAACGGCGAACAGCTCTACAAGAACGGGGTCAAGGCCTTTCGCGCCTACAACCCGATCACCTACTCGGCCAAGAACGGGATCTATCGCACCTTCCGCTGGGGCAAGAACCTGCAGGTCTTCTTCCTCGACGAGCGCTCCTTCCGCAGTGCCAAAGCCGACTACGGCGGCGTCTGCGACAACCCGGCGGGGAGCGGCACACCCGACCTGGCTCCGACCGCGCCGGCCGCGAGCCGAGCCCTCTTCTCGGTGATCGCGCCCTCGCTCGCCACGCCGCCGCCGCCAGCCTGCGTCGCCGCGATCAACGACCCGAACCGGACCATGCTCGGGCAGCATCAGCTCGAAGTCTTCGAGAACGCGATCAAGAGCTCGACGGCGACCTTCAAGGTGGTCATGAACGAGGTCCCGATCCAGCAGTTCTACGCGCTGCCCTACGACCGCTGGGAGGGCTACGCGGCGGAAAGGACGAAGCTGCTCACCTTCCTCCGCGACAACGTCAAGAACGTCGTCTTCCTCACCACCGACGTGCACGCGAACCTGGTCAACGACGCTCGCCTGCAGACGCTGGAAGCCGGCGGCCCGATCAACACGGGGATCACCGAGGTGACGACCGGTCCGGTCGCCACCAAGACCTACGCCGGAGAGATCAACGGCACGGTCGGCAGTGCGACCGCCGCCACCTCGATTCGCGCCTTCTTCTTCAACGCCCAGCCACCGACCGGGGTCGGGATGCAGTGCTCCGGCTTGGACCAGTTCAGCTACGCCGAGGTCTCGGTGGCCAAAGCCGCCCTCACCGTCCAGCTCAAGGACATCGAAGGCAAACCGGTCCAGAACACGGCCGACCGCAACAAACCGGCCGAACCCTGCGCACCGATCGTCATCACCGCCCAGTAGCGGATCGCATCCGACGAACTAAAGTGTCATTTGTGACGCAGAGGCCACTAGAGCTGATCCTCGCTCGCAACCTGATGTCGGCGCTCTCGACGCCGGCGTTCCTGGTCGACGAGGGTGGAGTCCTGGTCTTCTACAACGAGGCGGCCGGGATGATGCTGGGCAAGCGCTTCGAGGAGCTGGGGACGGTCGGCCCCGAGGAATGGGGATCGATGTTCGGCCCCTTCGACGAGGGCGGCCAGCCGATCCCCTACGACCGGCTGCCGCTGGTAACGGCGGTGCGCGAGGGCCGCCCGGCCCATGCCGAATTCGCGATCCGCTCCACCGACGGCGCCACCCTCTCGGTCGAGGCCTCCGCCTTCCCGATCCTCACCTCCCATGGCTCTCAGGGCGCGATCGCGATCTTCTGGCCGATCCAGGTCGCCGGCAACGGAGCTGGCCCGGCGTGAAGGTCAAGCTCTGGGGGACGCGCGGCTCGATCCCGTCCCCGGGCCCGGAAACGATCCGCTACGGCGGCAACACCTCCTGCGTCGGCGTCACCCTCTCCGACGGCTCGCTGCTGGCCCTCGACGCCGGTACCGGCATCCGCTGCCTCGGTCTGGCCCTCGACGAGCAACCGACCCGCCTGCACATCCTCCTCACCCATCTCCATCTCGACCACATCCAGGGCCTGGTCTTCTTCGCCCCCGCCTTTCGCCCGCAGACGGAGATCGTGATCTGGGGGCCGGCCTCGCCGGAGGCCTCGCTGCGCGACCGGATCGCCCGCTACATCTCCGCCCCGCTCTCCCCTGTAGAGGTGCGGGAGCTGCCCTGCGACGTCTCCTTCCGCCACTGTCCCGACGCCGAGTGGGAGATCGGCCCGGCGCGGATCCGCGCCGCCTCCGTCTCCCACCGCGGGCCGACGCTCGGCTACCGGATCGACGACGGCGGTTCCTCCCTCGCCTACATCCCCGACCACGAGCCGGCGCTCGGGGCCGATCTGGACGAGCTCGACGAGGACTGGATCTCCGGCTTCGCGCTCGCGCGCGACGCCTCGCTGCTGATCCACGACGGGCAGTACGCCGACGACGAGTACCCCGATCACGCCGGCTGGGGACACTCGGCCCTGGGCCACGCGCTCTCCCTCGCCCATCGCAGCGGCGCCGAGCGAACCGTCCTCTTCCATCACGACCCCCTGCACTCGGACGACTTCCTCGACGGGCTCGGTGTCGAAGCGCGCGCGAGCTGGGCGGCGCTCGGCGGCGAGCCGGGGGCGATCGAGCTGGGGGCCGAGCGGGCCGAGTACGAGCTGACGGCACGCGCGCCGAGCCCGGCCGCGACGAGCTGAGTCGACGCCCGCGGCACGCTAGGCTGCGCGGTCATGCCGTCTCCCAGGATCGAGGCCGCGGCCGCCAAATCGGAGCTGATCCGAAATGCCCTGGAGATGGCCGACCGCGCCCATAGCGGGCAGACGCGGAATGGCAGCGGGGGCATCGCCTACATCCACCATCCCGTCGCCGTCGCCGAGTTGCTCGCAGAACGGGGCTATGGCGAGGACGTGCTCTCCGCCGCGCTTCTTCACGACGTGGTCGAGGACAGCGAGATCACGGTCGAGGAGCTGCGCGAGCGGTTCGGCGAGCGGGTCGCCGAGCTGGTCGACGCACTGAGCGACGACGAAACGATCGAGCCCTACCACGAGCGCAAGGACGAGCACCGCCGGCGGGTCTCGGAGGCCGGAGCCGAGGCGCTCGCGATCTACGCGGCCGACAAGCTGACCAACGTCGGCACGCTGCGCCGCACCTACGCCGACCAGGGCGAGGCCGTCGCCGAGGAGTTCAAGGTCCCGCTCGAGCTCAAGATCGAGGTCTGGGAAGCGGACCTGGCGATGCTGCGAGAACGGGCCCCGGAGCTGCCGTTCCTCGACGATCTCGAGACCGAGCTCAGTCGCTTCCGGGCAGATCGATCTGCGGCAAGCCTTCTCCGCGATATTTGAGTCGCCGCCGCAGCGGCAGCAGGAACCAGAGCACCAGGAACATCGTCACGATCGCCCCGGTGGTGATCGCCGTCGCGACGGTGCCGAAGAGGACGTCGGTGATCAGCAGCACCGCCCCGCTCATCGCCAGGGCGAGGAAGCAGAGGCCGCCGATCGCGAAGCGGTTGGCGAGGAAGACGAGCCGGTGCTTCTGCTGGTAGCGGAAGGTGAGCCGGTGGTAGGCCGAGGGAGCGATCAGCAGGGCCGCCGAGATCGCCGTGCTGAGCAGAGTGGCGAAGTAGACGTGCTTCTCGAAGGGCGTGATCTTGGTGAAGTTCTGCTGGAACGGAACCGCCAGCAGGAAGGCGAAAAGGACCTGGACGCCGGGCAGGGCGACGCGGAGCTCCTGAAGCAGCTCGCCGAGGTTGCGATCGAGCCGTTCCTCCTCGGTCTCCTCTCGTCCCGACGAGCGATCCGCCATGCATGCACCATAGGCGAAGTGGAGACCGCCCTGGTCCTTTTCAACCGCGACCTGCGAGTTCACCACAACCCGGCGCATAGGATCGCGCGATGGGACGGCTGGCGGTGATCCTCGGCAGCAACGCGCTCGGCCCCGGTGGCGGGGAGATCGCCGCGGCGGCGGCCGAGCATGGAGCGGCGATCGTGCAGCGCCACGGGGCCGCCGGCGAGTCCTACGTCCTCCCCCATCGGATCGACCACGCCGCCAACCTGCGGCCGCTGGTCGAGCAGGGCTGCGACCGCGTGCTGGCGCTGGGCTCGGTCGGCTCGCTGCGCCCCGACCTCGGGGTGGGCAGCCTCGTCTGCCCCGACGACTTCATCGCCCTGCACCTCGGCATCTCGGTCTTCGAAGACGAGCGCGCCCACACGGCGCCGGGGTTCGACGCCCGTTGGCGCGGCGAAGTCATCTCCGCCTGGGAGACGGGCGGGGAGGCGCCGCGCGACGGCGGCGTCTACTGGCAGACGATCGGGCCGCGCTTCGAGACCCCGTCCGAGATTCGGATGATGGCCCCCCACGCCGACGTGGTCGGGATGACGATCGCCGGCGAGTGCGTCGTCGCCGGCGAGCTGGGGCTCGACTACGCGGCGCTCTGCGTCGTCGACAACCTCGCCAACGGGCTCGGCCCGGCCTCGCTCAGCATCACCCAGCTGGAGGCCGACCGCATCGCCAACGCCGCCCGCCTGCGCGACGGGCTGGCGGCCGTGCTGCCGCGATTGGGGGCGGTCGGCCGATGACCCTGACCGTCACCGATGCCCTGCTCGACGGTCGGCGGGTCGGCCTGCGCTGCGAGGACGGTAGGATCGCGGCGCTCGGCCCGGAGGTGGAGCCGAAGCCCGGCGATGAGACGGTCGACGCCGGCGGCGCCCCGCTGGTGGCGCCTCTCGTCAACGGCCACACCCACGCCGCGATGACCCTCTTCCGCGGCTCGGGCGGGGACCTGCCGCTGATGGCCTGGCTCGAACAGCTGATCTGGCCGATCGAGGCGAAGCTCGAGGACGAGGACGTCTACTGGGGCACCCGGCTGGCCTGCGCGGAGATGATCCGCACCGGCACGACCCGGTTCTGGGACATGTACTGGCGGCCCGAGGCAACGGCCCGGGCGGTCGCCGACGCCGGCCTGACGGCAACCGTCGGCGCCCCGCTGTTCGACCGCGACGGCGATGCCGAGCGGATGCGGCGCTCGGCGCTCGCCAGCCTCGAGGCGCTCGGCGAGCTGGGCCCGGCCGTCTCGCCGGCTCTCGCCCCGCACTCGATCTACATGGTCAGCGAGGGCTCGCTGCGCTGGATCGCAGAGCTCGGCTCCGAGCGCGAAGTGCCGGTCCAGATCCATCTCGCCGAGACCGAAAAGGAGGTCGAGGCCTGCGTCGCGGCGCACGGCCTGCGCCCGGCCGCCTACCTCGACCGGCTGGGGATGCTGAACGAGCGCGCGGTGCTCGCCCACGGGGTCTGGCTCGACCGGGCGGAGCTGGAGCTGGTCGCCGAGCGCGGCTGCACCGTGGTCACCAACCCAGTCGCGAACATGAAGCTCGCGGTCGGCGGCACATTCCCATACCCCGCGGCCCGCTCCGCCGGCGTCGCGGTCGGGCTCGGCACCGACGGCGCAGGGTCCAACGACTCGCTCGACCTCCTCGCCGACCTCAAGACCTTCGCGCTCGCGCAGAAGCACGCCGCCGCGGACCCGACCGCGATCGAGTCGGCCGAGGCCTGGGCGATCGCCACCGGCCGGCGAGCGCCGCTGCTGGGCGCTGGCGAGCCGCTCGCGGTCGGCGCCGAGGCCGACTTCCTGCTGCTGCGCCCCGGCTCCGCCGAGCTCTGCATCGGCGACCTCACCTCGGATCTCGTCTATGCCGCCTCGGGCTCGATCGTCGACACCACCGTGGCGGCCGGCAGGGTGCTGATGCGCGACGGCGAGGTCCCCGGCCTTGGGGAGATCGTCGCCCGCGCCACCGAGAGGGCGCACGGCCTCGGCCTCTGAACTATACCCCTGGGGGGTATATGCTACGGTATCCGCATGGTCGGATACCAAGCAGACAAGGACAAGCTGTTGAAGCGCCTCTCGCGCATCGAGGGACAGGTGCGCGGGGTTTCGCGGATGGTCGAGGAGGAGCGCTACTGCGTCGACGTGCTGACTCAGATCGGCGCGATCGAGGCAGCGCTCGACAAGGTCGCGCTCGCCCTCATCGACGACCACACGCGTCATTGCGTGATCGAGGCCGAGGGCGGCGAGCGGGTCGAGAAGGTCGACGAGCTGATGATTGCCCTCGGTCGCTTCGTGGCGCGATGACCACCGTGCTCGAAAAGATCGGCGAGGGCTTCGAACAGTCCCTCCTGATGGCCTACGAGGTCTGGTGGGCGCTCGTCCTCGGCTTCGCGATCTCGGCCATCGTGCAGGCCTGGGTGCCGCGCGAGCGGATCGAAGGCGCCCTTTCCGGCGAGGGCTTCGGCCCGATCGCGAAGGCGACCGGGCTCGGCGCCGCCTCCTCCTCCTGCTCCTACGCGGCGATCGCGATCGCCAAGTCCCTGTTCCAGAAGGGTGCCTCGGCGGTGACCGCACTCTCCTTCCAGTTCGCCTCGACCAACCTGGTCTGGGAGCTGGGCCTGGTTCTGTGGGTCCTGATCGGCTGGCAGTTCGCCCTGGCCGAGTTCGTCGGCGGCATCGTCCTGATCGCGCTGATGGCTGTGCTGCTGCGCCTCTTCGTCTCGCCGCGGCTGGAGGAGCAGGCGCGCCGACATGCCCAGGAGGCCCAGAGCGGGCACCAGCACCACTCGGCCGGCTCCGAGGACGCCGGCTGGCGGGCGCGCCTGACCTCGACCGCCGCCTGGTCCGACGTCGCCCACAACTTCCGCGGCGACTGGCAGATGCTGTGGAAGGAGATCGGGATCGGCTTCCTGCTGGCCGGGTTCATCGGGCTGCTCGGCGACGACTTCTTCAACTTCCTCTTCGTCACCGACGCGCCGCCGCTGCTGCGCACGATCGAGAACGTCCTGGTGGGTCCGGTGATCGCGATCCTCAGCTTCGTCTGCTCGGTCGGCAACGTGCCGCTGGCGGCGGTGCTGTGGTCCGGCGGGATCAGCTTCGCCGGGGTGATCGCCTTCATCTTCGCCGACCTGATCGTGCTGCCGATCGTGCTCGCCTACCGCAAGTACTACGGCACCGCCTTCGCCCTGCGGATCACCGCCCTGATGTTCGTCACGATCGTGATCTCGGCGCTGATCGTCGACGGGGTGTTCGGGATCTTCGGCCTGATCCCGACCGGCCCCCGTCCCACCCGCACCGACATCTTCGGCTCGATCGAGCTCGACTACAAGCTCTTCCTCAACATCCTCGGAACCGTGATCTTCGTCGCCCTCTTCTGGCTGACGAGGCGCCGCGGCGTCACCGATCCGGTCTGCGGGATGACGGTCGACCGCGCCAAGGCGCTGCGCCTCGAGCACGATGGCGAGACCCACTATTTCTGCTCCGAGCACTGCAGGCATGAGTTCGAGGGCGCCGGGAGATGACCGAAAGCGACATCCAATCCGCGGCGAGCCGGCCGGCCGCCCTACGGGGCGGTGGCGAGGGGGAGCTCGGTGCGGGCGCGCAGGCGGGCGAAGGAGATCCTGGCGACCCAGGCGGCCGAGAGGCCGGAGACTCCGGCGAGCAGCAGGGCGACGCGGGGGTCGTAGGTCTGCGCCAGCCAGCCGGTGAGCGGGCCGCCGATTGGGGTCGAGCCGAGGAAGACGACCGAGTAGAGGGCCATCACCCGGCCGCGCATCTCGGGCGAGACGGCGAGCTGCAGGGTGGAGTTGATCGTCGCCGCGAAGGTCACCGCGGCGGCGCCGAGCAGGGCGAGGGCGGGGATCTCGAGAGCCAGCGACGGCATCGCCGCCGACAGCAGCGCCGAGACGCCGAAGGCAAGGGCGCCACCGGCGATCAGCCGCGGGCCGGTGCGACCGCGGGCCCCGTTGACGAGGGCGCCGGCGATCGAGCCGACCCCCATCGCCGAGACCAGCACCGCGTAGCCGCTGGCGCCGCCGTCGAAGCTGAACTTGGCCAACAGTGGCAGCACGACCTGGAAGTTGAAGCCGAGCGTCCCGACCAGGGCCATCAGGGCCAGCGGCAGCGCCAGCTCGGGCGTGCGGGTGACGTAGCGAAGCCCGGCGCGAATCGCCCCCGGCTCGGGCTCGGCGACCGGAGCGGCATGCAGGCGCCGCTGGTCCATGGTCCAGAGGGCGAAGATCATCGCCAGGAAGGTGAGGGCGTTGATCCCGAAGCAGGCCACGACGCCGACGCCCGCGATCAGGACCCCGGCGATCGCCGGGCCGACGATCCGCGCCGACTGGAGGATGACGCTGTTGAGGCTGACCGCGTTGACGACGCGGTCGGAGCCGACCATCTCGATCACAAAGCTCTGCCGGGTCGGGTTGTCGACCGAGTTGACCAGCCCCATCGTGAAGACCGCGAGGTAGACCATCCAGGGAGCGACGACGCCGGTGGCCGTCACCGCGAACAGGCCGACGGCCGGGATGGCCATCAGGGCCTGGGTGATGATCAGCAGGCGCCGCTTCGGCATGCGGTCGGCCAGCAGACCGCCCCAAGCACCGAAGAGAAGCATCGGCAGGAACTGGAGCGCCGTTGTGAGCCCGACGGCGACTCCGCTCCCGGTGAGGCTGAGGATCAGCCAGATCGCCGCCACCGTCTGCATCCAGGTGCCAGACAGCGAGATCAGCTGGCCCGCGAAGTAGCGCCGGTAGTTCGGTAACTCGAGCGAGTTGAAGGATCGGCGCAGGGCGGCGCTCACGACACCGACTCGCGCTTCGCTCCCGGCGCAGAGAACCAGAGACGGATGCTTGGTCGCTCCGCGCTCAGGGCCGCTCATCCTCCCGCATCCGCTCGAGGATCTCGGTCGCTCGCTCCAGGATCTCGACGTCGGCGGGCGCCAGAGCGCGCATGCGCCGCGCCAGGTAGGCGTTCTTGCGCCCGCGCAGGCGCCGCAGCCGCTCGCGACCGGTGCCGTTGATGGCCACGAGGGCGCTGCGGCCATCGGCGGGATCGGGCGTGCGCTCGACCAGTCCGTCCCGTTCGAGGCAGCCCAGGGTCCGCGTCATCGTCGGCCGCTTCACCAGCTCGATCTCAGCCAGCTCGCTCGGCGTCAGCGGCCCGTGACGCTCGATCGAGCCCAGCGCCGCGACCGCGGTGGGAGTGAGGCCACTCGTCTCCGACGCGGCCTCCTGGCGCAGGCGCCGGGCGGCCCGCACACTCGCCATCCGCAACTGGGCGGCCGAGTCGGTGAGGAGGGTGTCATTGGTCTTCACCTGCATTTGATTAGCCTAGGTAATTAGTTTAGCAAATCAGTTTCGGCTCAGCCTCAGGCCTGTCCCCGGCGATGCACCTCGGTCGCCGTCGCCTGGTCGCGCGGCCTGATCAGGATCTCGTCGATGTTGACGTGGGGAGGCAGCTCGACCGCCCAGCGGATGCACTCGGCGACGTCGGCGCCCCGCAGCGGCTCCATCCCCCCGTAGAGCCTTGCCACGGCCTCCGCGTCGCCGCCGAGGCGAACCAGGGAGAACTCGGTCTCGACCATCCCCGGGACGATCTCGGTGACCCTGACCGGCTCGCCGAGCAGCTCCAATCGCAAGGTGTGAACCGCGGCCCGCTGCGCGTGCTTGGCGGCCGCGTAGCCGGCGCCGCCCCGGTAGACCTCGAAGGCTGCGATGCTGGTCACGGCGACCACGTGGCCGTCGCCTGACTCGATCAGGCGCGGCAGCAGGGCGCGGGTCATCCTCATCGTCCCCAGGACGTTCGCCTCATACATCCAGCGCCAGCGCTCTTCGTCGGCTTCGGCGAGCGGCTCTAGGCCGAGCGCGCCGCCGGCGTTGTTGACGAGCACATCGCAGGCGGGCACCCGGGCCGCGAACTCGGCGACCGAGTTCGGGTCGGTCACGTCGAGTGCGATCGCCTCTCCCCCGGTCTCCGCCGCCACCTCCTCCAGCCGCTCCAGCCTGCGGGCGCCGAGGATGGTGCGGTACCCGCTCCCGGCCAGGGCCCTTGCCGTCGCCGCCCCGATTCCGCTCGAGGCGCCGGTGATCACCGCCGTGCGTGACATCGTCGAAACACTAGGGGTCGGGTGGGCGGCGTCGAATCAGTCGCGGGTGAGCTCCAACCCTGCAGAGAAACCGATCGGCTACGGGCCGGGGATGGACGCCCGCAGCAGACGGGTGGCGCAACGCCTCAACACGCCGATGCTGATCGCGGCGGCGCTGACGCTGCCGACCGTGGCGATCACCGAGTCCCACCCGGGCGGGGGCCTGGAGAAGGTGGCGATCGCGCTCAACTGGACCACCTGGGTCGCCTTCCTGATCGAGCTGTTGGTGATGCTCGCCGTCGTCCCCGACCGCCGGGCCTGGATCCGCCGCCACCCACTTGACGTGATCATCGTCGTGCTGACGCCGCCGGTACTGCCCGCCGGGCTGCAGAGCCTGCGCGCCCTGCGCCTGCTGCGGCTGCTCCGCCTGCTGCGCCTGGCCCAGCTCTCGCGCGAGGTCTTCTCGCTGGAGGGCCTGCGGTACGCGCTGCTGCTGGCGCTCCTGACCGTGGTCGGCGGTGGCGCCCTCTTCAACGCCTTCGAGCGCCACAGCCAGCACCTCAGCTTCTGGGACGGGGTCTACTGGGCGATCACGACGATGACCACGCTCGGCTCCAACATCTACCCGACGACCACCGGCGGCGAGATCGTCTCCACCTTCATCCTCGTCGTCGGCATCGGCTTCGTCGCGCTCCTCACCGGTGCCTTCGCGCAGCGCTTCCTCGCCCCCGAAATCGCCGAGGTCGAGGCAGAGCTGGAGGAAGAGCACCTGACCGCCGAGGCGCTGGCGCTGCGCGAACTGCGCAGCCTCCAGGAGCAGCTGCAGTCGCTCGAGGTCGCGGTCGAGCGGATGGTCAGCCAGCGCGGCGGCGGTTAGCCCTACCCCTACCCGTCCTGCTCGGCGGCGATCTTGGTCTCCAACTCCTTCATCACCTCGGGGTCGCGCAGGGTGGTGACATCGCCCAGGGCGCGACCCTCGGCAATGTCTCGCAGGAGGCGGCGCATGATCTTGCCCGAGCGGGTCTTGGGCAAGTCATCGGCCCAGATGATCCGCTTGGGGCGGGCGAATTTGCCGATCCGGGTGGCGACCTCAGCCTGGATGCCCTCGGCCAGCTTCTCGGAGGGTTCGGTGCCGCCCCGCAGGGTGACGAAGGCGCAGATCGCCTGGCCGGTGTCCTCGTCGGTTTGGCCGATCACGGCGGCCTCGGCGACCTTCTCGTGGGCAACGATCGCCGACTCGACCTCAGCGGTGGAGAGGCGGTGGCCGGAGACGTTGACGACGTCGTCGATGCGGCCGATCACCCAGAAGTAGCCGTCGGAGTCGCGGCGGGCGGCGTCGCCAACCAGGTAGCGCTCGGTGCCGAAGCGCGAGAAGTAGGTTTCGATGAAGCGCTCGTCCTCGCGGTAGAGGCCGCGCAGCATCGAGGGCCATGGGCGTTCGAGCATGAGCAGGCCCTGGCCTTCGGCGAGGGGCTCGCCGGCGCTCTCATCGACCACCTCGGCGCTGATGCCGGGGAAGGGGGTGGTGGCCGAGCCGGGTTTGGTGGCTGTGATACCGGGCAGCGGCGTGATCATGATCGCCCCGGTCTCCGTCTGCCACCAGGTGTCGACGATCGGGCAGCGCCCGGAGCCGATCACCTTGTGGTACCAGAGCCAGGCCTTGGGGTTGATCGGCTCCCCGACCGTGCCCAGCAGGCGCAGCGAGGAGAGGTCGAATTTCTCCGGGATCTGCGCCCCCCACTTGATGAAGGTGCGGATCGCCGTCGGCGCCGCGTAGAGGATCGTCGTCTTGTAACGCTCGATCAGCTCCCACCAGATCCCCTGGTGGGGGTAGTCGGGGGCGCCCTCGAACATCACGGAGGTGGCGCCGTTCGCCAGCGGGCCGTAGACGATGTAGGAGTGGCCGGTGACCCAGCCGACGTCGGCGGCGCACCAGAAGACGTCTTGATCGCGCTTGAGGTCGAAGACGTAGCGGTGGGTGGCGGTGACCCCGGTCAGGTAGCCGCCGGTGGTGTGGAGGATTCCCTTCGGCTTGGCGGTGGAGCCGGAGGTGTAGAGGATGTAGAGCGGGTGCTCGGCCTCCATCGGCTCCGCCGGACACTCGGGTGATGCGGCTTCGAGGACCTCGTCATAGAAGACGTCCCTTCCCTCTTCCATCGGGCAATCGATCCCGGTGTGGCGGACGACGACGATCTTCTCCAGCGTGGCGAGCTCGCCCATCTGCTCATCGACCGCGGGCTTGATCGGCGCGGTTCGGCCCTTGCGGCGGGCGCCGTCGACGGTGACAAGCGCCTTGGCGTGGGAGAACTCCATCCGCTCCTTCACCGACTCGGCGGAAAAGCCGCCGAAGACGACGTTGTGGGGGGCGCCGATCCGTGCGCAGGCGAGCATCGCCACCACCACCTCGGGAATCATCGGCAGGTAGATGCCGACCACGTCGCCCTTGCCGACCCCGAGGTCCTTCAGGGCGTTGGCGAAGCGCATCACCTCTTGGTGCAGCTCGGCGTAGGTGATGTCTCGCTCCTCGCCCTCCTCCCCGCGCCAGTGGTAGGCGATGCGATCGCCTCGGCCGGCTTCGACGTGACGATCGAGGCAGTTGGCCGAGGCGTTCAGGCGGCCGTCGGCAAACCACTTGTAGAAGGGGGGATTCGAGCTGTCCAGGCTCTGGGTCGGCTCGGTATCCCAGTCCAGGAGCTCCCTTGCCTCGCGCATCCAGAAGGCCTCGGGGTCGGCTGCGGCTTCGGCGTAGACCTTCGGGTCCGACCAGGTCGCCTGCTCGCGGAAGGCGGGGGGCGGCTCGAAGCGCTCGATCTCCAGCATCGACTCCAGCTCTTGCTCCAGGTCCGACGATCCTTGCCGAGTAGCCATCGCCCTTCTTTCTCCTTGGTCAGCGACCCAGTGGTAGGACAGGTAGGACAGTCCGGCCGAAGGTCGAGTTGGTTACCGCCGCGAACGATGCATACCAGGCCGCGGCCGCCGTCGCCAGCCCGGCCCAGCCGCCGACTTCGGTCAGGCTTTCGCTTTCGTCGGCTTTGCCGATACCGAGCAGGAAGAACGTCGCCGCCAGCAGGATGAAGACCAGCGCGACCGCCGCCGTGGTTCGCAGCGAGGCGACGAACATATAGGTGGTGAAGATCCCCCAGGCGATCAGGAAGAGGCCGATCGCCGCCCCCGCGTGTTCGGCCGGGATCTCGCCGGCGAAGAACGTCACCAGCGCCCAGAACGAGAGCCAGAAGGCTCCGAACGAGCTGAAGGCGACAGCGCCGAACGTGTTTCCGGTGTGGACGTTCGTGCTGAGCGTGGTCAGGGGGAGGGCCCCGGACCCAACGACCCGGGGTCCGCCGGCGTCACCCCACCGCTCCTGGGGAGGCCGGTTCGCGCCGCGGCGGTTCCGGCCTTGGCACTGCTCCCGACTCCATCATGGCTCCTTCCCTCGAGTGGCACTCCCAGCTGCCCTCTACCCGAGGAAGACCGGAGCAATCAGAAGGCGAAGATCAGCGAGCAGGTGATGCCGGCGACGATGCAGTACATGCCGAACGGCGTGAGCCGGTTGGTCTCGAAGAAGCGCAGCAGGAACCTGACCGCGAAGTAGGTGGTTATGGCTGCCGCGACCGCCCCGACCAGCGCCTGGCCACGCACCCCGTCACCCGCCGAGCCGAGCAGGTCAGGCAACTTCAGCACGCCCGCGGCGCCGATGATCGGGGTCGCGAGCAGGAACGCGTAGCGGGCGGCGTCGTCGTTGGAGAGGCCGGTCAGCAGGCCGCCGCCCATCGTGATCCCCGAGCGCGAGATCCCCGGGATCAGTGCCGCGGCCTGCGCGGTGCCGATCGCCAGCGCCTGCTTGAAGCTCATCTTCGAGATGCGGCTGTCGACGTCGCCCTTGTAGTCGCCCGGGCGCGGCTGGCGCCGGCGGAAGCGCTCGAAGACCAGCAGCAGGACGCCGTTGACCGTGAGGAAGATCGCCGCCGAGGTCGGCGAGGCGAAGAGGCTGCGCAGCTTGTGCTCCAGCGCCAGGCCGAGGATCCCGGCGGGGATGGTGCCGACGACGATCACCCAGCCGAGGCGGGCGTCGCTGTCAGCGGGGGTAGCGCGACCGCGCAGCGAGCGGCCGAGCCCGCGGAAGATCCGCATCCAGTCCTCGAGGAAGAAGAAGAAGAGGACGAGCGCGGTCGCGCAGTGGGTGGCGACGAGGAAGGAGAGGAAGAATTCGTCGTTCTGGTGGATGTCCCAGCCGAACAGCGAAGGCACGATCACCGCGTGGCCCAGGCTGGAGATCGGGAAGGGCTCGGCGATGCCCTGCAGGGCCCCGAGGATGATCGCCTGGAGGTAGGAGATGGGTTCCACGGAAGACCGACTCTATCCGCGCAGCCCGCCGGTTTTCTGTGCCTCTCGGATCAGTAGCCCGCCGGGTGGCGGACTATGAAGCCTTCCGGCGAATCGACCCAGGGGTCGTGCCAGCGCGGGCCGGGACCGCCGACCGTGTCGAAGGCGATGCCGGCGATCACCATCCAGGCGTGTTCGGCGTTGGCGTAGACCGTGATCCAGGTGCCCGCGCCCGGTTCGCCCCAGGTCTCCAGGCCGGTTGAGTCGAGCGGGCTTTCGAGGAAGCCACCGCCGTGCAGGGCGTAGCTGACGGCGCCCGAACAGTCATAGCCCGAGGATTCGAAGGAGCCGTGGCCCCCGCCCCAGATGTAGGGAGTGGTCGCGATCGCGTTGGCGGCCGCGATCGCGTCCTTGACGGCCTGGGGCGCCGACGCCGGAGCGCTGGCTTCGCTTTCGTTGATCACCTGGGCTTCCTGGCCGGGGTTCAGCGGCGCCGGGACTTCCCCGGCCGGGGCCGGCCCGCCTTCGGAGGCGATCTGGTTGGAGATCGAGGCGAGGTTGTCGCTGAGCGCTTCTTCGCGGGACTCGAGCGCTTCCATCGCTTCCCGGCGTTCGGCCTGCGCCGACTTCAGTTCGGCAAAGCGCGACTCCGCTTCGGCCCTGGCGGCGGCCACTTCGCGCTCGATCGCGGCTACCGAGTCGCGCGTTTCTTCGATCTGCGCGCGCGTGTCGGCCAGCCGGGCAACCGCTTCGGTGACCTCGTCGCGCAGGGTCTTGACCCGCTCGACCACCGAGTCGTCGTAGCTCTGGATGCGGCTGAGGTATTCGGTCTGGGCCGCCATCTCGGACCAGTTTTCGGATTCGAGGATCGCGTTGACCACGTTGGGCGAGCCCGCCTCATAGATCGCCACCAGGCGCTCACGCAGCACCCCGAGGGCACGGTTGAGCTGGGCGCGCACCGCTGCGAGGTGTTCCTCTTCCTTCTTCAGGGCCGCGGTGGCGGCATCCAGTTCTTCTTCCTTTTCGGCCAGTTCGGCCTCTACCGCCGCCTGCTTCTGGCGCAGCGCCGAGACTTCGCCGATCATCGAGTCGATCGCGGCGTTCTGTTCGGCGATCGTTTCCGCCAGCGCGCCCTGGCTTTCGCGAACGTGGTCGAGCTTGCCCTGGGTGGCGTCGAGCTTTTCCTGCAGGTCCTTGGCCGGGGCGCTCGCCTCCCACGATCCCGCCAGGAGACAGATCGCGGTTAGCAGCAGCGCCGCGAAGAGCAGCGCGCGGCGCTTGGTGGCGCCCGGATGGGTGTCGAGGAAGAAAGCCCGCATCGGTTCCGCGCCGTCCCCGAAGAGTGGGTTCGGCAGGGGTCGCGCAGGCTAGCGAAGTTGCCTGAAAACTGTTAGGAGTTGCTAATAACCTGCAACTTCCCTTGCAAATCGGCACCTTTGGAGGAGTCCCCCGCTCCCCGTCGACGGGCCGATTTCCCGTTTATGTCCGGGAAAATCGGCCCGACGACCCGGGTCAGGTGAGGAGCTTGGCCTTCGCCCTGTCGAACTCCTCGGCGCTGAGGGCGCCCTTTTCCTTCAGCTCGTTGAGCTTGTGGAGTTCGTCGGCGGGGCTGCTGTGGGCCTGCTGCTGGATGTATTGGTCGAAGTGCTGTTTTGCCTCGGCTTGGGCCTTGATCGTCCTGTCCCGCATTCCGCTGCCGCGGGCGATCAGGTAGACCAGGGCGGTCAGGAACGGGATGCAGACGAGGAACAGGACCCAGGCTGCCTTCCCCCATCCGGAGAGTTCGTGGTCGCGGAAGAGGTCGGAGAGGATCGTGATCAGGATCCAGATCCAGATCACGAAGAAGAACACCTCGAGCGCGACGAGGAGGAGTTCGCCAAAGCTGATGTCAGCAAACGGCACGGTACTTCCTTTCGGTTGTTGACCAGATGGCGCGGCCCGAGGCCGCCAGGTGACATCACGACGCTATCCGGCGTCTATCAGCCATGCATCCGTAGTTCGCCTAACGGCGCATCGCGAATAGCACGATCGCCACCGAGGTGGCGAGGTTGAGGCTGGAGACTCCCTTCCGCATCGGGATCGCGATCCTGGCGTCGGCGCGCTCGAGCAGTTCGGCGCTGATGCCGTGGCGCTCGGTGCCGAAGGCGAGGACGGCGCGGGGCGGCAGCCTCTCGGGCCGCAGCTCCTCCCCCTCCGGATCGATCGCCAGCAGCGGGCGGTCGCTTTCCGGCAGCCTCCTCACCGAGGCGACGGGCAGGGCGAATTGCAGCCCGGCGGCGCCGCGCACGGCGTCCGGGCACCAGGGATCGTTCTGCCCGGTCGTCAACACCGCGGCGGCGTCAGCGGCGGCGGCGACCCGCACGCAGGCGCCGATGTTCCCCATGTTGCGCGGATCCTCGAGCAGCACGACCGGGGCGGGCCGCGGGTCGGCGAGCGTCGCCGCGACGTCGACCGCGGGGCGCCGGGCGATCGCCACCACCCCCGTGGGTGGGACCATCGGCACTAGGTCGGCAAGCGTCTTCACGTCGATCCTCTCGACTCGGTCCCTCAACTGCCCGGCCAGGTCGGGCGCCAATTCCCGAGCCAGCGCCCCCAGCGCCTCCGGGTCGACTGCGACCGTCTCTCGCAGCTCGGCGCCGAAACGCAAGGCGTGCTTGAGCGCGTGGAAACCCTCGAGGACGGCCAGCTCCGGGTCGCGCCGCGCCAGCCGGTAGCGCTGCGCGATCGTCGCCTCAGGAGCGCAAGCCACCGGGAACCCTCGCCGGTTCGACGACCTCGAACTGGCTCATCAGGCCATGGTCCTCGTGCTCGAGCATGTGGCAGTGGATCACGAATTTGCCGGTGTAGTCGGAGAAATGGCCGGCGAGGAGAATCCGTTCGCCGGGGTAGACGAAGAACGTCTCCTTGAGGCAATCTTCCCATGGCGGCGGTCGCTTGCCGTTGCGGGCGAGCAGGTACCAGTCGGTGTGGTGGAGGTGCATCACGTGGGCGACGCTGGTGCGGTTGACGATCTCCCAGGTCGCGGTCCTCCCCAGCACCGGGAAGGCGTCGGCGCGGGCGGGGTCGAAGGTCTTGCCGTTGATCAGCCAAGTGGTCTTGAAGAGACCGCCGATCGAGATCTCCCAGGTGTGGTCGGGCTTGCGCTTGACCTTCTTGGTCCACTCCGGCAGCGGCCGCAGGCGCCGGGGAACGCTCGTCCGGTCCGGCAGCCGGCCGGCCGCGACCCGGAATTGCATCAGCGCGCCGACGTAGGTGCGCGCCCCGAGCGGGTTGCGGCCGCCGTGCTTGGCGCTGCGGAGCTCGACCGACTCCCCGGCGGCGCCGGCGAAGTCGACGATCACCTCGGCCCGCTCGGCCGGGCCGAGCAGGATCTCGCGACGCCGGATCGGCGCCGGCATCAGGCCGCTCTCGGTCGCGATCTGGACCATCGGGGCGCCGTTGGAGAGGTGGAGGTTGTAGCTGCGGAACGACGAGACGTTGAGGATCCGCAGCCGGTAGCGGCGCGGGCCGACCCGATGATGCGGCATGAAGGCGCCGTTGACGAGGACAGTGTCGCCGACGGTCCCGTCGGCGGGCGGGCGCAGCCCGGTGAAGGGATCGGTCAGCTGGTTGTGCCGGTCGAAGCTGCGCTCGGCGATCATCAGCGGGATGTCACCGTCGCCCGCCGGCAGCGGCAGCGAGGCGTCCAGCTCGTCGTCGACGATCCACATCCCGGCCAGCCCGTGCCAGCTGTGCGCGGACGTGCGGTCGAGGCGGTGGTCGTGGTACCACTGGAACGCAGCCCGTTCGGGATGCCCGTTCTCCATCAGGTCGTAGACGTAGGTTTTCCTGCCCCCGGGCGGGATCAGCAGGTCGTTGCCCGACTGGCGGGCCGAGAGGCCCCGGGGGATGTGGCAGTAGTAGGAGATCGGCTGTGACTTCGTCAACCCCCCCGGCTGCCCGTCGAACTGGGTCCGGTTGTGGCCGCCGTGCAGGTGGACCGTCAGCTCGCCGACCTCCGCGGGCAGATCGTGGTGGAAGGTGACCCTGGTCCGCTGCCCGGCCCAGCGTCGCACGGTCGGCCCCGGGAAGGTGCCGCCATAGGTCCAGAGCTTGGTCCGGGCGCCGGGGAGGATCTGAGCCTCGGCCTCGCGGATCGGGATGTGGATGTGGGCGTCGGTGAGCTCCCGCGGGATCGGCAGCCGCTCTCGGAAGGGGACGGCCGCAAACGCGCTCGGGACGCCCTCCGCGACCGGCAGCAAACCTCCGCCCTGCCCTCTCAGCGGCAGCAGGACGGCGAGCGCGCCACCGCCGAGGGCGCCGAGGAAGGCTCGGCGCCCGAGGCGGGGCGGAGATGAAGGCTGGCCAGACGTGCCGCTAGCTGCCGGCCGGCAGAACCTGGATCCTGCCATGCATCCAGGGATGGATGGCACACATGAAGTAGATCGTCTGGCCGGCGGTCGCACTCACCTGCTGGACGATCGACGCTTTCGGCTTCTCACCCGTGAACCATGAGTCGCCCTTCTTGTGGAGGTTGCCCATCGTGCTCCAACCTTCCGGGCCCGCCTCGGCCGGGTTGATGGACGGAGGGCCTTCGCCTTTGACGCCGTGCCATTTCGCGATCGCGAAGCAGATGTGATTCGGCGTGAAGCATTTCTGCCGCGCGGCCTTGGTCTTCGGCACCGAGCCTTTGGTCACCAGCGAGAAGGTGTGCGGGCCGACCTGTTTGGGGTTCGTTTCGTTGACGACTTCGAGGTAGTCACCCTGGTCGACCGACTCGGGGGCGACGAACTTCAGGGCCCCTTTGACCAGCTCGATGTGAACGACGTCGACCTTGGCGCCGGCGGGAGGTGCCGCGGTGTCGGCGCCGGCGGCACCGGAGCCGAGCGCGACCAGCGCGATGGCGGCCGCCGGGACCGCTAGTGCGAGTGCCCGAAGCCGGGTTCTATGGGAGAGCTTGCTTTGCAAGAGATGAGCCTTTCCTAGAGGTTCCGCAACGGTTCCCAGGCAATCCCCAGTTTGCCGATCAGGACCCAAGCTAATACGACCGTCCGGGGGGTGCAATGGCCCGGCGCGCCTTTACCTATCTTGAGACCGTCCGGGGGGTGCAATGGCCCGGCGCGCCTTTACCTATCTTTTCGCTCAATTACAGCCTCGGTAGGCTCTAGTGCACACCGTTGGCGACCTACCTGCACACCTGCTACCGCATCGGCGACATCGAGCGCTCGGTCGCCTTCTACGAGAAGCTCGGGTTCCAGGAGGTCGCGCGGTCGCCGATCGGCGACGAGGCGATCAACGTCTTCATGGGCCTGCCCGGAGAGGACCCGCGGCTGGAGCTGACCTACAACCACGGGATCGACTCCTACGACCTCGGCACCGGCTACAACCACATCGCGATCGCGGTCGATGACCTCGACGGCACCCTCGAGCACCTGGCCGCCGAGGGCATCGATCCCGAGAAGCCCCCCTACCGTCCCGGCGGCCGCACCGAGGGCCACCGCATCTGCTTCGTCCGAGACCCGGATGGGTACCGGATCGAGCTGATCGGCGAGTAGCGCGCGCCGGGCTCAGCCCGGGCTGATGCCGCCGCCGATCGAGGGTGGCGGGCCGGGGTTGGACGGCGGGGCCGAAGGCGTTTCGGGCGACGGTTGGGGGTTCGATTCCGGTTCGCTCGGTTCTTCGGCTTCTTCTTCGGCTTCCTTCTTCTTGCCGCCCTTCTTCTTTTCTTCGGTTTCTTCTTCTTCTTCGCCGGATCCCGCTTCCGAGGCGGAGCGGGTGTGTTCGGTGCTGAGACCGGAGAGTTCGGGCAGGTTCGAGGGTTCTTCGAATTCGGGGCATTCGCCTTCCTGGGCGGATTCCATGTAGGAGCGCCAGATCGGCCCCGCGGTGGGACCGCCGAAGCCGGTGTATTCGCGCGACTGCGGGTGGCCGACCCAGACCGCCGTCGAGAACATCGGCGTGTACCCGACGAACCAGGCATCGGACTCGCCCTCCGAGGTTCCCGTCTTACCGGCCTCCGAGGTGCAGCCGATCGAGGTGTAGCCGGCGCCGGTGCCCTGGGTGATCACGCCCTCCAGGAGCTGGGTCACATCCCAGGCCTGGCCCGGGGTGAGGACCCGTTCGCCGGAAGCGGGATCGATCTTGTCGACTTCTCCGTTGGGGAATTCGACGCGGCTGATCGCGGTGGGGTCGTGGTGGATGCCGCCGTTGGCAAGGGTGGCGTAGGCGTCGGCCATTTCCAGCGGCGTGACGCCGATGCTGAGTCCGCCGATCGCCTCTGCCGGCACCGACTGCAGAGGCGATTCGATCCCCATCTGGTGCGCGGTTTCGGTCACGCTTTCGGGGCCGACGTCGAGATCGAGCTGGGCGAAGATGACGTTGACCGAATCCCAGGTGGCTTCGGAGAGCGGCATCACGCCGCCGCCCGGCTCGGCATTGTGGACGGTCCAGAAGCCGCCGCCGGGCAGCGCCAGGGTTATCGGCGAGGTCCCGTCGTAGTAGGTCGAGTACGGATCGATGCCCTGCTTGATCGCCGTCGTCAGGACGAATGTCTTGAACGACGACCCGGGCTGGCGGTGCGCCTGCCAGGCGTAGTTGAACTGGCTTTCGCTAGCGTAGCCTTCGGTCGAGGCGAGGGCGACGATGGCGCCGCTGTTCGGGTCGACCGAGGCCAGGCCGGCCGCCGGGCCGCCTTCGGAGTAGCAGACCGAGCAGTAGGCGACCGCTTCTTCGGCCTTCGCCTGCAGGCTGGGATCGATCGAGGTGTAGGCCTTGAGGCCGCCGTTGCGAACGGTGTTGATCCCGTACTTGGCGATCAGTTCCTGCTGGACCAGGTCGAACAGGAACGGGTCCTTGATCACCTGGTACTTGTGGCCGGGATGCAGCCCGAGGCCGGCGGTGCGGGCGTCGAGGTATTCGCTCGGCGTGATGTAGCCCTGTTCGGCCATCGTCCCCAGCACCTCGTTGCGCCGCTTCAGCGCGGCTTTCGGATCGAGGAAGGGGTTGTATTCGGAGGGCGCCTGGGGCAGGCCGGCGATCAGCGCCGCCTCGGTCAGGTTGAGGTCCTTCGCCGGTTTCCCGAAGTAGGTCTGCGCCGCCGCCTCGGCGCCGACCGCGGTCTGGCCTTCTACGGTTCCGTAGGGCGCGGTGTTGAGGTAGGAGGTGAGGATCCATTCCCTGTTGTGGTGGTCGAAGAGGTCGTTTGCGAGGTGCGCTTCGATCAGCTTTCGTTCGATCGTCTCTTCGGGGTTCTGGATGTAGAGGTTGCGGACCAGCTGCTGGGTGATCGTCGACGCTCCCTGCACCGGCTTGCCGCCGGCGAGCAGGTCCTTCCAAGCGGCGCGGGCGATGCCGGCCGGGTCGAGCGCCCCGTGGCTGTAGAAATTCTTGTCCTCGATCGCGACCGTCGCGTCTTTCAGGGTTTGGGGCAGGGCGCTGGCGGGAACCGGCTGGCGGATGTTGTCCGAGCGGATGAACCCGATCAGGCTGCCGTCGGCCGCGTAGATCGCCGAGGAGCGCCCCTTCTGGACCGGCTGCAGGCTCGCCAGCGCCGGGGCCGAGTTGTAGATGTTCAGAGCCCAGGCGGCCGCGATCCCCCCGGCGACCGCGAGCAGGGCGGCGAGCACGCCGATCGGGATCGCGACCTTGTGCCAGCGCGAATGGTGCGGCTTGCGCCGCCGCCTGCGAATACGGGTGGCCATCCGCCCGCGATTGTAAAGAGCGGCACCCACCGGCCCGACGGGCTCGTGAGGCCGCAACCCAGCTTGCCGAGCGGCGTCGCGGCCCGCGGCCGGGCCCTGTCTCGGGGTCCGGGCGCTTGTTTAGGCTCGCCCCCACTTTGCAGCACGGGAGAGATGCGAGGAAATGGTGATCGGGATCCGGCCCGACCAGGCGAACGAGGTCCTTGAGGCGCTCTACCGGGCCGAGGTGCGCGGATTCTCGGTCAGCCGGGTGCAGGGCCACGGCGGCGAGCTGGACCGGGTCGAGACCTATCGCGGGACGACGGTGAAGATGGGGCTGTCCGAGAAGGTCCGCTTCGAGGTCGCCGTCCCCGACTCCGACGGCCCGCTCACGATCCCGGTGGTCGATGCCGCGTGAGCGGGGGAGCCGATGAGGCCGCGGCGGGAAGCCGCTACATCCAGGTCCTGACCACGGTCGGCTCCGAGGAGGAGGCAGAGCGGGTCAGCGCGGCCCTGATCGAGGGGCGTCTCGCCGCCTGCGTCCAGGTCAGCGGGCCGATCGTCAGCCGCTACCGCTGGCAGGGCGAGATCGAGGAGGCGCGGGAGTGGCAGTGCCTGGCGAAGACCACGCTGGCCAGGTACCCCGGGGTCGAGGAGGCGATTCGCCAGGTCCATGCCTACGACGAGCCCGAGATCATCGCCACACCGATCGTCGCCGGAAGCCCCGGCTACCTCGCCTGGATCGACGAGAACGCCGCCGAGTGACGCTTTCTCCATCCCGTGGGTGGAAGCAGCGGCACTGGTCTACGCGCGGAGGCGATAGCCGCGCGAGAAGAGCCGCAGGTTGACGAGGAAGAGGGCCGCCGTCGCCGCGGTCAGTGCCAGCAGCGAGAGCGCGACGCTGACTTCGCTGAAGCCGACGAAGCCGTAGCGAACCAGGTTGATCATGTAGAAGATCGGGTTGAAGCGGGTCAGGGTCTCGAACGGCTGCGGCAGCAGGGCGGCGGAGTAGAAGACACCGCCGAGGAAGATCAATGGCTGCAGGATGAAGGTCTGGGCGAAGGCGACGTCGTCGAACTGTTCGGCGCGCACGCCGATCAGCACCCCGAGCTGGGAGAAGAAGAAGCCGACCAGGAACAGCGACGGGATCAGGACCAGGACGTGGTCGACCGGGAGGCCGACCAGGATCAGGGAGACGACGAACGTCAGCAGCGCGACAATCAGCCCGCGCACGAAGCCGCCGAGGGAGAAGGCGAGCAGCAGCTCCGCCGGCGAGGCGGGCGAGGAGAGCTGGTCCTGGATCGCCCCCTGGAACTTCTGCTGGAGGATCGAGGAGGAGTTGTTGGCGAAGGCGTTCGTCGAGAAGGCCATCATGATCAGGCCGGGGATGACGAAGAGGATGTATTCGATCCCGTGCAGCTCCTTGATCCGCGAGCCGAGCGCGGCGCCGAAGACCGAGATGTAGAGGAAGGTTTCGAGCAGCGGCGCGCCCAGCGTCTGTTTCTTGATCTTCATGAAGCGGTTGACCTCGCGGCGCCAGAGCGTCGCGAAGCGGATCTGCGCGGTGCTCACGGGACGACCTCGACGTGGGAGCGCGAAAGCTCCTTGCGCCCGACCAGCGCCAGGTAGGCGTCCTCGAGGTTGGCGACGCCGAAGCGCTCGGCGACGTCGGTGCTGGTCCCCTCGGCGACGATCTGACCCTCGGCGATGAAGGCGATCCTGTCGCAGAGCTGCTCCGCCTCCTCCAGATAGTGGGTGGTGAGCAGGATCGTCGTCCCCTCCTGGTTGATCTTCTGGACGTAGTGCCAGAGCTCCAGCCGCAGCTCGACGTCGACGCCCGCGGTCGGCTCGTCGAGGATCAGCAGCCGCGGCCGGTGCATCACCGCCCGGGCCAGGATCAGCCGCCGTTTCATCCCGCCGGAGAGCGTGCGGGTGCGTTCGTCGCGCTTCTCGGTCAGCGAGAAGGTCTCCAGCAGCTCGGTCGTGCGCTGGCGGCGTTCGCGCTTGGGCATCCCGAAGTAGCCGGCGTGGTAGTCGAGCGACTCCGCGACGGTGAGGAACCAGTCGAGGTTGAGCTCCTGAGGCGCCAGCCCGACCGCCTGGCGCGCCTGGGCGTAGTCGGCGATCGCGTCGTGACCGAAGACGCTGATCGATCCCGAGCTCGGCTGGGCGAGGCCGGTGGCGCAGTGGATCAGCGTCGACTTGCCCGCTCCGTTCGGGCCCAGCAGGCCGAACAGCTCTCCCGGCTTGATGTCCAGCGAGACCCCCCGCAGCGCCTCCACCCCGGTGGGGTAGCGCTTGGTCAGGTCCGTTATATGCAGGGCTTCGGCGCTCGTGACGGCCTTGGAGCCGTCCAGCGCGAGTTGATCGCTCATGGGCCGTCAATCTAGCCAGTGGCCGTGTTCGGCAGCTCAGCTCCGCCAGGCGGGTCGCCGAGACCGCGATGGCGGACGGGCGCATAGGCTGCGAGCCGTGGTCGCCCCGCTGCTCGCCGTCGACGCTCCCTCGATGCTCTTCCGCGCCTTCTACGCGCTGCCGAGCAAGATCGTCGGGTCCGACGGCAAGCCGGTCAACGCGCTGCTCGGGACCGCGAACCTGGTCCTGCGCGAGGTCGAAATCTACCGGCCGCGCGCGGTCGTGCTCTGCTTCGGCCCCGACGCGGCTTCCTACCGGACCGAGCTGTACCCGGCCTACCACGCCAAGCGCGAGGAGGAAATGCCCGAGGAGCTGGAACCGCAGTTCGCCGCCGCCAAGGACTTCTTCGCGGCGTTCGGCTGGACGGTCGCCGTCAGCGACGACCTCGAGGCCGACGACCTGCTCGGGACCTACGCCCGCCGCGAGGCCCAGGCCGGCGGCCACGCCATGCTCTTGACCGGCGACCGCGACATGTACCAGTGCGCGAGCGAGAGCGTGACGGTGCTCTACGTCCGCACCGGCGGCAAAGGCGCCGAAGAGGTCGGCCCGGCGCAGGTGCGCGAGCGCTACGGCATCGAGCCCGGTCTGGTCCCCGACTTCATCGCCCTGCGCGGCGATCCCTCCGACGGCCTGCCCGGCGCCAAGGGCGTGGGCCCGAAGACGGCGAGCGAGCTTCTGCGCCGCCACGGCTCACTGGAGGCGGTGCTCGACAACGCGATCCGCGAGCCGCGTCCGAAGCTGCGCGGCGCCTTGATCGAGGCTCGGGAGGAGCTGCTTGCCTTCAAGGAGGTCGCGACGCTGCGCGACGCTGGCGTCGAGCCGCCACCGGACCGACCGACCGACTGGGCCGCCGCCGCCGCCGCGGCTCGCGAGCGCGGGATGAAACGCCTGGCCGAGCGGCTGGAAAAGGCTGCCGGATAGTGCTTCCAGCCTCATTCCGCGCCATAGCGTGGAAAAAGCTCGCAACCGCGATCAGGGTGCAGTGCGCAGGGTGACGGCCAGGCTCCAGGCGGAGGCGATCGCCCAGACGCCGTCGAGCAGGAGGAAGCCCCACTGCTCCCCGATCAACGCGACGTACGTGAGGATTGACGAGCCGGCGAGGTTGAGCCCGAGGTAGCGCCGAGAGTTCGGCCGCATCCACTCGAGCTGAACCGCGGCGAAGGCGGCGAGCACGAGCAGCGCTCCGACGATCTGGACGAGCTGAGCCACGGCCGGAGACTAAACGTCACAGGCTCGGTGGGCCGTGCGCTCCGCCTCGCAGGAGTAGCGTGGAGGCGCATGTCATCGCAGCCGATTCCCTGGCGCGGACCCGGCCCAGGCCGGCCCGACCTGCCGCTGCCCCCCGGTCCGATGCCGTTGCGCCGCGACGGCCAGAACCGCAAGCGCTGGCGCTACATCGGGTTCTTCGGCGAGGAACTGATGCTCTGCGCGGCGAGGGCCGAGGTGGGCCCGCTGGGACAGTCCTTCTGGGTGCTGTGGGATCGCCAGGGGCACAGGCGCTACGCCCATACGGCGCTGCGCCCAGGCAGGCGCGAGGTGAGGATGGAAGGACCCGGCCTGGAGATCGACGCCCGCGGCCTGCGGGCGAGCCTGCGGCTGGGCGATTGCGCCCCGATTGAAACGATCTGTCCCAGCGGCCGTGGCTGGGGCTGGACCCGCAAGCGAGGCGGGGTGCCGATCGAGGGCACGGTCGAGATCCCGGGAAGGCGCTGGGAGGTCTCGGGCTACGGGGTCGACGACGAGTCGGCCGGCTACCACCAGCGCCGCACCAGCTGGCACTGGTCGGCCGGCGTGGGCCGCTCCGTCGACGGCCGTCCGCTCGCCTGGAACCTGGTCGAGGGGGTCAACGACCCCGCCGAGAGGAGCGAGCGGGCGATCTGGCTCGGCGGCGACCCCTCCGAGCCGCCACCCGTCTCCTTCGACGGCATGGCCGCGGTCGAGTTCCCCGGCGGCGCCAGGCTCTCCTTCGACTCCGAGACCGAGCACGCCCGCGACGACAACTACCGCCTCTTCCGCTCCCGCTACCGTCACCGCTTCGGAACCTTCTCCGGCGCCCTCGGGGACGTGCGGCTGGCCGAGGGCCTCGGGGTCATGGAGGAGCACGACGCGCTCTGGTGATCAGCGGTGCTCCGGGTTCGGGAAGTCGAAGCGACAGCCGGCGTCCCAGGCGGTCCGCTGGTTGCCGTGGGCGGGAATGCCGCCGGCGTCCTTGAGGATGCGCGCCAGGTGCAGCAGGTTCCAGGCGGCGAAGGTCGTGTTGCGGTTGGTGAAGTCGTTCTCGGGGCCGCCGGAGCCCTCGTCCAGGTAGGAGGGGCCGGGCCCCGCCTCGCCGATCCAACCGGCGTCGGCCTGCGGCGGGATCGTGTACCCGAGGTGCTGCAACGAGTAGAGGGTGTTCATTGCGCAGTGCTTGACCCCGTCCTCGGTGCCGGTGACCAGGCAGCCGCCGACCCGCCCGTAGTAGGCGTACTGACCGGCGTCGTTGAGCAGGTGCGAGTTGCCGTAGAGGCGCTCGACGATCCGGGTCGCGACCGAGGACTTCTCCCCCAGCCAGATCGGCATCCCGAGGACGAGGATGTCGGCCGCCATCACCTTCTCGAAGATCTCGGGCCACTCGTCCTTCCCCCAGCCGTGCTCGGTCATGTCGGGCCAGACGCCGGTGGCGATGTCGTGGTCGACCGCGCGGATGCCCTCCACCGCGACCCCGTTGCGCCGCATGATCTCCATCGAGATGTCCATCAGCCCCTGGGTGTTCGACACCTCCGGGCTGCGCTTCAGCGTGCAGTTGACGAAGAGGGCGCTGAGGTCGGAGTAGTCGGTCTCGCTGCGCTCGCACAGCTCGGCCTGCATGTCGGTCAGCTCGGTCAACTCGTCTCCTTGGTCGGCGGGTCTCGTCGCGCGGCGGCGGCGTCGGATCCGTTCTCGCTCACTCCGCGCTCCTCGCCATCCTCACCAGCAGGTCCCACCTCGTGGTGAGGAAGTCCAGCGCCAGCTCGAGCGGGTCGGGTGCAGCGAGCAGCTCGGCATAGCCGAGCTCGGCGCCGTTGAAGCCCGTCGCCCGCCAGAGGTCCCCCGAGACCTCGGCGCTCCAGGGGCCGACGTAGGCGTAGGGCTCCGGGTGGTTCTCATCGCCGGGCGAGAACCCGTAATTGGCGCGCGCCCCTTCGGCCTCGCCTCCGAGTTCGATCGCGATGTCGAAGTGCTCGGGCCACAGTCGCGGCGGCGTCGCCTCGTCCCCCGGAGCGGCGAGGGACACGAGCCGGTCGAGCGCCGCGGCACCGAGCTGGTACCAGGCGGCCAGCGCGCGCGCCGCGGTGGGGTCGATCGCCAGGGGCTCGGGGCTCGGGCTCGAGCCGGGCGGCAGCAGGTCGGTGAGCACGCTCGCGCCCTCGGCCAGGGTGGTCAGGGCCGCCCGGCGCTCCTCCTCGCCGGCGCTGTGGACCAGCTCGGTGCCCTCGACCCGCACCTGACGGCGGGAGCCCTCGAACTCGAACTCGGGGGTCCCGAAGCCGCCCGGGGTCGCTACCAGCGCGATCTCGTTGTCGGGCTTGCGCGCCGGCGCAGCCAGCTCCTCGGCGACGCGGTGCAGCGAGGCCACGGTGGCCGCGAGGCCGGGAGGAAGGGGGATGAGATTCGTCGGATCCATCTGGGTCCCGAACAGTTCCTCCTCCTCCGGTGGCTCAGATGGCCGGCATCGGGTCGATCGCCTCGTCGCCGTCCGGCATCTAGCCGCCGAGCCCTCCGAACACCGCGAAGGGGTTCGGCGGCCGCTCGGCCCAGGCGACCTTGCCGCTGCCCTCGGCGACGACCTTGCTGCCCGCCGGCGCCTCGGCTTCGAGGCGGGCGGCCAGGGCCTTGGCGCTGTCCTCGTCCGCCGCGCCGACGACCAGGTACTTCCAGCGGCGAACCGCCGGCAGGCCCTCGGCCCGGAGACGCTCGGCGAAGCGAGTCGCATCGCCACGGGAGGGCAGGTCGACCCTGACCTCGAACCCGGGAGCACCCCGCTCCTCCATCTCCTCCCGCTCGGCGGCGATCAGGGCTTCGTGCTCGGCGACCCTGGCCGCAGCGCTGTCGGGAAGCGGCTTGTCCGGGTCCTCCCAGTCCTCGGCCTCCGGGTGCCAGTGCTTGAGATCGATCGCCATATGCCATTCGTGGCGCTTCGCCAGCGTCTCGATCAGATCGCGAGCGCGCTCGGCCTGCTGGCGCGTCCCCGCGTAGAGGAAGACTCGACCTCCGTCTCGGGAGACGATCACCCGATCCTGGAAGGCGTCGCTCAGCTCGTGCTCCAGCTCGCGGGCATCGAGCCACTCGACAAGCGGGGTCGCGTCCCACGCTTCCAGTGGATCAACCTGCAGCCGCCAGTCGTCGTTCATCGGCTCAACATACCGCCGGCCCGGGTCAGAGCGGTCGACATGGATCGGAGCCGGCCCATCCTAGATCGCGTCGGGGAGAGTCAGCTCCCCCGGATCGCGGTCCCGACGATGTTCTTGATCCGGGTTCGGTCCCGCTGGGGAAGGGCGGCCGGGCGGCCTTTCGACTTCTTGACGAGGGTCCAGAATTCCTCTTGTTCGCGCTCGGTGAGGTTGTCCTCGACCCGCTCGCGGCCCTTGCTGGCGAGCCAGAGCGAGACGGTCCAGACCATCTTCCAGGGGATTCGCCTCCATACGGCCGGCGCTGCCTTGCGAGCGATCCAGAGCGGCATCGGTCAGCCCTTCTCGACGACTTCGACGGTGCCGTGCATCGTCGGGTGGATTTCGCAGAAATAGGGGTAGGTGCCGGCCTGCTCGAAGGTCTCGGACTTGAGCTTGCCCCGTTCGAGGATGCCGGTATCGAAGCTGCTGTCGCCGGCGGTCGCGGTGTGCGGCGCGGTGTCCTGGTTGAGCCAGGTCACCTTGCCGCCGACCTGGACCCTGACCGGGTCGGGCCCGTAGGTGAATTCGACGATCTCGACCTTCTCGGCCCGCCGCGCCTCTCCGCTCGCGGCCGGCGCGCCTTCGCTCGATTCGGTGGTCGTCCCGGTCGTCGCCTCGGACTCCATCGAGGAATCGCCGGCCTCGCCTCCCCCACCACAGGCCGCGAACGCGAACGCGGTGGCGATGAGGATGGGGGCGAACAGCAGTTTCATGGAGCCACGCTACCCCGTCTCGCGAAAGCGAATCCTGCTGAGGAGAGCGCGGGAAGGTCCTCAGTGGCCGATGCCCGTCTTCATCCGCTTGCGCTCGGATGGATGGGCGCCGCCCTTCTTCTCGAGGGTCGCGCAGGCCTGCTGGATGTCGGTGGAGAGGCGGTGGATCTGCTCGCGGCTCAGGGTCTGCTTGACCAGCGCCCGCAGCACCTTCACGTCTTCGGCCTTGGGCGGCAGCGTGTAGGCCGGAAGCATCCAGCCGCGCTCGGCCGAGAGCTGCCAGGAGACGTCGAACTCGTCGTAGTTCTTCTCGCCGGCGAGCTTGAAGGCGACCAGGGGCAGCTGCTCCTCGCCATCGCCGATCAACTCGAAGTCGCCGCTGGCCTTGAGCTTCTCCGCCAGAGCCCGGGCGTTCTCCTGCATCGCCTTGATGACGTATGCGTAGCCTTCGCGCCCGTAGCGGACGAAGTTGTAGTACTGGGCGAGGACCATCGAGGCCCCGGTCGAGAAGTTGAGGGTGAAGGTCGCGTCGGTCTTGCCCAGGTAGTTCTCGTAGAAGACGAGGTCCTCGGCCAGATCGGCCTTTTCGCGGAAGACGAGCCAGCCGATGCCGGGGTACACGAGCCCGAACTTGTGCCCGGAGACGTTGATCGAACGCACCTGCTCGAGCCGGAAGTCCCACTCGGAGTCGGGGTATAGGAACGGCCAGACGAAGCCGCCGCTGGCGGCGTCGATGTGCAGCGGTACGTCGAGGCCCTTCTCGCCCTTGAGTTCGACCAAGAGTCTGTTGATGCCGACGATGTCGTCGGCATGGCCGGTGAAGGTGGTGCCGAGCACCGCGGCGACCCCGATCGTGTTCTCGTCGATGTGGGGCTCGACGTCCTCGGGCCCGATCACGTACTTGTCCTCCTGCAGCGGCACGGCCCGCGGTTCGACGTCGAAGTAGCGGCAGAACTTATCCCAGACCACGTGCACGTCGCCGCCGAAGATCAGGTTCGGCTTGTCGACCGACTTCGATTCGGCTTCGCGGCGCTCCTTCCATTTCCACTTCAGCGAGAGGGCGCCGAGCATGATCGCCTCCGAGGAGCCCTGGGTGCGGGCGCCGGTCGTCTCGCCGGGGGCGTGGTAGAGGTCGGCGAGCATGCGGATGCAGCGCTGCTCGATCTCGGCCGAGATCGGGTACTCGGCGTGGTCGATGAAGTTCCGGTACAGGTTCTCGCCGATGATCCCCTGCGCCTCGGGCTCCATCCAGGTGGTGACGAAGGTCGCCAGGTTGCGCTGCGGGTCCCCCTCGAGCGCCAGTTCCTCGTCGACGAGTCGCATCGCGTCCAGGGCCGACATCCCGGTGTCGGGAAAGTCCTTGGCGGGCGCGTCCTCGGTGAGAAAGCGGTTTCCGTAGAGCATCGCGGCCTGTTCGAGCCTGTGTTCGGTCATCTCTTCCTCGGTCTCCTCTGTGAGCCGGCGAATCCGCACATCAGGTCCTCATGACGGACACCAGCGCAGACTCGCGGTCGGGCGGTCGAAGCCGAGACTATTCCCTCAGTCGCGCCCCCCGGAGACGTCGCCGGCACGGCAGGGCATCCTCACCGAGGAGGAGTTCGCGGCCCAGAAGGCCAAGCTGCTCGGGTCCTGAGCGCTAGCGCCTGACGCGGTACTCGAGGTGGACGACGCCCGGCGCCTCGATCGCGCGGACCTGCTCGAGGCGAACGCCGGCGTCGGCGAGGCCGCCGAAGATGCGCTCGCCGTCACCGAGCAGGACCGGGACGAGGTTGAGCGTCAACTGGTCGAGGAGGCCCGCCGCCAGGTACTGCCGGACGGTCTCGGCGCCGCCCCGAGCGAGACGTCCTTCCCCGCGGCGGCGTCCTTGGCCTGCTCCAGGGCCGACTCGATGCCGCCGGTGACGAAGGTGAAGGTCGTGCCGCCTTCCATCTCCAGCGGCTCGCGCCGGTGGTGGGTGAGGACGAAGACCGGCGTGTGGAAGGGCGGGCTCTCTCCCCACCAGCCGTCCCAGGGGTCGTCCTCGCGCCAGGGACCGGGCCCGCCGCCGAACATGTTGCGGCCCATCACGGTGGCGCCGACGTCGGCGAGCGCTTCCTCGACGACGGCGGTGCTTGCGTTGACCTCCCCGCCCTCGAGGCCGTGCGGCTTGCGCCACGACTCGAGCTCGAAGGCCCACTTGTGAAGCTGCATGCCGCCTTCGCCGAGCGGGTTCTCGACGCTCTGGTTGGGGCCGGCGACGAAGCCGTCGAGCGAGATCGCGATCTGGCACCTCAGCTCGGCCACGTCGGATCTGCGGGCCGCCGGGCTAGCCGCCGCGGCGCTCCGCCTCCTCGATCGTCAGCTCGGCGGTCGGGAATGCCTCCAGCCGCTCGTCGGGGATCGGCTCACCGCTCAGAACCGAGAGCCCGTAGGTGCCCGAGGCGAGGCGCTCTTCGGCCCGCTCCACCGCCTCGAGGCGGTCCCTGAGGTCCTCGGCGCGGCCGGCGTCGAACTCGTCCTGATAGAGCGCCTCGGAGTCCTCATCCCCCGGCTCCCTGCGGGCGTCGCCCTCCTCGGGGCCTTCCCGTTTGGTTGCGGCGATCTCCCGTTCGATCCGCTCTCGTTCGCGTGCAAGCAGCTCTTTGGCGCGTTCTGGATCCATGGCGACACCGTATAGGTCAAGCCTCTCGAGAGGGAGGAACGGCTGCGCTATCCTGCACTAGGACTAACTACAGAAATTGGATCTCGCTATGACCTATCTCCTGGTTCCGCTCGACGACGCGATCGTCTTCCCCACCGTCACCGCGACACTGCCGATCGAGGTCGGCGAGGAGGACCGCGTCTTCCTGATCCCGCGCCGCGACGGCGAGTACGGCCGCGTCGGTGTCGTCGCCGAGGTGATCGAGCGCGGCCACTCGCGCCGCGGCGCCCCGGTGGCCACCGTCGTCGGCCTCCACCGGGGCCTCGCCGGCGCCGCCCAGGTGGGCGACGGCGACGAGCTGCGCGTCGAGGTGCAAGAGATCCGCGACGGGCACCCCGACGACGAGCACACCCGGAAGCTGGCCCGCGAATATCGCGCGGTCGTGGAGGAGATCCTCGATCTGCGGGGCGACGACGGGCGCATCGCCGCCTTCCTGCGCTCGATCGAGGAGCCCGGCGCGCTGGCCGACACCTCCGGCCTCAGCCCCGACATCCCCCAAGATCAGAAGCTGCGCCTGCTGGAGACCGTCGACGTCAGCGCCCGGCTGCAGATCGCGGTCGAGCTGCAGCGCGAGCGCCTGGCGGAGCTGCAGGTCCGCAGCAAGATCCGCGACGACGTCGAGTCCGGCGCCCAGAAGCAGCAGCGTGAGTACTTCCTGCGCAAACAGATGGAGTCGATCCGCAAGGAGCTGGGCGAGGACGAGACCAGCCTGATCGAGGAGTACGAGCGCAAGATCGCCGAGGCCGGGATGCCGGAGGCGGTCGCCGAGCAGGCCGAGAAGGAGCTGCGCCGGCTCGAGCGCCAGGGCGAGCAGTCGCCCGAGTCCTCGATGATCCGCAGCTACCTCGACTGGCTGATCGCGGTGCCCTGGTCGAAGCGCTCCGAGGAGCGACTCGACCCGAACCACACGCGCGAGGTGCTCGACGCCGACCACGCCGGGCTGGAGGACGTGAAGCGGCGGATCACTGAGTTCATCGCCGTGCGCAAGCTGCGCGAGACCCGTGGCAAGGGTGACGAGGACAGCCGCGCCAACGGCGCGATCCTCACCCTGATCGGGCCGCCCGGCACCGGCAAGACCTCGATCGGCGAGTCGATCGCCCGCGCCCTCGGCCGCGAGTTCGTGCGGATCAGCCTCGGCGGCCTGCACGACGAGGCCGAGATCCGCGGCCACCGCCGCACCTACATCGGCGCCCTGCCGGGACGGATCGTGCGCGCCCTGCGCGACGCCGGCACGATGAACCCGGTGATCCTCCTGGACGAGGTCGACAAGGTCGGAGCCGACTGGCGGGGCGACCCCTCGGCCGCTCTGCTGGAGGTGCTCGACCCGGCCCAGAACCACTCGTTCCGCGACCACTACCTGGACGTCGAGGTCGACCTCTCCGAGGTGGTCTTCCTCGCCACCGCCAACCTCACTGACACCATCCCCGGCCCATTGCTGGACCGGATGGAGACGATCGCCTTCGACGGCTACACGACCGAGGAGAAGCTGGCGATCGCCAGGGGCTACCTGCTGCCGCGACAGCTGAAGTGCAACGGGCTCGAGCCCGAGGAGGTCGAGGTCGGCGACGAGATCCTGCGCAGCGTCATCTCCGAGTACACGCGCGAGGCAGGCGTGCGCCAGCTCGAGCGCGAGCTGGGCAAGCTGCTGCGCGGTGCTGCGACGAAGATCGCCTCGGGCGAGCAGGCGACGCCGATCGTCATCGACGCCGACGCCGTCCACGACTCGCTCGGGCGCCAGCGCTTCTTCCAGGAGTCGGTCGAGCGGACCGCGATCCCGGGGGTCTCGACCGGCCTGGCGGTGACTGGGGCCGGCGGCGACGTCCTCTTCATCGAGGCGACCGCGATGGAGGGCGACAAGGGCCTGGTCCTGACCGGCCAGCTGGGCGACGTGATGAAGGAGTCGGCGCGGATCGCGCTCTCCTACGTCCGCTCCCACGCCGAGGAGCTGGAGATCGACCCGAACCGGTTCCAGCGCGAGTTCCACCTGCACGTTCCCGCCGGGGCGATCCCGAAGGACGGCCCCAGCGCCGGCACGGCGATGACGACCGCCCTGGTCTCGCTGCTGACGGGGCGGCCGGTCAAGCACACGGTGGGGATGACCGGCGAGGTCACACTCCAGGGCCGGGTACTGCCGATCGGCGGCCTCAAGCAGAAGGTCCTGGCCGCCCACGCGGCCGGGCTGACCGAGGTGATCCTGCCCGAGCGCAACCGCGGCGACCTCGACGAGGTCCCCGACGAGGTGCGCGAGCAGATCAGCTTCCACCCGGTGATGAGCATCGACGAGGTCCTCGACCGCGCGCTCGAGCCGGCCGAGCGGGGTGCCGATGTCGCCGCGATGTCGTAACTGCGCGCCGGTCCCACCCGAGTTGCGGGCCGCGGCGGGCCTGCTCGAGCGCCGCTGGACGATGGCGACGATCTACGCTTGCTCCAGCGGCGCCGCCCGTTTCAACGAGTTCCGCCAGTCCCTCCCCGGGGTTTCCCCCACGACCCTCTCCGAGCGGCTGGAGCAGCTCGAGGCGGCGGGGATCGTGGAGCGGCGCCTGGTTGCGGGGCGTCCCCCCCACACCGAATACGCATTGACCCGTCGCGGCAGGCGACTGGCGCTCGCCGTGGCCGGGCTGCTGGAGGGTGGAGAACAGCCGGTCGCCTAAGCGGGGGCGGCGCGCTCGATCGCCAGCAGGCGGTAGTAGAGAACGGCGGCCACCAGGGCCCCGATCGGCGCCGTGAAGGTTGAGGCGATCGCGCTGAAGACGATCCGCAGCAGCGGGCCGTCGGCGATGCCCTGGGCGATCGCGGTGAGGATCAGGGCGGCGAAGAGGGCGATCAGGAATGCAACGACGATCACGCCGAAGACCGGCCAGCCGTTGCCCCGCACCAGCTCGCGCGAGCGGCCGAAGGCGCCGAGGACACCGGTCCGCTCGACGACGATCGCGGGTGCGATCACCGCCCAGATCGTCAGCAGGAAGAGGCCGGGAATGATCAGCAAGACCATTCCGATTCCGATTCCGAGTCCCGACAGGAGGCCGGCGCCGATCAGGGGCAGGACCACCGGTACGGCCGAGCCGAGCAGCTCGCTCATGGAGGAGTCGCGGCGGCCGTCCTGAACGTCGCGGACCAGGCCCACGACCACTCCCTGGTAGAGGGTCCCGGCGATCGTGCCGATCACGATCAGCAGCGGGAGAAGCGTCAGCCCCTGGCCGACCAGCCCGTCGACGATCGCCACCGCCAGGAAGAGCCAGAACGCGATCGGCAGCAGCACGCCCGCCTGGGCTCGGTAGATCGAGAAGACCTCGCTCAGCGTGTCGCCGACATCTAGCTTGTGTCCCACCCGCCCCTGCTTCGACCCCGCCGGCCCCGGACCTGCCGGGGCCGCCGGCCCATCGCTCTGGGCGAGCGAGGCGGCTTGCTCCTGCCGTCGTCTTCGATTATCGCCGGAGTCGCCGTTGGCGCCGGCGCCGACCCTAACCAGACGTCCCCCTGCCTGGTCGCAGGGCGGCCCCGGCCCAGGCCGGGGCGTAGCGGCGCAGCGACGACTTGGCGACCTCGACCACGGCGAACGGAAGGACGGCGAATCCGCAGACAATCGCCAGCTGGCCTGCCGTGAGTCCCACCGTGCCGAAGGCATCGTGCAGCGGCGGCAGGTAGACGGCCAACGCCAGCAGCGCGACCGAGCCGGCGATGGAGCCGAGCAGAGCCGGATTGGCGGGCTCTCCCCAGAACGGGCGCAGCGGCGAGCGCACCGCGAAGACGAAGATCAGCTCGGCGAGGGCGACAGTGGCGAATGCCATCGTCTGGGCCGCCTCCCGGTCGAGGTCGAGAGCCACCAGGAAGGCACCCACGGAAGCCGAGCCGACGAGGAGCCCGACGAGCGCGAGGGCCCCCCAGCTCCAGGTGCCGAAGAGGCGGTCGCGCCGCTCGGGGGCCCGCCGCATCACGTCCGGTGCCGGCGGGTCCGCCGCGAGCGCGACGGCAGGCAACCCGTCGGTAAGGACGTTGACGGTCAGGACCTGTACCACGGTCATCGGCACGCTGAGCCCGGCGAGCACCGCCGTGGTGAAGAGCAGCACCTCTCCGAGGTTGGCCGAGAGCAGGAAGGCGACGAACTTGCGCACGTTGTCGGTAATCGCCCGGCCCTCGTGGATCGCGGCCACGATCGTCGAGAAGTCGTCGTCGGTGAGAACGATGTCGGAGGCCTCGCGCGCCGCCTCGGTGCCCGAGCGCCCCATCGCCACCCCGACGTGGGCTTGGCGCAGGGCGGGGGCGTCGTTGATGCCGTCGCCGGTTACCGCGACCACCTCCCCCTCGCCCTGCATCGACTCGACCAGGCGCAGCTTGTCCTTCGGCGTCACCCGCGCCGAGACGGAGTCCTCGGGCATTCCGAGCTCCCGCGCGACCGCCACCGCGGTCGCCGGATGGTCCCCGGTGACGATCTGCACCCGCACCCCGGCCTCGCGAGCGCCGCGGACGGCCGCGGCGGCGCCCTCGCGAAGGGGGTCCTGGAGGGCGACGAGGCCCAGCAGTTGGAGACCGCGCTCCAGCTGCTGAGGATCTTCGGCGGCCGCGGGGTCGAGCGTGCGGCTCGCCACCGCCAGCACCCGCAGCCCCTGCGACGCCCAGCGCTCGGCGAGCGCCTCGATCTCACGACGCTCCTCGACGGAGGCCTCAGAGCAGGCGAGCACGACCTCGGGGGCGCCCTTCATATAGGCCCGGACCAGACCCTCCTCGCGATAGGCGACGGTCACCCGCTTACGTTCGGGGTCGAAGGGCAGCTCCGCGACCGGCGCGCGCCCCGCGCGAAGCTTCCGCGGCGAGACCCCCCGCGCCACGGACCCCGCCAGCAGGGCAACGTCGACCGGGTCACCTACTGCCCGCCCTTCGACCTCATCCTCCAGGAGGTGCGCCGCCGAGGCGAGGACGGCGGCCTCCAGCACCTCGGCTTCGCTGTGGGAGCCGGCCGCGGCGAGCGCCCGCAGCCGCAGCTCGTTCTCGGTAAGCGTGCCCGTCTTGTCCGAGGCGACCACGGTTGCGCTGCCGAGCGTCTCCACCGCCGGCAACCGCCGCACGATCGCCCCGCGCGCGGCCATCCGCCGCGCTCCCAGGGCAAGGGCGATCGTCGTCGTCGCGGCGAGGCCCTCCGGGACGGCAGCGACCGCGACCGAGGCGCCGAGCAGGAATGCCTCCGACGCGTCGGCGCCCTGGAGCAAGCGCATTCCGGCCAGCAGCGCAGTGATCAGCAGGCCCGCCAGGACCATCAGCCGCGTCAGCCCGCCCAGGCGCAGCTGGAGCGGCGTCGGCGGCGATTTCGCACCCGCGGTGAGCTGGGCGAGCTGGCCCACCTCGGCCCGGGCTCCGGTCGCCACCACGATCGCCGTCCCGTGCCCGCGGGTGACGCCGGTGCCCGAGTAGACGATGGGAGAGCGGTCCGCCAGGGGGGTCTGGGCGGGAACCGGATCGAGGGACTTCTCGGCCGGGATCGACTCGCCGGTCAGCAGGGACTCGTCGACGGCCAATGCCTCCGCGCTCGCGAGCCGGCCATCCGCGGGCACGCGCTCGCCCTCGCGTAGAACCATCAGGTCCCCGGGAACGAGGTCCTCGGCCGGCAGCTCGCGCTCGCTCCCCGCCCTGATTGCGCTCGCGTGCAGGACGAGCGAGCACCGCAGGGCGAGGATGGCGCGCTCGGCGCCGAGCTCCTGCGAGAAACCGAGAACGGCATTGAGGACCACGATCGCCCCGATCGCGGCCGCCTCGACGCCTTCGCCGATGGCGAGCGAGACAGCGGTGGCCGCGGCCAGGAGGAGCACCAGCGGGTCGGTGAACTGGCGCAGCGCGATCGCGGCATACGGCGGAGCGCGACGCCCCTCGATCGTGTTGGGTCCGAATTGCTCGAGGCGGTCGCGCGCCTCGCCCTCCGAGAGGCCGAGCCCGGGATCGGTGCCGAGCCCACGGGCCACCTCGATGGTGGAGGCGGCATGAGGGGAGGCCGAGGCGAGGGGGTCGGGCAATGGCCGGGCCCCGCGGCTCAGGGCCCGGGCCGCTCTGACAGGAGATCGGCGAACCAGGCGCCCGCCAGCTCCTCGACCCGCTCGAGCGCCCCGGGCTCTTCGAAGAGATGGGTCGCCCCGGGCACGACCTCGATCCGGTTTAGGCAGCGAAGCTGGGCGGCGGCCTCTTCGTTCAGCTCGAGGACCGTGCGGTCGGCGCCGCCGACGATCAGCAGCGTCGGCGCGGTGACCCGCGGCAGGCACTCGCCCGCCATGTCGGGACGGCCGCCGCGGGAGACCACGGCCCCAATCTCCTCGCCCAGCGTGGCGGCGGCGCAGAGCGCCGCCGCCGCACCGGTGGAGGCGCCGAAGTAGCCGACCCGGAGGCCCCGGCCGTCAGGGGACTCGCCCGCCCAGCGGGTCGCGGCGACGAGCCTGCCGCTGAGCAGCTCGACGTCGAAGACGTTGGCCCGGTCCATCTCCTCCTCGGGGGTCAGCAGGTCGAGCAGGAGGGTTGCTAGGCCGCGCTCGTTGAGGGCGGCGGCGACCCGCCGGTTGCGGACGCTGAGGCGGCTGGAGCCGCTGCCGTGGGCGAAGACGACCAGCCCGGCCGCGCCGGCCGGTGCCGTCAGGTCGGCGGTGAGGTGCACCGGCGGCGCCGGGATCTCGACCGTGCGCTCAGACATGGGCCGCTTCGCAGTCATGCGCTCAACCTACGGGCGGGACGGAACGCCGGCATCAGTGAAAAGCCGCAGGATCGGCCCGCAAGCCCGCGGATTGGGGTCAGGCGCCGGCGGCCCTCACCATGGCTCGCCCGATCGCCGCCACCTCCCCCTCATCGCAAACGTAGGGCGGCATCGCATATATGAGGTGGCCGAAGGGGCGCAGCCAGACGCCCTCCGCCAGGGCCGCCGCGGTGGCTTTGACCATGTCCGCGGGCTCGCGGGCCTCGATTACGCCGATCGCTCCGAGCACGCGGACGTCCGCCACGCCGGGCAGCTCGCGGGCGGGCTCGAGCGCCGCGACCAGCCCGGCCTCGACGCGGGCGACGTCCTCGCGCCAGGCGCCACCGACCAGCAGCCCGGTCGAGGCCAGCGCCGCCGCGCAGGCGAGCGGATTGGCCATGAACGTCGGGCCGTGCATCAGCGCCCCCGGCTCGCTTGCCGAGACCGCCTCCGCGACCCGTCTCGAGGTGAGGGTCGCGGCGAGGCTCATCACGCCCCCGGTCAGGGCCTTGCCGACGCAGATCACGTCCGGCGCCACGTCAGCGTGATCGCAGGCGAACAGCTCTCCGGTGCGGCCGAACCCGGTGGCGACCTCGTCGGCGACCAGGAGCAGGCCGTGCCGGTCGCAGAGCTCGCGCAGGAAGCGCAGACAGGCCGGCGAGTGGAACCGCATCCCGCCGGTGCCCTGAACGATCGGCTCGATGATGACGCCCGCCAACTCGCCGGCGTGCAGCTCGCAGAGGCGCTCGACCTCGGCCGCCCAGGTCGGGTCGAGCGCCGCGCCGAAGCCGTCCGGCGGCGCTGGGGCGAAGACCTGCTGGGAAAGCATCTCGGCGTACATCCGGTGCATGCCCTGCTCGGGGTCACAGACCGACATCGCCCCGAAGGTGTCGCCGTGGTAGCCGCCGCGGAAGGCGAGCATGCGGTTGCGCTCCGGCTCTCCGCTGCCGTTCCAGTACTGCACGCAGAGCTTCAGCGCCACCTCGACGGCGACCGATCCCGAGTCCGAGATGAAGACGCGGTCGAGCCCCTGGGGGGTCATCTCGACCAGGCGCTCGGCGAGGCGGATCGCCGGCTCATGAGTGAGGCCGCCGAACATCACGTGAGGCATCCGGTCCACCTGCTCGTGGAGCGCCTCGACGATAGCGGCATGCCGGTGGCCGTGAATCACGCTCCACCAGGAGGCCATCCCGTCGATCAGCAGGCGGCCATCCGCGAGTCGCAGGCGGGTCCCCTCCGTCCCCTCGACGGGAAGGGGGGCGTATCTCCCCGGCAGAGGCGCGTATGGATGCCAGACGTGATCGCGATCGAAATCCAACAGCTCTTCCCAGTCGGTCGCGGGCACGATCCCATCCTACGTCGAGGGTTTCGACGTGCTCGCCGCGCTTTCCGTCGCCGCCGCGGGCGAGGTCTGGCACCCTTAGCGGCAGAGATTCGATGCCCGATACCTCGACGAGCGCCACCGCAGACACCGACGCATCCAGCGTGCGCTTGCTGAGCAACTACGTGGGCGGCGCCTGGGTCCAGTCCTCCAGCGCCGAGCGCCTCGACGTCACCGATCCCGCCACCGGCGCCGCGATCGCCCGGGTCCCGCTCTCCACCGCGGCCGAGCTCGACGAAGCGGTCGCCGCCGCGCGCTCGGCCCTTCCGGCCTGGCGCGACGTCAGCGTGATCGAGCGCGCCCGTCGCCTCTTCGCCCTCCGCGACGGTCTCGACCGCCGCCGCGAGGAACTCGCTCGTTCGGTCACCCTCGAGATGGGCAAGACGATCGGCGACGCCCGCGCCGAGGTCGCTCGCATGATCGAGATGGTCGAGTGCGCCTGCGCGATCCCGACCACGATCCAGGGCCGGGTGGCCGAAGACGTCTCCCGCGGGGTCGACTGCGAAACGGTGCGCCAACCGGTCGGCGTCTGCGCCGCGATCGTGCCCTTCAACTTCCCGGCGATGGTGCCCTTCTGGTTCCTGCCCTTCGCGATCGCCTGTGGCAACGCCTTCGTGCTGAAGCCCTCCGAGCAGGTCCCGATGACCCAGCAGCTCGCCTTCGAGGCACTCGACGAGCTCGACCTCCCTCCGGGCGTGGTCAACCTCGTCAACGGCGGCCGCAACGTCGTCGAGGCGATCCTCGACCACCCCGGCATCGACGCCGTCAGCTTCGTCGGCTCGGCGCCGGTGGCGCGGCTCGTCTATGAACGGGCCGCAAGGGCGGGCAAGCGGGTGCAGGCGTTGGGTGGGGCGAAGAACCACATGGTCGCGATGCCCGACGCGGTCCTCGGCAAGACGGTCGAGGGGATCGTCGGCTCGGCCTTCGGCGCCGCCGGGCAGCGCTGCATGGCCGGCTCGGTCCTGGTCACGGTCGGCGCCACCGGCGAGAGGCTGCTGCCGGCGCTGGTCGAGCGCGCCCGCGAGATCGTCACCGGGCCAGGGATCGAGGAGAGCGTGGAACTGGGACCTGTGATCTCGGCAGGGGCGCGCGAGCGCATCTCCGGGGCGATCCAATGTGCCGCCGAGAGCGGGGCCGAACTGCTGCTCGACGGCCGCGATACGGACCCGGGCCCGGGCGGCAGCCAGCTCGGGGCGACGATCCTGGCCGGCGTCGACCCCGAATCGGAGGCCGGCTCGGAGGAGATCTTCGGCCCCGTCCTCTCGGTGATCCAGGTCGACACCCTGGCCGAGGCGATCGAGACCGTGAACCGCAGTCGCTTTGGCAACGGGACCTCGATCTTCACCGAGTCCGGAGCCGCCGTCCGCACCTTCAGGCGCTACGTCGAGGCGGGCATGATCGGCGTCAACATCGGCGTCGCCGCCCCCGTTGCCTTCTTCCCCTTCAGCGGCTGGAAGGACTCCTTTCTCGGCGACCTCCATGCCCACGGTCCCGACGCGGTCGAGTTCTACACGCGCAAGAAGACCGTCACCACTCGCTTCTTCGGCGTCGGTGGCGACAGCGGCGCCTACTTCCTCGAGCGGCCCGACTGAGCCGGGCCGCTCGACCGGGCGGGGGCTAGGACTGGGACTGGTCTTCGCGCAGCTGCGCGGCGGCTACCAGGCAGCGCGAGAACGGCGTTCCCTTCTCGCCTTTGACGTGCTTCTTGCTCAGTTCCTTGCAGGCCTGGCGGGCACTCAGCTGTTCGTTGTTGGCAGCCTTCGCCATCGCGGTCACGCACTGGCTGAAGGGTGTGCCCTTCTCGCCGGCGACGTGCTTCTTGCTGTATCCGCGGCAGTAGACGCCGTAGGCCTTCGCCTTTTCCGGCAGGCTGGCGCCAGGTCCCGGCGTTTCGGGTTCCGGCGCGTAGTGCGGTCCGTTGCTCTGGCCGTGGCCCTGGCCGGGATTGGTGGGCTGGCTGGCCAGCGCCATCGCGGGCGCGGCCGCGAGGGCGAGCGCGCCGATGAGAATCGCGAGCTTCCTCTGCAGCTTCATCGTGCCTCCTTCGGTTCGTGGCGCCCCGTTCCGGGACCCCGTTTGGCATTTCCCTGATGCTGAAACGCGGCGGGCCGGCTCCCGTCAGGGCCAATTTCTCTCTTCGCCCTTCCCCTGCTCGAGAAACGAGACAAGGCTCCAGGCGTCAGACCCTTTCGAGCCCGCGTCCGCTCAGGGCTTGATGCCGGCTTCGTGGGCGGGAGTGGCTTCTCGGTCGCCCGCGGCCTGAGTCGGAGTGGACGCCTGCGGGTGCGCTCCCTCCCCGCCGCCGCTGGACGAGGAAGGCGCGGCTTCCTTTTCCGGCTTGGGCTGGGACGGCTTCGCCGGATGGAACGGCTTCGGCGCATGCGTGACATGGCCCTGACCTCCGGCGGACCCTGCGTGGACCGCTTTGTGGGCCGCCGCCGACTGCTGCCCTTGGGCGGAGGCGCTCGGGAGCAGCTTGGCGTGACCACGACCGAGCGGGTCCGCGGCGGCGGACCCAGCCCGCCGGCGGCCGCGGTGGCGGCTTCCGCTGCCGGCGTTCGCGGGGCTGGGGTCGACGCCGCGTTTTGCGCCTGGGCGGAGCCGAGATGGGCGCGGCGACCCGCTCTCCCCTGCGCCGCCGCGGCCGTGGCCGGGCGGCCCGAGCCTGCCGAAGACCGGGTCGCCGGACCCTTGATCGTCGGTCCGGCGACCTGAGCCGGCTGCGAGCCGCCCTGTCCGGGCCCTCCGGCGTCGATCAGGCCGCCCTGGCCCCGCGGCGGTGACGCCGATCGCCGCCACGACCGCGACGGTCGCCGCGCCTTGAGCGCCGCCGAGGCGCCGAGCGTCTGGGCTGCTCCGCCGCCCAGCGCGCCCGCCAGGGCCTCCGCCCCGGCGCCGTGGCCGCCGAGCAGCCCGTGCAAGAGGCCCGCCGCGGCCGCCGCCGGCAGCGGCGAGAGCCCGGCGAAGTCTCGCTTACGACCCCCGATTTCCTCGCGGAAGCGGCGGCAGCCCGCGCAGGCCCGCAGGTGGGCGCGCAGGTCGCGGCGGCGGCTGACGCGCCCGTCGCCGTCGGAGAGCGCTCTGGTCACCGACTCGCAGCCCATCTCCCGGCCCTCATCCATCTGCCGCAAGCTCCGCCGAGCCTCGTAGAGGGTCTGACGAGCGACCGACGCCGAGGTGCCGAGCGCGGCGCCGATCTCGCTGAAGTCGAGTCCCGCCAGCTCGCGCATGATCAGGGCCTCGCGCTGGCGCTCCGGCAGTTCGTCCATATCGGAGATCAGCCGCCGCAGCCGCTCCCTCGACGCCGCCTCCTCCGCCAGGCCGGACCCCGGGGCGGCCAGCTCGGGAGGAAGTTGCCGCGTGTCGCGGCGGCGGCGGATCAACTCGATCGACTCGTTGTGGGCGATGCGGTAGAGCCAGGGCTTCAGCTGGATCTGTCGTTCCTCGCCCGGCAGTGCCCGCAGCACCTTGACCATCGTGTTCTGCAGGGCGTCCTGAGCGTCCTCGGAGTTGCCGACGATCGCCAGACAGAAGCGGTAGAGGCTCTGGTGGTGCCGGCGGAAGATCGCCGCGAAGGCGCGCTCGTCCCCGCTGACGGCGCGCCGCGCGAGGCGATCGTCGGAGAGAACGCGCAGGGCCGCGCCATTCGAGCCGAACCCGCTCGAGGCAGCCGCTTCGCTCACTGGTCGCTCCGTGCATGAGATGCCATCCGACAAGGGTAGGGCCGTACCGCTGATTCCCTAAACGGGTAGTACAGCTGTCCTGTCAGCGCCTATCGGCGGGAAGGGCGCTGAGGCGAGTCGGCAACCTCGGCCGCCTCGATAGCCGCCGCCAGGTGATTCAGGCTCGCGGCATCCAGCGCCTCTTCGATGATCGGGAACAGCTCCCGCTCCTCGAAGCGCACATGATCGTGCAGGAGCGCGCCGATCGCCGGCAGCTCCGCCAGCGGGACCTCGCCGGCCTCGAGGCGCAGCGCCGCCGCCCTGATCGCCAGGTGCTCGTCCAGCATGCGCGCGACGCGGGGGCGATCGATCGTCGCGTGTGTCGCCCAGGTCGGCAGCAGCACCTCCTCCTCGACGCGGAAATGCTGCTGTCCCTCGCTCCGCCAGAACTCGAGGAAGGACCGCGTCGCGTCCTCACGGTCGCTCGCCTCGCGCAGCCGCTTGGCGGCGAGCAGCGCCTTGAGGTGCTCGCGGGACAGCGGGCGCAGGGCCTCGGCTCGCTTCATCACGCCTCAGCCTTCATTACCGAGCGCCGCCGGGGGCGGCCTGAGGAGCGGGGCGACCAGGCCCGCACACATACAGGCGAAG
>JAXLTB010000010.1:0-80472 GCA_046330295.1 Solirubrobacterales bacterium | reverse complement strand
CCGCGCTGGCTCGAGCTCTCGACCAAGCTGCTCGCCGGAGACGCGGCCGGGACCGCCCACCTGGTAGCTCCGATCCCGGACCTCGCGCCCGGCACCTATCTCTTCCGTGCCGACGCCGCCGACGCCGCGGGCAACACCGCTTCGAGCACGCGCCGCGCGGACGGGACTGAGATGGCGATCCGGGAGGTCGCTCCCGCGGAGCTCCCGCGAGCCAAGACGCGACTCTTCGCGCGGCTGCGCGGCGAGGACGGGAGCCTCGGCGATGCGCTCACCGTTCCCTTCGGTACCCCGGCCCTGCTCGACGGGCGCCTCACCCGGGCCGACGGCGCCGGCATTGCCGGCCGGGAGCTGCGGGTGGTCAGCCGTCCCTCGCGCGGGGCCCTGGCGCCGACGACGACCGCCACGGTCACGACCGGCGAGCGCGGCGGCTTCGAGCTGCGTCTCGAGCCGGGGCCGTCACGGCAGATCTCCGTCGCCTTTCCCGGGGACGGTGGGCTGGAGGCGGCCATTCGACCGTCGCTCGACCTGCGCGTTCGCTCGGGCATCTCGCTGCGTGCGGTGCCGCTGGCCCTGAAGACGGGGCAGGCGGTACGGCTGAGCGGCAGGGTGCGGGGCCGCGGCGCGCCGGTGCCCCGGCGCGGGAAGCTGGTGGCGATCCAGTACCTGGAGACCGCGACCCACCGCTGGCGGCCGGTCCTGGTCACCCGCACCGACCATTACGGCCGCTTCCGCGCCAGCTACCGGTTCCGCTACATCCATGGGGTCGCGAAGATCCGCCTCCGCGCCACCGCCTTGCCGGAGGAGCGCTGGCCCTACGCCCCCGGCTCCTCCCGGCCGGTGACGGTCAATGTCAGCGGTCGCTAGGGTTCAAGGCCATGTCGAAGGCCACCCTTCACACCAATGCCGGGTCGATCGTGCTCGAGCTGCACGACGACGACGCCCCGAAAACGGTCGAGAACTTCCGCAAACTCGCGAGCGAGGGGTTCTACGACCAGCTCGTCTTCCACCGCGTCATCCCCGACTTCATGATCCAGGGCGGCTGCCCGGAGGGGACCGGCCGCGGCGGCCCCGGCTACACCTTCGCGGATGAGTTCAACGACCACAAGGTCGTGCGCGGCGTCCTGGCCATGGCCAACGCCGGGCCCGACACCAACGGCTCCCAATTCTTCATCGTCACCACCGCGGCCGCGCCCTGGCTCGACGGCAAGCACACCGTCTTCGGCGACGTGATCGAAGGAATGGACGTCGTCGACACCATCGAGTCGTCCGAAACCGACGCGTCCGATCGTCCGGTGGAGGACCAGATGATCGAACGCGTCGAGCTCGACGACTAGCGCCCGCCCGCGTCTCCCGCCCCGACCGGCTCAGCCGGGCCCGCGGAATCCGGCGCTTCGGCGACCGGCCCCTGTTTCTCCACGCCCGGGGAGCCGTGTCCGAAGTGGACGTCGGGGAGGATCCGGTCCAGCCAGGCCGGGAGGTACCAGGCGCTCGATCCCGCCAGGCGGAGGAAGACCGGCAGCAGCAACAGCCGGACCAGGAAGGCGTCGAGCAGGACGGCGACGCCGAGGATCGTGCCCATCTCCTTCGGCGGCAGCGGTCCCGAGAGGGCGAAGGTGAAGAAGACCGCCACCATCACCGCGCCGGCGGCGAGGATCACCCGCCCGGAGTGGGCGAGCCCGCCGACCATCGCATCCTTGGCGTCGCCGCTCTGCTCCCAGTGCTCGCGCGCCGAGGAGAGCAGGAAGACCGTGTAGTCCATCGCGATCGCGAAGATCATCGCGAAGAAGAAGATCGGTCCCCAGGCGTCGAGGAAGCCCTGCGATTCGAAGCCGAGCAGGCCGGAGAGGTGGCCGTGCTGGAAGATCAGCGTGGCGACGCCGAAGGCGGCCCCGGTCGAGAGCAGGTTGGCGAGGACGCCGATCGCCGCGATCAGCGGTGCCTGGAAGGCGATCAGCAGCAGCAGGAAGCCGAGGGCGAGGATGACGCCGATCGCCAGTGGCGTCTTCGACGCCAGGGAGGCTTCGAGGTCGTGGTTTTCCACCGAGGGACCACCGAGGAGCGCCGCCGTGGGAAGGCTCGCCCGCAGTCTGTCGATGGTGCTCGCGGTGGCGTCGGCCGAGGGGCCGCTGCTCGGAACCGCCTGGATCAGGACCAGGCCACCGGCGCCCGTCACCGGTGCAGCCACGGCGGCGATCCCCCGATCGCGGCCCAGCACCGCCGCGGTCGCCGCACTATCTGAGCGCGGTGCCGTCACCTGCAGCGTTCCCGGCGCGCCCGCCCCGAAGGCGGAGCTGATCTGTTGGTAGCCGACCCGTGAGGAGTCGCTCTTTGGCACAACCTTGATCGATGGCATCCCGGTCTTCATGCCCAGGATCGGCAGCGCCAGGGCGAGCAGGACGATCAGGGCGAGGCCGCCGAAGACGATCGGCCGGCGCCAGAGCAGCTCGCCCCAGCGGGCGAAGCGGGGTGAGCGGTGCTCGCCGCTGTGGGCCCAGGGAAGGGCGAGCTTGTCGATCCGCGGCCCGAGCTTGGAGAGGACCGCGGGCAACAGGGTCATCGTCGCCGCCAGGACGAAGAGGACCGAGATCATGATTCCCAGCGACATCGAGCGGAAGGCGGGGCTGGGAACGAGCATCACTGCCGAGAGCGAGATCAGCACCGTCAGCCCGGAGAAGAGGACCGCCTTGCCGGCGGTGTCCATCGTCTCGCCGACCGCCTCGGTCGGGTCGTGGCCCTGGCCGAAGAGCGCGCCGCGGAAGCGCATGACTATGAACAGCGCGTAGTCGATCCCGAGCGCCAGCGCGAACATCAGGGCGAAGTTCATCGCCCAGATCGAGATCGGCGAGATCAGGGTCCCGAGGTAGAGGACGCCGGCGGAGGCGATCAGCCCGACGATCGTCAGCATCAGCGGCAGCCCGGCCGCCACCAGCGACCCGAAGGCGAGCACCAGGATCGCCAGCGTCACCGGCCAGGAGATCAGCTCGGACTTCATCATCGCTTCGCGGTTGGCTTCGTTGAAGTCGGACCACATGCCGGGGGCTCCGGTGAGGTTTGCTTCGACGCCCGGAGCGGCGACGGCGGTGACTTCCGACTTGAGGTCGTTGGCCGCGGCGACCATTTCGTTCGGGTTCTTCGCGGCCGTGCCGCCGACGATCGCGGTGTGGCCGTCGCGGGAAATCGAGGCACCGGGGCGTGGGGCCACGACGCGCTGAACCGCCGAGTCGGCGGCCAGGACGCGTTCGACCCGGGACACGGTGCGGCGGAACGCCGGGTCGGTCGCGGTCAGCTGGTTGGAGTGGACGGCGACCTGGAGCGCGTAGGCGCCGGCCCCGCCGAAGTTGGCGTCCAGCTGTTCGCGGACCTTCACCGACTCCGACCCGTTGGCCTGCCAGCCGGCGCCCGAGAGCGCGGTCTCCACCCGCGGCGCCAGGACGCCGAGCCCCACCGCGACCACCGCCCAGGTGAGGAAGACCGCGCGCCGGTGCTTCGCGGCGAAGCGGCCGAGCCGCCCGATCGGGCCGAGGTCGCTCATCGGTCGCAGGCGGCCTTGACGCCGAAGTAGCGCCGCAGCACCCAGGAGCTGGGACAGTTGCCGACCGCGACGAAGAGCAGTTGGTTGGCGGCGACGAATCCGGTCAGCAGCAGGAACCAGGGGCTGACGACGGCACTCAGCACGGCGCTGAGCCCGGTCATCGTCCCGGCCATGAGGAAGAGGATTCGCTCGAGCGGCCAGGCGGTCTCCGAGCTCGGGGCCGCGGAGCGGACCGAGGGTGGTGCGGTCGTGGCGGGCATCGCTATCCTCCTGTGGTCGAGCTTACAAGTAGACAACTTAACAATTGTGGAGTAGAGTAGCAGATGATGAAGAGTCCATTGACCCCTGACGCCGCGGAGTTGATCGCCCGCCGCTTCCGCGCTCTCTCCGATCCGACCAGGCTGCGGATCATCGATCTCCTGCGCACGCGGGAGGAGGCCTCGGTGGGGGAGCTGACCGAGGTCCTCGGCTCGTCCCAGCAGAACGTCTCCAAGCACCTCTCGGCGCTGCTCGCCGAGGGCTTCGTCGCCCGCCGCAAGCGGGGGACCAGCTCGCTTTACCGCATCGCCGACCCTGGCGTGCACGAAATCTGCGAGGGCGTCTGCGCCGGGATCGAGTCGCAGCTCGCCGACCTGGAGGCGGTGCTCGCCGGCTGAATCAGCCTTCGGCCCGCTTGGCCTGGCGGCGGCGCAGCGCCTCGCCCGGGCGCCAGAGGCTGACCAGGCCGGCGACCAGGGTGACGAGGAAGATCTGGCCGATCATCATCTCCAGGCCGGCGATCATCCGGCCGGGCTGCCCGCCGGGGACGAGGTTGCCGTAGCCGGTCGTGGTCAGCGTGGTGTAGCTGAAGAAGAGGAAATCGCTTCCCTGGGGATGCGCGAAGCGCCTTCGAAGAAAGGCCCCGCCCTACCTCGCTCGAGCGTCCCGTAAGGGTAGGTGAAGAGGATGCCCAGCACGGTGTAGACGCTGATCGCGCCGAGGATCGTGCGCGATCCGACCTCGGCGGTGGTGACGACTCGGCGCAGGACCGCTCCCATCGCCACCGCCAGCAGTGAGATCTGGACCACCGACGCCAGGTTGAGGAAGGTCCGCTCGCCGCTCGCCGCCGCTATCCCCGCCAGCCCCACGGTCAGCGCCGAGAGCCAGATCGCCGCTCGCACGAAGCCGGGCCTCGCATGGGAGCTGGTCAGCGACACGATCGAGGTGGCGCTGGTGGCGAGGGTCAGGATCACCGCCGACCACTCGCGGTTCGCCAGCAGCGAGGTGAGCACGTAGGTCGTGAGCACCAGGGCCAGGACGAGGCCGAAGGCGTCCCTCACACTTTCCGCCCGGCGAAGCCAGCGCTCGCGATTGCGGGCGCGGATGGCGGCCCTGTTCATGTTCGCTCGTTCGGGCGGCGTGCCTCGTTTCCTGCCTGACGGCGTCCCGCGACGCGATGCCGCATCCTTGGGCAGACCGTGGAGCTAACGACCTCGCCGCCGCCCTCCCAGCCTCGAGAGCAATTCCAGCCCCAGATCCGACCGGCGGTCCTCGCGACGATCGTGTTCGTCGTCGGCGCGGCCAGCCTCGGAGCCGAGATCGGAGCCACTCGGCTGCTGGCGCCGTTCTTCGGCGCCTCGACCTTCGTCTGGGCAAACACGATCGCCACGATCCTCGTCGCCCTCTCCGGCGGCTACTGGCTGGGCGGCAAGCTCGCCGATCGCCGCCCCACCTTGGGAGCCCTTTGCGCCTTGATTGCCGCCGCCTCGGTGCTGCTCGCCGTGGTGCCCTTCGTCGCCAGCCCCTTTCTCGGCGCGGCCGCCAGAGCACTCTCGGGCGTTTCCGCCGGGGCCTTCGTGGGCTCGCTGGTCGGCGTGCTGTGTCTGGTCTTCGTGCCGGTGGCTCTGCTGGGTGCGGTCGCTCCTTTCGCCATTCGCCTCTCGGTCGGGTCGGTCGGGGAGGCGGGACAGGTCAGCGGTCGTCTCTACGCGATCTCGACCATCGGCTCCCTGGTCGGAACCTTCCTCGCGGCGCTCCTGCTGATCCCGCTCGTGGGGGCTCATCGGACCTTCCTGACCTTCGCTCTCGCCCTCGGCCTACTGGCGATGATCGGAATGCCGCGGCGCTTCGCCTTGGTTCCCATCGCGATCGGGGCGCTGCTTCTAGTGCCCACCGGCGTGATCAAGGCGACCGGGGACGGACAGGTCGTCTATGAGACCGAAACCCCCTACCAGTATGCGCGCGTGCTCCAGCGACCCGATGGTGAGCGCTGGCTCGAACTGAACGAAGGTCAGGCCATCCATTCCCTCTATCGCCCGCACTCCTACCTCAGCGGCGGCTACTGGGACGATCCGCTGGTCTTGCCCTTCGCCACCCGGGCCGCGCCGCCGAGGCGGATCGCCATCCTCGGCGACGCCGCCGGCACCATGGCGCGGGCCTACGGCCACTTCTTCCCCGAAACTCGGATCGAAGCCGTCGAGATCGACGGCGCGCTGACCGAAATCGGCCGGCGATTCTTCGACCTTCACGCGCCTCACCTGAAGACGATCACGGGCGACGCGCGCGTCTTCATCCGCCAGCCCGGCCCGCGCTACGACGTGATCGTCGTCGACGCCTATCGCCAGCCCTACATCCCCTTCTACTTGACCACCCGCGAGTTCTTCGCCGAGGTTCGCTCCCGGCTTACCGCGGGTGGGGTGGTCCTGGTCAACGTCGGCCATCCCCCGGACTCGCCCGCGCTCGAGAAGGTGCTGGCGGCGACGATGCGCACCGATTTCGCATACGTCCGGCGTGACCCCGCCGATGCGCTCAACACCTGGATTCTGGGAAGCGCCGCCGCGCCCCGAAGCGCCCGGATCCTCCGTGCGAGATCCCGCCTGTCTCCGCTCCTGAGCCCGCTGGCCACCCGGGTCGCAAATCGGGTTGGCCCGGCCCTGGAGGGCGGCAGCGTCTACACGGACGATCGCGCCCCCGTCGAGTGGCTCGTCGACCAGTCTCTTCTCGACTACGCGGCCGGGAAGCGATGAGGCTGAGTCGAGAGCCTTCATGACTCGACTCCAGGGCGCAGCCGAAATAGCGGAGGGGGTGGGATTCGAACCCACGGGACGCCTTACGACGCCCAACGGCTTTCAAGGCCGTCGCATTCAACCGCTCTGCCACCCCTCCGGGTACCGGGCGCGGCCAATGCTAAAGCCCCCTGAAGCCCGCTCAGGGTCGCTTGTGCTGATTGGATTGGGCGATGCGCCGGTTGGTCCTGCTGACGTCGGCGATGATCTTCATCGACGTCGCCTTCTTGGCCGCCATTGCGCCGTTGCTGCCGGGGTACGTCGACGACCTCGGGCTGAGCAAGGCGCAGGCGGGGGTTCTCACGGCCTCATACGCGGCCGGATCGCTGATCGCCTCGCTACCGGCAGGCTTCGTCGCCAGCCGGGCAGGGCCGCGACGCACCGTCATCTGGGGCCTGGTGCTGCTTGGCCTCTCCAGCCTCGTCTTCGGAGTCGTCCACGACATCTACCTGCTCGACGCGGCGCGGCTGATCCAGGGCGTCGCCGGGGCGCTGATCTGGGCCGGGGCGGTGACCTGGCTGGTCACCACCGCGCCCGAGGAGAGCCGCGGTACGGTGATCGGGTCGGCGCTCGGCACCGCGGTGGCCGGGGCGCTGCTCGGCCCGGCGCTGGGGGCGGTCGCGGCGTCTGTCGGCACGGGCCCGGTCTTCGGCTCGGTGCTGGTGGTCAGCCTCGGCCTCGCCTACGGCGCCTCGCGATTGGAGGAGGTGCGGGCGCCCGAGCGCCAGAGCCTGCGGGAGGTGGTCAGGACCATGCTGAGCCGCCCGGTCGTCGAGGCGGCCGTCTTCGTCGGCGTCCCCTCGGTGATGTTCGGGGTGATCGAGGTCCTGGTCCCCCTGCGCATCGACGCTCTCGGCGGCGGGCACAGCGTGATCGCCGGCGGCTTCATCGCCGGGGCGGGGCTGGAGGCGATGCTGGCGCCGATCGCGGGACGGCTCTCTGACCGTGTCGGACGGCGGGCGCCGTACGTGTTCGGCCTCTCGATCTGCGCGGTGGCGATGATCGTGATCGCGCTGGCGCAGACGCTCGAGTCCGTGCTCGCGGCTCTGATCATCACCTCGCTCGGGGCGGGCCTCTGCTTCGCCCCGGCGATGATCCTGATCTCCGACATCGCCGAGTCCCGCAACGTGCACCAGGGGTTCGCGGCGGGGCTCTCCAACATGGCCTGGGCCTCGGGCCAGGTCGCCGGTGCCGTCGGCGGCGGTGCCGTGGCCAGCCTCACCGGCAACGTGATCCCCAGCGTCGCGGTCGCCGCCCTGCTGGTGGCGACCGTCTTCTACGCGTTCCACTCCCTGCCCTCGCCTGCGGCTCCCCGTCCGGCGGGGGGCTAGGCTCCGGGCAATGGCGCCTGGGCGGGGCGAGAGCGGCTTGCGCGAATGGACCAACTGGGCCGGGGACCAGTCCTGCCGCCCGGCCGAGATCGCCAGGCCAGCCGGCCGCGACGAGCTGGCGGAGACGATCGCAGCAGCTGCGGCGGCCGGCCGCAAGGTCAGCATCGCCGGCTCCGGGCACTCCTTCACGGAGGCCGCGATGACCGACGGGACGATGGTCCGCGTCGAGGCGCTACGGGGTGTCCAGGATGCCGACCCCTCCTCCGGCCTGGTCAGGATCGGGGCGGGAACCGTGCTCGCCGACCTGAACGAGGAACTGGCGGCGCTCGGCCTGGCGATGGAGAACCTCGGCGACATCGATCGTCAGACCGTCGCGGGAGCGATCTCGACGGGCACCCACGGGACCGGTGCCGGGCTGCGCAACCTCTCCGCCCAGGTCGAGGGCCTCGAGCTGGTCCTCGCCGACGGCAGGGTGCGCCAGCTCAGCGCCGCGACCCACCCGGAGCTGCTGCGGGCGGCGCGGGTGGGGATCGGAGCGCTGGGCGCGATCTCGGCCGTGACCCTGCGCTGCGTCCCGGCCTTCACGCTGAGCCGGGTCGACACACCGCGCGACCGCGAGGAGGTCTTCGCCACCTTCCAGAAGCTCGCCGACGCCAACGACCACTTCGAGCTCTTCACCTTCCCCTACGCCGACAACGCGCTGGTGCTGGAGCGCAACCGCACCCAGGGCTCGCCCCGCCCGCGCGGACCCCTCGCCGCGTACCTCAACGACGTCGTCTTGGAGAACTGGGTGCTGGGAGCGCTCTCGGCCACCGGCAAGGTCTTCCCGGACCGCATCCCGGCGCTCTCGCGCCTGGCCGGCCGGCTCGCCTCTGCCAGCCGCACGACCGACCGCAGCGACCGCGTCTTCGCCAACGAGCGCCGTGTCCGCTTCACCGAGATGGAGTACGCTATCCCTCGCGAGCACGGACCGGAGGCGGCGCGGCGGGTGATCGAGTGGGTGCGCTCCAACCGCTACCCGGTCTTCTTCCCGATCGAGATGCGGGTCGCCGCCGGCGACGACGCCTCGCTCAGCCCCTCCCACGAACGCGCCACCGCCTACATCGCCGTGCACCAGTACCGCGGGATGCAATGGCGCCCCTACTTCGAGGCCGTGGAGGAGATCATGGACTCCTACGGCGGCCGGCCCCACTGGGGCAAGCGCAACTTCCAGACCGCCGCCACGCTCAGCCCCCGTTACCCGGCCTGGGCTGAGTTCCAGCGCGCCCGCGACGAGCTCGATCCCGGCCGCGTCTTCACCAACGCCTACGCCGCACGGGTCCTCGGCGCCTAGAGGAAGGCCTTGCCCTCGCCGCGGTAGGTGGGGACCACGTCGACGATCTCCTCGCCCTGGACGAGGTGGAGGGTGTCGAAGCGCTCGCACAGCTCGCCGGCCTTGGCGTGGCGGAGGTAGACGCGGTCGCCGATTCCGAGCCCGGCGGCGGCGTCGCCCAGCAGCGGGGTCTGGACCTCGCCGGCGCCCTCCTCGGGATCGAGGGCGAGGCCGGCCGGGAGCCAGGGGGAGGGCAGCCGGGTCGGGTCGCCGCTGCCGGAGGCGAGGTAGCCGCCGCCGAGGGCCGTGGCGACGCCGGTCGAGGGCTTGCGGACGATCGGCAGCGCGAAGCCCGCCGCCGGGTTCAGGGCGAAGCGGCTGTAGTTGTCGAAGAGGGCGGGCGCGTAGAAGCCCGAGCCGGCGGTGACCTCGGTCACGGCGTCCTCGGCGGCGGTCGTCTCGAGGCTGCCCGTGCCGCCGCCGTTGACGATCTCGAGGTCGCCGAACTCGGCGACCGCGGCGACGATCGCCGCCCGCCGCTCGGCCAGCTCGGCGGCGGAGCGGCGCTGCATGAAGCGGATCGAGGCGCCGCGCAGGCGGCGCCCCGGCGGCCGGTCGGGGACGCCCGCGATCTGTCCCTCGTAGGCCATCACCGCGACCAGATCGATCTGCGGCCGCCTCTCGACCTCCCGCGCAAGAGCGACCGCCTGCTCGACCGTATGGATCGGAGAGCGCTTCGGTCCGACCTTGATCCGGCCCCGCAGCGCCCACCAGCCGGCGTCGACGTCGATGCAGACCCGGACGGGCGCCGCCCCCGCGCCCAGCACCGCCTCGATCGTCTCCAGGTGCTCGACGCAGTCGACCATCACGATCGGGGCGCCGCCGGGGTTGGCCACGGAGCGCAGCGCCAGCTCGCCCAGCGCGTCGGCGTCGGCGGTGGGGTAGGCGAGCAGCAGATTCTCGAACCCCTGCTCGGCCAGCCAGAGAGTCTCCGGCAGGGTGTAGGTCATCAGCCCGTCGAAGCCCTCGTCGCGGTGAAGGATCTCCTCGAGCAGCGACCGGCAGCGGATCGACTTGCTGGCCACCCGGACCGGCTTGCCCGCCGCCCGATCCAGCATCGCCGCGGCGTTGGCCCACATGGCGTCGAGGTCGACGAAGGCGAACGGCGCCTCGACCTCGGCGAAGATTCGCTCGTAGCGGTCGTGGGACTGACTGGGCGGAGCGGACACCCGCGCCAGCCTATCCCCGCCATGCCCGGTTAATTCCTACAATCGGACGCAGCGCGCGGAGAGGTGGCCGAGTGGCTGAAGGCACTCGCCTGCTAAGCGAGTAGGGGGCGCAAGCTCTCTCGAGGGTTCGAATCCCTCCCTCTCCGCCTCGCGGGTCAGCCGGCAGGGGCTTCCATTCGGGGGGTATTGCGGCTGGCTCACACCGCATTTACGAATCCCTGGTCTTCGCCCTCTACAGTCAGCCTCGTGCAGTCGAAGCCACCCCCCAACGCAAGCGCCCACCTGGGCCGGCGCACCAAGATCGTCGCCACGGTAGGTCCGGCGAGCTGGGACACGGGCGTGCTCGAGCGGATGATCGCCGCCGGGGCCGACGTCTTCCGCCTCAACTTCTCCCACGCCGGGCCCGACCGTCAGGCCGAGGTGATCGAGTCGATCCGCGAGGCCAGCGAGCGGGTCGGGCGCGAGGTCGCCGTGCTCGGTGACCTGCCGGGGCCGAAGCTGCGGATCGGCGAGCTGCGCGACGACTACGCCGAGCTGGAGACGGGGATGCACGTCACCTTGACGCCGGGCGACGTGGAGGGCGACCGCGAGACGATCCCGGTCTCCTGGCCGGGGGTGACCTCGCTGCGAGAGGACCAGCTGGTCTACCTGGCCGACGGGGCGATCCGGCTGCGCGTTCGCGACCCCGAGCGCGACGGTGTCGATTGCGAGGTCGAGGTCGGCGGCACGCTCTCCTCCCACAAGGGGATGAACATCCCCGGTGGCGCGGCGCTGCCAGCGGCCACGGAGAGCGATCTCGGCTGGGTCGAGTTCGCCGCCAAGCACGGCGTCGACCTGTTGGCCGTCTCCTTCGTCTCCTCCGCCCGGGACCTGGTGCCGGTCAGGGAGCGACTGGATTCGCTCGGCTCCGACATTCCCCTGATCGCCAAGATCGAGCGCCAGCAGGCGGCCGAGAACGTCGAGGAGATCGTCGAGGCAGCGACCAGTGGGATCATGGTCGCCCGCGGCGACCTCGGGATCGAACTTCCCCTGGCCGAGGTGCCCGTCGTCCAGAAGCGGCTGATCCGCGCCGCCGGCAAGCGCTCCAAGCCGGTGATCACGGCGACCCAGATGCTGGCCTCGATGGTCACCGCCCGCCGCCCGACCCGGGCCGAGGTGACCGACGTCGCCAACGCGATCTACGACGGCACCGACGCGATCATGCTCTCCGAGGAGACCGCGGTCGGCCAGCACCCAGTCGAGGCGGTGAAGGTGATGGACCAGATCGCCCGCGCCACCGAGCCCGACCTGCGCTATGGCGAGTGGCTCTTCACCCGCACCGACCAGGAGACCCAGGACATCGCCGACTCCGTCGCCCAGAGCGCCGTCGGCGCCGTCTACCGGCTGGGGTTGAAGGCGATGGTGGTGCCCACGACCAGCGGTCGCACCGCCCGCCTCGTCTCCGCCCACCGGCCCAACGTCCCGGTGCTGGCGATCTCGCCGCGGATCGAGACGGTGCGGCGCCTCAACCTCCTCTTCGGCGTCACCGCCGTGCTCAGCGAACAGGAGACCGAGGTCCGCGGCCTGCTCGACGGCTGCGCGACGATGGCCGCGCGCCATGGCATCGCCGAGCCTGGCGACCTGATCGCGATCACCGCCGGACTGCCCGAGCAGGGACTGGGCACGAATCTCTTCGAGGTGCATCGTGTCCCCTGAGCCCGGCGCCGCGGCGCGGCTCGCGCGCGAGGATGGCGGGTTGGCGGTCCTCACCCTCGACAGCCCGCCGCTGAACCTCTTCGACCGGCGGATGATCGACGACTTCCGGGCGGCGGTCGAGGACGTCGCCGCCGAGCCGCCGCGGGCGCTGCTGATCCGCGCCGAGGGCCGCGCCTTCTCCGGCGGCGTCGACGTCCACGTCTTCGAGGGCCTCACACCCGAGCACGGGAGCCGGCTCTGGGACGAGCTGCTGGGGGTGATCGACGAGCTGGAGCGGCTGCCGGCGCCGATCGTCTTCGCCGCCCACGCGATCACCCTGACGGCGGCCTTCGAGATCGCGCTCGCCTGCGACTTGATCGTCGCCTCCCCCGAGGCGAAGTTCGGCCTGGTCGAGAAAGTGGTCGGGATAACGCCGTCGATGGGCGGCACCCAGCGTCTCGCCGAGCGCGCCGGCAGCGGCCACGCTCGCCAGCTCGTGATGACGGGGGAGCTGTTCGGCGCCGAGGAGATGGAGCGCTGGGACGTCGTCAACCTGGTCTTCGAGAGCGAGGAATTCGAGGCGCGCTCGCGCGCCCTCGCTGCCGAGCTGGCGGCAGGGCCAACCAGAGCCCACGCGATGACCAAGCACGTCCTGCTTCGCTACCGCGAAGGCGGCATCCCGGCCGCCGACGAGGCGATCCGGATCGAATCGGCCGAGCTGCTCGCCACCGAGGACTTCCGAAACGCGGTCCGCACCTTCCTTGAGAAGGGCGGCCCCGGGCACGCCGAATTCCGCGGGCGCTGAGCGGCGGCGGGGCCGGTAGGGTTCCGCGATGGATTTCGACGCGATGGCGAAGGGGATGGCCATGGCAGTCCCCTTCGTCGGTCACCTGGACCTGGAGATAACCAGCATCGCCGAGGGAGAGGCAGTCGTCCGCCTGCCGGAGCGACCGGAGCTGAGGAACCACGTCGGAACTCAGCATGCCGGCGCGCTCTTCACCGTCGCCGAGACGGCCTCCGGCGCGGCCTTCGTCGGCGCCTTCGCGGAGCGGATCGGAGATCTCACGCCGCTCGTCCGCAGCGCCGAGATCGCCTACGAGAAGGCCGCCCAAGGCCCGATAGAGGCGACCGCCAGGCTGGGCATCGACCAGGGGGAGGCCCTGGCGACCCTCGACGCCGAGGGCATGGTCGAGTTCCCCTGCGAGATCGAGCTGACCGACGAGGCCGGCACCCGGGTCGCCACCGCGACCGTGCGCTGGCACCTCCACCTCAAAGAGCCCGCCGCCTAGGTTGAGGATTCCACAGCGCGGAGTCGGATCTGACTCCGCGCCGCCCGGTTCGCGGCGAGAATGGTCCGATGGCGCACATCGAGTTCATCGACCAGACCCTCCGGGACGGACAGCAGAGCCTCTGGGGGATGCGGATGCGCGCCTACCAGGCCTCGCCGATCCTGTCGAACCTCAACCGGACCGGCTTCCGAGTGGTCGACCTGACCGGGGGCACGCTCTTCGTCGTCATGCTGCGCGAGTCGGGCGACGACCCCTGGGCCGCGCTCGATCACATCGTCGCCGGCCTGCCCGACACCGCTCGCCGGGCGGGCATGCGACCGGTCGCGGTCGGCAGCTTCGGCTTCGTGCCGGACTCGATCCTCGACCTCTGGGTGCAGACGCTGGTCAAGCACGGGATCCAGACCCACTGGCTGTTCGACTGTCTCTATGACATGCCCCTGATGCACCGCAAGGCCAAGGCGATCCAGGAAGTTGGGGGCGAGGTCGTGCCGGCGATCATGTACGGGCTGACCGACCTCCACACCGACGAGTTCTTCGCCGACCGTGCCCGCGAAATGGCCAGTTGGGAGGGTGTCAACACGATCTACGTCGAGGACGCGCCGGGTGTGCTGACGCCCGAGCGGGCGGCGACCCTGCTGCCCGCCCTGCAGGCGGCGACGCCGAACGTGCGCCTCGAGCTGCACTGCCACAACACCACCGGGCTGGCGCCGCTGGTCTACGCCGAGGGCATGAAGCACGGCATCGACATCATCCACACCTGCTCGTTGCCGATGGCCAACGGCCCCTCGCTGCCCTCCACCGAGGCGATGGTCGAGATCGTCGAGGAGCTCGGGCACACCCATGGCCTCGACAGCTCCCAACTGGAGCCGGTGGCGACCCACTTCGCGCGCGAAGCCAAGCGCTGCGGCTACGAGATCGGCGTGCCCAACGAGTACCGGATGCTGCCCTACCGCCACCAGCTTCCCGGCGGCATGACCGGGACTCTGAAAAACCAGCTCGCCGAGTACGGGATGCCGGAGCGCTTCCCGGAGGTGATCGACGAGATCGTGCTGGTCCGCGAGGAGCTCGGCCAGCCGATCATGGCGACGCCCTTCTCGCAGTTCGTCGGCATCCAGGCGGTACTGAACGTCGTCCTCGACGAACGCTACAAAGTCGTCCCCGACGAGGTCCTCCACTACGCGTTCGGTCACTACGGGCCGCTGATGAGGCCGATCGAGCCGGAGATCGCCGACCGGATCTTCTCCCAGCCGCGGGCGGCCGACCTCGGAAAGTGGGAGCGGCCGCAGCAGAGCCTGGAGGAATTCCGCAAGCAGCTGGGCGCCCACCTCTCAGACGAGGAGCTGCTGCTGCGCTACTTCGCGCCGCAGGAGCACGTCGACAAGATGCTCGCCGGCGGCCCGCTGCGACTGAAGCCTCCCCCCAGCTCCCCCGACCTGGGGGAGCAGCTGATGGACCTGATCGAGAGCGCCGACTCGAGGCCGATAGCCCACCTGTCGCTCAGTCAGCCGGGGATCAGGATCGATCTCCGCCGCGACTAGCCAGCTTCGCGGCCTCCTCGATGACCGCCTCCTGGTGGGGCTGCAGATCCATGTAGCCCATCGCGCGGAAGGCCTCGATATACGGGTCCTGGATCCGCTCGTCGAGGCCGAGCAGGCCCTCTACCACCGCGGCGCCGCAGAACGGGACGTAAGAGGAGGAGTAGCCGCCCTCGTGGATCGCGACCAGCTTGCCCCCGCAGACCCGGCCGCTCAGCTCGACCACGATGTCGGTCAGCCGCCGGTACCCCTCGCTGGTCACCATCATCATCGCCAGCGGGTCCATCATGCTCGCGTCGAGCCCCGAGGCGATGATCAGGATCTGGGGGCCGAAGGCCTCGACGGCGGGCACGACGACGCGTTCGAGCGCCGCCTCGTAGGCGCCGTTGCCGGAGCCCGGCGGCAGCGGGACGTTGATCGCGAAGCCCTCGCCGGCGCCGGCGCCGGTGTCGCCGACCAGGCCCGATTCGGCCGGGTAGAGGCCGTCTTGGTGCAGGGAGATCGTCAGAACCCGGCGGTCTTCGTAGAACGCGTGCTCGGTGCCGTTGCCGTGATGCACGTCCCAGTCGATGATCGCCACCCTCTCCAGGCCGAGCACGTTCAGCGCGTGGTGGGTGGCCACGGCGATGTTGGCGAAGACGCAGAAGCCGCGGCCTTCGCCGGCCTCGGCGTGGTGGCCGGGGGGACGGGTCAGCGCGTAGGCGTTGTCGACGTCGCCGTTCCAGACCGCCTCGACGGCGCTGATCGCTCCCCCTGTGGAGAGCAGGGCGATCTCGTAGCCGCCGGGGCCGAACGGCGCCAGCTCGCCGCCGTCGCCGCCACCCTCTTCGCTTTCGCGCTGGACCCGGTCGACGTACTCGGACGCGTGGACGTAGAGGAGCTCCTCGCGGGTCGCCTTGCGCCCGGGGATCGCGACGGTCTGGTCGAGCAGCCCGGTGACGTCGAGCAGGTTGCGCAGGCGTCGCTTCGTCGCCGGGCTCTCGCCGTGGGCCTCCGGCTCGACCAGGCCTCCGGTGCTGAGGAAGCCCGACCCGGTGCCGGTGTCGTGCCAGGCGTAAAGCTCGTTCCAATGGAAACCGGTGCTCATTGCTCCTCCGTTTCGGCGCCCTTTCGTCCTCGACCGACACTAGATCGGCTGAAGTGGCGCCAGCGGGCGCGGCCCGAGACCCGTTTGAGTTCCTCCAAAGCGCCAGCACGAGCGCCGCCGCCGAATCGCCGCAGGGCCGTAGCGTCGGTGTGGCCCCCGCGGGCCCCGCTGACCATGAGACGAGCACTCTTCGAAGACGAGCACGACTGGTTCCGCGAGTCGGTCGCCACCTTCGTCGATCGCGAGCTGATGCCGCAGCGGGAGCGCTTCCGGCGCCAGCGCTCGATCGACCGGGCGACCTGGCTGGCGGCGGGGAAGGCGGGATTCCTCGGCCTCGGGGTGCCGGCGGAGTACGGGGGCAGCGGCATCCAGGACTTCCGCTTCAACGCCGTCCTCGGAGAGGAGCTGGCCCGGGCGGGGTTCGCCTACAGCTCCAGCTTCGGGATCCAGACCGACGTCGTCGCGCCCTACCTGCTGCGGTTGACGACCGAGGAGCAGCGCCGGCGCTGGCTCCCGGGCTTCTGCCGGGGCGAGATCATCACCGCGATCGGCATGACCGAGCCGGCGGCCGGCTCGGACCTGAAGGGGATCCGGTCGACCGCCCGCCGCGATGGCGATGGCTGGTCGCTCTCCGGCTCCAAGACGTTCATCACCAACGGCTACAACGCCGACCTCGTCGTCGCCGCGGCCCAAACCCCCGACCCCGGTGGCATCAGCCTCTTCGCCGTCGAAGACGGCATGGGGGGCTTCACCCGCGGCAACAAGCTGGACAAGCTCGGCCAGCATGAAGCCGACACGGCCGAGCTCTTCTTCGACGACGTCCAGCTGCCGGCCGAGAACCTGATCGGCGAGCCGGGGCGGGGGATGGCACACATGATGGGCCACCTCTCCCAGGAGCGGATCAGCACCGCGGTCGTCAATGTCGCCCACGCCGAGAACGTCCTCCGCCTCACCCTCGACTACGTGAAGGAGCGCCGGGCGTTCGGCCACTCGGTCGGCAGCTTCCAGAACAGCCGCTTCGTGCTGGCCGAGGCCGACACCGAACTGGACGCCGCCCGTGTTTACGTCGACCGCTGCGTCGAGGCCCACGTCGCCGGCGAGCTGAGCGCGGTCGAGGCGGCGAAGGCGAAGCTGCTCAGCTCCGAGGTGCAGAACCGGGTGATCGACGCCTGCCTGCAGCTGCACGGCGGTTACGGCTACATCGAGGAGTACGAGGTCGCGCGCTCCTGGGTCGACGCCCGGGTCACCAGGATCTGGGCCGGGACCAACGAGATCATGAAAGAGGTGATCGGGCGCTCCTTGGGCCTGGAGGAGGAGCGATGAGGACCGCGCAGCCCCTAGAATCCGGCTTCCCGCATCGCGGCCATGTTGGACTTCCCGCGGATTGCAGGGCACGCGCCCGTAGCTCAGTTGGATAGAGCGTCGGTCTACGAAACCGAAGGTCACAGGTTCGAATCCTGTCGGGCGCGCTCCGCGGCTCATCGTCTGAATCGCCGAGCTGATCACCGGTGGTGGGCGCCGCCGGGCGTTGCAGGACCGCCGCGAGTTGATGGCCAATGGATGGACGAAATTATCCGGCCTACCCAATTTTCGGTATGCTGATGGCAGTTCGGGGTATTGCGCATTGGGAACTTGAGCCATCCACGGGAGGTGCGGGTGCGTCGTCTACTGCTGTTGACGGGGTTTTTGGCCATCGGCGTCGCCGCGCCATCGTCGGCTGCGTTCGCACAGACGCCCTTCGGGCACCAGTGCGCGGTGCAGTCCGACGGGGTTCGGTTCTGCCCGACCACCGACGGCTCCGCGGGGCAGACGCTGAACGGGGTTCCGTCGTTCGATGGCGTTCCGCTCGACGTTGACGTCACCTTGCCGCCGAATGGCAGGCCCGGCCCCTATCCGACGATAGTGATGCTGCACGGATACGGCGGAGAAAAGACCGACTTCGAGTCGAGCGACCCCAACGGCGACGGCTCGACCACGTACCACTACAACAACGACTACTTCGCTCGGCAGGGCTACGCGGTGGTCAATTACACGGCGCGCGGGTTCGGCCATTCGTGCGGCGGCGGTCCGACCGGCTATCACTCCGGCCCCTGCGGCCAGGGCTACATCCGATTGGCCGATACGCGCTACGAGGCCCGCGACACCCAGTACCTGCTCGGCTTGCTCGTAGACGAGAAGATCGCCAAGCCCGGCTCCCTCGGCGTGACCGGCATCTCCTACGGGGGCGGTCAGAGCCTCGAGCTGGCCTACCTGAACAACCGGATCCGCAAGCCGGATGGGACTTTCGCGCCCTGGAGGAGCCCAAGCGGCAAGGCGCTGTCGATCGCCGCCGCGTGGCCGCGCTGGCCGTGGTCGGATCTCGTCGACTCCCTGCTGCCCAACGGGCGATTCCTCGACACGCAGGTGGCTCCCCCCGGGCAGAGCCTGGAACCTGTGGGGATCCCGATCGCGAGCTATGTCGCCGGTCTCTACGCGCTTGGCAAGAGCAGCGGCTACTACTGCGGGGACGCGCCCGCCAGCGCTCCCTGCACGAACCCGGACGCCGACCTCAACGGTGACTTCGCGCTCGTCAACGCTGGCGAGCCTTACGGCGCGGAAGCTCGAGCCCGCCTGGCCGAGATCTACGCGCACCATCAGGCATACGGCCTGCCCGGCACTCCCTCGCCCCTGTTGATCGAGAACGGCTGGACCGACGACCTCTTCCCGCCTGAGCAGGCCATTCGCGTCTACAACCAGGTCAAGGGCAAGAGCCCCGTCAGCCTTCAGTTCGGTGACCTCGGCCACAGCCGGGGCACGAACAAGACGACTGTCAACCGAGCCTTCAACGAACAGGGCGCCGCCTTCCTCGGCCACTATCTGCGAGGGGCGACCGGTGGGCCGGCCGGCGGGTCGGTAACCGCCTACACGCAGACCTGTCCCGCAAGCGCACCTGACGGCGGCCCCTATAGGGCGCCCAGCTACGGCAAGTTGCACACCGGGATGGTGACCTTCGGCTCGGCGGCCACGCAGCTCATCACCGCCAGCGGCGACCCGATCACCAGCGCGCAGTTCGACCCGATCGCGGGAACCTCCGACGCCTGCAAGACGGTCACCTCCTCCTCGGCGCTGGGGACGGCCACCTACACGCGCAGCGCCGAATCGGGCTTCACCCTGATCGGTCTGCCGACGGTCACGGCGACGATCCAAGCCCTCGGCGACTTCGGCGAGCTCGACTCGATGCTCCTCGACGTCGCTCCGGACGGCAGCGAGCGACTGGTCACCCGCGGCGCCTATCGCCTGACCGACAACCAGAGTGGCCAGATCACCTTCCAGCTGCACGGCAACGGCTATGCCTTCGCGCCGGGTCACACGGCAAAGCTCGTGCTGCTCGGCCGCGACGGCCCCTACCTGCGTCCCAGCAACGACCTCGCCTCCATCGTGCAGGTGTCCGATCTCTCAGTGAGCCTGCCCACGGTGAGCGGCTGATGGATGGCCTAGATCCACGCCAGCACCGGGCCGAAGACGACCAGCGCGGTGGCGACGACAGCACCCATGGCGCCTACCACCTGCAGCCGCCTCCGGTCATCGGAGAGGTCATACACGTAGGCGGCGATGAGGAAGAACCAGAGGTACCCGAGGACGACGATCGGGACGACGAAGGGGAAGTTCCACCACCAGTACTCCCAGTGGAAGTAGCCGGTGCCTTTCAGTAGCACCTCGACGAAGACGGCAAAGATCGAGAAACCGAGCGCGATCGTCAGGCGATTCGGCAGTCCGAGCAGCCTCGCTCGGGGATCCTCGGGAAGCGCCTTCGCGTAGACGATGCCGGAGATCGCGAACATGAGCGAGATCTCGATCGTCAACCCGATCAGGATCAGGTAGGCCGTGTCTCCAGTCGTCGTCCACAGTGCGGCGCGGTGGCTGAAGTGAAGAACGAGCGAGTTGGCGATCTCGTTGATCCAGTCGGCGAGCCAGAACGCAAGGCCGGCGAGGATCACATCCCAGCGCCGTCGCTCGACCTCAACCGAGTAGACGTAGAGGACGAGGACGAGCAGTGTGACGACGTACCACTTGAACTGCGTCTGGTCGCGCAGCAACCGCTGCGCTTCGACCGTGAAGTCGGTGACCGCAAGCACCAGTCGCCCGACTCTACTCGAGCCCTTTCAGTGGACGGATGGACCCCGCTCTTCCGGGCAGGCGGATATCCTCGTCGCCGTACCCGGGCGCAACTGGGGGTAGATCCGCACCCGGCGCCTCGTCCCTGGGAAGGAGACCGATGAAACTCAAGCGCCTAGTCAGCCTAGCTCTCGCCATCTGCGCCACGGCGGGAATCCTCGCCATGCCAGCAGCGGCGGCGGTCAAGTTGCCGGTGTCGCTGGCGGCGGAAAAGGCATTCGTCTACGCCAAGCACACCTGCGCCCACGACAGCAACTGCGTCAAGTACGGCGTCAAGAACTGTCGACGGAGCAGCCTGCATGTCGTGTTCTGCCGGATCCTCGACGAACGTGACACTGAAGCGCAGGGTCGCTACGAGTGCAACCGCCTCGTGCGGGTAGTCCTCGACCCGGTCACGTTCCGCGTGGTCGTCACCGGGCAGGGCCCCTGGCACTGCTGAGTGCTCGGCGCTGTGGACCGGGGCGGCGTCCGCGCCGCCCCGGTCCGGCGGCGCCTCGCTGATTCGTCGTCACCAGCCGGCGCGGGCGGGGACGCGCCGTCGCGGCCGGGATGGCAACTGGACTCGCCGGCGAGGGGCGCTGTCGTGCGTGATGGCCGCGACGTTCGGATCGGCCGCGGCGAGGTGCCGCACCTCGAGCACGGCGTCGTGGCCGTAGAGACCCTCGACCAACCGAAGCGCCTCCCTGGCCGTCTCCTCGATCGCCTCCCGGAAATCGGTCGACGGGACGAAGAGCAGTCCAGAGGCGCGGTTGACCGTCTCGCAGAGGCCGCATGCGGCCGCGGGCCACTCACCGCGGATCAGGAGCACCGCCTCCTCGATCAGGCGAACCCGTTCATCGGCTCGGTCTGCTCTGCTCGTAATGGGAGTTCTTCGGGTGGTGCTCAAGGCCGACATACCGACCTCCTTTCCTCTGCAGCGAAGGTAGCGACTCGGTCCCAAGCCCGGTCAAAGCGCCGGCAAAGGGCGGCTAAAGCCCGCGATCGGGCGTCGAACGGGCGGCGGGCACCTCCGCGCTCCGCACCCGCCCCAGCGTCGACTCGCGCTCGATCACCCGGGTCGGGACGATGCGGTGGCGCGGCTCGACCTCGACGCCCTCGACGATGTCGATCAGCATCCCGACGGCCTCGCGGCCGATCCGCTCGGGGTTGAGGCCAACGGTGGTCAATGGCGGCCGGGCGGCCTGCGCGGCCGCGCTGTCGGTGCAGGCCGCGACCCGCAGGCGCCCGGGGACGTCGACATTCCTCGCGTTGGCGGCGAGGAGGACGCCGATCGCCAACCGGTCGAGGGCGGCATAGATCGCGTCCGGCGGGTCGGGGCCGTCGAGGAGGGAGATCGCCGCTTCGAAGCCGCCGTCCTCGGTCACGCTCGGAGCCGTCCCGACCCGCTCCTGCATGCCGTGCTCCTCGCACCAGCCGGAGTAGCCGACGCGGACGTCCTCGACGTAGGAGGCGAAGGAGCGGGGTGCCACGAGCGCGATCCGCTTCGCCCCCACGGCGGCCAGATGGTCGAGGATTCCGCGGACGCCCGCGACGTGGTCGTTGTCGACCCAGTAATCCTCCTCGAAGCCGTCCAGCACACGCCCGGTGGTGACGATCGGTGTTCCCTGGCGGCGCAGGTAGGCGAGCGAGCCATCGCCCGGAACGGGGTCGACGACGATCGCGCCGTCGGCGGAGATCTTTTGCAGGGTTCCCTCCGCCTCGGCGGCGGGCGCGATCGCCAGGGCGTAGCCGCGGTCCAGCGCCGCCGTGGTCGCGTAGCGGATCAGGCTCGCGAAGTAGTCGAAGTCGCCGAGCTGGAAGGCGAGGTCCTCGACCTGGGAGACGGCCAGGGCGAGCAGGCCGCTGCGGCCGCTGGCGAGGTTGCGGGCGTTGACGTTGGGGCGGTAGCCGAGTCTCTCCGCGACCTCGCGGACGCGGACGCGGGTCTCCTCGGGCAGCCGCCCCTTGCCGTTGACGGCATGGGAGACGGTGGTTATCGACACGCCCGCGGCGGCGGCGACCTCCTTGATGCCGATCTTCTCACCCATCGTCGGGGGGAAAGCTACCGCAGCGCCCTTGACATGCAAAAGCGTTTCCGCATAGGCTCGGCAGGAATTCTGCAAAAGCGCTTTATCAACCATGGGAAGGGGTCGAGCGCATGATGGGAGGAGCGACGCGTGAGCACGGAATCGCCTGACCGGACGATGTGGAACAGCATTCTGCACTCGGGCCTCGCCGGCTCCTTCATGTCCTTCCCGCACGTCGCGCCGCAGAGCGACTCGTTGCGCGAAGCGGGAGCGAAGGCCGCGATCTACGGCATTCCCTTCGACTCGACCTCGATCAGCCGTACCGGCGCCAACTACGGACCGCGCGGCATGCGCGAGGTCTCATGCCAGTTCCTCACCTACAACGCGACGCTCGACTTCGACCTGGTCGACGCCCTCTCCCCGGTCGACTGCGGCGACTGCGACCTCGCGCTCGCCAACCCGGCCGTCACCTTCGAGCGCGCCAAGGTGGATCTGCTCGAGATCCTCCGCGCCGGCGCGCTCCCCGTCACCCTCGGCGGCGATCACTCGGTGACGATCCCGGCGGCCTGGGCGGTGAGGGAGCACGTCGCCAACCCTGGCCTGGTCCTGATCGACACCCACCTCGACACCGCACCCGACGTGGGGGGCGAGGAGCTGAACCACTGCTGCCCGATCACCCGCGCCGTCGACGCCGGCTTCGATCCCGAGCGGATGATCCTGATCGGCATGTCGGGGTGGATGAACCCGAGGACCGAGATCGAGTACTGCCGCGAGCGCGGGATCCGGGTGATCTGGCTGGAGGAAATCTGGGAGAAGGGCACCGCCTGGGCGGTCGAGCAGGCGACGGAGATCGCCCGCGACGGGACCGACGGCGTCTACCTCACCTTCGACGTCGACTCACTCGACGCGGCCCACGGCGCGGCGACCTGCTGCCCGACGCCGGGCGGGCTGACCAGCCGCGAGGCGATCGAGCTGGTCCGCGGGGTGGCGGCGGGAGGGCTGCTCGGGGTCGACGTCGTCGAGGTCGCCCCGAGCCTCGAGGCGACCCCCGCGACCAGCCTGATGGGCGTGCGGATCGCGGTCGAGGCGATGGCCTTTCACGCGGGGGCGAGCGTCTAGGCATGCGCGCGCTTCTCGCCCAGCTGACCCCCGAGCCGGGAGCCCTGGCCGAGAACGTGATGCGTGCGGCGGACGCCATCCGCTCCCATGCAGAGGTCGCGATCGCCGTCTTCCCCGAGCTGTTCCTCAGCGGCTACCGGCTCGACGACCTCGATTCCGTGGCCTGCGAGGCCGCCGGGCCGGAGCTGGGCGAGGTCGCCGCGGCCTGCGCCGCGGCCGACACGGCGGCGATCGTCGGATTCACCGAGCGCGACGGATCTTGGTTCCGCAACTCGGCCGCCTGCATCGACCGGGACGGCGAGCTGGTTGGCACCTTTCGGAAGGCCCAGCTGTTCGGGGCCGAGGCCGGCGCCTTCACGGAGGGCGAGCGCCTCCTGGTCGTCGAGCTGGCCGGCAGGGCCGTGGCGCCGTTGATCTGCTTCGACGTCGAGTTCCCGGAGCTGGCCCGCGCCGCGGCTATGGCCGGGGCCGACCTGCTGGTCACGGTGGCGGCCAACATGGAGCCGTTCGGGCGCGAACACCTGATCCACACCACGGCGCGAGCGCTCGAGAACCGGACCCCCCATCTCTACGTGAACCGCGGCGGCCGCGAGGGCGGCTTCGAGTTCGTCGGTGAAAGTCGCGCCATCGACTCCGACGGCGCCGTCATCGTCGAAGCAGCGGGCGGCGAGGACGAGCTGCTAGTCGCCGAGGTCGGTCCCCGCCGCTCCACCGACGCCCGCGTCGACTACCTCGCGTTCGAACCAAGCCGACTTCCCGTCGATGTGAAAACCAGAAGCCACTCTCAAGGAGGATCGGCATGAGCGTCGCGGAGACAGGCGGGGCCGGATCGGCCGCGCCGGGGCTGTTCACCAGGAAGGCCACCGGGCTGGTTCGCGAGGGGCGCACGTCTGACGCGCTCTTCTACAACGTCATGTGGTCGAGCGTTGCCCTGACGTTCGCCTTCTTCTGGCTGCTGTACTCGTTCTACTACAACGGCTCGAGCGCGGTCCTCGCCTTCCTGATCGCGGCCGGGCTGGGGCTGCCGGGGGCGTTCCTCTACGCGATGCTGGCGCAGATCATGCCGCGCACCGGCGGGGACTACGTCTTCAACAGCCGCGCGCTCCACCCCTCGATCGGATTCGCCGCGAACGCCAGCTTCTGCTTCTGGCTCGCCGTCGTCTACGGCGTCTACACGACCTACTTCGCCACCTACGGGATCGGCGCCTTCAGCAACATGATGGCCGGCTACACCGGCTCCAGCGGCTGGCTCTCCTTCGGCGAATGGTTCTCGACCGAAGCCGGTCTCTTCATCACCGGCACGGCCGCGGTGCTGATCTCGGCCGGCATCTTCGTCCTCGGCGGGGTGCGCCTCTTCTTCCGCCTCCAGGTCGGCGCCTTCGTCCTCTACATGCTCGGCGGCTTCCTGCTCCCGATCCTGATCGGGCTGTTCGGCTCCGAAGCCGGCTTCATCTCGAACTTCAACGACTACGCCTCCAACCTCGGCGCCAGCAACGCCTTCAGCGCGATGCAGCACTCCGCCACCGAAGCGGGCTTCGTCCAATCGGGCTTCGACTTCGAAGCGACGCTCAAATCGGTCTCGGTCTTCTGGTTCATCTTCGGCTTCATCTACTCGAGCAACTACTTCGCCGGCGAGATCCGGCTGAAGAAGAGGACCCACATGCTCTCCATTCCCGGCGCCGTCGCGGTCGCCGTGGTCGCCCTGTTGCTGCTCACGCCCGCCTTCACCGGCATCGTCAGCTACGCGGTCAACGGCCAGCTCGGGTTCGCGGACCCGGCCACCTACGGCTTCGCGGGCGCGCCCGCCTATCCGGAGCTGGTCGCGATCGCCTCGGGCAGCGCCGTTTGGGGGACGATCGTCATCGTCGGCTTCAGCGTCGGTCTGCTGATCTGGCTGCCGCAGACGATGCTGCTGATCAGCCGCAGCATGTTCGCCTGGTCGTTCGACCGGATCATGCCCCAGAGGCTCTCCTACGTCGAGCCGCGCTCCCACTCGCCCGTGTTCGCGATCGCGATCGTCAGCGTGCTGGCGATCGCCAGCACCGCGATCTACGCCTTCACCGAATGGTTCAGCACGCTCTCGGTCCTGCTCGGCCTCTCGCTGACGCTGCTGGTAACCGCCTGCGCCGGGATCGCGCTCCCCTTCACCCAGCCGGCGATGGTCGAGAACTCCCCCTACAACCGCCGGGTCGCGGGCGTCCCCCTGCTCTCGCTCGTCGGCGGGCTCGCGGTCCTCGGCTTCGGCGGCGCGATCGCGATCCTGCTCTGGGACCCGGGTTCGGGCGCGAGCCTCAGCGCCAACCCCGGCAAGCTCGAGCTTGCGATCCTGGTCTACGTGGTCGCCTTTGCCGTCTACTTCGTCTCGCGGACGATCCGCCGCTCGCAGGGCATCGACATCGAACTGGCCCACACCGAACTCCCGCCGGACTGACGAGGGTGGGGATCTTCTCGAGAAAGGCCTCTGGAGCCGAGAACCTTCGCCTCTACTACGCGTCCGACATCCACGGGACCGAGGTGCTGTGGCGAAAGTTCCTGCGCGCTCCCGAGGTCTACAAGGCCTCGGTCCTGGTGATGGGGGGTGACCTGACCGGGAAGGCCGTCGTGCCCCTGGTCGAGGACGGGTCCGGAGGGCGGGTGGCGGAGCTCTTCGGGCAGCGGGTCGAGGCCGCCGGCGAGGAGCAGGTGGCGGAGGTCGAACGCCGCGTGCGGGCGAACGGCATGTACCCGCACCTGATGACGGCGGCCGAGGTGGACCGCGTCGCCGCGCTGTCCACCGAGGAGCGCGAGCGGTGGTTCGAGGTTGTGATGCTCGAGACTTTCGGCGAATGGCTCGAGCTGGCTCCCGAGCGGCTGACGGACCCGGCGGTGCGCTGCTTCGTGATGCCCGGCAACGACGACCCGCCCGGCGTCGAGGAGGCGATCGAGCGGGCGACGCGGATCGAGGCCTGCGACGGCAAGGTGGTCGAGTTCGACGGCTACACGATGCTCTCGCTCGGCTACTCGAACCGGACGCCGTTCGACTCGCCGCGCGAGCTCGAGGAGGAGGAGCTGCTGGCCCGGATCGAAGCGCTGGCCTCCGAGGTCGACAATATGGCTCGCTGCGTGTTCAATCTCCATGTGCCCCCATACGACTCCGGACTCGACACCGCGCCCGAGCTCGACGCCGACCTGACCGTGGTGACCGTCGCCGGCCAACCCAGCATGGCGCCCTGCGGATCGACCGCTGTTCGCGAGGTGATCGAGCGCTACCAGCCACTGGTGGCGCTGCACGGGCACGTCCACGAGTCGCGGGCGGCCAACCGGATCGGTCGCACCCTCTGCATCAACCCTGGCAGCGACTACCACACCGGTCGTATCTCGGGCTGCCTCGTCCACATGGCGGGGGAAAAGGTCAACTACCAGTTCGTCGTCGGATGAGGTAGCCGGTGCCGGGGACCCCCGAACCGGATCTGGCTGGCGAGGCGATCCGTCTGCTGTCCGCGGCCGAAGACAAGGGGATCTCGACCCGTTTGATCGGGGGCATGGCGATCAGGCTGATCACCGGCGAGCGCCTCGATCCGGCCTTCGTCCGGGACATCGCCGACCTCGACTTCGTCGTCGCGCGGAAGGGGGGATCGAAACTCGGCGAGCTTCTCGCCGCCTCGGGCTATCAGCCCGAGGCCGAGTTCAACGCTCTCAACAGCGCCCGGCGGATGCTGTTCTGGGACCCGGCGCACGGCCGCCAGGTCGACGTCTTCGTCGGCGGCTTCGAGATGTGCCACGTGCGTCCCCTGGCCGACCGGCTCGAGCAACGGCCGCAGACCCTGCCCGCGGCCGAGCTGCTGATGACGAAGCTCCAGATCGTCGAGCTCAACGCCAAGGACCGCGCCGACGCCTTCGCCCTCCTGCACGCTCACGAGGTCTCCGACGCCGACCGCGACGCCAGCGGCGAGGACGCGATCAACATGCGCCAGATCTCGTTCCTCACCTCGCGCGACTGGGGCCTGCAGCGGACCTTCGAGATCAACTTCGAGCGCCTCAACCAATCGGTCGGCGAGCTGCCGATCGAGAGCCGCGGGAAGGAGCTGATCGGCGACCGCATCGCCAGACTGCGGGCTGAGATCGACGCCGCGCCGAAGTCGCGCAAGTGGAAGCTCCGAGACCGAGTCGGCGAGCGCAAGCAATGGTACGAGACGCCCGAAGAGGTCGACCGGGCCTGACCGCGGCGCCGGGCTCGAGGCGCACTCGCTCGACTTACCAGCCGGCCCGCGTTCGAACGCGCCGGTGCGTTCGGGACGGCGGGCGAAACCGCGGGTGGTGAGAGGGGCCCTCGGCGGCGGGTTCGAGATTGATGGCCGTGAGGCGTTGCAGATCGATCGCGTCGTCGTGGCCGTAGAGCCTCTCGACGAGTCGCAGCGCCTCCTCGGCCGTCTCTCCGATCGCCCTCTGGAGGGCTGCCGTCGGGACGAAGATCAGCCCCGCGGCCCGGTTGACGGACTCGCAGAGGCCGGCGGCTACGGCCGGCCAATCATCGCGGATGAGCAGGACCGCCTCCTCGATCAGGCGAACGCGTTCATCGCGCCGGTCGGCTCTGCTCGTAATCCGGGTTCGGGATGGGATGTTCGCGGTTTTCATGCCGATCTCCTTTCGCCTGAGACGGAAGGTAGGCGACCCGGCTCCAAGCCCCGCAAAAGGGCGGGGAAAAGATCGGCTAAGGCGTGCCTTGGGCGTCGGAGCCGATGGCGCTACACGACCCAGGTGTCGCCGGAGCGCAGCAGCTCGTCGACGTCCGCGAGCGTGGCGTTGGCGTGGGCGGAGCGCAGCTCCCGCTGGCGCCCCGACCCGTAGACCGCCCGCTTGACGTCGCGGAAGACGCCGATCGGGGTCGGGCCGGTGGGGCTGTCGGCGAGGCGGGCGAGGGCGGTGGCGTGACTCGGGTCCTCGACGTTGGCGTCGTGGACGACGAGAGCGTCCTCGCCGACGTCGGCGACGTCGACCACGGCGAGGCCGCCGTCGTCGGAGCGGACCACCCCGCGCTCGCCCTCGGCGCCGAAGCGGATGGGCTTGCCGTGCTGGAGGCGGATCTGGTTGTGGGCCCCGGCCTTACCGCGGACGGCGTTGAAGGCGCCGTCGTTGAAGACGTTGCAGTTCTGGTAGATCTCGACGAAAGCCGAGCCGGGGTGCTCAGCGGCCGTGCGCAGGACCTCGGCCACGTGCTTCTTCTCGATGTCGATCGTGCGGGCGACGAAGGAGGCGTCGGCCCCGAGCGCCAGCGCCAGTGGGTTGAACGGGTGGTCCTCGGAGCCGAACGGGGTCGACTTCGTGATCTTGCCAGTCTCGCTGGTCGGCGAGTACTGGCCCTTTGTGAGGCCGTAGATCTGGTTGTTGAAGAGCAGCAGCTTGATCGGGACGTTGCGGCGCAGGGCGTGGATCAGGTGGTTGCCGCCGATCGAGAGCGAGTCGCCGTCACCGCTGACCACCCAGACCGAGAGGTCGTCGCGGGAGGTGGCGATGCCGGTCGCCAGCGCCGGCGCGCGGCCGTGAATGCCGTGCATCCCGTAGGTGTCCATGTAGTAGACGAAGCGCCCGGCGCAGCCGATGCCGGAGATGAAGACGGTCTTCTCGGGCGGAATGCCCAGTTCGGGCATCAGGGCCTGGACGCTGGCGAGGATCGCGTAGTCGCCGCAGCCCGGGCACCAGCGGGTTTCCTGGCTCGACTGGAAGTCGGCCTTGGTCAGCACCGCCGCGCCGGCGCCGGCTTGGCCGTTATCGCTCACGAGATCGCCTCCAAAATCGCCTGCTCCAGCTCCTCGGCGAGGATCGGGAGCCCCTCGACTTTGTTGTGGCCGATCGCGTCGACGAGGTACTTCGAGCGGATCAGGTTGAGGAGCTGGCCGGTGTTCAGCTCGGGGACGAGCACCTTCGGGAAGGCGCGGACCACGTCGCCGGTGTTGCCCGGCATCGGTTCGAGGTACCGCAGATGGGTGGTCGCCACCGGGACGCCCCGGTTGCGGACGCGGCGCGCGGCGGCGCCGACCACGCCGAAGGTCGAGCCCCAGCCGAGCACCAGCAGCTCGGCCCCCTCGTCGGCGTTCACCTCCAGCGGCGGCAGCTCCTCGGAGAGCTTGTCCAGCTTCTCGGCACGCAGCTTCGTCATCAGCGCGTGGTTGCCGGGGTCGTAGCTGACCTTGCCGCTGCCGTGCTCCTTCTCGAGGCCGCCCAGCCGGTGCTGGAGGCCGGGGGTCCCGGGGATCGCCCAGGGCCGGGCGCCGCGCTCGTCGCGCAGGTAGGGAAGGAACTCGTCGCCGGCGTTCGGCCCCTGCGCGAAGTTGGGGTCGATCTCCGGCAGCTCGCTGGAGTCGGGAAGGCGCCATGGCTCCGAGGAGTTGGTGAGGAAGGAATCGGCGAGCAGGATCACGGGGGTCCGGTAGCGGACCGCGATCCGTGCCGCATCCACCGCCGAGTCGAAGCAGCCGGCCGGCGTCGAGGGGGCGATCACCGGCAGCGGCGACTCGCCGTGGCGCCCGTGGATCGCCATCAGCAGGTCGGATTGTTCGGTTTTCGTCGGCAGCCCGGTCGAGGGCCCCGCCCGCTGCACGTCGATGATCACCAGCGGTAGCTCCAGCGCCACCGCCAGCGCGATCGTCTCCGCCTTCAGGTCCATCCCCGGCCCGCTTGTCGCGGTCACCCCGAGCTGGCCGCCGAAGGAGGCCCCGAGCGCCATGTTCGCGGCGGCGATCTCGTCCTCCGCCTGCATCGTGTGCACACCGAAGCGCTCGTGGCGCGCCAGGTGGTGGAGCAATTCCGAGGCCGGCGTGATCGGGTAGCTGGCGAAGAAGAGCTGCAGTCCGCTCCTGACGCTGGCGGCCACCAGTCCCATCGCCAGGGCGTTGGCCCCGTTGACGTTGCGGTATTCGCCCGGGTCGAGCGGGGCCGGGGCGACCTCGATCGGGGTGGCCGCGATTTCCGCGGTGTCGCCGAAGTTGTAGCCGGCCTTGTAGGCGGCGACGTTCGCCTCCATGATCGCCGGGCGCTTGGCGAATTTCGCTTCCAGCCAGGTGATGGTCTCCTTCCCCGGTCGCCCGTACATCCACGAGATCAGGCCGAGCGCGAAGAGGTTCTTGGCCCGCTGGGCCTCCGCCGGCTTCAGTCCCTCGATCCCCGCGGCGGCGCGCGTCGTCAACGTCGTCATCGGCACCTTGAAGGTCTGGTAGTCCTCGACCGTCCCGTCCTCGAGCGGGTCTGTCTCGTACCCCGCCTTGCGCAGGTTGGCCGGCGTGAAGGCGTCCTGGTTGAGGATCAGCGTGCCCCCCGCCTCCAGTGCCCCGAGGTGGGCCTTGAGGGCGGCCGGGTTCATCGCGACCAGGGTGTTCGGATGATCGCCCGGGGTGAGGATGTCGCGGGAGGCGAAGTGGATCTGGAAGGCGGAGACGCCGCCGGGCGTGCCCGCGGGGGCGCGGATCTCAGCCGGGAAGTCCGGCAGCGTCGAGAGGTCGTTGCCGACATGGGCGGTGGCGGCGGTGAAACGGTCCCCGACCAACTGCATGCCATCCCCCGAATCTCCGGCGAACCGGATGATCACGGTCTCTGGGTTCTTTGAAGTCGTGGTCACCTGTCGGCACGGCCCTCACGCCAGCCAAACAGAATCAGGGTATAGCACGCAACTCCCGCCGCCGCCGCCAGTTTCCCGGCGCATTTGGCGGTTTCCCAATCGAGGCGCGCGAGGCGGGTCGGCGGCGGTCGCGGGGCGGCGGAGACCGACTGGGTCGTCTGCTTCAATCGGGTCACCAGAGAAAGGAGGTGGTCCTATTTTGAGTCACATGCTTGATGGGACTCTGGAGGTGCAGGGCCGCTAGGCGCCGCACTGGTTCGGGCGCCCGCGGAATCCACCCCGGGCACCGGCGAGCAAAGGGAGACCGGGCTTTGTCCCACCCGGCCGTTGTTCCCGCGTTCGCTCCCAAGCACCAGACAAGGGCCGCCTCCGGGCGGCCCTTGCTCGTTCAGGTCAGGCGTCGCGCGAAGCTCGGACGCAGCGCCTGCTCGCCGTCCTCGCCCGGGACGGTCTTGTCGAGCCGCATCGTGGCTTCGCGGCCATCGAGCCGCAGGGTCGCCACCTGGTTGTCGAAGCAGGGCCCCTCTAGCAGGCGCCAGCGGATGCCTGGGTCGGGCGCGCCCGCAAGGCGGGCGAGGACCGAGGCGACGGCCGTTAGAGGTCGACCGAAGCCGGCTCGGATGACCGCCCGCTCGCGGCTGTCGAGGGGATTCCGGTAGGGCGAGCAGACGGCCTGGTAAACCGGGCTTCGAATCCCGCCGCCACGGAAGGCGACGTCGCAGAGATAGGCATGGTGGACGTCGCCGGAGAGGACCACGATCGAGGCCGGAGCCGACCCCCGCCGGCTCGCGGCGACCTCGGCCAGGAGGTCGCGCAGCCGTTCGAAGGAGAGGGCGAAGGAGGCCCAGTGGTCGAAGTCGACGGCGCGCCGAAGCTTCTCGCTCGCCCTGGCCGGGCCGGGGCCGAGCGCCCCTTCGCACATCCGCTCGTTCCAGGCCTCCAGGTGGTGGAAGCCCGGCGAGAGCAGGAAGGGGACGGTGGTGGCAATCAGCAGGTGGTCGAAGTCGCCTTCCGCGTGCTCGACGACCCAGTCCCACTCCTCGTCGTCGGCGATCGAGCGCCGGCCCTCCTCGAGCACCCGGCCCGCCCTGGAGTCGATGAAGATCGCGCGGGTCCGGCCGAAGTCGCGGCAGAAGCTCCAGCGGGTTCCCGATTCGGTCGAGTCGATCCGGCGGGCCCAGTCGAACAGATCTTCCCCGCGTGCTGGTTGCCGCGGACCCGGCCGTAGAGATCGTTCAGCTCGAGCTCGCGCGGGGAGAAGTTCCCGAGGTGTTGGTAGATCCGGTAGCTGGTGATGCAGCCGACGGCGCGGCGGTGCCACCACGATCGCTGCCTCATCTCCTCCAGCCACGCTCGCGAGATGTTCCAATCGTCGCTCATGTCGTGGTCGTCCCAGACATCGAGAGCGAGACGGTCGAGAAGAGCCAGCAGATCAGCGGCCGCGCCAGGACTCGAGGTAGAGCCAGGTGTACTCCTCGAAGTCGGTGACGTCCTCGCCCGGCGGCGTCGCGGTGCCGCGGCGGGCGCGGATCCGCTGGCGGACCTCCGGCGAGCCCTCGTCGACGTAGACCTGGTCGCCGAGCAGGAAGAGCTGGTCCGGCCGGCTTCCGCGATCGTCGTGCGCCATCTGGTCGGCGAGCACCCGGAGGGCGATCTCGTGCCCTTCCCGATCGGCGTCCTTCGTCTCGGTGTAGGGCGGCTCGTGGGGGAGGGCGACTCGGCAGGAGCCGAAGCAGACGTCCAGCGGGCCCTCCGCGCCGAGGGTGCGGATCACGCTCGGCGGTAGGTCCGAGGAGGGCTCCGGCCAGCGGATCCTGCCGTCCAGCGCCACCTCGTACTCGAAGCTGGACGCGGGCTCGAGGCTCTCGACGCGAACCAGCGCGTAGTGGTGGCCTTCGACTCTGAAGGTCGGCTCGCGCCGCCCGAGGATCTCCACCTCGCATGGCTCGTTGGTCTCGACCCAGACGGTGGCCTCGGTCTCCGAGACATATCGCAGCAGCGGCCCGAGGACCAGCTCGCTCGTCGCTGAAGCCATCCGGGCGGTTACCCCCGATCGGCGCGGTCTAATCTCGACCTCGTCGAAGGGCCCAGCCCCGTCTGGGCTTCGGAGAGGTAGTGCGAGGCGACCCGCCAGCGCCGCTGCAAGGCCGATTCGATCGACGCCGATTCGCAGCTGGGGACTTCGACGCAGTCGCTCCAGGTGTTGGCCGCCGCGATGTACTCGTTGAAGCTCTGCTCGGCGGAGGTGGCGACGTCGGTCAGGCAGTCGAGCTCGAGGCCGTCGACCGGCAGCTCCTCATAGCGCTTGCGTACCGCCTTCAGATGATCGACGTATTGCTGGTAGCTGACCCCCGCGACGAGCCGATTGCGCAGCGAGTCGAGCGAGGCGAGGAACGACCCGATCTGCGAGCGGCAGGCGCGGGCGCTCGCCGGGGCCTTCGCGCGGTGGCGGCTGGGAGCGGCGGTCTTGCCGGTCGCCGCCCGACCCTGGTCCCCGCAGGCGGGCAGCCAGAGGGCGAGCGCTACGGCTACCGCGAGGCCGAGCAGCGGGGGCCGGGTGCGATACAAACTCCGACGATGCCGAGGAGCGGGACTGTGCGGGTGGCGATCGCGATGGCGTTCTTGGCGTTGACGATCGCCGCGCCGGCGGCGCGCGCGAGCGGGAGCGGTGGGGTCCTCCTCGTCGGCGACAGCCTCGAGGAACTGACCGCCCCCTACCTGAAGAGGGACCTGCCGGGAGTGCCGTTGACCGTCAACGCGGTCGGCGGTTCCAACAGCTACGAAATCTTGGACCTCTTCCAGGAAAGCTATGACCCCTCCCAATCCGTGATCGTCTTCGACGCGGGGACCAACGACAACCCCGCGTATCCACAGATCCTGGCGGAAAATCTCCAGGCCGTGGCCCAGACGATCGGCGACAGGTGCATGGTCGTTCCGACCGTCCACGGCTACACGGTCAACGGCGTCAACAACGACGGCAAGAACAGGGTGGTGGCGCAGTTCGCCGCCTCGCGACCGGGTACGCAGGTGCCGGACTGGGCCGGCGCCGTCGCCGAACATCCCGAGCTGATGCAGTCCGATGGCCTGCACCCGATCGAAGCGGGCGCCGCACTGCGGGCCGAACTGATCGCGCGGGGGATCCTCGGTTGTCTCTCCTACGAGGAATCTGCCCAGGCGGCCGACGCGGCCCCGCCGGTCGAACCGACGCGCTTTCACCAGGTCAGCCGTCTTGCGGACCGCCGTAGGACGGTCTTCGAGGGGATGGCCACTGACGTGATCCGCCAGGCCGCGATGCTCGCGGCGGTGCGGATGCTGCTCTCGGGCGGCTGAGGCGAAACGGCGGGCTCCGGGCCCGTCCGTCGCGCCGGGTGACTTGTATACTAGTATTCAGCCAGTGACCGGCTCCTTCGACCTGATCGTCATCGGCGGCGGGCCCGGCGGCTATGTCGCCGCCATCCGCTCCGCCCAGCTGGGGCGCAGAACCGCGGTCGTCGAGCGCGACAAAGCGGGCGGACGCTGTCTCAACTACGCCTGCATCCCGGCCAAGACGATCCTGCGCAGCGCCGAGATCTACCACCAGGCCACCGACTCCGCCGAGCTGGGAATCGTCGCCAAGGACGTGAAGCTCGACTGGGACGCCCTCGCCAAGCGTCGCGCCGGAGTCTCGGCCTCGCTCTCGGGCGGGGTGGAAGGGCTCTGGAAGAAGAACGAGGTCACCGTGATCGAGGGGGAGGGCTCCCTTACCCCGGGGGAGGCGAACGTCAGGGTCGACGACGAGGTGTATGAGGCCGGGGCGGTCGCCCTGGCGACTGGGTCGGTCGCGCTGCCGATCCCGGGCGCCGAGTTCGGCGGCAGGATCGTGGACACATGGGGCGCGTGGTCGCTGCCGAAGCTGCCGAAGAGGATCGCCGTCGTCGGGGCCGGCGCCTCCGGTTGCGAGATCGCCTCCGCCTACGGTCGCTTCGGTGTCGAGGTGCTCTTGATCGAGATGCTGCCGCAGATCCTCCCCGCCGAGGACCAGGACGTCGTCCGGGTGGTGGAGCGCGCCTTCAAGAAGCAGAACATCACGACCTCGACCGGCACGCCGGTCGAAAACGTCGAGGCGGGCGAGAACTCGGTCTCCTTCACATACGGCGATCAGAGCGCCGAGGTCGACTACCTCTGCATCGCCGGCGGCCGCGCCCCCGACACGGCGGCGCTCGGCCTTGCGGAGGCCGGAATCGAGCTTCACGAGAACGGCAAGATCAAGGTCGACCGATACCAGCGCACCTCCAACCCCAAGGTGTTCGCCATCGGCGATCTGGTCAACGCCAAGGCGCTCGCCCACAAGGCCTCCGAGGAGGGGGTGGTCGCGGCTGAGAGCGCCGCCGGCGTCGAGACCCACCCCGTTCCCCAGGGACTCGTCGCCGGCGCCACCTTCTGCCACCCCCAGGTCGCATCCGTCGGCCTCACCGAGGCCGCCGCCAAGGAGGGCGGCCATGAGGTGAAGGTCGGCAAGCAGAAGCTCGGCGGGGTCGGCGGGGCGACGGTCTACGACGACAGGGACGGCATCGTCAAGCTCGTGGTCGACGCCTCCTACGGCGAGATCCTCGGCGCCCACATCGTCGGCAACCGCGCCTGCGACATGATCGCCGAGCTGGTGGCGACGATGGCGCTGGAGGGCGGCTACCAGGAGCTGGCCCGTGTCGTCCATCCCCACCCGACCATCTCCGAGGCGATCCTCGACGCGGCCCGCGCCGTCGACGGCTGGGCGACGCACGCATAGGAGGGAGATCGAATGGTCGACCCGATCCCGATCAGCAGCGCACGGAGGGGGAGCTCCCCGGTCCCGCGCAACGCGCCCGCCAGGCTCTTCGTCTACGCGGCACTCAGGGACGCCATCGTCCGCGCTGAGCTGGAGCCCGGCGCGCGGCTCTCCGAGAACGAGCTGGCGGACCAGCTCGGGGTCAGCCGCACGCCGATCCGCGAGGCGCTCGGTCGCCTTCGCGACGACCGCCTCGTCGAGGTCCTGCCCCAGCGCGGCACCTTCGTCTCGAGGATCAGCATCCAGGCGGTCACAGACGCTCAGTTCATCCGCGAGGCGCTCGAGTGCGCGGCCATCCGTCCCGCCGCCGAGCGGGCGGGGGACGAGGACCTCGCGACCCTCGAGGAGAACCTCCGCTCCCAGGAACGCGCTCATGACAGCGGCGACATCGATGCCTGGTACCTGCTCGACGACGCCTACCACCGGGCCCTTTGCGACCTCAGCGGGCACCCTGCGGTCTGGGGCGTCAGCGAGCGGGCGAAGTCCCATCTCAACCGCCTGCGCCGGATCAGCCTGACCATGCCCGACTACGTGCCGGAGATGATCGTCGAGCATCGAGCCGTCGTCGACGCGGTCGGGCGCCACGACCCGGACGTGGCTGAGGAGACGCTGCGCCACCACCTGCGGATGGTCCTGCGCGAGGTCCCGCGGATCCGCGCACAGCACCCCGAATACTTCGAGGAGCCCTGATGCCGGCGGTCGCCGCTGCCACCAACCTGCTGGAGATGTACGGGACGATGGCCCTGATCCGCGCCTTCGAGGAAGGCGCCGAGCGGCAGTACAAGGCGGCCCGGATCGGCGGCTACTGCCACCTCTCCTCCGGCCAGGAGGCGGCCACCGTCGGAACCGTCCAAGCGCTCGGCGAGGAGGACCTGCTGGTCACCGGCTATCGCTGCCACGGCTTCGCCCTCGCTCGCGGCGTGCCGCCCGAGGCGGTGATGGCGGAGCTCTTCGGCCGGCGCGACGGCTGCGCCCACGGCCGCGGCGGCTCGGTGCGCATGCTCGAGCGTCTCGCGCGGCGGCTACTACGGCGGCTGGGGGATCGTCGGCGGGCAGATGCCGATCGCGACCGGGATGGCGCTCTCCCTGGTCCGCCGCGAAGAAGCGCCGCAAGCGGTGCTCTGCGAGCTCGGCGACGGCGCCGTCAACATGGGCGCCTGGCACGAGTCGCTCAACCTCGCCGCCGTTCTGGCGGTTGCCAGTCGTCTTCCTCGTCATCAACAACCTCTACGGGATGGGGACAAGCGTCGAGCGCGCCTCCGCCGAGCCCGACCTCTTTCGCCGCGCCGGTTCCTACCGGATGCGTGGCGAGCGGGTCGACGGCGACGACCTCGAGGCCGTGCTCGAGATCTCCAGGGAGCTCTTGGAGGAGGCCCGGGCCGGGCGCGCAGGCCGGCCGTGCTCGAGGCGGTCACCTACCGCTATCGCGTACTCGGTCGCCGACGCCGGCCTCGCCTACCGCAGCCGCGAGGAGATCGGCGGCACCGCCCGGGCGACCCGCTGGAGCGGACGAGGAAGCGCTGCTGGGCTCGCGCGGGGTCTCCGAGGGAGGAGATCGCCGCCGCCGATACCGGAGGCCGCGGCGGCCGTCGTGCGGGCAACCGGGATTCGCCGAGTCCAGCCCGCCCCCGCCGTCGATCGCCTCGCGGCCGGCATGTACGCGCCCAGCAGCGACATCCAGTTCGAGCGCATGCAGCCGGGCAGTCCCCACGGCGAGCGCGAGCTGGTCTACGCGGGGCTCGGCCGGTGAGCGCTCTCGACACCGCCGGCGAGCCTGCCGTTGCCGCGCCGGCGGCAGCGGGCATCCCGAGACGATGACCTGCCGCGAGGCGCTGCGCCTGGCGATGCGCCAGGAGATGGAGCGTGACGAGCGGGTCTTCGTGATGGGCGAGGAGGTCGGCCTCTTCGACGGGTCCTACAAGGTCACGGCCGGGCTGATGGAGGAATTCGGCCCCGACCGTGTTCGCGACACGCCGATCTCCGAGGAGGGCTTTCTCGGTGCCGGGGTCGGCGCGGCGATGCTCGGCGAGCGGCCGATCGTCGAGGTGATGACGCTCAACTTCGTGCTGGTGGCGATGGACCAGGTGATCAATCACCTTTGCAAGGTCGGCGCGATGTTCCGCGCGGAGGTCCGCTGCCCGATGGTGATCCGGACCCCCAACGGCGCCGGCAACCAGCTCACCGCCCAGCATTCGCAGTCCTTCGACGGTTGGTTCGCCGGGACGCCGGGCCTCAAGGTGGTCGCGCCCGCCAGCCGCGGCGCCAGGGACTGCTGAAGGCGGCGATCCGCGACGACGACCCGGTCTGGTGATCGAGAACCTGCCCATCTACAAGAGAAGGGCGAGGTCCCGCTCGACCCGGAGCTGATTACGCCGATCAGGCTCGCCTCGGTCGCCCGCGGGCTCGACCTGACCGTCGTCTCGCACTCCTTCGCGACGGTGCGGGCGCTGCGGGTAGCCGGGAGTCGCTCGCCGCCGAGCGCGGCGTCTCGATCGAGGTCGTCGACCTGCGCACGCTGCGCCCGCTGGACGTCGAGACGGTGGCGGCGTCGGTCGCCAAGACCAACCACGCGATCTGCGTCGAGGAGGAGCTGGCCTACCTACGGCGTCAGCGCCGAGCTCGCGGCGCGGATCAGCACGCCTGCTTCGACGACCTCGATGCGCCGGTGGGCAGGTCGGCATGGCCGAGTCCCGCTCCCCTACGCAAAGGAGCTGGAGCTGGCGGCGATGCCACCGAAGAGCGCATCTCGGCCGCGATCCTGGAGCGTCCTGGAACTTGCCCCGTGAGCGACGTCGTCATGCCCCGCCTCTCCGACTCGATGGAGGAGGGGGACGTCCTGACCTGGCTGAAGCAGGTCGGGGATGAGATCGCCGTCGGCGAGGAGCTGGTCGAAATCGAGACCGACAAGGCGAACATGGCCTATGAGTCAGACCTGGCTGGGACCTTGACCGAGATCCTCGCCAAGGAGGGAGACGCTGCCGATCAGGGCGCCGATCGCCGCGGAGTCGAGGACAGCGGAGCAGCCGCTCAGCTCTGCGGGTCCTGTCGGGGCGCCGTCCCCGCCACCACGCCACCCGCAGAGGGTCCTCTGAGATCGCCGCGGCCCCGAGCGCGCAGCCGAGCGCCCCGGCGCCCCCGGCGGCCGGGGCGAGGGTCAAGGCCTCGCCGCTGGCGCGCTTCGGCCACCGAGCGAGGGGTCGAGCTGGCGGGCATCGCGGGCAGCAGCCCGGGCGGGCGGATCGTCAAGTCCGACGTCGAGGCGGCCGCCGCCTCCCGGGAGTTGGGGGCGGGGATCCCCGGCGGCGAGCTGGCGCCGCCGGCGCCGAGCCCGGCGGGGCCCGGGCCGGGAGCAGTGCAAAGCGCCAAGGAGGCGAGGTCTCCTACCTCGAGCTGACGAAGCTGCAGCAGACCGTCGCCCGCCGCATGGCCGAGTCAAAGGCGACCGCTCCCCCGCCTTCTACCTCTCGGCCGAGATCGACATGTCAAAGGCGGCGGCGGGCAGGGCGGGAGGAGCCGCCGCCGCCGAGGGCGCCCTCATCCCTCTTCAACGACATGGTGGTGAAGGCCGCGGCGATCGCCCTGGGGGAGTTCCCGAAAGCAAGCGGCGCCTACCGCGACGGGCGCTGGGAGCTTTATTCGCGGGTCAACGTCGGCGTCGCCGTCGCCGCCCCGGCGCCCTGGTCGTCCCCACCGTCTTTGACGCCGACCGCAAGGGCCTGGCCCAGATCGCCGCCGAGACCCGCGCCCTCGCCGCCAAGGTGCGCGCGGGGACGATCACCCCGCCCGAGCTCTCCGGCGCTCACCTTCACCGTCTCCAACCTGGGGATGTATGGGATCGATCAGTTCGCCGCGGTGATCAACACCCCCAGGCGGCGATCCTCGCCGTCAGGGCGATCGCCGAGCGCCCGGCGCTGCGCGGCGGGGAGATCGTCCCCGCCGCGCTGATGAAGGTCACCCTGGCCTGCGATCACCGCATCCTCTACGGCGCCGAGGGGGCCGAGTTCCTGGCCCGGGTGCGGGCGCTCTTGGAGGAGCCGCTCTCCCTGGCGCTGTAGGCGCCTCTCAGCGGGCGATCGCGATGTTGAAGTCGGGCGTGCCGAGAACGCCGTACAGCCGCAACCAGAGCGGCAGGTACATCTCGGTTCCGCGGGCGGCGCTGATGTCACCGAGGTCGACGATCGAGTCGGGCGGCCACCCGATCGCCTCGAGCAGGGCGCTGACCTGCGCCTTGGCCGCGTCGTCGTCGCCGCAGACGAAGATCGAGTGATCGCCGCGGACCCGAGAGGGGTCGACCATCACCTCGCAGTTGACGGTGTTCAGCGCCTTCACCACCCTGGTCCGCGGAAAGGCCGCCTGGATCCGCTCGGCGAGGCTGTCGTCGTTGCAGACGGCGAGCGTGGGGGGCATGCCCCGGGAGAAGTCGAGCGGGTTGGCGACGTCGACCAGCGTCTTGCCGTCGAGTTCCCCGCCCCGGCCGCGTCCAGGGCCGCCAGCGAGGCGGTCCCGGAGGTGCGGTTGAACCAGCTCGGCGCTGGCCGCCGCGCCGGCGAAGGTGGCTCCGTTGGCGCCCACGCCGGCGCCGCCGACCCACTCGGTCAGCGCCTCGCCCTCGGCCGATCGCGAGCCCATCGTCACCTGGTGCCCCAGCTGCAGCAGCCTGGTCGCGATCGCCCGGCCCGCCGAGCCGGTCCCCAAACACCGATCCTCATCACGCCCCTCCTTGCTCGATTCGAAACCCGGATCAGGCTAGCGAGCGCCCGCTCCCGGCTCAGCCGGCAAGCTCGGGAGGCAGCGCTTTCGGCCCGTCCGGGTAGAGTCGCCGCAGCATCTCCTCGCCCATTTCGAGCGTGTTCGCGGCCTCCGGCGGAGCGCCGAGGACAAGCCAGAGCTGGTCGGCCTCGGTGTCGTTGAAGAGCTGGCGGATCGAATCGGCCTCGATCAGCATCGAGTCCAGCGGCGCCAGGGTCAGCGGCTCCTCCTCATCGATCCGGACTCGTCCCGTGCCCTCGAGCAGGACGTAGAGCTCCTGCTCCTCGATGTGCCGGTGCTTGGTCGAGGCCTGCCCGGGCGCCAGACGCCAGAGCCGCGCCCTGAGCGCCTCGGCCTCGAGCTGCTTGCCGAGATCGGTGTTGAGGACCGACATCTGGTTCGACGGCCGCCAGAAGGCGTCGGCCGCCCTGAGCAGGTGGTAGGCCACGGCCGACATTATCGCGGCGTCGCGCCGATCAGGCCGGGGGGGCGGCGTCTTCGGACTGGTAGCGCTCCAGCAGGCGCATCTCCTCCTCGTGCTTGGGGAAGCAGAAGAAGACCAGGGCCGCGCCCAGCAGGATCGCGGCTATGCCTGCCGTGTAGGCCCACTTGTCCCCCTGCAGGAACGAGGTCTTGGCGGCGGCGACGATCTGGTCGGCGTACCTCGGGTACTGGTCGGCAGCGTTGGCGGCGCTCGAGAAGGACTTGGTCAGCTCGTTTTCGACGTTATCGGTGATCCTGGCCCGTTCGGGGGAGGAGGCGATCGCCGCGTTGACCGCCGCCGCGTAGCCGGCGGTCAGAAGGGCGCCGAGGATCGACTGCATGATCGCCCCACCGAGGTCGCGCTGGAGGTCGGCGGTTCCGGAGGCCATGCCGGCGCGGGTGACCGGCACCGAGCCGGTCAACGAGTGCGAGGCGGGGGTGCCGGCGAATCCGACGCCGATCCCGATCAGAGCGTAGCCGAGGCCGACCTTCCAGTAGGCGATGCCGTCGTTCCAGAGCAGCAGCATCGCGAGGAAGCCGAGCACGCAGAAGGCGTAGCCGACCAGCAGCGTGAAGCGGGCGCCGTGGGACTCGACCAGCTTGGCCGAGCGCGGCGCGACCAGGACCATCAGCACTGCGGCGGGGAGGATCGCGAGCCCGGAATCGAGGGTCGAGTAGCCGAGCACGTTCTGGAGGAACTGCTGGCCGACGAACATCGCCCCCATCAGCGAACCGAAGACGATGATCCCGGCGCAGGCGGCGACCCAGAAGACGCGCCGGCCGGCGACCGCGAGGTCGAACAAGGGCTCCGGCGCCCGCCGCTGGCGGATCACGAACGCGGCCGCGGCGGCCAGCGCGACCAGGCCGAGGCCGATCGCCAGCGTCCCCTTTCCCGGCGCCGGCGCCAGGCTGATCCCCAGCACCAGCGTCGCCACCATCACGATCGAGAGCAGGCCGCCGCGGTTGTCGACGGGTTTCGTCGTCTCATTGACGTGGGCGGGGACGTAGCGCCAGGCCAGGAACAGGGCTACGACGGCGAGGGGGAGGGTGATGAAGAAGACGGAGCCCCAGTCGAAATGCTCCAGCAGGGCGCCGGAGAGCAGAGGGCCGAGCGAGGCGATGGAGCCGCCTAGTGCCGACCAGAGCGCGATCGATCTGGTCCGCGCCGGACCGGACCACAGCGCCGTGATCAGTGCCAGCGTGGTCGGGAAGGCCATGCCGGCGGCGACGCCGCCGAGCAGCCGGGCGACGAAGAGGACGCCGATCGAGGGGGCCAGGGCAGCGAGCAGCGAGGCCGGGATCGAGAGGCCCATCCCCGCCAGCAGCATCATCTTGCGCCCATGGCGGTCGCCCAGCGCGCCCAGGTAGAGGACCGAGGTGGCCAGCCCCAGCGAGTAGCCGACGGCGACCAGGTTGAGCGTCGTCTGGCTGGCGTCGAAGGCCTTGCCGATGTCCGGCAGGGCGACGTTGGCGACCGCCAGGTTGAGGTTCGCCACCGCGGCGACCAGGATCAGCGCGCCGAGGACCCGCCCGGCACGCTTGGGGCTGGTCGATTCCATCCGCCTAGCGACCTAGATCTCTAGCCAGGTGCCGGCCGGCCCGAGGTTGCGCAGCTCTGTCTCGCCGATCCGGCTCTGGCAGCCCCAGGACTCGTGGATGTGGCCGCAGACGGCCAGGGGCGGCCGCTTCTCCTCGATTCCCCGCAGCAGCGCCTGGCTGCCGAAATGGGTCCCGTCGGCGCCGCTGTCGCAGTGACCCCGCGGCGGCGAGTGCAGGACCAGCACCGCGCCTTGCGGACAGGCCTCCAGCATCTCCGTGGCGCTGTCATCGTCGAGGTCGAAGCTCCATTCCCAGGGCGTCACCGGGATCCCGGCCCCAAGGCCGAAGAACTCGGCGCCGGCGATCGTCGCTCCCTCGCCGTGGAGCACCGTCGCCGCGGCCCACGCGACGGCGGCGCCGCGCAGGGCGTCGGCGGTCTCGTTGTTGCCCGGTACCAGCACGGTGGGGACCTGGATCGCCGCCAGCGCCTCGATCGTCTCCTCCAATCCCTCATGGATCGAGGCGAAATCGCCGGCGCCGATCACGACATCCGCGCCGGCGGACATCTCGACCAGCTTCGCCGCCTGCCCGAGATCACGGTGTAGGTCGCTGAAGGCGAGCACTCTCACGGCTCAAACCTATCCACTCGGTACGACCGCAGCGGGCGCTCCGGCGGCACCGCCGTTGATGTGAACTTCCTTAGCGGCTTCTAATCTTGGGTTTAACTCCCAAGTGGAGCCTCCATCCGTGACCGTGCCCGACAGCACCCAGCGCAGGAGGGACGGGGGCGTTCCCGCCTGGCGCCGGGCGCGCCGTGTGGTCCTGCTGGCGATCGCGATCTGTCTGGTTCCGGCCGCGATCTCGTGGGTCAACGCGCTCAGCCGCCCGCGCAACATCGGCATGGGCGTCGCCACCGTGGAGTGGATCCGCTCCCACGGCGGCAACCCCCTCGTCTCCGAAGTCGAGAACATCTACTACACGCTGACGGCGCCTTCCAAGGGCGGGCCGCCGCTGAAGTCGCTGCCCCAGGTCGGTATCGCCAGCGCACCCTCCAAGTCCCAGAGCCATGCGGCCGACCCCTACCGGCCGCCGCCGATCAAGCCGCTGATCCATCCGGCCCTGCAGGGCGAGGGCGACTGGCACGCGGCTTCGGCGACGGCCGGCGCCCGCCCGCCGGTCCTGCTCACCACCTTCCGCAGCGACCCCGAATATCCACAGTTCGTCGCCGGGGTCGCCTGGATCGACTCGGGGAGGACCCACCTCGCCTACGTTCCCGGTCTGGCCGAGCCCCCGGAAATCTCCCACCGCGGTCCCGCAGAGGTGCCCCCGGCCCTGCGCGACCACCTGGTCGCGACCTTCAACGGGGGCTTCCCGCTGGAAACCTCCAACGCCGGCCTCGTCTATCGCGGCGAAACCGTGGAATCGATGGTCAACGGGATCGCGACCCTGGTCGAGTACCGCGACGGCAGGATTGACATCGTCAGCTGGGCGCACGGCCCGAACCCCGGCCCGCACGTCTGGTTCGCGAAGCAGAACCTGCCGCCGATCGTCTACGAAGGCAAGCTCAACCCGAACCTCAGTGACGGGCCCGAATGGGGAGCCACCGTCAACAACGCGGTCCGCGTCTGGCGCTCCGGGCTCGGCATCGATCGCCGCGGCAACCTGATCTACGCGGCGGCGAACTACCAGACCGTCGGCTCACTGGCGGAAATCCTCAAGCGCGCCGGCGCCGTGCGGGCGCTGGAGCTGGACATCAACGAAGACTGGACGAGCTTCATCACCTATCGCCATCCGGGGGCGGTCGAACCCTCGAACCTGCTGCCGGAAATGTTCCGGCCCGCGACCCGCTACCTGACTCCCGACGAACGCGACTTCTTCGCCGTCTACGCCAAGGCCGGGGGCGGTGAATGAGGGCTCCGCAGCGGATCAGCCCCGGGGCCAGGACCCGCCGCGCCCTGCTCGTGGACACGGTGTTGGCGGGGGTCCTGGCCCTGCTGGCGCTGGAGCTGACCGCCGGCCTCGGCGTCGTCGCCTTCGTCGGCCTGCCGCTGCTTCTGCTCGGGCTGCTCTGGATCGGGGCGGAGAGGCTGGTGGCCCGGCTCAGGCTGCGGCGCCGGCGGGCCCGCTGAGCGGACGGTCCTCGACCTCTTCCTCGACTTTGCCGCTCGGCATTGCCGCCAGGGCGACCACGAAGGCGACCGCCATCACCCCGGCCATCGCGTAGAAGACCGTCCGTGAGGCGAGGGCGAAGTCATGGGGGACGGAGGAGAAGAGCTTGGCGGCGTGGCTGCCGGCACTGTGAGCAACCGCTTCACAGCTTGCTTCGCCGCCCTGGCTTACGCAATCGGCGACTTCGTCGGCTTGGGCCTTCGGCACGCCCTTCGCGCCCAGGGTCGCCTCGAGGTTGGACCTGTTCTCGAGGATGAGGATCGAGCCGAGCACGGCCAGCCCGAGGCTGGAGCCGAAGTTCCGCACCGTCTGGGTGATCCCGGTCGCCTCGCCGTAGCGGCTGCGGGGCACGCGGTTGAGCGCGTCCGTGTTGGCCGGGCTGAGAACGAGGCCGACCCCGGCGCCGGCGATGACGATGTAGTACCACTGCGAGCTGACCGAGAGGTCGGGCAGGGAGTGCGCCCAGAGGCCGAAGCCGACGGCGGCGACGGCGCAGCCGAGCACGACCGATGGCCGGGCGCCCACTCTGTCGAGGATCTTGCCCCCGTACTGCGAGGCGGTTGCGAAGCCGGCGAAGAAGATCAGCAGGTAGAGGCCCGTTTCCGAGGCGCTTTCCCCGAGCGAGACCTGCGCGTACATGCTGGCGAAGAAGAAGAGCGGGACGAACGGGATCATCAGCAGGAAGAGGACGATGTTGTCCACCGCGAAGGCGCGATCTTCGAAGACGCGGATTCGCAGCAGCGGGTTGGCGACTCGCAGCTCGAAGACGACGAACGCGGCCAGCAGCGCCAGGCCGGCGGCGATGCAGATCCAGGTGGTCGCGCTGCCCCAGCCCCAGACCGCGGACTGCTGCAGGCCGAGCACGGCGAGGCCCATGCCCCCCGAGACCAGCGCGGTGCCGCGGTAGTCGAGCGGGGCCGGGTGCTTCTCGTTCGACGGCTTCGACATCGAGGTGAGGATCAGGGCGATGATCGCGACCGGGACGTTGACCCAGAAGATCGCCCGCCAGGTCCACTCGGTCAGGTAGCCGCCGGCGATCGGCCCGATCGAGGTGAGGCCGCCGGCGATGGCGAAGAAGATCGCCAGTGCCCGCCCGCGCTCGCGCACCGGGAAGGCGTCGAGGACGATCGCGAGGGCAGCGGGGAACATCAGCGCCGCGCCGGCGCCCTGGATGATCCGGAAGACGATCAACCACGCCTCGGAGGCGCTCCCTGTCGGGGTGGCCCCGCAGAGGGCGGAGGCGGTGGCGAAGACGATGACGCCGATCACGACCATCCTGCGGTGGCCGGCGATGTCGGCGAGGCGGCCGCCGAACGCGAACAGCGCCGAAAGCGCGAGCAGGTAGCCGTTGATGATCCACTGCACTCCCGTGGTCGAGAGCGAGAGGTCCTTCTGGAGGGTGGGGATCGCGATCGCGACGATCGTTTGGTCGATGAAGGTCATCGACACCGCGAAGATCATCGCCGCCAGGATCAGCTTGCTGTTCTTGCCACCGGTCTCGTTCATGGGGAGGCGCTTTTGATGGCCGCCCCGGGATTCCTCCCCCGACCAGACGAAACCAAACGCGTCTCGTGGCAAAGCGAGCGGTCGACCCGGGGGTTCGGTATTGTCGCCGCCGTTATGCCTCCCGTTTTCTGGATCGGCCTCGGAATCGCCGGCTTTGCCCTCCTCCTCGGAGCCATCTCCGGCGCCAGGTCGCGCACCGCCACTCTCGCGAGCGGCGCCCTGATGGGTGCGTACCTCGGGGTGATGGCGGCCTTCCCGCTGCTGGCGATCGGCCTCGCCACCAGCTAGCCGGGCACCTGCCACGCCCGCATAATCGACAGTCCCGGGGGTAGTCCACCGGATCAGACCCAACTGGAACGGAGGGCAGTAGATGGCCAGCGCGACTTCCATCCCCGCTGTGGCGCTGCACGACGGCGTTGAGATTCCCCAGCTCGGCCTCGGCGTCTTCCAGGTGCCGCCCGAGGACACCCAGAGCACGGTCGAGCGCGCGCTGGCGGAGGGCTACCGGCACATCGACACCGCCGCCGCATACGGCAACGAGGCGGGGGTCGGGGCGGCGATCTCGGCGGCGGGCCCGGGCCGCGACGAGATCTTCGTCACGACCAAGCTTTGGAACTCCGAGCAGGGCTACGACTCGGCGCTCGCCGCCTTCGAGAAGAGCCTCGAGCGGCTCGGCATGGACCAGGTCGACCTCTACCTGATCCACTGGCCGGTGCCGAGCGAGGGTTGCTACCTCGATACCTGGCGCGCCTTCGAACGGATCCGCGAGGAAGGCGGCGCCCGGTCGATCGGCGTCTCCAACTTTCGCGTCGAGGACCTCGAGAGGCTGCGGCGCGAGGCGGAGGTGCTGCCGACGGTCAACCAGATCGAGCTGCATCCGCGCCTCCAGCAGGCCGACCTGCGCGCCTGGCATGCCGACCACGGAATCGCCACCGAGGCCTGGAGCCCGCTCGCCCAGGGCGCCCTGCTCGAGGACGACACGATCGGGACGATCGCCGCGCACCACGACAAGACTCCCGCCCAGGCGATCCTGCGCTGGCACATCCAGCTGGGCAACGTGGTCATCCCCAAGTCGGTCACCCCGGCGCGGATGCGCGAGAACTTCGACATCTTCGACTTCGAGCTGAGTGAGGACGACCTCGCGGCGACGGCCCGCCTCGACGCAGGGGAGCGGACCGGCCCCGACCCGGCCACCTTCGGCGCCCCCTAGGCGCTCCAACGGTCGACGGGCCGGCGTTGAGAGGATGGGGGGGTGAGCGGGGATCGATCGGCCGTGGCGCCGCGCACCGAGCGGATCGTGCCGGGGGTCTGGCGGTTGCGGTTGCCGTTGCCGTGGCCGGGGGTCCCGCACGGCAACGCCTGGGCCGTCGCGGCCGGCCACGGCGTCGTCCTCTTCGACACCGGCATCGGCGGCAAGGGGCGGCTGCGCCAGCTCGACTTGGCGCTGGCCCAGGCTGGGTTCGGCGTCGAGGCCGTGCGCCTGCTCGTCTGCACACACTCGCACTCCGACCACTACGGCCTCGCCGCCTCGATCACCGAGGCCGCTGGTTGCGAGCTCTGGATGCATCCCGCCTGGGAGCACATCCGGCTGCTGGCCGACCACCCCGCCGCGGCACTCGAGCAGCGGCTCGAGGTGGCCCGCCAGAGCGGCGTTCCGGCCGCGGCGCTCGAGCGCTACCGCGAGGCGCGCAGCGATGAGGCCGCAGAGACCGGGGTCGACGCGATCAAGGTCCCCGACCGCGAGCTCCTCCCCGGAGTCGAGGTCGAGACCGACCTCGGGATCTGGCAGGTCCACGAGACCCCAGGCCATGCTCCGTCCCACGTCGTCCTGCACCAGCCCGAGCGGCGGTTGCTGGTCTCCGGCGACCACCTGCTGGGCCGGACCGTCCTCTTCTTCGAGCACGGCCATACCCCCGACCCCGTGGGTGAATTCCTGACCAGCCTCAGCGAGGTCGAGCCGCTCGAGGTCGACCTCTGCCTGCCCGGCCACGGGCGCCCCTTCCGCGACCCCGAGGCCAAGATCGAGGAGGCGCGGCGCCATGTCGAGGAGATGATCTCCAGGGTGCGCGACCTGCTCGGCGAGGGCGAGCGGACGGCGTTCGAGATCGTCGCCGAGGTGCTCGGCCACGAGAACCTCGACAGTCCCGCCAGCGCCTGGTTGCTGCAGATCGTCCTCTCCTTCCTCGACCACATGGCGATCCGCGGCGAGGTCGTCGCGATCCCCGGGTCCGACCCGCAGCGCTGGAAGTTGGCATAGCCTTCGCCGATGGCCAGCTTCACTATCCAGCGCAGTGTCACGGCCTCACCGGAGACGGTCTTCGACGTGCTGACCGACCACCGGCTCTACGCCGCGATCACGCCGATGCGAAGGTCGGCGCTGGAGCGCGAGGGCGAGCCGGCCCCCAACGGGGTCGGCGCGATCAGGGTCCTGACCTCGGTCGGCCCGCCCCTGCGCGAGGAGGTGATCGCCTACGAGCCTCCGTCCCGCTTCTCCTACAAGCTGCTCTCCGGCGCCCCGGTCCGCGACCACGTCGGGACCGTGGAGCTCAGCCCCGAGGGCGGCGGGACCCGGATGGTCTACGCGGTCCGCACCACGCCGACGCTGCCATACGTGGGGGCCGCGGTAGTGGCTGTGGTCAAGCTGGCGATCAAATCGCTCATCAAGGGCATCTCGGCCGAGGCCGAGCGGCGCGCGGCGGCGAATGACTGAGGGCGGGCCCAAGGCCCGCCGGTTGCGCGACGCCGCACGGCTCCTGCGCAACCCGAGGCGCCTCTGGCGCGAGAAGCGCCCCTGGGCGATCGGGCTGATCGTCGCCACGATCCTCGCGGTGGCCGGCGTCATCGTCGGCTACGAGCTGTTGAAGCGGCCGCCCGACGTCCACAACCCGACCGTGCCGTTCAAGCCCGAAAAGCCCAAGAAGCCAAAGGCGCGGACGGTGAACTGGCCGATGTTCGGGCTCAACCCGGCCCGCACGCGCTACCTCCCGGCGGAGGGGGTCAAGCCCCCCTACCGCCTGATCTGGCACTACACGGAGAAGCCGCTGCTCGAGTTCCCGCCCATCTACGCCCACGGCAAGCTCTATGCGGTGAACAACGACGCAACCGCGTTCGCGCTCGACGCCAACACCGGCAGAGTCCTCTGGGAACGTCGAATCGGGCGACTCAATGCGTCCTCCCCCGCCTACCACAAAGGCCGTCTCTACATCGTCAACCTCGTCCCCGGCCACGTCGTCAAGATGGACGCCAAGACCGGCAAGATCCTCTGGAAACGGAGGCTTCCGGGTCGCGCCGAGTCCTCGCCGCTGGTGCTTGGCAACACCCTCTACTTCGGCTGCGAAAACGACCAGCTCTTCGCGCTCAGCACCCGCAACGGAAACGTGCGGTGGGCGACGACCCTGGGGGGACCAGTCAAGTCCGCCCCCGCCTTTCGCGACGGCGTCCTCTACGTGGGGGACTACGGCGGCTACATGAACGCCGTCAGAGCCGCCACCGGCAAGCTGATCTGGCAGGCCGGCTCGCTCGGCCCCGGGTTCGCGGCCTCGGGCGAGTTCTACTCGACGCCGGCCGTGGCCTTCGGGCGCGTCTACGCGGGCAACAACGACGGTCGCGTCTATAGCTACGACCTCAAGGACGGGACGCTCGCCTGGACCCACTCGACCGGAGGCTACGTCTACTCCGGCCCGACCGTGGCGAGCACCCCCACCACCCCGCCGACCGTCTACGTCGGCTCCTTCGACGGCAACATCTACGCCCTCAACGCGAAGAACGGCGAAACGCGATGGTCGCGTTCGGCCGGTGGGCAGGTGGTCGGCTCGCTCTCGGCGGTGGGCAACATCGTCTACGTGGCCGAGTTCAGCAACGGCTCGACCAACGGCTACGACATGAAGACCGGCCGCCAGGTCTTCCACTACAAGACTGGCACCTACACGCCGGTGATCTCCGACGGTCGCCGCATCTACCTCGTCGGCTACTCGAGCATCAACGCGTTGCAGCCGTTCCGGAAGCAGGCGAAGCCGAGATCAGGACCGACGCGAGCCGCCCACCGCCGACGAGCGCACCGCGCTGCAAGACGCGCAGCGGAACCCGAACGGGGCGCTGGGAGCGGAAGCGGGTCAAGGTGAAGTTGTAGGAGACGGGCTTCGATTCGACACGGTGGAAGGCCGGCGGCAGGAGCCGGCGGGCGTTGCGGTCGGCCGCCTGGCCGGAACCGACCAAGTCGATCTCGCGCAGGGGCGGCAGCGGGCCTTCGGCGAAACGGGCTCCGAGGTAGTAGCGCAGCGGCTGGTTGACGGCGTAGCGGATCGTCACCACCGCCTTCCCGGGCCCGAGCGCCCCGACTTCGGCCGCGGCGTTGCGCAGGTCCTCGCGCTGCAGGCGCGGCAGGCGGTCGATCTCTAGCGTGAAGACGAGCGAGCAGAAGCAGAACGCGGCCGCCAGCGCGAGGCCCGCCCACCCCGCCCGCCTGACGCCGAAGCCGGCTCCGAGGAGGACGATCAACGGCACGAACACGGGCAGCAGGTTGCGCCCGTCGAAGTAGTCGGCGCCGAGGAGGCCGAGCACGAGCGGCAGCGCCAGGGCGCCGCCGCCGACGAGCGCGGCGACGCCGGCGCCGCGGCGCTCGTCGGGGTCACCGCGCCAGAGCAGCAGCGCCAGCGCCGCGAGGCCCAGCGCGGCCGGCACGCCGAGCGGGATTGGCCCTGGCTGACGGGCGCCGTGCTCGTCGCCGTTGTCGTTGCCGACCAGCTTCGCCCCGGTGCGTTCGAGCCGTTCGCCCAGCGGCTGTTCGGCGATCCAGCCGGCGTGGGCATTTTCGGCCTGCTGCAGGGCGACCGGAGACAGCAGCGCCCCAGCGGCGAGGACCGCGAGGACCGCGACGGCGACCCGGCGCCGGTTGCCGCCGAGAAGCAGCAGCGCCGCCTCGGCGGCGACGACGAAGCCGGCGAAGTAGTGGGTCGCGATCGCCAGCGACGAGAACACCGCCCACCAGGCGAGGTCGCGGCGCCCGCCGCCGCGCCGGGCTCGGGCGAAGAAGAGGAAGGAGAGCGCCGTCAGCAGGAAGACCAGCGCGTAGGCGCGAGCGTCCTGGGAGAACCAGATCAGCACCGGGCTGACGGCAACCGCGGCGGCCGCGATCAGCCCCGCCCGCCGCGGTAGCGGCAGCGCCACCGCACCCAGGTAGACGACGGCGATCGAGGCCGTTCCCGCCAACGCCGAGAGCGAGCGCATCCAGACTTCGCCGGTGCCGAACGGCCGTGACCACAGCCAGGCGATCAGGTAGTAGAGCGGCGGCGTCGACTCGCTGTGGGGGACGGCCGAGAGCGTGTCGAAGAGGTTCGGCTGGAGCACCCGGCCGACCGTGACCGCCTCGTCGTAGCGGTAGCTCTGCAGATCGAGGGTCGCGAAGCGCAGCACCGCTCCGAGGGCGACGATCCCCGCGAGCACGACCAGGTGCGGGGATTGGCCGGCCCGCTGCCGCAGGCGCTCGGCCACCGTGGCTACTTACTCACCCCCGGCCGTGGGCGGCGGCGGGCGCGGCGGTTCGAACGCGTAGGAGGGGAATTCGGGGCCGGCGACGCGGCGCTGGATCACGCCGAGGCTGGCCGGGAAATTCTGGATCCGGAAGGAATTGAAGCTGCCGAAGTCCTGGTAGTAGACGAGCATCTTGGACCGAGGATGGCGCTTGACCCAGACGAAGAGGCGCTGGACGAAGGCCGGGTCGTCGCCGCCCTCGACTCCCCACTCGGTGAGGACGAACGGCTTTCCCCTGTAGCGGTCGTACATCTGGGTGAGCGCCTTCCAGTTCGGGTAGGCGGAGTAGAAGTCCGTTCCGGCCCAGTCGGTGTAGGCGCGGCCAGGGTAGAAGCGTTCCGGCCGGTTCCAGCGGACTTCCGGTGAGCCGACCGGGAGTGGGCTCCACAGCACCGCGATCGGAGCCCTGGGCAGCCCGGTCGGAAGCGGGGCCCCTTCTTCGCGCAGCGGCGGCAACCCGGCCCGCTGCAGGCGCGCGTCGATCTTGGCCACCTTGCCTCCGCCGTGGAGGAGGATGTAGATGCGGCGGAAGGCCTGCCGGTACCAGTACGGCCGGTGCTGGGCGCCGCGCAGGTTGCCTGCACAGTCATAGGAGGCGTAGACGTTGAGGCAGCGGTTGGGCTCACCCAGCGGGCGGATGTAGGCGCGCATGCCCTGCGACCAGAAGAGGTAGTTGAGGCCGATCAGGTAGCTATCCCCGTAGCCGTTGGCGATCTGCCGGGGGTCGATCAGCTCGTGGCCATCGATCGGGTCGGCGGTCGAGATGTGGAGGATCGGCCGCGCTTCGGCCTTCCGCCAGCGTTTGACCGATCCCGTCAGGTCAGAACCCCAGGCGCGAAAGGTCTCGATCACCGGCGGGTGCTTACCGATCAGTTCGGAGAATTCGGTGAACTGGGAGGTGACGCCGGTGTCGGAGACGCCGAAGAAGACCCGGCCGGGCCCCGGCTGCAGCCCGCCCGCGCTCGCCGGCGCCGCGGCGAGCAGGAACGCCGCCGTGGCGGCGGTTGCGAGTACCTTTGCGTAGCTTCGCGCTCGAGCCATGCGCCGCCCTCCCTCGACTGGATGGAGCCTCACACGACCACCAACACGACCCGGGCGCGATGGTTCCTGTGGTCGGTGATCGGCCTTACCGCGCTCGCCGCGGCGATCCGCTTCCCGACTCTGGGGCTGCAGAGCTACCGCCACGACGAGGCGGTGACCGCCGGCCGCGTGCTCGTCTCCAGCCTGCCGGGAACGATGCACCGGGTCTGGACCAGCGAGTCGACCCCGCCTCTCTACTACGCCGTCGCCTGGCTCTGGTCGCAGCTCTTCGGCGTGCACGAGTTCGGCCTGCGCTCGCTCTCTGCCCTCTTCGGGACCGCGACAGTCCCGGTCTCCTACCTGGCCGGCCGCGAACTGATCGGGCGCCGAGTCGGTCTCGCCGTCGCCGCGATCGTCGCCGTCAGCCCGATGCTGGTCTGGTACTCGCAGGACGCACGTGCCTATGCGCTGCTGGTCCTCTTCTGCACCACCGCCCTGGTCTTCTTCCTCCGCGCCAGGCGCAGCGGCTCGAGCCGCGACCTCGCCTGGTGGGCGGCGTTCTCGGCGCTGGCGCTGGCGACCCACTACTTCGCCATCTTCCCGCTGGCGATCGAGGCGGTCTGGCTGTCGCTGACGGCGAGGCGGCGGCGCCCGATGCTCCTGGCGCTGGCCGGCGTCGCCGCCGCCGGCCTCGCGCTGGCCCCGATCGCACTGCACCAGGCGCAGGGCTCGAACAACGACTGGATCGCCAGCTTCCACATCGCCCGGCGCCTGCACGAAGCCGGGGTCGCCTTCTTCGTCGGCGAGGCCGGGTTGCTCAAGCACGCAGCCGCGCCGATGGCGCTCGCCGCCGCCGCGGTCGCGCTGCTGATCTGGCGGGGTGGGCAGCGGGAGAAGCACGGCGCCGCGGTCGCCCTCGCGGTGGGCGGCGGCAGCGTCGCCCTCGCCCTCCTCCTGGCCGCGGCCGGGCAGGACTACGTGCTCGGGCGCAACCTGCTGCCGGCCCTGATCCCACTGGCGATGGTCGCCGCCGCCGGGGTCGCGGCGCCGCGCGCGGGCCGCCTCGGCATCGCGGTGGGGGCCGCGCTCGTCGTCTACCTGCTTGCCTTCTGCGTCTACGCGGACTTCCGCCCGGCCCTGCAGCGGGAAGACTGGCGCAGCGTCGCCGAGCAGATCGGGCCGCCTCGCGGCCGGCCGCGGGCGATCGTCGCCTACGATCAGGGCGGCGAACCGCTCAGCTTCTACATCGGGCGCGGCGAGCGCCAGGTCAAGTGGAAGCAGTGGCGCCTCGGACCCGTCCCGGTCGCCGAGGTCGACGTCGTCAGCGGCCGCCCGCCGCCGCACCGACAACGGGTCCTGCCGGCCGCCTTCCGCCAGGTCGAGAGGGTCACGGTGGGCCGGATGACGTTGGTCCACTACCGCGCCCCGCGGCCCCTGCCGTTGCGCTGGGGCCAGCTGATCCACAGCTTCACCGGCTACGCCGACAACGTCGTACTGGTCGATGGTCCGACGGCTGGCCACTGACTAGGGCAACTGCGCTTCGACCCCGCCCGGCGGAGGCGGCGGCAGGTGCGGGGCGCCGGGCGCGAACGACGGGAAGATCGGCGAGTGCAGGCGGTCGCGGAGAACCGCGAGGCTGGCCGAGTAGTTCTGGATCCGGTAGCTGCTGGTGGAGCCGAAGTCCTGGTAGTAGACGAGCATCTTGCAGCGGGGGTGGCGACGAACCCAGGCGAACAGCTTGCGCACGAAGCTCGGGTCGTCGCCGCTTTCGACGCCCCACTCGGTGATCGCGAAGGGCTTGCCGGCGAAGCGCCGGTAGAGGCCGTTGAGGGACTTCCATTCCGGGTAGGCCGCGTAGAAGTCGGTCCCGGCCCAGTCGACCCAGCGGGATCCGGGGTAGAAATGACGGGGGCGGTTGCGGGGGACGATGGGGGATCCGGACGGCAGCGGGCTCCAGACGATCGCGACCGGGGCGGCCGGCAGTCCGCCCACGGTGGTCTGGAGTGGCGGCAGACCGGCTTCTGCCAGCCGCTGGTTGATGGTCGCCAGCTTGCCGCCGCCATGCACGATCACGTAGATCCGCCGAAACGCGAGCCTGTACCAGCGCGGGCGGTGAGCGGCGTCGCGGGCATTGCCCGCGCAGTCGTAGGAGGCGTAGACGTTGAGGCAGCGGTTGGGCTCTCCGAGCGGCCTCACGTATGCACGCATCTTCTTCGCCGAGAAGAGCCGGTTGAGCCGGACCAGGTAGGCGTCCCCGACGCCGTGCGCGATCGCCCGCGGAGTGAGGAGCTCGTGCCCGTCATGGCTGTCGGCTGTGGTGATGTGGATCATCGGTCGCGCTCGCGCCGTCTTCCAGCGTTCGATCGAGCCGTGGAAGTCGCTGCCCCAGGCGCGAAAGGACTCGATCACCGCAGGGTGCTTGTGGACCGCGGTGCTGAATGCGCCGAACTCGGCCGGGTCGCCGGTGTCCGAGACGCCGAAGAAGACCCTCTTGCCGCGCGGTTCCAGCAGGCCGGCGCCGGCTGGCGCGGCGAAGAGCAGCGCCAGCAGCAGGCTGGCGAGGATGGCCGCGACCGCGGCGCCGGGTTTGGGCATGGTGATCATCCGCGTTCTGTTCGACCGGGCGAGGGCCACGCCCTCCCCAACACGGCGGGAGTGCCCTATGCTCGCAACTGGTGAGAAGAGGGCTCGGTTCTTGGACGGCTGCAATGACGGTTGCGACCGTCGCGCTGGTCGCCGCCGCGCCCGCCGCCGCCTCCACGGCGCCCTTCGGTCATCCCTGCGCCGCCGAGAACGGCGTCCGCTTCTGCCCCACGGTCGACGCCGCCTCGCGGGTCGCCTCCTTCGACGGGGTGCCCCTCGACGTCGACGTCACCCTTCCGGAAAAGGGCAAGGGACCGTTCCCGACGATCGTGATGCTGCACGGATTCGGCGGCAGCAAGACCGACTTCGAGACCACCTCGCCGGCCGGGCCGGCCCCCGACGCAGCGGGGAGCGGCTCGACGATCTACCGCTACAACAACAACTTCTACGCCCACCGCGGCTACGCGGTCGTCAACTACACCGCCCGCGGCTTCGGCAACTCCTGCGGTGGCGGCGCCGCCGGCGACCACAGCGGCGCCTGCGGGCCGGGCTACATCCGCCTCGCCGACGCCCGCTACGAGGCCCGTGACACGGAGTACCTGCTGGGACTGCTGGCCGACGAGGGAATCGTGCGGCCGCGTGACATCGGCGTCACCGGCATCTCCTACGGCGGCGGCCAGAGCATGGAGCTGGCCTTCCTCGCCAACAAGATCCGCAAGCCCAACGGCAAGCTTGCCCCGTGGCGCAGCCCGGACGGCAAGAAGATGGAAATCGCCGCGGCCTACCCGCGCTGGCCCTGGTCGGACCTGGTCTCGGCGCTGATCCCCAACGGCCGTTACCTCGACACCGAAGTGGCGCCGGCCGAACAGAGCCTGAGCCCGTTCGGGGTGCCGATCTCCAGCTATATCAACGGGCTCTACCTGAGCGGCGTGTTGAGGGGCTATTACTGCGGCGGCGCGCCCGCCTCCACTCCCTGCACGGACCCGCAGGCCAACGTCACCCAGGACAAGGCCTACATCGACGCCGGCCAGCCGCTGGCGGCGGAAGCGCGGACCGCGCTCGAGGGCATCTACCGCAACAACGGCGGCTACGCGCTTCGCTTCGTCAAGGGCCACTCGACGCCGGCGCCGCTGCTGATCGAGAGCGGCTGGACCGACGAACTGTTCCCCGCCGAACAGGCGCTGCGCGTCTACGGCTACCTGCGCTCGCGCGACCGCCAGGCCCCGGTCAGCCTCCAGCTCGGCGATCTCGGCCACAGCCGCGGCTCCAACAAGCCCGGCCTCAACCACTACTTCAATAACCAGGCGGCGAGGTTCTTCGCCGCCAACCTGCTCGGCGCCAAGCACGGAAACCCGGCGCCGGGATCGGTCACCGCGTTTACCCAGACCTGCCCGATCACCGCTCCCGACGGGGGACCGTTCAAGAGCGAGGGCTGGAAGGCGCTGCACCCGGGAAGCTTCCGCTTCGGCTCCAGCCCCGCCCAGGAATTCACCTCGGCCGGGGGCGACGCGCTCCTCGCCAAAGCCTTCGACCCGGTCTTCGGCACCACCGATGCCTGCAAGGCGGTCCCGATCACCGTCGAGCCGAACGTCGCCACCTACTCGCGAGCGGTCAAGCGCGGCTTCACGCTGCTGGGCCTGCCCACGGTGAGCGCCCGAATCTCCAGCACCGGCCAGTACGGGCAGATCGTCGCCCGGCTCTGGGACATCTCCCCCGAAGGCACCCAGCTGCTGGTCAGCCGCGGCGTCTACGCGCTCGAAAACGGACAGGCCGGGAAGATCGAGTTCCAGCTGCACGGCAACGGGTACCACTTCGCCTCCGGCCACACCGCCCGGCTCGAGCTGCTCGGCCGCGACGCCCCCTACTACCAGCCCGGCAACGTCCCCTTCACGGTCCGCGCCTCCGGAGTCGGCGTCAGCCTCCCCACCGCCCAGCGCACACCCCGCTGAACGGCCGTCCACGGACCCCAAGGCCGGTCTATATGAGAGGAGAAGTGCCCGTCGACGGCGGGGGGTCGGGGTTTCGAGGACGCGCTACCGGGGGATAAGGGCGGTGGCACCCGACAAGGAGGAGAGGATGTCGACCGCATTGGTCATAGTCGTCGTCGTGATCGCGCTGGTCGTGATCGCGCTGCTGGTCTCCGCGGCCCGCAAAGCCGGCCGCCGCCGCGAACTCGGGCAGATACAGGCCGAGGCTCGCCATGACGATGTGGAGCACCACCGCGAGCGGGCGGACGAGAGCCGCACCGAGGCTGCGATCGCCGAGGAGCGGGTGAAGCGCGCGAAGGTCGAAGCCGAGTTGAACGAGGAGAAGGCTCGAAGCCGCGAGCAGGAGCTCAGCGACAGGAGCTGAGCGAGGACCGGCCCAGCGGCCGGCGGATCAGGCGGCGAGGGGTTGGGCGTGCTCGGCGACGATCGCCAGGACTTCGTCGGCGTACTTGGATATGAAGCTGGGGCCGACGCCGCTGATCTCGATCAGGGCGCCGGGATCGGCGGGCCTGACCGCCGCGATCGCGCCGAGAGTGCGGTTGCTGGCGACGGTGTAGGCGGGCTTGCCGGCGGCGGCCCGCAGTCGCCAGGCCTTGAGCGCCTCGAACAGCGGCGCGTCCGCGGGGGAGAGGTCCGGGGCGGGCGCGGGGGAGCCGCCGCCGCCCTTCGGCCGGCGGATCGCGATCGTCTCCGGGTTCGGCAGCCAGCTCTGCGGGTCGCAGACGTCGCAGCAGCGCTCCAGCGGCGGCTCCGAGCTGGCGCGATCGGCGAAGTGGTCGAGCAGCGAGCGGCGGCGGCAGCGCTCTGAGTAGATGAACGCTTTGATCGCCCGGTAGGCGCGCCAGCCCCGCTCGTGGGCGATCGCCAGCTCGGGGTCGCCAGCGCGCTGTTCGTTGAAGCGGACGAGGCGGCCGAGGTCCGCGCGCATCGCCAGCAACACGGCGCGGGCGGGCAGGCCGTCGCGCCCGGCGCGCCCGGCCTCCTGGTAGTAGGCCTCGACGCTGGTCGGGATCGCCATGTGCCAGACCGAGCGCACGTCAGCCTTGTCGACCCCCATCCCGAAGGCGTTGGTGGCGACGATGACCTCGGTCTCGCCGCTCATGAACCGGTGCTGGACGGAGCTGCGCTGCTCGGCCTCCATCCCGGCGTGGTAGGGAAGGGCGCCGACCCCGGCCTCGCGCAGGGTGGCCGCGACCTCGTCGGTGTGGCGGCGGGTGCCGCAGTAGACGATCGCCGGCCGGTTGGCGGGGTCCGCGAGGCCGGCCTCCAGCAGCGCCTGGCGGCGTGCCTTCGACCCCTTGCCCTCGAGCGGAACGACGTCGAAGGAGAGGTTTGGACGGTCGAACCCGGAGCGCACCTGGAGCGGGTCGCGCATCCCGAAGCGGCTGGCGATCTCCGCCGCCACCGGCTTCGTCGCGGTCGCCGTGCAGGCCATCACCGTCGGGCGCCCGAGGCGGTCGGCGATCTGCGGCAGGCGCAGGTAGTCGGGGCGGAAGTCGTGTCCCCACTCAGAGACGCAGTGCGCCTCGTCGACCGCGATCAGGTCGATGCGCCGCCGGGTCAGCGCCTCGAGGAAGACGTTCGAGGCGAAGCGCTCCGGCGCGCAGTAGACGATCCGCGCGTCGCCGCGCACCTGCGCCAGCGCTTCGCGGGTCGTCCCCTCGTCCATTCCCGAGGAGACCATCGTCACCGGCTGCCCTGCCGCGGTCAACCGCTGCCACTGGTCCCGCATCAACGCGATCAGCGGGCTGACCACGATCGTCAGCTCCTCGCTCGCCAGTCCCGGCAGCTGGTAGCAGAGGCTCTTTCCCCCGCCCGTCGGCATCACGATCAACGAGTCCCGCCCCTCCAGCGCGGCCACCACCGCATCCCGCTGCCCCGGGCGCCAGCTCGCATAGCCGAGGTCCTTGAGCAGCGCGTCCGCACGGTCGCCAGTCGCAGTCATTCGCCCAGGCTAGGCGTTTGCCCGGCGGGTGGCGTGCGGGGGAGGGAGCCGGGGAGCTCTCGCAGCGTTCTCGAGATGGCCCGGGCACTGCCCCAGGGCCGCTCGACCTAGGGGCTGCCCTTCGACTTCGACTCCCCGCCGACGGTGAGCGTGCCGCGCTCGTCGCTGCCCCCCGGGCAGTAGATGGTGTAGGTGCCCTTCTCCAGACTCAGCGCGAAGCTGCCGGAGAGGCCGTCGGAGAGGTTCTCCTTCTCGCCCAGGATCTTTTCGCCGTCGAGCACCTCGAACTCCATCACCTTCGAGGTGCCGGCGTTTTCGACCTGGAAGTTGATCGGGCCCGCCGGCGCCTTCGCCTCGTGGGGCTCGCAGCCGTCGTCGGTGAGCTTGAAGCTGATCTGCTTGGCGCCGGCCGCAGCCTCATCGCCGGTCCCGCAGGCGACGGCGAGGACGGCGAGGAGGCCGACGGCGATAGCGCTCAGCGCGGCCTGAAAGGGGAAGCGGTTCATCTCTTAGGACTCCTTGCTGGGGGACTTCGGACGAGAGTTAGGGCACCCTAACAAAAACCGATGGATTCAGTCGGAATAAAGGCTTCCGCTGTCCCTTCGCCCAAGGCCGGCGGACGCCCAGGCAGGCATCGCCGGGCGATCGGGTCCGCCTCGGGGCTGCGCTCAGGCGGGGTTCTCGGCGGGGCCGGGACGGCGCGCGCCGACGCGGCCGTGCCGCAAGCGCAGCTGGTTGGGCCAGAGGACGTAAACCGTCATCGGTACCGCGTAGAGGAGATAGACCATCGCCTCGATCACGGTTGGGGCCGGCTGCAGGCCCAGCATTCCGGTCAGCAGCGAACCGCTTACGGTGCCCGGCTGAACCAGCCAGGAGAGATCGACCGCCTGGCCCTGCAGTCCGTTGATCCAGCCGGCCTCGTGCGCGGTGTGGGCGGCGGTCGCCAGCAGCCCGGCGGCGACGAAGACGAGGATCAGGCCGGTGATTCGGAAGAAGCGCGTGAGGTTGATCCGCACGCCGCCGCGGTAGAGGCCGAGCCCGATCGCGACGGCGGCGAGGAGGCCCAGCACCGCGCCCGACCCGGCGGCGGTGGTGTCGCTGGCGTTCTGGAAGGCGGCAAGCAGGAAGACCGAGGTCTCGAAGCCCTCGCGCAGGACCGCCAGGAAGGCCATCGCGACCAGCGCCATCGTCGAACCGACGGCCAGGGCCGAGGCGGCCTCGCCCTCGAGCGTGGCCTTGATCCCGCGCGCGTTGCGGCGCATCCAGACGATCATGTAGGTGACTGCCGTTACCGCGATCAGTCCGATCACGGTCTCCAGTCCCTCCTGCTGGCGCTGCGGCAGGTCCTGGCCGACGACGTCGAGGATCACGGCCACCGCCGCGCAGAGCGCGATCGCGATTCCGACCCCCAGCCACATCTTCCGGATCGCGTCGCGGCGACCCTCCTTGACGAGGAAGGCGGCGATGATGCCGACGATCAGTGCGGCCTCTACGCCCTCTCGCAAGGTGATGACGAAGGTGGGGATCAAACGGTGGACTCCTCGGGATCAGCGCGGTTAGGTCGCCCTAATTAGGATTACCGAAAACCTACCACGCCACTAGGTATTCCGCTGCCGGCGAGCCGAAAACCGGCCTATAGCAGGGGAAAGCGGCCCGCCGGCCTCAGGGTAGCCATGGCTGCGACCACTGGGTGATGCCGCGGGTGAGGGCGTCGGCCTCCTTGGGCCCCCAGGTGCCGGGCGCATAGGGGTGGACCGGGCCGGGCTCATCGAGCAGGGGCTGGACCACGCGCCAGGTCTCTTCGACGATGTCCTGCCGGGTGAAGAGCTGGTGGCGACCGGCGATCGCGTCGCCCAGCAGGCGCTCGTAGGGCTCGGGCTCTTCGCCGGGGACTTTTTCGAAGAGGACCTCGAGGTCCGCCGCCTCGAAGGCCTCCTCGCCCGCCTTCTTGGCGTAGAGACGCATCCGCGATCCCGGCTGCGGCTCGATCCGAACCGTTATCTGGTTCGGCTCCGGCAGCTTGCCCGGGCCGACGCCGAGCCGGGGCGGCCGCTTGAAGACGGCGGTCACCTCACTCGACTTGGCCGCCAAGCACTTGCCGGCGCGGACGAAGAAGGGGACGCCGCTCCAGCGCCAGTTGTCCACCTCCAGCTCGATCGCGGCGAAGGTCTCGGTGGTCGAATCCGGAGCGACGTCCTTGACGTCGCGGAAGCCCTCGTACTGGCCGCGCACATAGCGCTTCGGGTCGGCGGCCCGCATCGCCCGGAACAGCTCCAGCTTCTTGTCGCGGATCGAGTCCTCCTGGTTGCCCGTCGGCGGCTCCATCGCGACCAGCGCCAGCACCTGCAGGGCGTGGTTCTGGATCACGTCGCGCATCGCCCCGACCGAGTCGTAGAAGCGGCCGCGATCGTCGACGCCGAAGTCCTCGGCGATCGTCATCTGCAGGTGGGAGACGTGCTCGCGGTTCCAGACCGGCTCCAGGATCGAGTTGGCGAAGCGCAGGTAGGTGATGTCCATCACCGGCTCCTTGCCGAGGTAGTGGTCGATCCGCAGGATCTGCTCCTCCTCCAGCACCGCGCAGAGCTCCGCGTTGAGGGCCCGGGCCGATTCCAGGTCGTGGCCGAAGGGCTTCTCGATCACGATCTGGGCGTTCTCGGTCAGACCCGCCTTGCCGAGCCCGTCGACGACGGTGGCGAACAGCGACGGCGGGATCTCCAGGTAGAAGACCGGGCGCTTGGCGTCGCCCAGCGCTTCGCCCACCCGCTTGAAGGTGGCGGCTTCGGCGTAATCGCCCTGGACGTATGAGAGGCGCTTGGCGAGGCGGCTGAAGACGTCCTCGTCGGGGTCGCCGACCGAACTCCCGATCGCCTCGCGAGCGTGATCGCGCAGCCGCTCGTCGCTCCAGTCGTCGATCGCCACGCCGACGATCGGACACTCGAGCTTGCCGCGAGCCTCGAGCCGGTAGAGCGCCCGGAAGGTCATTTTCTTCGCCAGGTCGCCGCTGATGCCGAAGATCACCAGCACGTCGGCGGCGGCATTGCCGTGTTGCGGAGCGCCCTTGGCCATTCGTCCTGAGGCTATCCGAGCGCCTAGGATTGCGCGGCGGGCCATGCCTGCTCGCCCGTCCTGCAGCGTCTACCAGCGGAGGTTGTCGATGGAACTTGGAATTGTTGGCCTCGGTCGAATGGGGGCCAACATGGCTCGCCGCCTGATGCGGGACGGTCACGAGATCGTCGCCTACGACGTCAATCCCGACGCCGTCTCTCAGCTCGCCGGCGAGGGCGCGAAGGGCGCCTCCTCGCTCGAGGATCTGGCCTCGAAGCTGAGCGCGCCACGCTCGGTCTGGGTGATGGTCCCGGCCGGCGAGATCACCGAGAAGACCATCGAAGGAGTTGCCGCCGTGCTCGATTCGGGCGACGCGATCGTCGACGGCGGCAACTCCTACTACCGCGATGACATCCGCCGCGCCGCGGAGCTGGACGAGCAGGGCATCGACTACGTCGACTGCGGCACCAGCGGCGGCGTCTTCGGCCTCGAGCGCGGCTACTGCCTGATGATCGGCGGCCCCGACCGCGCCGTCGAGCGCCTCGACCCGATCTTCGCCTCGCTGGCGCCGGGCGTGGAGTCGGCCAAGCGCACCCCCGGCCGCTCCGGCGACCCCTCGCGCTCGGAGCACGGCTACCTGCACTGCGGTCCCAACGGCGCCGGGCACTTCGTGAAGATGATCCACAACGGGATCGAGTACGCGCTGATGGCCGCCTACGCCGAGGGGCTCAACATCCTCAAGAACGCCAACGCCGGCAAGGTCAGCCGCGAAGCGGACGCCGAGACGGCGCCGCTGGGGCAGCCCGAGTACTACGCGTACGACCTCGACCTGCCGGAGATCACCGAGGTCTGGCGCCGTGGCAGCGTCGTCGGCTCCTGGCTGCTCGACCTGACCGCGGGGGCGCTGCAGGAATCATCCGAGCTCGCGGGCTTCGCCGGTCGCGTCTCGGACTCAGGCGAGGGTCGCTGGACCTCGATCGCGGCGATCGACGAGGGCGTTCCCGCTCCGGTGCTGACCACGGCGCTATACGCGCGCTTCTACTCGCGCGAACTCGGCGACTTCGGCGACAAGGTGCTGTCGGCGATGCGCAAACAGTTCGGCGGCCACGACGAGAAGCAGGGCTGAGGCGATGGCCCCGAAGCTCGAGGTCCTGACCGACGAAAGCGCGGCGGCCCGGCGCGCCGCCGAGCTGATAGCCGCCGCCGGCGCGAAGGCGGTGGGCGAGCGCGGCCGCTTCACCCTGGCGATGAGCGGCGGTCGCTCGCCCTGGGCGATGCTCGCGATCCTCGGCGAACTCGAGCAGATGCCCTGGGCACAGACCGAGCTCTTCCAGGTCGACGAGCGGATCGCCCCGCCGGGGAGCGAAGACCGCAACCTCACGCATATGATCCTCGGCCTCTCGATGGACCACCAGTCGGCGCTGCGGCCGATGCCGGTCACCCAGCGCGACCTCGACGGCGCCGCCCGCACGTACGAAGCCTCGCTGCCCGAGCGCTTGGATCTGGTCCACCTCGGCCTCGGGGCGGACGGGCACACAGCCTCGCTGGTGCCGGGCGACCCGGTCCTCGAGGTCAGCGAGCGCCGCGTCGCCCTGACCGGGACCTCCTACAAGGGCCACCCGCGGATGACACTGACCTTTCCGGCGATCGACACCGCCCGCCAGGTGCTCTGGCTCGTCACCGGCGCCGAGAAGCGCGAGCCGCTGGCGAAGCTGCTCGCCGGCGACGGCTCGATCCCTGCCGGCCGGGTCCGCAACGAGGAGATGGTCGTGGTGGCCGATCAGGCGGCGGCACCCGACGGTTCCCGATGACATGCGCCATCGCGCCTCGCCCGTCGTTAGGCTCGGCCGGCCCCGCCTGAGCGTAATCTCCCATTGCCGATGGGAAACTCCGTTATCGCCACCAGCCCACCAGCGCCGCGAGCCGGAACCGTCGAGGTACTGGTCGGCCTGCTCGCCGAACTGGACGCGGCGACCGAATCGGGGGTCTTCTACGACCGGGTCTGCAAGGCCGTCTGCTCGCTGACGACGATGAGGCGGGCGGCGCTGCTGCTGCACGACGACACCTACCGGGCGGTGATCCCGATGGGGTCCCACGGCATCGATCCGGACCTGGTCAAGCGCATCGAGGGCACCCTGGACGAGACCCCGATCGCGCGGCGGGCGCTGGAAGAGGACCGCGTCGTCGAGGTCCGCGGCGGCCTCGAGGGCCACGTCCCGACCCGCTACGCGGAGCTGGCCGACACCTCGTGCATCACCTGCACGCCGATCTCCGCCGCCCGGCGCTGGCTCGGGGTGATCTTCGCCGACCGCGAAGGCGAAGACTTCATGCTCGACGACGGCGAGCGGGAGACGATGCTGACGCTGGGGCGCCTGGCCGCGCTGACCGCGAGCGTCGAGCACTCGACCGAGCAACGCGAAAGCGAGCGGCGGCTGAGCGAACGCGTCGAGTTGACCCGGGAGCTGCACGAGAACGCTATCCAGCGCCTCTTCGGCGTCGCCCTCGCGCTCGGCTCCGAACACGGCCTCTCGGCTGCCGAGCGCCGGCGCTGCCAGGAGGAGCTGCGCTCGGTCGTCGGTGACCTCAGGCGGGCCCTGACCAGGCCGGTCGCGACTCCCCAGCGCCCGCCCCAGGCAAGCCTCGCCGAGGTGCTCGGCCGGCTGCGCGAGCGTCGCCCCGAGCTGAAGCTCGACTGGGAGGAGGGGGTCGAGGTCCCACCGGACCTGGAGCCGCTGGCGCAGTCGGTCCTGGCCGAGGCGCTGCGAAACGCCGAGCGGCACTCCGAGCCGAGCCAGATCGAGATCCGCATCTCCTCCGACGGGGACACCTTCACGCTGGCGGTGGAGAACGACGGCGCCGGAGACGGCAAGACGACCCGGGGGGGCGGCCTCGGGCTGCGGCTCGCCGCCCTGGAGGCGCTGCGCTACGAGGGGCTGGTCGAGTTCGGCGCCGCCGCCGGCGGCCGCTGGCGCGTCCGGCTAGTCGTCCCGGTGGCCTCCTGATGGTCGGCGAGGAGGGGGGGCTGCGGGTCCTGGTGGTTGACGACCACGACGTCGTCCAGTGGGGCTTCCGGCTGGTGCTCGAGCGCCAGAGCTGGGTCGAGCGCTGCCTCGCCGCCTCCGACAGTGCCGAGGCGGTCGACATCTGCCGCCGGCTTCAGCCCGAGGTGGCGCTGGTGGATATGCTGCTCGGCAGCGAGTCCGGAGCCGAGGTCTGCGAGGAGATCCGCGCCGTCAGCCCGCGGACCCGGGTCCTGCTGATCTCCGGCGCCGGCGTGATCTCGCCCTTCGTAGCTCGCTCCGCCGGGGCCTCCGGCTTCATCTCCAAGGACTGGTCGGCCGTGGACGTGGTCAAGGCGGTGCGGATGGTCTCGCTCGGCACCGAGGTCTTCGCCGACCACACCCCGCTCGACTCGCCGCTGAGCGAGCGCGAGCAGGAGGTGCTCTCGCTGATCGCCACCGGATCGACCAACAAGGAGATTGCCGGTCACCTTCACCTTTCCCCGCACACGGTCAAGGAGCACACCAGTGCGATCTACCGCAAGTTGGGCGTTCGCAACCGGGCCGAGGCGACCCGCCAGGCGCAACGCCTGAAGATCCTCGTATGAAGGCCCAGGGCCGACCCCCCGACCGTCGCCTAAGATCCCCCGAATGTCGGGGATCGGGCCACCTCGGCGTCACCTGTGGGCGTGACCGGACCACTATCCATTAGTGGAATTGAAAAGCGCAAGCACGGCGGTCCTCTTTCCCGGCCAGGGCAGCCAGACCTCGAGCATGGCGGCGGTCACCGCCGCGAACCGGCCCGACCTGCTCGAGCAGGCGCGCCGCGAACTGGGCGACGATCCCTTCGAGCGCATCGGCGACGGCACCAACTTCGCCCAGCCGGCGATCTACTGCGCCAGCCTTGCCCACTGGAAGCAGGCAGGCAGCCCCAGCGGCGACATGCTGGCCGGCCACTCCCTCGGCGAGCTCACCGCCCTGGTCGCCGGCGGAGCGCTCAGCGCCGAGGAGGGCCTGCGACTGGCGGTCGTCCGCGGTCGCCTGATGGAGGAGGCGGCCCAGGCCACCCCCGGCGGCATGATGGCGGTGCTCGGCGGTGGCGATGAGGTGCGCGACGTTGCCACGCGCTTCCAGGTCACCGTCGCCAACGACAACGCCCCCGGCCAGGTCGTCCTCTCGGGCACCGTCGACGCCCTCACCGAGGCGCGGCGCCAGCTCCGCGCCGATGGCCTCAAGGCGATCAGGCTGCCGGTCGCCGGCGCCTTTCACTCGCCGCTGATGGCAGGCGCCGCGGAGCGCTTCCGCGCCGCCCTCGAAACGGTCGAGTTCAACCGACCCCACCTACCCGTCTTCTCCTCGACCGCCGCCGCCCCGTTCGAGGATCCCCGCGCCGGGCTCGCCGCGGCGCTGACCGAGCCCGTGATCTGGCGGGCTACGCTGCAGCGCATGCACGACGGCGGTGCCCGTGCCTACCTCGAGGCGGGGCCGGGCGACGTTCTCACCGGCCTCGTCCGGCGCACCCTGCCCGACGTCGAGGCGCGGACGTTGGCGGAGGAGGAAGCGGTCCATGCCTGAGCCCGCGACCGTCGCCGCCACCGCCGAGCGCGGCGCCCTCACCGGGGCCGAGATCGCCGGCCTCGGCATCGCCGTGCCGGAGACCGTCGTCTCCAACGCCCCGATCGCCGAGCGCCTCGGCATCGACGAGAGCTGGATCGTCCAGCGAACCGGGATCAGCGAGCGCCGGGTCGCGCAGCCGGGCGAGCGACTCTTCGAGTTCGCGGCCGCCGCCGGAGAGCGCGCCCTCCGAGCCGCCGGCGTCGCCGCCACCGAGCTCGATCTGGTGATCGTCGCGACCACTAGCAACGACGAGCTGATGCCCGGCGCCGCGCCGCGCGTGGCCGCCGCGATCGGCGCCGAGCGGGCCGGTGCGTTCGACGTCAACGCCGCCTGCACAGGCTTCGTCTCCGCGCTCGCCGTGGCCTGCGGGCAGATCGAGTCGGGCCGCGCCGCCAACGTCCTCGTCGTCGGCGCCGACCTGATGACGCAGCTGATCGACCCCGACGATCGCGCAACCGCGGCGGTCTTCGGCGATGGCGCGGGGGCGGTGCTGATGCGCGGCGCAGGGGAGGGCCGGATCGGGCCGATCGTGCTCGGCGCCGACGGGGCCAACGCCGAGCTGATCTTCACGCCGAGGGCAACCGGCCTGACCCGGATGGACGGACACGAAACCTTCCGTCACGCCGTCGACCGGATGTCCGAGGTGACCACCGCGGCCGCGGCGGCCGCGGGAGTGTCGCTCGCCGAGATCGACGTCTTCGTCTACCACCAGGCCAACGCGCGGATTCTGCGCTCGGTCGGCGATCGGCTCGGGCTGCCGTCGGAGCGGGTCGTCGACTCGATCCGCCACTTCGGCAACACCTCGGCCGCGTCGATCCCGCTGGCCCTCGAGGACGCGCGGCTCGCCGGGGATCTCGCGCCGGGCGGCCGGGTCCTGATCGGAGCCTTCGGGGCCGGCCTCACCTGGGGAGCGACCGTGATCGAGTGGGGGAGCGCGTCCGATGCCGCCTGAGGGTTGCGCACTGGTCACCGGCTCCTCACGGGGCATCGGCGCCGCCACCGCGCTGGCGCTCGCCCGCGACGGCTGGCCGGTGCGCGTCAATTACCGCGAGGACGAGGACGGGGCCCGCGAGGTCGTCGCCCGGATCGAGTCCGAGGGCGGCAGCGCGACGGTCCGCCGCGGCGACGTCGCCGACCCTGCGGACGTCGCCAGCCTGCTCGAGCCCGGCGAGGACGGACCGGTGCTTGTCCTGGTCAACAATGCCGGGCTGCGGCTCGACGGCCTCTCGCCCCAGCTCGAGGACGAGCAGTGGCAGCGGGTGATCGACGTCAACCTAAGCGCGACCTTCCGCGCCACCCGCGAAGCACTGCCGCAGATGCTGCGCGCGCGCTTCGGCCGCATCGTCAACGTCGCCTCGATCGTCGGCCTCCGCGCCAATGCGGGGCAGGCTAACTACGCCGCCTCGAAGGCCGGCGTGATCGGCTTCACCAAGACCGTCGCGGTGGAGGTGGCGCGCCGTGGAATCACCGTCAACGCGGTGGCCCCGGGGTTGATCGAGACAAGCCTCACCGAGGAGATCCTCGACGGGGAGATGACGAAGGCGATCCCCGCCCGCCGGGTCGGCAGGCCCGAGGAGGCCGCCGCCTGCATCCGCTTCCTGGCCTCCGAGGAGGCCTCATACGTAACCGGAACGACGCTGACCGTGGACGGCGGCCTCAGCGCATGAACGAGAAGGAGAGATAGATGGCAACACAAGTGAGCCCCGAGAACGTCGAGGCGAAGATCTACGACGGCCTGGTGGAGCTCGGGACCGAGCGCGACCTGCTCTCGCGCGAGGCCACCCTGGAGGACCTCGACGTCGACTCGCTCGACCTGGTCGAGCTGGCCCAGATCGTCGAGGACGAGTTCGGGGTCGAGCTTCGCGGCGACGACGTCAAGGACGTGAAGACGGTCGGCGAGGTCATCGATCTGGTGGTGACGAAGGCAGGATGACCCGCCGTGTCGTCATAACGGGCGTCGGCGCCGTAACCCCACTCGGGGTCGGCAGCGAGCCCCTGATCGAGCGCTGGAGCGCCGGCGAGTGCGGGATCGAGGACGGCTTCGGCCGCTGCCTCGACTTCGACCCGCTCGACTTCCTCTCCAAGAAGGAGGCGCGCCGTTCCGACCGCTTCACGCAGATGGCGATCGCGGCCGCCGAGGAGGCTGTCGCGCAGGCCGGCGGCGAGGACGGCCTCCCCTACGAGGCATACAGGGTCGGCTGCGTGATCGGGACCGGTATCGGTGGCCTGCCCTCGCTGGAGGAACAGACCCGGAAGCTGATCGCAAGCGGCGAGAAGGCGGTGTCCCCGCTCGCGGTGCCGCTGATGATGGGCAACGCCGCCTCGGCAGCGGTGGCCATGCGACACGGCCTCCACGGTCACACCTACGGTGTCGTCTCCGCCTGCGCCGCCGGAGCCCACGCGCTCGGCGACGCCTCCCGGATCATCCGCGCCGGCGACGCCGACGCGGTCGTCGCCGGCGGTGCCGAGGCGGCGCTCACCGGCGTCGCCACCGCCGCCTTCTCGGCGATGGAAGCCACCTCCCCGACGGGGATCTCGCGCCCCTTCGACGCCCGCCGCGACGGCTTCGTAATGGGCGAGGGCGCCGGCGTCTTGGTGCTGGAGGACGGCGACTCCGCGGAAGCCCGCGGGGCCGAGATCCTCGGCGAGGTGCTCGGCTACGGCGCCACCTGCGACGCGTTCCACCTGACCGCGCCGCAGCCGGAAGGGACCGAGGCGGCGCGAGCGATCGGGCTGGCGATCGCCGACGCCGGGCTGAACGCCGCCGACGTCGACTACGTCAACGCCCACGGTACCTCGACGCCGCTCAACGACCGCAGCGAGACGATGGCGCTGAAGCTGGCGCTGGGGGAGAGGGCCGGCGACATCCCCGTCAGCTCGACCAAGTCTGCGATCGGGCACCTGCTCGGCGCCGCCGGCGCGGTCGAGGCGATCGCGACGGTCGAAGCGCTGCGCCGCCGCGTGGCGCCGCCGACGGTCGGCTGGGAGGAGGCCGAGGAGGGGCTCGACCTCGACTACGTGCCCGGACAGGCGAAACCGATCGAGAACGGTAACGGCCGCCTGGTCGCCGTTTCCGATTCCTTCGGGTTCGGCGGTCACAATGCCGTCCTCTGCCTGACTGCCTGATGGCCACCGCCGCGGTCACAGCCCCCCCCGTCGCCGAGGCGCCGCTCGAGCAGCTCGAGCGCCTCTGCGATCCCGGCAGCTTCCGCCCGCTGCGCAGCGGCGTCTCCTCGGCCCGGCTCGGCGAGCGTGCCGCCCCGGGCGATGGCGTCGTCGCCGGCGCCGGAGAACTCTCCGGGCGGCCGGTCTTCTGTTACGCCCAGGACCCCCTGTTCCTCGGCGGCTCGCTGGGCGAAGTGCACGCGGAGACGATCGTCCGCCTGCTGCGGATGGCCGGCGATGCCGGCGCCCCGGTGGTCGGGTTCGTGCGCTCCGGCGGCGCCCGCCTCCAGGAGGGCCATGCCGCCCTGGCGGGCTACGGCCGGATCTTCCGCGCCAGCGTCGAGCTCTCGCACAAGGTCCCCCAGGTCTCGGTCGTCAGCGGAGTCTCGGCCGGCGGCGGCGCCTACTCGCCGGCGCTGACCGACTTCGTCGCGATGACCGCCGATTCGCGGATGTTCCTCACCGGGCCAAAAGTCGTCCAGGAGGCGCTCGGCGAAACGATCAGCATGGAGGACCTCGGCGGCCCCCGGGTACACGGGCGAAACGGCGTCTGCCACCTGCTCGCGGCCGACGCCGACGGGGCGATCGAGGCCACCCGCCACCTGCTCGGCCTGCTGCCGCAGGCGATCGGCGGCCCGCTGCCGTTCGCCGAGCCGGTGGATCCCGACGGTGGCGACCCGGGTGCGACCGTTCCCGCCGACCAGCGCAAGGTCTATGACGTCCGCGACGTCGGCCGCGCCGTCCTCGACCAGGGCAGCTTCCTCGAGCTCTCGCCGCGCTGGGCCCCGAACATGGTCACCGGGATCGCCCGGCTGGAGGGCCGCCCCGTCGGGCTGATCGCGAACCAGCCGCGCGCCCTGGGCGGCGTCATCGACGCCGCCGCCTCGGAGAAGGCGGCCCTCTTCGTCGCCTCCTGCGACCGCTTCCGCCTGCCCCTTGTCGTCTTCGTCGACACCCCGGGGTTCATGCCGGGCAAGCGGCAGGAGGAGCTGGGCGTGATCCGCCACGGCGCCTCGCTGCTGCGGGCCTTCGCCGGCGCCACCGTCCCCAAGGTCACGCTGGTCCTGCGCAAGGCCTTCGGCGGCGCCGCGATCACGATGAACTCGAAAGACCTCGGCGCCGACGTCGTCTTCTCCTGGCCCGGCGCCCAGATCGGCATCATGGCCGCGCGCCAGGCGGTCGGGATCGTCCACCACCGGGCGCTGAAGGAGCCGGGTGGCCCCTCCCACGACGAGCTTGCCGACGCCTACGCGGCCGAGCATCTGACCGCGCCGGCGGCGGCGGCCAGCGGCTGGGTCGACGAGGTGATCGACCCCGCCGCCAGCCGCGACCGGCTCGCCTGGGCCCTGCGGTCCCTGGGGGGAAGATGAGTGTCTCCGACCCGCCCGCGGGAGCCCCGATGACGAGCAAGGCGGTCCGGGGGCGGGTCGTCTCGACCTACGTGGCGCTCGGCGACAGCTTCACCGCCGGCCAGGGATCGGCCGAAGGAGAGCGTTGGGCCGACCGTCTCGCCGCCTCGCTGCGCGTCGTCAACCCCGAGCTCGTGTATCGCAACCTGGCCGTCGACGGGGCCAGCAGCGCCGCCGTCCTCGAGCAGGTCTCGACCGCGGCCGAGCTGCGACCCGACCTCGTCACCGTGATCTGCGGCGCAAACGACGTCCTGCTCACCTCCCGCCCCGACATCGTCGGCTACGAACACCGTTTCTCCGAGATCCTGCGCAGGCTGCGCGATGCCGCCCCGGAAGCGGCGATTCTCACCGCCACCGCCCCCGAGAGCTGGCACTTCATGGAACTGCGGCCGCGGACCAAGGCCCGCCTCGTCAAGGCGCTCTCCGAGCTCAACGGCGTGACGAGGACCGTCGCCGCCCGCCACGGCGTCCCCTGCCTCAACGTCGCCGGCCACCCCGGCCTCACTGATCGCGCCAACTTCTCAGCCGACGGCCTGCACCCGTCGGCCCAGGGCCACGAACGAGCGACTCAGGAGATCGCCCTCTCGCTGCGGGCCCATTTCGGCATCCGAGGCGATTTCCAAGGAGGCGGTTCCTGATGGGCGACTCACTCTCCCGCGATTTCGACCGGCTCGAGGTGGGTGGGCGCTTCCGCTCGCCCGGGCGCACCATCACCGAGACCGACCTGGTCTCCTTCGCCACTCTGACCGGCGACCACCACCCGCTGCACACCGACGTCGAGTGGGCGGCCGCAAGCGAGTTCAACGGACGCATCGCGCACGGGATGCTGCTGCTCTCCTACTGCGTCGGCCTGGTCCCGCTGGACCCCGAGCACGTGCTCGCACTGCGCGGGTTCGAGCGGGTCGCCTTCAAGCGGCCGGTGCGGATCGGCGACACGATCCGGGTCGAGGGCGAGCTGGAGTCCAAGAAGGAGCTCGACGGCGCGACCGGCCTGGTCGTCTTCAACTGGAAGATCGTCAACCAGCGCGACGAGGTCGTCACCCTGGCCAAGGTCCGGGTCGTCTGGCGCCGCGAGGCCGAGCCGGCCCTCACCGCCTCGCCGCGGGAAGAGGTCTATCTGTGATCCTCGAGGGCAAGCGGATCCTGGTCACCGGGGTGGTGAACAGGCAAAGCATCGCCTTCTCGATCGCCGAGCGCGCCCAGGCCGAAGGGGCGGAGGTGCTGCTGACCAGCTTCGGGCGGATCAAGCGGATGACCGAACGCGCCGCCGCCGGCCTCCCGTCCCCGCCCGAGGTGCTCGAGCTCGACGTCAACGTCGACGGCGACCTGGCGGCGCTGCGCGAGGACCTCGGCAGCCGCTGGGGAGGGGTCGATGGCGCCGTGCACGCGATCGCCTTCGCTCCAGCCGACGCGCTCGGCGGCGACTTCCTGGGGACGCCGCGCGCGAGCGCCGCATCCGCCTTCGAGACCAGCGCCTACTCCTTCAAGGCCCTGGCCTCCTCACTCGCGCCGCTGATGGCGGACGGGGGCAGCCTCGTGGGGCTCGACTTCGACGCCACCGTCGCCTGGCCCTCCTACGACTGGATGGGTGTCTCCAAGGCGGCGCTGGAGTCCGTCAGCCGCTACCTCGCCAGAGACCTCGGCCCGCAGGGCGTGCGGGTCAACCTGGTCGCCGCCGGCCCGATCCGCACCGCGGCGGCGTCGGGCGTCCCCGGCTTCTCCGACCTCGAATCGGCCTGGTCGGAGCGGGCGCCGCTCGGCTGGGAGGTCGACGACCCGACCCCGGTGGCCGACGCCGCGCTGTTCCTGCTTTCCGACCTCGCGCGGGGAACGACCGGCGAGATCCTCCACGTCGACGGCGGCGTCCACGCCGTCGGCGCCGCCGTGCCTGCTTCCTGACGCGAAGGAGGCGTCGCCGCCGAGCGATTGCGCGTCGGGGCGTCGAACACGGCGCTGGCGATCTCGGCCGCGCTCTCGACCGGGTCCATCAGCGGCGGATGGTCGACCTTTCCACCTCTTCGCCTCTGCCGATGAAGACCTCGCTGACCATCGCCGGCGGGAAGAGGCCATGGGCGGCGACGCCGGGATCGGCCTCGAGGCGGGCCGCGAGCGCCCCCGGGTCTTCCAGCCCGCCGCCGCGGTAATCGGCTATGACGCCGCCGTCGGGGCTGGTGGGAACGTCGCGCAGCTCCACCTCGTCACCGAGCCGGGCGAGGGTCGAGGCGATGCCGAAGGCAAACAGCTCCAGCGGCACCGGCCCGCGCAGGGCGTCCACCGGCTTGCTCGAGTCGCCGATGACCACGAAGCGCTCGGCGGCCGCGGCGACGATCTTCTCCCGCAGGTGAGCGGCGCCACCCCCCTTGATCAGCCAGCCGTCCGGGGTCACCTCGTCGGCGCCGTCGATCGCGATGTCCAATCGCTGCAGCGTCTTGAACTCCTCGATCGGGATCCCCAGCTCTCGCGCCTGTTCCTCGGTGGCGACCGAGGTGGCCACGCAACGGATCTCCCTGAGACCGCGGCGGGCGATCGCCGGCAGCAGGTGGCCAACGGACGATCCGGTCCCCAACCCGACCGCCATCCCGCTCTCGACCAGCTCCGCGGCGGCCTCGGCCGCGAGCCGCTTCTCCGTATCAGCCCCGGTCACCGGCTGGACTTTATCCGCGCCACGATGGATGCACGGCTTTGGTTGATGGGTGAGACTGGGGGCCACATCCGGCGGGCGACAACGGGGAGTTATCTGCCGCCGGGCCGTAATGGCTAGGATCGGGCACTCGTCATGGCTCAGGACATCGACCAGCTCGCGATCAACACGATCCGCACCCTCTCGATCGACGCGGTGCAGAAGGCCCATTCCGGGCATCCGGGGACGCCGATGTCGATGGCGCCCGTCGCCTACACGCTCTGGCAGCGCTTCCTCCGCTATGACCCCGCCGACCCGATCTGGCCCAACCGGGACCGCTTCGTGCTCTCGGCCGGCCACGCCTCGATGCTGCTCTATTCGATGCTCTACCTGGCCGGGGTGCGGCGGGTCGACGCCGACTACAACCTGCTCGACGAGCCAGCGGTCAGCCTGCACGAGATCGAAGAGTTCCGCCAGCTCCACTCGCGCACGCCGGGCCACCCCGAGTACCGCTGGACCACCGGCGTGGAGACGACGAGCGGCCCGCTGGGCCAGGGGATCGCGACCTCGGTCGGGATGGCTCTCGCCTCCAAGTGGCAGGCCGAGCGCTTCAACCGCCCCGGGGCGACCCTCTTCGACTTCGACGTCTATGCGCTCGCCGGCGACGGTTGCCTGATGGAGGGCGTCTCGCACGAGTCGGCATCGCTCGCCGGGCACCTCAAGCTCGACAACCTCTGCTGGCTCTATGACAACAACCACATCACGATCGACGGCGACACCGCTCTCGCCTACGACGACGACGTGCTGAGCCGCTTCGAGGGCTACGGCTGGAACGTGGTCAGGGTCGGCGACGCCAACGACGAGGCGCTTCTGTCACGCGCCTTCGAGCAGTTCAAGGCCGAGGTCGGCCGCCCGACGCTGATCGTCGTCGACAGCCACATCGGCTGGGGCTCGCCGAACAAGCAGGACACCGAGTCGGCCCACGGCGAACCGCTGGGGGAGGAGGAGGTGAAGCTGACCAAGCGTGCCTACGGATGGCCCGAGGACGCGCAGTTCCTCGTCCCCGACGGCGTCAAGGAGCGCTTCGCCGAGGGTGTCGGCAAGCGCGGTGGCGAGCTCCGCGCCGCCTGGGAGCAGACTCTCGAGTCCTACCGGGCGGAGCAGCCCGAGCTGGCGGCCGAGATCGAGATGATGCAGCGGCGCCGGCTGCCCGACGACTGGGACGCCGGGATTCCCTCCTTCGAGGCCGACGAAGAGAAGGGGCTCGCCACCCGCAAGGCCTCCAACAAGGTCCAGAACGCGATCGGCGAGCGGGTCCCCTGGTTGATCGCCGGCTCGGCCGACCTCACCGACTCGACCTCGGTGCGGCTGACCTTCGACGGCGCCGCCGGCTTCGAGCCCGGCAGCTTCTCCGGCCGCCAGATCCACTTCGGGATCCGTGAACACGCCGCCGCGGCGGCCTGCAGCGGCCTCTCGCTCTCGAAGCTGCGCCCGCTCTGGTCGACCTACCTGACCTTCTCCGACTACGCGCGACCTGCGATCCGCCTCTCGGCGATGATGGAGCTGCCGGTCATCCACCTCTTCACCCACGACTCGATCGGCCTCGGCGAGGACGGCCCCACCCACCAGCCGATCGAGCAGCTCTCCTCGCTGCGGGCGATGCCGCATCTCGATGTGATTCGCCCCGCCGACGCCAACGAGGTCGCCGAGGCCTGGCGCCTTGCGATCGAACGCACCCACAACCCGATCGCGCTGGTCCTCACCCGCCAGAACGTGCCGATCTTCGATCGCTCCCGCTACGCCTCGGCCGAGGGAGTGCGGCGCGGCGGCTACGTTCTCGCCGATGCCGACGGCGGCGACCCGGAGCTGATCCTGATCGCGACCGGCAGCGAGGTCCAGCTCGCCCTCGGCGCCCACGAGCAGCTCAGCGGCGAGGGAATCCGCTCGCGTGTCGTCAGCCTTCCCTGCTGGGAGATCTTCGACCGCCAAGAGGCCGAGTACCGCGACGAGGTGCTGCCGCCGGAGGTCACGACGAGGATCTCGATCGAGGAGAGCTCGACGCTCGGTTGGGAGCGCTACGTCGGCGACGCCGGGACGATCATCGGCATGGAGACCTTCGGCCAGTCGGCGCCATTCAAGGACGTCGAGGCGGAGTTCGGGTTCACCCCGGACAGGATCGTCGAGGTTGCGCGCGAGGTCGCGATGCGCGCAGCCGTCAACTCTCCAACGACCTGAAGGAGGTCGCTCGTGAAGGCAACCGCACGACTGCACGAGGTGGGCCAGAGCCTCTGGCTCGACAACATCACCCGGACGATGCTGGCCGACGGGACGCTCCGGAGCTACATCGAGGAGCTCTCGGTGACCGGCCTGACCTCGAACCCGACGATCTTCGACAAGGCGATATCCGCCGGCGAGGCCTACGACGCGCAGATAGCCGAGGTCGCCGCCGGGGCCGACGCCGGCGAGGGCGTCGGCGCCAACGCGGACGAGCGCATCTTCTTCGAGCTGGCGATCGCCGACCTGCGCGACGCGGCCGACCTCTTCGGCGGCGTCCACGAACGCACCGTCGGCGTCGACGGGTTCGTCTCGCTCGAGGTCTCGCCCCTGCTCGCCGACGACGCCGAGGCGACGATCGAGCAGGTGGCACGCCTACACGCCAAGGCCGAGCGCGACAACATCTTCATCAAGATCCCCGGCACCGAGGCCGGCCGCGAGGCGATCGAGGAGTCGATCTTCGCCGGGGTGCCGGTCAACGTCACCCTGCTTTTCGACGACAAGCAGTACATCCGCGCCGCCGATGCCTACATGCGCGGGATCGAACGCCGCATCGAGGCGGGGTTGGACCCCGACGTCGCCTCGGTCGCCTCGATCTTCATCAGCCGCTGGGACGTCGCCGTCGCCGACCAGGTGCCGGCAGAGCTGCACAACCGGCTCGGGATCGCGATCGGCGGCCGCGCCTACCGCGCCTACCGAGAGCTGCTCGACTCCGACCGCTGGCTGCGGCTGGCGAACGAGGGCGCCCGCGCGCAGCGGCTGCTCTGGGCCAGCACCGGGACCAAGGACCCGAATGCCTCCGACACGCTCTACGTCGAAGCCTTCGCCTCCCCGTTCACGGTCAACACGATGCCGGACCCGACCCTGAAGGCCTTTGCCGACCACGGTCAGGTCGGAGACCTGCTGCCCGTCGATGGCGGCAACTCCGAGCAGGTTCTCGCCGAGTTCGATCGGGCCGGGATCGACGTCGCCGCCCTGGCCGCCCGCCTCCAGGAGGAGGGCAAGGCAAGCTTCGCCAAATCCTGGGACGGAATGCTGAAGGCGATCTCCTCCCAGCGCGGGGTCGCCGCCGGGTGACAGGCGAGTCGCCGCTGCGGGAGCTGCCGGCTTGGGCCGAGCTTGAGGCCCATCACGAGAAGATTCGCGGCACTCACCTGCGCGACCTCTTCGCCGCAGACCCGAAGCGCGGCGAGCGCCTCATCGCCGAGGGCGCCGGCCTCTACCTCGACTTCTCGAAGAACCGGATCAGCGACGGGACGGTGATGCTGCTCGGCCAGCTGGCTCGCCAGCGCGGCGTCGAGAAGCGCCGCGAAGCGATGTTCGCCGGCGAGCACATCAACATCTCCGAGGACCGTGCCGTCCTCCACGTAGCGCTGCGGATGCCGCGCAACCGCTCGCTCGTCGTCGACGGGGTCGACGTCGTCAAGGAGGTCCACGAGACGCTCGACCGGATGGGCGACTTCGCCGAGCGAGTTCGCTCGGGCGAGTGGCGGGGCCACAGCGGAAGGCCGATCCGCAACGTCGTCAACGTCGGCATCGGCGGCTCCGACCTCGGCCCGGTGATGGCCTACGAGGCGCTGCGCCACTTCAGCCGCCGTGAGATCACCTTTCGCTTCGTCTCCAACGTCGACGGCACCGACTTCGTCGAGTCGACCCGCGACCTCGATCCCGAGGAGACCCTCTTCGTGATCTCCTCGAAGACCTTCACGACGCTGGAGACGATGACCAACGCTCGCAGCGCCCGCGAGTGGCTCCTTTCCGGTCTCGGGGGCGACGAGTCTGCGGTCGCCAAGCACTTCGTCGCCGTCTCCACCAATGCCGACGAGGTCGCCGGGTTCGGGATCGACACCGACAACATGTTCGGCTTCTGGGAGTGGGTCGGGGGCCGCTACTCGATGGACTCGGCGATCGGGCTCTCGACGATGCTGGCGATTGGCCCCGCCCACTTCGCCGAGATGCTCGCCGGTTTCCACGCGATGGACGAGCATTTCCGCGAGACGCCCGCCGGCTCCAACCTGCCGATGCTGATGGGCCTGCTCTCGGTCTGGTACGGCGACTTCTTCGGCGCTCAAACCTGCGGGGTCCTGCCCTACGACCAGTACCTGCACCGCTTTCCCGCCTACCTGCAGCAGCTGACGATGGAGTCCAACGGCAAGCACGTCACAGTCGACGGTGCCCGCGTCGACTACGACACCGGGGCGATCTTCTGGGGCGAGCCGGGGACCAACGGCCAGCACTCCTTCTACCAGCTGATTCACCAGGGAACGCGGCTGATCCCCTGCGACTTCATCGGCTTCGCCCATTCCAACAACCCGCTCGGCGATCACCACGACCTGCTGATGTCCAACGTCTTCGCTCAGGGCGAGGCGCTCGCCTTCGGCAAAACCGCCGAGCAGGTGCGCGAGGAGGGAACGCCGGAGGCGGTCGTCCCCCACCGGGTGATGGAGGGCAATCGACCCTCCAACACGATCCTCGCCGATCGCCTCACCCCGGAGACCCTGGGTGCGCTGGTCGCCCTCTACGAGCACAGCGTCTTCACCCAGGGGGCCGTCTGGGGCATCGACTCCTTCGACCAGTGGGGGGTTGAGCTGGGGAAGGCGCTGGCGGTGAAGATCATCCCCGAGCTCGAGGCCGGCAGGGAGCCGAAGCTGCGCCACGACAGCTCCACAAACGCGCTGATCCGCCGCTACCGCAACGCGAGGCGCGAGCAGTAGGTGCCCGCGCTCGACCCGCTCCCGCTGGCGGCGTCGGCATCGAACCTGCTCGCCGCCCGCGAGCAGATGGCTTTCACCCTCGGCTTTCACATCGTCCTCTCCTGTCTCGGGGTCGCCCTGCCGGCGACGATCCTTCTCGCCAACTACATCGGTCTCAAGCGCGGCGACGAGGACGCGATGGAGCTGGCCCGGCGCTGGTCGAAGGCGATGGCGATCACTTTCGCCGTCGGCGCCGTCACCGGCACCGTTCTCAGCTTCGAGTTCGGGCTGCTGTGGCCGCGCTTCATGGAGCGCTTCGGCGCCGCCTTCGGCATCGCCTTCGCGATCGAGGGGATCTTCTTCTTCTGCGAGGCGATCTTCCTCGCGATCTACATCTACGGCTGGAAGCGGCTCTCGGGCTGGGCGCACTTCTGGTCCGGGGTGCCGATGGTGATCACCGGCATCGGCGGCGCCTTCGCCGTCGTCGCCGCCAACTCCTGGATGAACCAGCCGCAGGGCTTCACACTCGACGCCGCCGGAAAGGTCGTCGACACCGACCCGCTGAAGGTGCTGATCAACCCCGCGACCGGCTACGAGGTGCCGCACATGATCCTCGCCGCCTACATGGTCGTCGGCTTCCTCCTCGCCTCCATCTACGCGATCGGGATGCTGAAAGGGCGTCGCGACCGCCTGCACCGGCTGGGACTGCTGATCCCGCTGACGATCGGGTGCATCCGCACCCCGGTCCAGCTCCTTGTCGGCGACACCGCGGCGCGGGCTGTCGCCGACCACCAGCCGGCCAAGTTCGCCGGCATGGAGTGCATCCAGGAGACCGGTGGCCACCAGACCGAGTACGTCGGCGGCATCTGCACCTCCGACGGCGTCAAGGCGGCGATCCCGATCCCCGATCTCGACTCCTTCCTGGTCGGCTTCAGCGCCGACACCAAGGTCACCGGGCTGAACGACATCCCACCGCAGAACAGGCCGCCGGCCAACACCCTGCTGCATCTCGCCTTCGACGCGATGGTCGGGATCGGCACCGCCCTGCTCGCGCTCGGTGCCTGGTTCGCCTTCGCCTGGTGGAAACGGAGGGAGATCCCGCAGACGCCCTGGTTCCTGCGCGCGGTCTCGATCTCCGGCGGCGCCGCCGTGCTCGCCCTCTGGTGCGGCTGGATCGTGACCGAGGTCGGCCGCCAGCCCTGGATCGTCCAGGGCTACATGCGGACCTCCGAAGCGGTGACCCAGGCCGGCGGGATCTGGTTCAGCTTCGGCCTCGTGCTGCTCCTCTACGCGGCGATCGGGACCACGGCGATTCTCGTCCTGCGCGGCATGTCGCGACGCTGGCGCGAGGGCGCGGCCGAGACCGAGGGCACGCCGTACGCACCCCCGGCGGAGGCCGCGCCATGAGGGTTGGGCGATGAGCAGGGCCGA
>JAXLTB010000001.1:0-236506 GCA_046330295.1 Solirubrobacterales bacterium | reverse complement strand
GCAGTTCGCCTTCGCCCCGGACACCGGCTTCGTCAACCACCTGCCACTGATCTCCGAAGAAATGGACTGGTTCGGCGGCCGCTTCAGCTCCTTCGCCGTGATCATCCTCGCCGAGGTCTGGAAGACGACGCCGTTCATGGCGCTGCTGCTGCTGGCCGGGCTGGTGACGATCGACGGCCAGCTCTATGAGGCGGCCAAGGTCGACGGAGCCACCGCGACGCAGCGCTTCTTCCGCATCACCCTGCCGCTGATGAAGCCGGCGATCCTCGTCGCACTGCTCTTCCGCACCCTCGACGGCTTCCGCGTCTTCGACACGATCTTCATCATGACCCGCGGCGCCCTGGACACCGAATCGGTCTCGATCCTCGGCTACAACCAGCTGATCTCGCGCCTCAACCTCGGCCTCGGCTCGGCGGTCTCGGTGCTGATCTTCCTCTGCGTCTTCCTGATCGCGTTCCTCTTCGTCAGGGGGTTCGGGACGCGGCTCGACGAAGGGCGACCGGGAGGCTGACGATGGGACGTGGAAGCCGCGACTACGTCTACTGGAGCATCGCCATCGTCTTGGTGCTGATCTTCGCGCTGGTCCCGGTGATCTGGTTGATCTCGCTCTCGCTGAAGCCGCCGGAAGCGATCGCCGACCAGCGCTTCATCCCCTCCGAAATCTCCTTCGACAACTACAAGAGCCTGTTCGAAGGCGGGATCAGCGAAAGCCCCTTCATCAAACCGCTGATCAACTCGATCGCGATCGCGCTGATCACGACGGCGATCGCGATCACCCTCGCCTCCTTCGCCGCCTACGCGATCGCCCGGCTCGACTTCCCCGGCAAGCGCCTGATCCTCGCCGGGGCGCTGGCGATCGCGATGTTCCCGCCGATCTCCACCGTCGGGCCACTGTTCGACATGTGGCGCGCGCTCGGCCTCTACGACACCTATCCGGGCCTGATCATCCCCTACCTGACCTTCTCGCTGCCGCTGGCGATCTACGTCCTCGTGGCCTTCTTCCGCGAGATCCCGTGGGACCTCGAGCAGGCGGCGCAGGTGGACGGCGCGACCCCGTTCCAGGCCTTCAGCAAGGTGATCGTGCCGCTGGCCGCGCCCGGCGTGTTCACGGCGGCGATCCTCGTCTTCATCTTCGCCTGGAACGACTTCCTCTTCGCGATCTCGCTGACCTCCTCGGATGCCTCGCGCACCGTGCCAGCCGCCCTCGCCTTCTTTACCGGTGAGTCGTCGTTCACCCAGCCGACCGGCAGCATCGCCGCCGCCGCGGTGGTGGTGACGGTCCCGATCATCGTCTTCGTCCTGTTCTTCCAGCGCCGAATCGTCGCCGGGCTCACCGCCGGCGCCGTCAAGGGATAAGGAGCAACGCCATGGCAGAGATAGTTCTCGAAGGAGTCTCGAAGGTCTTCGCCGACGGCTACGAAGCCGTCAAGGAGATGGATCTCGCGATCGATGACGGGGAGTTCATGATCCTCGTCGGTCCCTCCGGCTGCGGCAAGTCGACGGCGCTGAGGATGATCGCCGGCCTCGAGGACATCTCCAAGGGAGAGCTGAAGATCGGCGGCGAGCAGGTCAACCACCGGGCGCCTAAGGATCGCGACATCGCCATGGTCTTCCAGAACTACGCGCTGTACCCGCACATGACCGTGCGCGACAACATGGGCTTCGCACTGAAGCTGGCGCGGGTGGACAAGGAGGAGATCGACCGCAAGGTCGAGGGGGCGGCGCGAACCCTCGACCTGACCCAGCACCTCGACCGGCGCCCGGCCAACCTCTCGGGCGGCCAGCGCCAGCGGGTGGCGATGGGACGGGCGATCGTCCGCGAGCCGAAAGCCTTCCTGATGGACGAGCCGCTCTCCAACCTCGACGCGAAGCTGCGGGTGCAGATGCGGACCGAGGTGGCGCGGCTGCAGTCGGAACTCGAAACCACGACGGTCTACGTCACCCACGACCAGACCGAGGCGATGACCCTCGGCGATCGCGTCGCGGTGATGCGCTCCGGCGTCCTGCAGCAGGTCGGAACGCCGGCGGAGCTCTATGACAACCCCAAGAACCTCTTCGTCGCCGGGTTCATAGGCTCGCCGGCGATGAACTTCATGCCGGGCGAACTCTCCGGCGGCAGGGTGAAGCTGCCGATCGGGGAGGTCGAGGTGGGCGAGCTGGCGGGCGCTCACGGCGACGGGCACGTGATCGCCGGCCTGCGGCCGGAGAACTTCGAGGACGTCTCCGTGATCGGAGACCTCCGGCAGGAGCGGGGCCTCGTCTTCGAGGCGGAGATCGACCTGGTCGAGTCGCTCGGCTCCGACCTCTACGCCTACCTCCACATCGAGTCCGAGGGGGTCGAGTCCGACCAGCTCGCCGACCTGGTCGCCGACAGCCTCGACGAGACCGGGGCGGCCAACCTGCGCGAGGGCGAGGAGCAGGTCGTCGCCAGGCTCGATCCGACCAGCGAGGTGCGGCGCCGCGAGCGGGCCCAGCTCTGGGCCGACACCGCCAAGCTCCATCTGTTCGATCCCGAGAGCGGCGAGAGCCTGGCCTCTTTGTGATCTTCACCCGTTGCTAACCTGCGGGAGTAGGCAGACCGCCTGCGCGTCCCGTCTCTCTATCCAGCGAGGAATACGCGCTTTTGACTCCCGACGAGCGGCTCCTGATCGACCGCGATGGGCCGCACGACGAGTGCGGGGTGTTCGGCGTATACGCACCCGGCCATGACGTGGCCCGCCTCGCCTACTTCGGCCTCTACGCGCTCCAGCATCGGGGCCAGGAGTCGGCCGGGATCGCCACCTGCGAGGGCGGCCACATCACCACCCTGCGGGACTCGGGCCTCGTCTCCCAGGTCTTCGACGAGGAGAAGCTGCGAGCGCTGGAGGGCGACATGGCGATCGGCCACGTCCGCTACTCGACAACCGGCGGCGGCTCCTGGGAGAACGCGCAACCCGTCTGGCGCGACGACGGCCGCGAGGTCGCCCTCGCCCACAACGGCAACCTGACCAACGCGGTCGAGCTCTGGGGCGAGCTAAGGGAGCGGGGAATCGACTTCCGTGGCACCTCCGACTCGGAGATCATCGCGGCCCTGCTCTCCTCCCACGGCGGCAAGCTGATCGAGGACGCGGTCTCCGACGTGATGCCGCGCCTGGAGGGCGCCTACTCGACGGTGGTGATGACCAAGCGCGCGATCGTCGCCTTCCGCGACCCGCACGGGATCCGGCCGCTGTCGCTGGGGCGCCTCGACGACCGCTTCGTCGTCGCCTCGGAGAGCTGCGCCTTCGACATCATCGGCGCCGAGCTGATGCGCGAGGTGCATCCCGGCGAGATGGTCTCCCTGACCGAGCGCGGCCTGGAGACGCGGCAGGTGGTGAAGACCGAGCGCCGCGCGACCTGCGTCTTCGAGCACATCTACTTCTCCCGCCCCGACAGCCGGCTCGAGGGCAAGGTCCTGCAGCAGGCGCGCGGGCGGATGGGCGAGATCCTCTGGGCCGAGGCGCCGGCCGACGCCGACCTGGTGATCCCCGTCCCCGATTCCGGCAACCCGGCGGCGGCGGGGTTCGCGCGCGCCTCGGGACTGCCCCGCGACGACGGGCTGATCAAGAACCGCTACGTGGCGCGGACCTTCATCCAGCCCGGTCAGGAGCTGCGCAAACACGGCTTGCGGCTGAAGTTCAACCCGCTGCCCGAGATCCTCGCCGGGCAGCGGATCGTCGTCGTCGACGACTCGATCGTGCGCGGCAATACCACCCGCCAGATCGTCGGCATGCTGCGCGACGCCGGCGCCCGCGAGGTGCACCTGCGGATCTCGGCGCCGCCGATCCGCAACCCCTGCCACTACGGCATCGACATGTCGACCCGCGAGGAAATGGTCGCCCACGGCCGCACCATCGACGAGATCGCCGACGAGCTCGATGTGGACTCGCTCGCCTACCTCTCGCTCGCCGGCATCTACGAGGCGATCGCCGGCAGCGCCGATGATCACTGTGACGCCTGCTTCAGCGGCCACTACCCGCTCGGCGACCCCGACGAGGCAAACGGCAAGTTCGCGCTCGAGGACATCGCCGTGGTGCCGGCGTCCGGCTGACTGACGGCGTCTGCTCGCTTTTTCCTCGACGGCGAGCACGGCCGAGCCACCGGCGGCGGACGGCTGCGCGAAGATGCCGCGGTGGCCCGCAACTTCAAGCTCGTCGTCCTCGCCTCTGGAAGCGGCACCAACCTCCAGGCGATCCTCGACGAGCTGCACGGCCGTGACGGGATCGAGGTGGTCGGGGTCGGCTCCGACAAGCCGGCGGCGCGGGCGCTGGAGCGGGCGGCGGCGGCGGGCGTGCCGGCCGCCGTCTTCCCGCGCTCCGAGTACCCCGACCGGGCCGCGCGCGACGCCGCGATGGGCGACTGGATCCAGTCGAGGGGCGCCGACCTGGTCGTCCTCGCCGGCTACATGCAGCTGCTCAGCGACGCCTTCGTCGCCCGCTTCCGCAACCGCGTGATCAACATCCACCCCGCGCTGCTTCCGGCCTTCCCCGGCCTCGACGCGATCGGGCAGGCGCTGGCGGCCGGGGTCGAGGTGACCGGGGTCACCGTGCACTTCGTCGACGAGGGGGTCGACACCGGGCCGCCATTGCTGCAGCGCGAGGTGCCGGTACCGCCCGACCGCGACCGCGAGCGCCTGGAGGCGGCGATCCACGCGGTCGAGCACGAGCTCTACCCGGAAGCGATCCGCATGATCTCTGAGGGCCGGGTTAGGATCGACGCCGACGACCCGAGCGTCGTCGCAATCGATGACTGAGGCAGGCGCAGATACCGGAAGCGAGGCCGTGAGCGACGGCGCGATCCGGGTGCGCCGGGCGCTGATCTCGGTCTCCGACAAGACCGGCATCGCCGACTTCGCCAAGAGCCTCGCCGCCCTCGGCGTCGAGATCCTCTCCACCGGCGGCACCGCCACCGCCCTGCGCGATGCCGGCCTGACCGTGACCGACGTCTCCGAGTTCACCGGCCAGGAGGAGATCCTCGACGGCCGGGTGAAGACGCTGCACCCGCGGCTGCACGCGGCGCTGCTGGCGCGGCGGGGCGACCCCGAGCACATGGCGACGCTCGCGCGCGAGGGGATCGAGCCGATCGACGTGGTCTGCGTCAACCTCTACCCCTTCGAGCAGACCGTCTCCACTCACGACGCGGCGCCCGAGGTCGCGATCGAGAACATCGACATCGGCGGGCCGACGATGATCCGGGCCGCGGCGAAGAACCACGAGGGCGTCGCGGTCGTCGTCAAGCCGGAGTCCTACGACGCCGTCTGCGCCGAGCTCGAGGAGTCCGGCGGCGAGATCTCGGCCTCGACCCGGCACTGGCTGGCCAATGAGGCCTTTGCCCAGACCGCCCGCTACGACGCCGCGATCAGCCGCTGGTTCTCGACCGAGTACGAGGATTTCCCCGAACACCTGGCGATCGCCTACGAGAAGGTGCTCGACCTCTCCTACGGCGAGAACCCGCACCAGCGGGCGGCTCTCTACTCGGAAGCCGGCGTCCGCACCCACATCCTCTCGCGGGTCTCCAAGCTCCACGGCAAGGCCCTCTCCTTCAACAACGTGCTCGACCTCGACTCCGCCCGCGGCCTGGTCGGCGACTTCGAGGAGCCGGCCTGCGTGATCGTCAAGCACAACAACCCCTGCGGGGTAGCGGTCGGCGCCGACGCGCTGGAGGCCTACCTGAAGGCGCTCGCCTGCGACCCGCTCTCCGCCTACGGCGGAGTGATCGCGCTGAACCGGCCGATCGGCGCCGAGCTCGCCGAGCAGCTGAACAGGAACTTCGTCGAGGTGCTGATCGCCCCGGGTCGAGGACGCCTCGACGCCGCGGCGCAAGGAGGCGATCCGGATCCTCTGCGAGGAGCGCCGCCAGCCTGATCCGGGCGAGCGCGACGTCAAACGCGTGCTCGGCGGCATGCTGGATCCAGGACCGCGACGGCGACCTCGAGCCTCGCGAGCTGATGGAGGTGGTGACGAAGACCCAGCCGAGCGAGCAGCAGTGGCGAGACATGCTCTTCGCCTGACCGTGGTCCGGCGGGTCCGCTCCACGCGATCGTGATCGCCAAGGACGGCGCCACCTCGATCGGCGCTGGCCAGATGAGCCGCGTCGACCTCGGTCCGCCTCGTCGAGAAGTGCCGCGCCGCCCGCGACGAGCAGGCCGCCGGCCTGCTCGCCGGTTCAGCCGTCGCCGGACGCCTCGCCGACGGCCGAGTTGGCGATCGAGGGCTGCTGACCGTGGATTCAGCTCGGCGGCTTCTGGAAACGACCATGACGTGACGAGGCTCGGCGACGACCTGTCGCGATGGCCTCACCAAGCACCGGCATTTCCGCCACTAGTCCGCTCCGATCCCAGCTGGCGCCGAGGAGCGCGGGTCGGCCCCGGCGGCGCCCGCGGAGAAATTCGCCCCCGCCAGCGCCAAAAGGAGGACACTCGACCGGAGCAGCGAGGAGTTGCTGCTGCGCATGAACACTCCCGACGGCGAGGTGGTCCTGCCCGGCGCTTCCTGCCGACCGCGAAGCGATACGGGCTGATCGTGGAGATCGACGAATGGGTGGTGCGCCAAGCGACCCGCCTGGCGGCCGAGGGACGAAGGATCGAGGCCAACCTCTCGGCGAGCTTCGCTGGCCAGCGCCGACTTCCTGGCGCTGATCGAGGCGGAGCTGCAAGCGACGGGAGCGTGGATCCTGGAAGACCTCGTCTTCGAGATCACCGAGACCGCGCTGGTCGACGACCTGACCGCGGGGGAGGCATTCGCCAGGGGCCTGATCGAGACGGGCCGCGGAGTGGCGCGCCGGACGACTTCGGCGATTTCGTCCGCGACCTGGACTCCAATCCCTCCACCTGGTCAAGGCGATCGTCGGCCCTGCTCGGGACTTCGAGCTGCACCGGCGCTGCTCGAGCGAGCCGAGGAGATCGCCCTCGAGTACAGGATCGTCCGCCCAAGGATTCCACCTCGGCGGGCCGACCCCGATCGACACGCCACCCCGACCGTAGTCAGACCAGCTGTCTCTGCCTCCGGCTCGCCTCAAGCACGTTGTCGCAGACCTCGCCAGGGGTTTCGGCGAAGATCAGCAGCTCCTTGTCGCCGGGGGCGATCAGGTCGCCGTCCTCGAGCTGGTCGAGCCAGCCGAGGAGCGGTCGCCAGTGGTCGGGCTCGACGAGGATCGTCGGGAAGTGCTGGATGCGGCGGGTCTGGATCAGGGTCAGGCTTTCGAACATCTCGTCGAGGGTTCCGAAGCCGCCCGGGAAGATGACGAAGGCCCGCGCGTAGCGGACGAACATCAGCTTGCGGGCGAAGAAGTAGTGGAAGTTCAGGGGCCGGGTGACGTAGGGGTTCATCCGCTGCTCGCTCGGCAGCTCGATGTTGAGGCCGACCGAGAGGCCGCCGGCCTCGGCGGCGCCGCGGTTCGCCGCCTCCATCAGGCCGGGCCCGCCGCCGGTGATCACCGTGAAGCCGTGCTGCGCGAGACAGGCGCCGGTCTCGCGGCAGAGCTCGTAGAGGCGGTGGCCCTCCCCGATCCGCGCCGAGCCGAAGACGGAGACGCCGTCCTCGATGTCGCGCAGCGCATCGAAGCCGCGGTCGATCTCGTCGTGGATGCGCCCGAGCCGGACCGAGTCTTCCTCCTCGCCGTCGCACGGAGGCCGCAGCAGCAGCTCGTCGCGCCTCGCTCCCACGCTCCCGTCGATTCCGGCCAAAGTGCCCCCGGCGGGATTCGAACCCGCGCCGCGCGGCTTAAAAGGCCGCCGCTCTAACCAACTGAGCTACAGGGGCGAGAGGCCCATGGTAGAGGCACGCTGATTGGCGTGCCGGCGAGGGTCAGGAGAGGTCGGGCAGGCCCTGGTAGGCGGTCGAGGCCTCGGCGTGGGTGCGGCGGGGGATGCGACCGGCCCGGCTGGCCGAGTGGCCGGCCTCGACGCCGAGGCGCAGGGCGTGGGCCATCGCGATCGGGTCCTCGGCGCCGAAGATCGCGCTGGCGGCGAGTATCGCGTCGCAGCCGAGCTCCATCGCCAGCGCCGCGTCGGAGGCGGTGCCGATGCCAGCGTCGAGGATGACCGGCACCTCGGCGCGCTCGGTGATGATCGCGATGTTGTAGGGGTTGCGAATGCCCGCACCGGAGCCGATCGGCGAGCCGAGCGGCATCACCGCGGCGCAGCCGGCCTCCTCGAGGCGGCGGGCGAGGATCGGGTCGTCGTTGGTGTAGGGGAGAACGGTGAAGCCGTCGCCGACCAGCTGCTCGGCGGCGTCGAGCAGCTCGACCGCGTCGGGATAGAGGGTGCGATCGTCGCCGATCACCTCGAGCTTGATCCACTCGGTCTGGAACGCCTCGCGGGCGAGGCGGGCGGTGCGGACGGCGTCCCGCGCCGTGTAGCAGCCGGCGGTGTTGGGGAGGACGAAGAGGCCGAGCCGCTCGATCACGTCGAGGACCGAGCCCTCGGCGGCGGGGTCGATCCGGCGCAGGGCGACGGTGACGATCTCGGTCCCCGCCTCCTTCAGCGCCGCTTCCATCTGCTCGAGGGATCGAAAGCCGCCGGTGCCGGCGATCAATCGCGAGGACCACTCGCGGCCGCCCAGCTCCCAGCTCTCGGCGCCGCCCTGGATCGCCGCCAGCACCTCTACGGCCTGGCCGTCGCGCAGCTGCGTCCGCTTCCACTTCCCGGGCGGGACGACCTCGCCGTCGAGAGCCACGGCGACGCCGCGTGGCCGCTCGGGGGCGCCGGACTCCCGCACCGCCGCGGCCAGCGTCGCGCCGTCCGGCAGCTCGCGCGGCTCGCCGTTCAGCTCGATCCTCATCGGGTCACCTCGGTGGTGTCGCGGTCGTCCTCGCCATGCGTGGGGATCTGCGACATCAGGGGGTCGGGCTGGGAGGTCCCTCGATCGCTCCCATCGCGATGCGCGACGAGGGGCGAACGCGCGGGGTCGGCGGCGGCGAGCGACTCGGGGATCGGGTCGCCCGCCAGCAGCGCCGCCACGGCCTCGCCGGTCAGCGGCGCCAGGAGGATGCCGTTGCGGGAATGGCCGGTCGCCAGCACCAGGCCCTCGATCGCGCCTCGACCGACGAAGGGGAGGTTGTCCGGCGTGCCGGGCCGCAGGCCCGCGGTCGAGCCGACCAGCTCCATCTGGGCGACGTCGGGGAGCAGGCGATAGGCCTCCCGCAACAGCTCGTGGACCCCGCCCGCGGTGACGGCGGTGTCGAAGCCCATTTCCTCGACCGTTGCGCCGACGACCAGCCGCCCGTCTGGGCGGGGCACGAGATAGACGCGCTCGGAGCAGACGATGCGCTCGCAGGGGGCGGCCCCGTCGCGAGGCCGCAGCTCCAGCACCTGGCCCTTGACCGGGCGCACCGCCGGTCGCACGTGGTCGGGAAGCCAATCGGTGGCGCCGCTCCAGGCGCCGCTGGCGAGCACGACGGCCTCGCCGCGCAGCTCCTCGCCGTCGCCCGTCCGCACCCCGGCCAGCCGCTCGCCCTCGAACAGGCCTCCCACCACCTCGCACCCCGTCCGCACCTCGACTCCCGCCGAACCCAGCGCCGCCATCAGCACCACGGCCAGCGCCCGCGGGTCGACCGACGCCTCCCCCGGAGCGTGGACGCCGCCATTGAAGGAAGGCGTCAGGCCGGGCTCCAGCTCACGGCAACGGCGCGGCGGCAGCCACTCGGCCTCGAGGCCGAGCGAGCGCTGGAGATCGTGGACGCGGCGTAGCCCAGCCGCCTCGTCGCGGTCGAGCGCGACGTGCAGCGCGCCCCGCCGCGCATATCCCGTCGTCTTCCCGGTCGCCGCCTCCAGCTCGGTGCTGAACTCCGGGTAGAGCTCAGCCGAGGCGAGGGTCATCTGCAGCAGCTGCGGCTCGCCGAAGGTCAGCTCGCCGACCGGGGCCAGCATCCCGGCCGCAACCCTGGTCGCGCCGGCCGGGGGCTCGGCCCGCTCGAGCACGACGACCCGCGCCCCGCGCTGGGCGGCGCGCCAGGCGCAGCAGAGGCCGATCACGCCGCCCCCAACGAACACCGCGTCGAAACTTCGCCTATCGGTCAAGCCATTGCCTCCGCCGGCATTACCCGGATCAGGTTCAGACGGTCGGTGGCCTCGATGCCACCCTCTCAGCCCTCACGGGCTCCCGGTACACCTCGATGCTACCCCTCTTGTGCCGCGATCAAGCCGAGGGCGGGTGAAGACAGGTTCATAATCGAAACATGAGCCTTGCACTTCCAGAGGGAGACGGCCCGCTGCGGCACGAGCGCCTGCGCACGGCCCGACTGTACTTCTGCTGCGAGGCGCGCCCGCGCGGGGAAGACCCCGAACTGCTCCTGCGCGCCGCCCTCAGCGGCGGCGTCGACATCGTGCAGCTGCGCGAGAAGGAGCTGGGTCGGGCGGAGATCGAGCGCTCCGCCGCCACCTTCCGCCGCGTCTGCGACATCTACAGCGCTCTCTTCATCGTCAACGACGATCCCGACATGGCGCGGGCCTGCGACGCCGACGGCGTCCACGTCGGCCAGGACGACGCCACAGCCGAGGGAGCGCGGGAGCTGTTGGGGCCCGACGCGATCATCGGCCTCTCGACCCACTCCGAGGAGCAGATCGCCGCCGCCGCCGAGCGCCCCGTGGACTACATCAGCGTCGGCCCGATCTGGGAGACGCCGACGAAGGCGGGACGAGCGGCGGTCGGCCTGGAGCTGGTCTCCCACGCCGCCGAGCGCGCGACGCTGCCCTTCTTCGGCATCGGCGGGGTCGATCCGTCCAACGCCGAGCAGGTGGTGCTGGCCGGAGCGCGCCGCCTCTGCGCGGTGCGGGCGATCCGCGACGCCGCCGACCCCGAAGCCGCGGCCGCCGAGCTGCGGCGGGCCTTCGCCGCCGCCGAGGGCGCCCCCCGGGGCAGCCAGGACATGCTGCTCGACGAGCCGGCGCCGTGGAGGGGCGTGGCGCCCGGTGGCTGAGGCGCGCCCGAAGCGCAAGCAGCGCGGCTCCAACTCGATGGCGCGCGGCTACGCCAAGGCCGAGGAGCGAAACCGCCAGGCCCGCGAGGCCCTGGAGCCGCTTGCCGACGGCGAGCGGCCGACCGTGGTCACGGTGGGGGCCGTCGTCGCCGGGCTGATCGCCGTCTCGATCCTCGCCGGTTACCTGGCCGGGGTGAAGGTCAATGGCGCGGCTCCCAAGGTCCCCCAGGTGTTGGCCCCGGCGCTGCTGATGGGCCTCATGTCCTGGGGGATGTGGCGGGCGCGCTACTGGGCCGTGCTCGGCTTCCAGATCATCCTCGTGTTCCTCATCTTCAGCGCCGTCTTCGGCCTCGCCGTACAGGCGGCGACGGTGGCCCAGTTCGCGGCGACCCTGGGCCTGCTGGCGGTCGCCGGCGGCTTCTTCTACTTCATGGTCAAGGCGATGGCGCGGATCCAGATGCCGCAGCGGTTGCCGCGGGATTAGACCGACCGGCGGGATTGGGGGAACGCGGGGGGTGCCGGCGGCGGCCCTTCTATAGGCTCACTAACCGCATGCCCGACCCCTTCGACACGATCGTCATCGGCGGCGGCCCCGGCGGCTACGTGGCGGCGATCCGCTCCGCCCAGCTGGGCCGAAAGACCGCCGTGGTGGAGCGCGACAAGGCCGGTGGGCGCTGCCTCAACTACGCCTGCATCCCGGCCAAGACGGTGCTGAGATCGGCCGAGATCTACCACGAGGCGGCCAACTCCGCCGAGCTCGGAATCGTCGCCAAGGAAGTCAAGCTCGACTGGGAGGCGCTGGGCAAGCGGCGGGCCGAGGTCTCGGCCTCGCTCTCGGGCGGGGTCGAAGGCCTCTGGAAGAAGAACAAGGTCACCTTCATCGCCGCTGAGGCCTCGCTCACGCCCGAGGCAGGCGTCAGGGTCGGCGAGGAGACCTACGAGGCCGGCGCGGTGATCCTCGCCACCGGCTCGGTGGCGCTGCCGATCCCCGGCGTGGAGTTCGGCGAGCGGGTGCTCGACACCTGGGGCGCCTGGTCCTTGCCCGAGCGGCCAAAGAAGGTCGCCGTGGTCGGGGCCGGGGCCTCGGGAGCGGAGATCGCCTCCGCCTACGCGCGCTTTGGCACCGAGGTGATCCTGATCGAGATGTTCGACCAGATCCTCCCCGCCGAGGACGCCGACATCGCCAAGGTGGTGGAGCGCTCCTTTAAGAAAGGCGGGATCGAGATCTCCACCGGGGCCCCGGTCAAAGACGTCGAAGCCGGGAAGCGCTCGGTCTCCTTCTCCTACGGCGAGCAGAGCGCCGAGGTCGACTACCTCCTGATCGCCGGCGGCCGTGCTCCCGACAGCGAGGGGCTGGGGCTGGCGGCGGCGGGGATCGAGCTGGAGGCAAACGGCAAGCTCAAGGTCGACCCCTACCAGCGCACCACCAACCCCAAGGTCTTTGCGATCGGCGACCTGGTCAACGCCAAGGCGCTCGCCCACAAGGCCTCCGAGGAGGGGGTGGTCGCAGCCGAGACGGCCGCCGGGGTCAAGTCCCACCCGGTCGCTCAGGAGCTGATGGTCGGCGCCACCTTCTGCGCCCCCCAGGTCGCCTCGGTGGGGATGACCGAGGCCGCCGCCAAGGAGGCCGGCCACGAGGTCAAGGTCGGCAAGCAGAAGATCGCCGGGGAGGGCGCGGGCACCGTCTATGGGGACAAAGACGGCCTGGTCAAGCTCGTCGTCGATGCCTCCTACGGGGAGATCCTCGGCGCCCACGTGGTCGGCAACCGCGCCTGCGACATGATCGCCGAGCTGGTGGCGACGATGGCGCTGGAGGGCGGCTACCAGGAGCTCTCGCGGATCGTCCACCCCCACCCGACGGTCTCCGAGGCGATCCTCGATGCGGCGCGGGCCGTGGATGGCTGGGCGATCCATGCGTAGCGGGCACCGAAAGCCCCGGCGGCACTAGCGACGAAGTCGCGGATCGAGCGGATCGAGGTGGCCGGGAGCGCCAGAGCCATCTCCCGCCGGGAGCGGACGCGAAGCGGAGCAGCCGGCGGCTGATGAGAACGACTTTCTACTTCGACCTCGGCTCTCCCTACGCCTACCTCGCCGCCGAGCGGATCAGCGGCCTCTTCACCGAAGCCGAGCTCGAGCAGCCGGAGTGGCAGCCGATCCTGCTCGGTGGCCTGTTCGGGCGCTTGGGCCGCGACTCCTGGGCAAACGGGCCCGGGCGCGCCAGGGGGATGGCGGAGGTCGAGCGCCGCGCCTCTTCCTACGGGCTGCCGCCGATCGTCTGGCCGGACCCTTGGCCCGGCAACATGCTGACCGCGATGCGGGCGGCGACCTTCGCCAAGCAGACCGGGCGCACCGTCTCCTTCTCGCTCGCCGCGTTCCGCCAGGCGTTCGCCGCCGGCCGCGACCTGACCGATCCCGACAACGTGATGATCGCCGGCGCCGCCTGCGAGCTGCACCCGCGAGCGCTGCTGAAAGCGGTGCAGACCGAGATCGTCAAGGACGCCCTTCGCGAGGCGACCGACCGCGCCGCCGCGCTCGGCGTCCGCGGCGTCCCCTCGGTTCTCGTCCGCGAGGAGGTCTTCTGGGGCGATGACCGGCTGGAGGAGGCGATCGAGGCGGCGAGGCTGGCGAGCTAAGGTGGCAGCGATGGCCGACCTGCCCGATGCCGCCACCTGTTACGAGCTGCTCGCGCGAATGGCCCTGATCCGCCGTTTCGAGGAGGAGGCGGGACGCCAGTACCAGCGAGCGAAAGCCGGCGGCTTCCTGCATCTGGCGATCGGCGAGGAGGCGACGATCGTCGGCACCACCTCGGTGATGCGCGACGAAGACTTCCTGATCGGCACCTACCGCACCCACGGCCACGCGATCGCCCGCGGCACCGAACCGAGGCGGGTGATGGCGGAGCTGTTCGGCCGCGTCGACGGCACCAGCGGTGGGCGCGGCGGCTCGATGCACATCTTCGATGCCGAGAACCGCTTCATGGGCGGCTACGGGATCGTCGGCGGCAACCTGCCGATCGCCGCCGGCCTCGGGCTCGCGTCTCAGTACAAGGGGGAAGACGCGGTCACCGTCTGCATGTTCGGGGACGGCGCCTCCAATGCCGGCAACTTCGGCGAGACGATGAACCTGGCGGCGCTGTGGAAGCTGCCGGTCCTGTTCCTGGTCGAGAACAACCTCTACGGGATGGGGACCTCGGTCGAGCGCCACTCGGCCCAGACCGACCTCTCCAAGAAGGCCGAGGGCTACGGGATCCCCGGCACCCGGCTCGACGGCATGGACGTGGTCGCCGTCCGCGAAGGGGTCGCCGAGGGGATCCGGTTGGCGCGCGAGGAGAGCCGGCCGACCCTGCTGGAGGCCTTCACGTATCGCTACCGCGGCCACTCCGCCGCCGACCCCGAGGTCTACCGCGAGCGCAAGGAGGTCGAGGAGTGGCGCGAGAAGGACCCGATCGAGACCTTCGCCCGGCGCTGCGTCGAGGCGGGAGTGCTGGGCGAGCGCGAGGTGAAGCAGGCACGGGAGAGGGCGGAGGAGGTGGTCGAAGCGGCGGTCGAGTTCGCCGAAGCCTCGCCGGAGCCACCGCTGGACACCCTCTACGAAAACCTCTACGCGATGACCGACCACCCGGGCGGCTGGTACGCGGTCGACGAGCGCAGCCCCGAGCCGCACCGCGGCGAGCACGAGGACCGGATGCCCGACGCCGCCCGCGAGCTGGCCGAAGCGGGGGCCGCCTACGCCGGGCAACCCGAGGCGCCGCGGCCGAACCCGGCGATCCACGGCGACGCCCAGGATGGAGTCGAGTCCAGGGTCGCGGGAGAGCACGAGGTGGGAAGCGAGCCGGAGGAGATCCCGGGCAGCGAGCGAGCTGTCAACGCCGACGAGCCCGGCGAGGCCTCGGGGGGCGAGGACTGATGGCGACGCTGCGGATGCGCGAGGCGCTGCGCGACGCGATGGCCGAGGAGATGCGCCGCGACGAGGCCGTCTTCGTGATGGGCGAGGACGTCGGCGTCTTCCGCGGGGCGTTCAAGGTCACCGACGGCCTGCTCGACGAGTTCGGCGAACGGCGGGTGCGCGATACGCCGATCTCCGAGAACACGATCGTCGGCGCCGGGGTCGGCGCGGCGATGGGCGGCCTGCGGCCGATCGTCGAGCTGATGACGGTGAACTTCTCCCTGCTGGCGCTCGACCAAATCGTCAACCACGCTGCCGCGATTCCCTACATGTTCAACGGCCAGGCGAAGGTGCCGATGGTGATCCGGATGCCGGGCGGCGGCGGCCACCAGCTCGGCCCCACCCACTCCCACAGCTTCGAGGCCCTCTACCTCCAGGTCCCCGGCCTGCTGGTCGCCTGCCCCTCGACCCCGGCCGACGGCAAGGCGCTGCTGAAGGCGGCGATCCGCGACGACAACCCGGTCGTCTTCATCGAGCACGAGAGCCTCTACGGGACGCGCGGAGAGGTCGCCGACGACGGCGACGAGGTGCTGCGCTTCGGCGAAGCCGCGGTGCGGCGGGAGGGCGGCGACGTGACCATCGTCGGGGTGCTGAAGATGGCGCAGGTGGCCGAGCGCGCGGCGACCCAGCTCTCCCACGAGCACGGCGTCGAGGCCGAGGTGATCGACCCGCGCACGCTGCGCCCGCTCGACCTCGACACGATCCTCGAGTCGGTCCGCAAGACCAACCGCGCGGTGATCGTCGAGGAGGGTTGGCCGCACGGCGGCGTCGGCGCCAACCTGGCGGCGCTGATCACCGAGCAGGCCTTCGACGACCTCGACGCGCCGGTGCAGCGAGTGACCGGCGCCGACGTCCACATGCCCTACTCGAAACGGCTGGAGCAGGCGGCGATCCCCCACGAGGAGCACGTGGTGAGGGCCGCGCTGGCGACCGTGGAGGGCTCGCTCTGATGGCGGACGTCGTCATGCCCCGCCTCTCCGACTCGATGGAGGAGGGGACGATCCTGACCTGGCTGAAGCAGGTCGGGGATGAGATCGCCGTCGGCGAGGAGCTGGTCGAAATCGAGACCGACAAGGCGAACATGGCCTATGAGTCAGACCTGGCGGGGACCTTGACCGAGATCCTCGCCAAGGAGGGGGAGACGCTGCCGATCGGGGCGCCGATCGCGCGGGTCGGGGACGGCGCAGGAGCAGCCGCTCCGGCTGCGGGTCCTGTCGGGGCGCCGTCCCCCGCCACCACGCCACCCGCAGAGGGGTCCTCTGAGATCGCCGCGGCCCCGAGCGCGCAGCCGAGCGCCCCGGCGCCCCCGGCGGCCGGGGAGCGGGTCAAGGCCTCGCCGCTGGCGCGGCGCCTGGCCACCGAGCGAGGGGTCGAGCTGGCGGGCATCGCGGGCAGCGGCCCGGGCGGGCGGATCGTCAAGTCCGACGTCGAGGCGGCCGCCGCCTCCGGGGTTGAGGCGGGGATCCCCGGCGGCGAGCTGGCGCCGCCGGCGCCGAGCCCGGCGGGGCCCGGGCCGGGAGCGGTGCAAAGCGCCAAGGGCGAGGTCTCCTACCTCGAGCTGACGAAGCTGCAGCAGACCGTCGCCCGCCGCATGGCCGAGTCAAAGGCGACCGCTCCCCACTTCTACCTCTCGGCCGAGATCGACATGTCAAAGGCGGCGGCGGGCAGGGCGGGGCTCAAGGCCGCCGCCGCCGAGGGCGCCCTCATCCCCTCCTTCAACGACATGGTGGTGAAGGCCGCGGCGATCGCCCTGGGGGAGTTCCCGAAAGCAAACGGCGCCTACCGCGACGGGCGCTGGGAGCTTTATTCGCGGGTCAACGTCGGCGTCGCCGTCGCCGCCCCCGGCGCCCTGGTCGTCCCCACCGTCTTTGACGCCGACCGCAAGGGCCTGGCCCAGATCGCCGCCGAGACCCGCGCCCTCGCCGCCAAGGTGCGCGCGGGGACGATCACCCCGCCCGAGCTCTCCGGCGCCACCTTCACCGTCTCCAACCTGGGGATGTATGGGATCGATCAGTTCGCCGCGGTGATCAACACCCCCCAGGCGGCGATCCTCGCCGTCGGGGCGATCGCCGAGCGCCCGGCGCTGCGCGGCGGGGAGATCGTCCCCGCCGCGCTGATGAAGGTCACCCTGGCCTGCGATCACCGCATCCTCTACGGCGCCGAGGGGGCCGAGTTCCTGGCCCGGGTGCGGGCGCTCTTGGAGGAGCCGCTCTCCCTGGCGCTGTAGGCGGCCTCGGGCGGGCGCCTGCCTCAGCAGGTCTTGCGGGCGCCCGTCACCGCATTCCAGGCGCGCCCCAACGAGAAGTCGGCGGCGACGCGGAACACACCCGGGTGCGAGGCGCGGGCGACGGTCCAGTCGCCGCGGCGGAGGATGCAGCCGGCGCCGCGGGAGATCGACCAGTAGGGGGTGAAGTTGACGCGGACGAGGAAGCTGCCGGGCCTGGTCACGTCGAGGGCGAAGCCCTGGCGGCCCACCCACAGCGTCTGTGCCCGCGCGGCGCCGACCGGCGCCACCAGCGGTTTGGGATCGTGGACTTCGTAGATCCGCCAGTGTTCGGAGTGGAAGCGCAGGGTCAGGTAGGACGGTTCGCTCAGGATCAGGCGCTGCTCGGCGGTAGAGGAGTAGTCGAGCGGCGCGTCGGGAAGGGCGACGTAGGAGATCGCGTTGCCGCGCAGCCAGGCGCTATAGGCGCGGTTGGTCAGCTCGCTTTCGTCGTAGAAGATGTCGTCCCGCGTGGTGTCGAGCTGGCGCAGCCATCCCCGTGCCAGCTCGAACTTCGGCGCCAGGTAGGCGGCCTCCCAATGGTTGGCCGTCGGCGGCACCTCGATCCGCAGCCCCTGGCCGCCGTGGGCGCGCAGCCAGTTGGAGGCCGGGTCGAAGTAGTCCGGGGCGGTCGAGGGGTCGCCGACGCTGCGGGCGATCTGGCTGACGCTCGCGGTCAGCTGCCAGTAGAGGCCGCCAGCCATGACCAGCACCAACAGCCAGGAGCCGACGCGGGGCCGACGCGAGAGCACCACGGCTGCCAGCACGGGGCCGCCGAAGAGGGCGCCGAGCCGGACGGCGTTGCCACCGAGGGCGTTCGGAGTCACCCAGATCAGCGTCGATGCCAGCAGGTAGCCGAGCAGGACGCGGCGGAGCTGGCGCTCCTCGGGCAGGCCCCGGATCACGTAGAGCGCTCCTCCACACCAGAGCGGGATCGCGATGAAGGAGGAGAAGGCGAAGGGGAACTGGCCCGGCTCGGGGAAGGCGAGGTTGGGCACAACCGTGAGGACGAGCGCCAGCCCGGCGGCGGCGAGTGCGGCGCGGTTGATCCGCACGCCGCGCTCCACCGCTGCGACGAGGACGACGCCGGCGAGGAAGACGGCGGCGACTGGGCTGGCGAGCGCGCAGGCTGCGGCGGCGAGGATCGCCAGGGCGCCGCGCCCGACCTGCAGGCAGCGCAGGGTGGCAAGGCCGAAGGCGACCCCGAGCGCGAAGGTGAGCTGGCCGTCGGCCAGCAGGGTGACGACGCCGGCCGCGAACCAGAGGGTCGCCCAGCGCGCCTCCACCCCCCAGCGGTCGCGCACGAGCCGGTCGAAGAGGTAGGAGGAGGAGACGACGGCGAGCGTCCCCACGATCTGCGGTCCCAGCAACGCCGCCAGCGGCGGGAAGAGGACGCTGTAGGTGAGGGTGTAGTGGCCGCCGTACCAGCTGCCGTTCCAGATCGCGAGGCCGGCTCGCTGGAACAGCTCGGTGCGGAAGACCTGCGCCGCGAGGTCGCCGACGGGCGGGTTCCAGATCAGCATCAGCACCGCCAGCGCGGAGCTGAGCGCCACGGCCGGGAGCCATTCGGGTCGAAGAACCTTGGACTGGACCATGAGCGGGGCATCAAGGATACGGCGGCACCCTGCGAGAATCCGAAAGATGCGTGACGAGATCCTGGTTGTCCACTGCGGAACGGTGCCGTACGAGGAGGCGCGCGAGATCCAGCAGCGGCTCGCGGGGCGCCGCCAGCGCGAGGAGATCTCCGACGTCCTGCTGCTGCTCGAGCACCCGCCCGTCTACACCCGCGGGCGCCGCGCGACCCCGGAGGAGCTGCCGATGGGAGCCGAGTGGTACGAGAGGCAGGGGATCGAAGTCCGTGACACCGACCGCGGCGGCCGCGTCACCTACCACGGCCCCGGCCAGCTGGTCGCCTACCCGATCGTCAGCCTCCACCCCTACGGCGACGACGTTCACGAGTTCGTGCGCAAGATGGAGCGAGCGATGATCGCCACGCTCGGCGAGCACGGAGTGCAGGCGCGGACGATCGAGGGCTTGACCGGCGTCTGGACGCGGGGCGAGCCCCCCGGCTCGGGGACCGGGGCTGAGGAGGCGCGCAAGATCGGCTCGATCGGGATCCACGTCAGCCGCGGCGTCACCACCCACGGCCTCTCGATCAACGTCAACAACGACCTGCAGCCGTTCGAATGGATCGTGCCCTGCGGGATCGAGGGCCTAGCGTCCACCTCCCTCAGCCGCGAGCTCGGGTCCGAGCAGGACATCGGCGCCTTCGGCGACCGGCTCGCCGCCAACTTCGGCGAGGTCTACGAGCGCACGCCGGTCGCCACCGATCCGGGCCGTGTCGAAGTGGACCTGCCGGCCGCTACGCTCAGGTAACCAGATGACCGCCAAGTCAGCCGAGCGCGTCCACGTCACCCGCTCCCGCGCCAAGCCCGGCGGCACCGCCGCCGACGCCGACGGGACGATCCCGTTCAAGCGCGCCCGCAAGCCGCCCTGGCTGAAAGTGCCGGCGCCCGGCGGGCCCAACTACCGCCGGCTCAAGGCGACGATCGGCTCCGACAACCTCCACACCGTCTGCGAGGAGGCCAACTGCCCGAACGTCGGCGAGTGCTGGGAGCGCGGCACCGCGACCTTCATGATCCTCGGCGACGTCTGCACCCGCCGCTGCGGCTTCTGCAACGTGCAGACCGGAAAGCCGACCTGGAACGACCCGCTGGAGCCACTGCGCGTCGCCAACCAGGTCAAGGCGATGGGCCTGCGCCACGCCGTCGTCACCTCGGTCGACCGCGACGACCTGCCCGACTACGGCGCCAGCGCCTTCGTCGGCGTGATCCGCTCGATCCGGATGATGGCGCCCGACTGCAAGGTCGAGGTCCTCACCCCCGACTTCCGCGGCCAGGAGATGCCGCTGGCCAAGGTCGTCCACGAGCGCCCCGACGTCTTCAACCACAACGTCGAGACGGTGCCGCGTCTCTACCCGATCGCCCGCCGCGGCTCCCGGTTCCTGCGCTCGGCCCGGGTGCTGCGGATGGCGAAGGAGATGGGCGGCCCCGAGGTGATCACCAAGTCCGGGCTGATGGTCGGCCTCGGCGAGAGCTTCGAGGAGATGGTCGAGACCTTCGGCCTCCTGCGCGAGCACAAGGTCCAGGTCCTCACCGTCGGCCAGTACCTGCGGCCGACCGAGAACCACCTCCCGGTCGTCCGCTACTGGCACCCTGAGGAGTTCGAGGCCCTGGAGAGGGCCGCCTACGACCTCGGATTCGAGTCCGTCGCCTCCGGCCCCCTGGTCCGCAGCAGCTACCACGCGGACCAGAACCTGCCGCAGGCGCATCGGGCCGAGAGCCTCACCGCCTAGCTCACTTCGCAGCGGTCAACCCCTGAAGAGCCGCAGGCGGCTTCTACCCCAATCCAATCAATCAATGGAGCCAGCCGGGATCGAACCGGCGACCTCCGCCTTGCAAAGGCGGCGCTCTGCCAGCTGAGCTATGGCCCCTCGGTGAGAAGTCTAAGCCGCGGAGGCACCCTCGCCCGGAGGAGGCGTCCCGGCGCCGGGCTGATCAGTCGTCGAAGTCGAAGTCCTTCGGCGGGCGCTGCTCGAACCAAAGGTCATCGTCCTCGGGAGCATCCTCGAGGAAGTCGGGTGTGTCCTCGAGCACGTCCTCGGGCTCCTCGGACTCATGCTCGGCGGCGGACTCATGCTCGAGCGCGTCCTCCTCCTCCTCGAGCGCGTCCTCCTCCTCGAGCCCCGACTCGGCCGGGACGGCCGGATGCTCCTCGGTCACCGGGGCGTCCAGCGCCTGGCTCAGCTCCTCGGAGAGGCGCTGCTCGCTGAAGAAGTCGTCCTGCTCCAGTTCCTCGGAGACGGGCTCCTCGGTGATCTCCGGTTCGGTCTCTGAGGCGTCGATCCCGGCGAGCGGGTCGACCGGAGCGAGGCGAGGCTCTGACATTTCGGCGTCGACCAGCTCCTCGTCGGAGGGGCTGGGCGCATCGGTCGGCGCGCCGGGCTCCGACTCCATGGCCGTCTCGACGTCGAAGAGTTCGGTCGGCTGTTCGGCGATCGCGTGGCGCTCCTGGGTCGAGTGGCCCTCGCTTGGTGGCTCGGGGGCGGGCTCCGGCTCTTCCGCGGAGGGTGGCTCCGCCTCAGCGGCCGGCTCGGGTTCGGCAGGCGCCGGAATCGTCTCGTGCTCCATCGCCGGCTGCTCCTCGACCGCGGGGGCCTCGGGCGCGGGGGTTGGAGCCTCTGCCGGGGGAGCCTCGGCTTGGGACACCTCTTCCTCCCTTGGCGGTGGGGGCGCCTCCTGCAGATCGGCGATATTGGGCTCGCGGCGGCCGCTCGGCGCTCCCTCGGTGGACGGCGCCTCAGTGCCGGCGCCGGGCGCGATCAGGAACTCTGTCGGCGCCTCCGCAAAGGGATCGGGCTCCTCCGGCCGCGTCGGCGCCCCAAAGGCCTCGTCCTCGAGTCTTTTCAGCTCGGCTTCATCCGCGCCATGGGCGCGCTTCAGTTCCAAATGCTCGCGAATTGCGTCGTCGAGGATGCTCATGTCGCCAATCCCTGAGTGAGGCTGCCAAAGACTATGCGGTTATCCTTGCTCTTGCGAGGCAATGGGCACAACTTCCCAGCCACGCGCCTCGGGGCTATAGCTCAGCTGGCAGAGCGCCTGGATCGCACCCAGGAGGTCGGCGGTTCGAATCCGCCTAGCTCCACCAAAGCTTCGTTAATCGAACCGCCGACCAAAGCAAGGTCGGCGGTTCGTTCGTTTCCGACTCCGGCCGGTACGGGAGATTCTTCGGATGGCTGGAGCCAGTCCGGGACTCTCTCGGCCGCTTCGAGGATCGCCGTCAGGTTGTCGTCAAGCAGCTGATCGAAGGGCTCTGCCAGCTGGTGGGCGACGACTTCCCCATCGAGGATCAGCAGCCGCTCGAAGATAGCCTCTGTGGACAGTTCGCCCATGAGGGTTGGACGCAGGCAGAAGGCGCAGTTGTCGGCGTCTGGCAGCACGAATACCGGGAAGCAGGCAGCGAAGAAGAAGGCTATGAAATCGAAAATAAAGGCTATGAACGGGAAAATGAAGCCTACGAACGCGAGTTTGAAGCCCAGGAAACCTGCGAATACGGACCCCCGGCCGAATCGGAATCCGGCGAAGAATTCCGCTAGACCTTTGTGCTGCTCTCGGAAGTGACCTGCAACCGTCCCGGATTGCCCCAGGGCACTGCGGCTGCTTGGAACCTTTCCTACGACGGCAGCAGCGACCGGAACGCGGAGACGCAATCCACTTCCGCTGCCGGCAGGCGGATGAACCCCACCTCCTGCCCGGACGCCAGTCGCCAAGGACTCAGATCGGCGGCCTTGGCTTCGTCGGCGTCAGCCGGGGGATAGGCAAGCGCGCCGTACGGAACATTGTGGCCGGAGATATAAGCCACGAGCTGATACAGGTCGCCGCGATCGACGCCTTGGGGGCGCTCCATCGAGTTCCGGAGTCGCTTGTACTTGGCGTCGATCACCGCCCGCTCTCTACCTTGCTCGTCCCTGACTAGGAGATCGGGCTTCAGTCGGCCCATGCGAGCGGTTGGATCAGCATCGGAGACGAGCAGAAACGCCGTCGAAGAGGTTCCGGTTCCGTGCTCGACGCGGCTCTCGCCGAGAGCCCGGCGTGCGCAGTGGAGCAGGAACAGCTCCCAAAGCTCGGCAACGTCGATCAGCACGCCGCTCGTGTCGTCGCCACTTCCAGAGGTCAGGGTACCCCGGCGCCGAGCGATCTCCAGGGAGAGCCGGGCTACCGGCTCAAAGCTGCGCGTGATCGGTGCGTAACGCACCTTTCGCATCTCCCGTGCGCTCGGCATCTCAGGGTTGGCACCGACCTCCGCGCGGAGTTGTCTCAGCAGTTCGTCGGCCAGCTCAGGCCGCCACGGCTTCTCGGGCCCGAGCAGAGAACCCAGCGTGCGGTCAGCCAGCACGATCGCTCGACTGACGGGGTTCTCGACGCTTCGCCTCTCCGTGCGTGAGGCAACCTTTGGCACCCTCGCCAAGCGGAGCGCAAGCGTTCCCGGCACATCGAGACGACCGCGCACATACAAGCCCGCGGACCTATCTGCCCTGCGAAAGCGCGGCGGCCCGTGACGCCCCGCCTCGGCGAGGGAGGCTGACCACATCCGATCGACGAGTTGGGCGATCAGAGGGCCGCTGCCAGCCTGCGTCGCGGCCCTGGGAATGACTGAGAGGTTTAGTGCCCGCGCGAGCCAGACTCCCACTACGTCGATACCAAGGCGAGGTGAGATGCGAAGCTCCCGTCCCTCGAAGTTGATCTCCCCGATGAAGCGACCGGTCCACCACCGCCCGTCGCTGCCGCGGGACAGCGCCGCGTCGTCCTCGTCGTCTTGGCGGTGCCTACCGCTCAGCCGCAGCGTGTGGTCATGATTGGCCAAGTGCTGGGCGAGACGCGTTAGCCAGTCGTCCTCCTCGCCATCGACCGCCTCGTGCGGCGAGAGATCTTCGAGCAGCAGAGCGGGAAGCGTCAACTGCCCTGGGCGCCGAAGAGGACGTTGCGCAACTTCTCGATCTCCTCGCGTGCAATCACGGGGTCGATGCCCTCCAGGTATTGCCCCAGCACCGGCTCAATCGACAGTGACCAGAGGTCCAGAAGCGGCTGCTGAGGTTTGCCAGCGCTCTTCCAAAGGATGCCGCCGCGAAGCTGTTTGCGACCTTTCAGCCAGGCGCCCGCGAGATAGGCAGCATCGAAGTAGTAGGTGTGACCAAGCGCGTACTGGGCGCCGAGATGGTTCGATATCGCAATCTCTCGGTTCAGCTCCTCGGCGCGATCGGCAAGCTGTTCGATGTCCTCAGCAGCACGATCCCATCCGTATTTCCGCGGCGCGAAGGTGGACCAGCGCTCACGATTGACGTCGATGATCGGGCCGCGCTCGAAACCACAAAGGCGCCAGAAGAAGCGGCGGCGAAGAGCGAAGTCCATCTGCTCCACAGACTGGTCGATCAGGTTCATCGTCCCGATCAGGTAGAGGTCGTCGGGGAGGCTCAACGCGACCGGCTCCTCGCCGGCGTTGATACCGGGCAGGACCGCGGCGCTACTGCGGTTCTCCAGCAAGCTGAACGCCTCGCCGAACATGCGGCTGAGATCGGTGCGGTTGATCTCATCGAGGACAAGCACCACGGGGAGCACGTCGTCACCGCTCCGCTCTCCCATGCGCTCGACCAGTCGCATCAGAAGGCCTGGTGCGTAGATGGTCCTGTCGCCGTCAAGACGCAGGCCCCGGATGAACTCCTCGTAGCCGTAGCCGGGGTGAAGCTGCACCCATTCGATGTTCTCCTCGACGTTCGCAGCAAGCCGATCCTGCTCGGCAAAGAATCGCTTGGCGCCCCACCGCTCGAGCGCGGCCCTCCGGATCAGCGATTCCGCGAGAGCCTTCGTGCGGTGGGTCTTGCTGGTGCCAGGCGGTCCGTAGAAGACAAGCTGCTTCTTGTGAAGCAGCAGACTGAGGTCGCTGGCGCCCTCGCCGCCGTCCGCTTCAGGGTTCCAAATGTCCCGTAGCGGCGGGTAGTAAAAATCGATCTCGCTGCCCGGCAGGTCAGGCTGGGCATCGGAGGCGTCGAGCGCCTTGCGGATGTGGAGGAGCTGTTCGTCGAGCCCCTCGGGAGAGTCATCCCCATCTAGGAACTCGCTCCGGAAAGCGTCCACGATCTGCTGCTTGTGGGCGCCGCTCGATATCCGCTCGAACTCATCAGGCCGCAGCAGGTGGAGAAGGATGTGGCGCATCTCCCGCACCGAGACGTCCTCGCTCGCCTGGTCCGCGAAGTCCCGCAGCGCCCACGGATCATCCAGCTTCGCCTGCTGTTCGTCGGCGGCGAGCGCCTTCCAGCGAATCGTAAAGTCCAGCAGGTAGGAGACCTGGAGATCACGGCGGATGTTGTAGCCGCTGCCGGGGTTGCCGATTCCCTCATGCATCGCCGCGGAAATCAACCCCCAGCCATGTGGCTCCTCCTCCCACGCGCTCCCAGCAGAATCGCGAATGATCTTGATCTTTGCCTCCGGCCCAATCGCGACATAGGCAAAGAGAAAGTGGATGATTAGAAGCTCTGCTGCCAACCAGCGGACATCGGGAGAAGCGTCCTCGAGCTGCTGTTCCAGCTTTTCTTCGAAGTTCTCGCCCGTGCCGTAAATCGCGCCTTTGAGAAATCGCTCCCTGAAGTCCTGGAGGTTGGACAGCGACCACACCCTCCGGTCATCAAAAACGAGCGATCCATCTTTCTGGAGGCAGCGCTCTTTCCACAGATCGACCACCCGATCGATGTTCTCCCGCGAGCGTCCTGGATCTACGAAGCGCGCCACGGCCGCATCCTAGTCGGCCAGAGGACCGCTGAGGCGCCAGCGACATGCCGGGCTGACAGCTGGTCGATAGAAGATCACAGTGTTGCATCGAGGACGGGCTTGCCATTGACAATCCCTTCCATAGCCGCGCCGAATCGCGCCTCTTCATCAGTCAATGAACTTGCGGACAGATCAAATACATACTGATAGATAGACAGATTGAGCCAGGCCGGGTTTGACGGAGACCCAGAAACCAGGATTCCTACCTGGAAGAAGGGAACTCCCAAGCCATGCCACGCAAGACGAAATACCCCGAAGAGCTGCTCGATCGCGGTGCCCGGATGGTCTTTGACTCCGGCCGTCCCATCGCCCACGTCGCCAGGGACCTCGGCGTCCACCACGAGACGCTGCGCAAGTGGGTGCGAAAGACCGAAGCCGATGAAGGCAAGCGCAAGGAGCTGCTGAGCAGCCAGGAGCGCGAGGAGCTGGCCCAGCTGCGTAAGGACAACCGCGAACTCCGCCGCGCCAACGAGATCCTGAAGGCCGCCTCGGCGTTTTTCGCCGCCGAGCTCGACCCACACCGACCGAAGTGAGCGCCTTCATCGAGGAGCATCGCCAGCGCTTCGGGGTCGAGCCGATCTGCCGGACCCTGGGGGCGTCGGCCTCCGCCTACTACGAGCGGCGAACCGGTCGGCGCTCGACCCGAGCGGTGGAAGACGAGCGCCTGCTAGCCCAGATCAAGGAGGTCCACGAGCGCAACTACTGCGCCTACGGCTACCGGCGCACCTGGATCGCCCTGCGCCGCCAGGGCGAGGAGGTCGGCCGCGGCCGCGTGCAGCGGCTGATGCGAAAAGCAGGAATCCAGGGCGCCAAGCGGCGCGGCAAGCCCTGGCGCACCACAAAGCCCGATCCGACGGCCGAGCGCCGCCCCGACCTCGTCGAGCGCGACTTCAACGCTCCGGCGCCGAACCGCCTCTGGGTCGGCGACTTCACCTACCTGCGCTCCTGGGAGGGCATGTCGTTCTTCGCCTTCGTGATCGACGTCTTCAGCCGCAAGGTCGTCGGCTGGCAGCTGGCCTCCCACATGCGCACTGACCTCGTCCTCGACGCCCTGCGGATGGCCCTCGGCCAACGGGACCACGGCGCCGACTTCGAGCTGGTGGCCCACACCGACCGCGGCAGCCAATACACCTCCGCCGACTACACCCAGGAGCTCGACGACGCCGGCGTTCTCGCCTCGGTCGGATCGGTCGGCGACGCCTACGACAACGCGATGGCCGAGAGCTTCGTCGACACCTTCAAGACCGAGCTGGTGGCCGACCGCTCCTGGCGCACCAGATCGCAGCTCGAGCTGGCCGTCGTCGAATACGTCAGCTGGTTCAACCACGAGCGCCTGCATGAATCCCTCGGCGACGTCCCTCCCGTGGAGTTCGAGGACCTATACGTTCGACAGGGGGCTCAACTGAGCTATCCCTCTTAAATTGGAAACCAACAAAAACGGTCTCCGTCAAACCTGGTCCGGCTCAGATGCCGGAGAGAAGGGAGCAAAGCCAATGCGCAAAATCATGCTTGCCGGGCTTGGAGGTTTCGTCGTGATGTTGGCCTTTGTCGTGCCCTCTGCCGGGGCCCAATCGCTTGGCGGTTGCCAGCTACAGGGAGCTGCAAGGTTCTCACCCGGGCTCAACTCGAGCAGCCAGGCGTTCAGCTACGACTTCAGCGGCGCCCTGGAAGGCTGCCAGTCGAGCCAGTCAGGCGCGCCGACGAGCGGAGCAGTCTCGGCGGGGCAGACAATCTCCGAGCAGGTGACCAACTCGATCACGGGGGCCACAGACACAGTCATCTATCAGCAGCCGATTCCGTCTGGGAGCGGTGGCTGCGGAAGCAGCACGACCCAGGGGGAAGCCCTTGCAACGTGGTCGGACGGAACCGTGACCGTAGTGTCGTACTCGACGACCGGTGCGCTCGCCGCAGTGGACCTTTCAGGCAGCGTGGTTCCGAGCATGACGCTGAGCGCAGTCAACGCGGCTCCCGGCGATCCCACCACCTTCACCATCAGCACCACCCGCTATGCCGGTGAATCCGCGACCGGTCTGCTGGCCTTCCAGCCACCTGAACCCGCCGCCTGCACGACACCGACCGGTGCGACGACGGCGGCGATCAGCGGCCTTCTCGGGCTTGGCAGCAGCTAGCTCTCCCGCACGATCAAATCAAGGCGATCATCGGGGCGGGGTGGCAGCCATTCCGCCCCGCTCGCCTTGTCTGATTTCACGCAGGCTTGGGGGAGGCGCTGTCGATCGGCTGCGCTGAGTCGGCCTGGATCCGAAACACCGGGTATTGGGCAGCGATCCGTTCGAACTCCGCCAGCGGCGCTCGCCGATCAACCGGGATGTGAGGGCGACCGCCCGGCGCGACCTCCAGATAGCGTCGCAGGATCGGGGCGCGGGCGGGCGGGTCAACTTCCTGCAGGCGTACCGGCTCGCGACCGCTATGGCGAATGACCGCGTGTCCTCCGGCCGCCTGCACGTTGGAAACCCAATTCGTGCCCTTACCGAGCATCGCCACGAGATAACGCTCGCCGTCGTGGTCCGCCACCATCACCGGGAACGAGACGAGACGGCCCGAGCGGCGGCCGCGCACTTCGAGGGTCACCAAGCGGTTCGGCCACAGCCCGGCCGATCCTGCGATCGCGTTCAAACGATTCGCCGCTGCCGCAACACGGCCTGGACGGCCACCTCTGTACATCAACCGCTTGAGGCTGTACATCGATCGCTTGACAGCCCTCGGGGGCGTCATCGCGTCTTCATCTCCTCTGCTCGGGCGGCGGTGTACCGACCACACTAGCCTCCTAGCGGCCAGCCTGATCTCAGCATCCTTCGCCATCGAGTGAGAATCTTCTCGCTCCCAGCGCGGGGCTGGGTGATCGCCACGCAGGTCGGCCAGCGTGGCGGTGAACCGCAAGCAGTCGCTAGGCGGCGCCGCGCGCGTATTCCGCTTCAGGATGCTTTCCAGCGCTGTGACGACCTCGGGATCGAACTGCGACCCGGCGGCAACGGCGCAGCTCCTCCAGGGCCTGCTCGAGCGTCATGCGCTCGCGGTAAGGGCGGTCACTGACCATTGCGTCGAAGGCATCTGCGACGCCGACGATACGCGCCTCGAGTGAAATTTCTTCGCCCTTGAGGCCCGCCGGATAACCCCTACCGTCGTAGTACTCGTGATGACTGCGGATGATCGGCGCCAGACTGGCGAGGCGGCTGATCCGCGCTACGACGTCGGCTCCGATCGACGGGTGCTTCCGCATCAGTTCCCACTCTTCGGGGGTGCGGGCGGGTCCCGGCGGCCCGCCCGCGGAGGTCGGCCGGTCCGAGTCGGGCAGGCCGAACCAGGTCGGCTACCTGGAGGCGACGTCCGCCTGGGGCGACTCGAAGTGGAGGATCGCCAGCTTGGTGGGGATTGGATCGGCCTTCTCTGCGACGAGGCGGTGCGCGGCTTCCCCCTGGATCTCGATCGCCCGGCTCTGGGCGTTCTCAAGCACTCCGTTGAGCTCGGTCCAGCCCTTCTCGTCGAGGATCAACGGGGTGCGGGTGAGGTGGGAGTCGGTGCGGGCGTCGATCGTGCCGGCGATCATCGCCTCGGTCGCGTCCTTGCCGATCGACTCGAGGATCACGCCGGAGATGCCCTTGCGGGCGGAGGCCGGAATCCTCGCCCAGTCGGCGTCGCTGAAGAAGGCGCGCTCGGTGGCACGGTAGAAGTGCTCGACGGCACCGCGGCGAGGCTCCGTTTTGACGAGTTCGACGCAGTTGTATTCCAGCAGCGTCTTGACGTGGTAGCTGACATTTCCGAGCGGCTCGCCGAGTTCCTGGGCGAGCTGGTTGGGGCTCGAGATGCCCTTTTGCAGGGAGGTGAGGATCCTTACGCGCAGGGGGTGGGCGAGCGCCTTCGCGAGTTGCTGGGTGATGCCGTCAGGGGACGTTCGAGTTTGAGCCAAGGGGAAGATGCCTCCGTTCGAGTAGAGACGAGACAGGATGAGCTGGAAGGGGAGTCGGGGTGGCTTCCATCCCGATTCGAAAAGTATTTCAAATGGTCCGTAGATTCCGTTTCCAAGGGGCTCTTCGGAGTGAAGGAGTCGATTGATGTAACTGGCTCCAGTTAGATCGCTGGAACGGAAACCGGGCCGATCGCCGAGGTGGTCCGACCGTGGGGGGAGAGTCGCGGGGCTCGTGCCCTTATGGCCTCGATGGGGACTGACGCGAAAGAAATGGGCCGGCCTTGGCAGCCGCGCTGGCGCAGGTAGTCGCGGGCTGGCCGCTTGCAGCCTCGTTGGCGGCGGCGGCGACGGCGAGGAGCCTCTGGGTGGGCCGGCGGCGCACGGCGCTGAACGAGGCCCTGCATGAGCTGAGGCGCCCGCTGCAGGCCCTCGCCCTGGCCGCTACCGGAACCAGGTCCCTGGAGCCCGCCGGCCTCGACTGGTCGCTGCAGATGGCGGCCGCGGCGCTGGAGCGGCTCGATCGCGAGATCAACGGCGAGCCCGTCGGTGCGATCGCCGGCCGGTTCTTCGCCAGGCCCCTGGTTGAATCGGCGGTCATGCGGTGGAAGGGGCGGGCGGCGCTGGCAGGTGGCTCGTTGGAGCTGCGGTGGCATGCGGGCGAGGCGGTGCTGAACGGCGACCGCTGCCAGATCGCCCAGGCCCTCGACAACCTGATCGTCAACGCAATCGAGCATGGCGGGCCGACCGTGGTTGTTGAAGCCACCGCGCGCAAGGGCAGGCTGCGGATTGCGGTGCGCGATTCCGGCCGGGAATCGCTACCCGACTCGCGAGCTGACGGTCTGGCCGAGCTGATCGCGCGGCTCTCGGGAAGGCGGCGCCACGGGCACGGGCTGCGGGTGGTGAGGCGGACTGTCGCCGCCCCAGGCGGCGCCGTCGGCGTGCGCGGCGGATGCGGGGGCGGAGGCGGTCCTCGATCTTCCGCTCGGCGCCGTCGGGAGCCCGACATGAGCCGTCGAGGCAGAGCGCTCGCGTTTCTGCTCGGTGCGGTGCTGGCCGCCGCCACGGCGGCCGCGATCGCCGACGGCTACGGCAACCGCGTGGCCAGCGGCTACGGAGAGCTGCGGCCGGTCCTGGTCGCCGCGTCAGACCTCCGGGCGGGTCGAGTGATCGGCCCCTCGGCAGCGGACGGCGAACTCGACGTGCGCCGGGTCCCGGCCCGTTTCGTCCCGACGGGAGCGTTGGAGGCGCCGGCCGAAGCGGTCGGGCTGATCCCGGCTGCGCCGGTTCCCGCCGGTGCCTATCTGCTCGCCTCTCAGCTTCGTCCACCGCGACCGCGAGGCGACTCTGGGTTGCCTCTCGGGAGCGATCGGCGACCGGTCGAGATCGCCGTCAGCGGCGCCGATGCGCTGATCGTCTCGGGCGCCCCAGCGGTCGGCGCGAAGGTGGACGTGGTGGTGACCACCGAACCCAGCGGAGCCGGCGCAGGCCGAACCTACGTCGCCGCCGCGGCGGTGCCGCTGCTCGGCCTCGGCCCCGGGGCCGACGGCCCGGGGCCGGGAGGCACCGCCGCGGCGACTCTCGGCTTGACCCGCGCTCAGGCCCTGCGGCTGATCGCCGCCGAGAGCTTCGCCCGCCAGGTGACGGTCCTCGCGAGGGGCTGAGGCGTGGAGGCCAGGGAGCGAGACGTCGCCGAGCTCGCCTCGAGCCTGCGGGCCCGCTTGGTCGAGCGGCGCCGCGCCGAGGCCGCCGGGGGAGCGAGTGGGGGCGACCTCGGGGAGGCCGTCCGCGAGCTGGTGGACGAGGCCGCGGCGGTGCTCGGGGGGCGCGATCGCGAGGAGATCGCGGCGCGGATCGTCCGCGACAGCGTCGGCCTCGGCCCGCTGGAGCCCCTGCTCGCCGACCCCGCGGTGGAGGAGGTGATGGTGAACGGGCCCGGCCGCGTCTATGTCGAGCGGGCCGGCCGGATCGAGGCCACCGACGTCGTCTTCGAGGATGAGGAGGAGCTGCGGAATGCGATCGAGCGGATCCTGGCGCCGCTCGGACGGCGCGTCGACGAGCTCAGCCCGATGGTCGACGCGCGACTCACCGACGGCTCCCGGGTCAACGTCGTGATCCCGCCGCTGGCGATCGACGGGCCGGCGGTTTCGATCCGCCGCTTCGGCGCCCATCGTCCGGGGCCGGACGAGCTGGTCGCGCTCGGGACCCTGACCACCGAGCAGCGACGACTCCTGCAGTCGGCGGTGAGGGCCCGGCACAGCATCCTCGTCAGCGGTGGCACCGGCTCCGGCAAGACGACGCTGCTCAATGCCCTCTCCAGCTTCATCGCCAGCGGGGAGCGGGTGGTGACGATCGAGGACGCCGCCGAGCTGCGACTCCAGCAGCCGCACGTGGTGCGTCTGGAGAGCCGTCCCGCCGGCATCGAGGGTCGAGGCGAGGTGACGATCCGCGATCTCCTGCGCAACGCCTTGCGCATGCGCCCGGACCGAATCGTGATCGGCGAGGTGCGGGGACCGGAGGCGCTCGATCTTCTGACGGCGCTCAACACCGGTCACGACGGGGCCCTTTCGACGGTCCATGCCAACTCGCCGGCGGATGCGCTGAGCCGGCTCGAGACCCTCGCCCTGATGGCGGGGGTCGGGCTGCCGCACGCAGCGGTGGCCGAGCAGGTGCAGCGGGGCGTCGACCTCGTCGTCCACCTGGAGCGCCGCGGAGACGGCGCCCGCAGGGTGACCGAGGTCGCCGAGGTGGTCAGGGCGGCCGGCGCGACGGCAGTGCGCACGGTTGACGGGTCATTCGGAGCCGCGTGATCGGCGCGAGCGGTCTGATGCCCGCCTTGGCCGGAGCCGCGGCGGGCGGCCTGTTGGCGCTGGCGTTGCGCGAGGCGCTGCTGGCCACCCCCGCCGCGGCTCGCTGGATGCGCCTGGCGCTGGAGCCGCTGCGGCGGGCGGGCCGCGAGGGCTACGCGCCCTCGACCTTGGAGCGGCGGCGGCTCGGGGCTCTCGGCACCGCCGCGGCGGTGCTCGGCGGCTGGCTGCTTGCCGGAGCGGCGCTGGCATTGCCCCTCTCGGTCGCCGGCCCGGCGGCGGCGGCTTGGGCGATCTCGAGTCGGCGGCGCCGCTATCGCACCGCGGTGGAGCGATCGCTGCCGGAAGTCGCCACCGCGGTCGCCGATTCGCTCACCGCCGGCCGCTCGCTGCGGGCCTCGCTGCCGGCGGCGGCCACCTATCTGGACGGTCCGCCAGCCGCCGAGCTCACCCGGCTCGGTGCCGAGCTGGACCTGGGCGCCCCCACCGCGGAGACGGTCGTGGCCTGGCGGGGCCGAATGCGCTCCGCGCGGGTCGACGCCTTCGCCGCCGCTCTGCTCAGCCAGCGCCTTTCGGGCGGCGACCTCGCCGGACTGCTGCGACGCTTCGCCGCCGGCGCCGCGGAGCGCGATCGGGTTGCCGAGGACGCCCGGTCCGCCACCGCCCAGGCCCGCTTCACCGGCCTGTTGGTGGTTGCGATGCCCAGCGGCGGCGCTCTCTTCGCCGAGCTGATCCAGCCCGGCTTTATCGCCAAGCTGCTTTCCTCGCCCCCGGCGGCCGTTCTGCTGGCCCTCGCGGCGACGCTCCAGCTGGCCGGCTTCGTCGCGATCAGGCGCTTCTCCAGGGTGGTCGAGTGAGCGCGGTGGGAACCCTCGCGGGGCTCGCCGTCCTTCTCGCCCTCGCCGCTGCCCGCGATCTGCTCAGGGGTCGCGCCGGCGCCTCGGGCCCAGCGCTGCCGTTCGGCCTGCGCAGGCGCTCGGCGGGGGCGGCGCTGCGGCTCGGCCTGCCCGAGCGCCTGCGCCGCTCGGGCCTGGAGGCGCGGCTGCCGCTCGCGGCGGTTCTGGCGGCGAAGCTGGCCGGAAGTGCCTGCGGCGGACTCGCCGCCCTGGTCGCGGCGCCAGCCGCTCCGGGGAGGACTGGCGTGCTGGTGGCGATCACGATGCCGGTGGCGGGATTCCTCGCCCCCGACGCGCTGCTGGAGCGCGAGGCGCGCCGGCGCCGGCGCCGTTTGGTCTCGGGCCTGCCCGACGCCCTCGACCTGCTGGCGGTCAGCGCCGGGTCCGGCCGCGGCCCGGCCGCGGGGCTCGAGCAGCTGGCACGGGCCGGGGAGGGCCCCTTGGCCGAGGAGCTGCGGATCACGGTCGCCGAGTTGAGCTGCGGCACGTCCCTCGGTTCGGCGCTGCGATCGCTTCGCGCCCGCGTGCCCGGCAGCGAGCTGGCGACCCTCGTCGCCTCGATCGAGCGCTCGCGCCGCTTCGGCTCGCCGCTCTCCGATCAGCTGCGCCGCCAGGCCAGCGCCCTGCGCCGCGACAGCCGCCGCGCCGTCGAGGAGCGCGCCGCCCGCGCCGCCCCGAAGATCCAGCTGGTCGTCGCCCTCGTTCTCGTCCCCTCGGTCCTGCTGATGATCGCTGCCGGCCTGATCGCCAACGCCGGCACCCTGCTCACGGGCTTCTGACGGAGAACCGGGGGTGGGCCCGAACGACTGAGCCCTACTCCTGCGCCTCCTCGCGGAGGCGCTTCGCCACCGCGGCGGTCGCGGCGCCGATCGAGTCGAGGCCCTGGGCGCTCTCCTTGTGGCCGTTGACGTAGCAGCAGAGGGTGCCGTCGACGAGCTCGAAGGCGAACTTCTCCGGAGCCGCTTCGGTCAGCCAGACGATGAAGGTGGGGGCGAAGAGCTGGCGCAGCGAAACCGGGTCCTGGTCCTTGCCGGAGAAGATCTCGTACTTGTCGTCGAGTGCCTCGCTCTCCAGTTTCACGCGCTCCTTGGAGCGGCGGAAGACGTCCTCGAGGCCCTCGAGGGCGCGCAGGCCGAACTTGCGCTGGCAGTAGAGCTCGGACACGTGCCCGACGCACTCGGGGACCTGCACCAAACCCAGGGTGTAGTGGTAGTAGTTGGTCTGGCGGTTGCCCTCGCTGTCGGTCGTCTCGTCCTCGTATGTATAGAGAGCGAGGGTTCCCTCGATGCCGTCGGCGATGGCGCCGGAGAGGGTGCGCTCGGCGTAGCGGTCGTCGCCCTTGCGCAGCAGCGGGGTCGCGGCGGGGAGGGGCCCGCGGCCGCCGAGGCTGAGGCCGTGCTGCTGGGCGTAGGCCTGGAAGAAGGCGTCGGCGGCCCGGGAGTCGGCAATCGCGAAGACGATCGCGACGGCGATCAGCAAGGCGACCACCGCGGCGGCGCCGCCGACCGCGGGTCCGATCACGGCGGCACCCGCAACCCCGGCGACGATCACGAAGACCGCGATCAAGATCAAGGTCAGCGGCTTGCGCATCAGCCGCTTGAAGTGGAAGCCACGAAGGTCGTTGGCGTCGTCGACCTCGGCGGCGGGAGCCCCGCCGGCGGCCCGGGCGCCGGGCGCCGGGTCGGCTTGCTCGGGCGAATTCACGCCGTGAACCTACTGCGCGCAGCCGGATGCATATGGGCTTGCATGGGAGGTGGGTGTTGCAAAGTGGGGGATTGTGGGTTATTGTGGCGCTCGAGTTGAAGCCCAGGACCGGGGTGGTGAGGCTCCTCCCACCTCATCACTCCGGTCCCAACTCTTTCCGGCCCTCCCGCTCAGAAAGGACTCGCCGAGGTGGCTTTTCGGGGTCTCTACGAGCACAGCCTCGACTCCAAGGACCGACTCACGGTCCCGTCGCGGTTTCGCGCCTCGCTTGCAGACGGAGTGGTTCTGTCCAAGGGCTTCGACCCCTGCGTCTGGGTGCACACGACCGAGGAGTTCGAGCAGCTCTCCGACCGCTTTCTCTCGCCCCACAGCCCCTTCGGGCGCGACGCCAGGCAGCTCCGCCGCCGCTTCCACGGCGGCTCCTTCGACGAGAAGCTCGATTCCGCCGGGCGCATCCGCGTCCCCAAGCCGTTGATCGACCACGCTGGACTCGACGGCAACTGCGTCGTGATCGGGGCGGGGGAGTACCTCGAGATCTGGAACGCCGAGGCCTGGGCCAAGCAGGAGGAGGAGCTCGACGCCGCTGCCCCCGAGATCGCCGAGGGGCTCGCCGCCGCCGGGACTGCGTGACCATGAGACTTCATGCAGAGCGAATCCCCATCCACTACGGCCGCGAGCACGGCCCCGGCAGCGTCGCCGCGATGAGCCACGAGCCCGTCCTCGCCCAGGAGCTGGTCTCGCTGCTTGCACCCGAGCCGGGCCAGACGGCGGTCGATTGCACCTTCGGCGCCGGCGGCCACGCGAGCCTCATCGCCGAGCGGCTGGGGCGGTCGGGGAGGCTGATCGGGATCGACCGCGACCCCGCCGCCGAGGTTCGCTTCGCGGAGTTCGCCGTCGCGGCCCGGTGCCGCACCCGCTTCCTCGGATGCGGCTTCGCGGAAGGGCTCGAGACCCTGCAGGGCGAAGGCATGCGCCCAGACATGATCTACATGGATCTGGGGATGTCATCGATGCAGGTCGACGCCTGGGAGCGGGGCTTCTCCTACTCTTACGATGCGCCGCTCGACATGCGGATGGACACCCGCCAGCGCTTCGACGCCGCCGACCTGGTCAACGAGTGGCCCGAGTCGCGGATCGCCCAGGTCCTGCGCCGCTTCGGCGAGGAGCGCTACGCCGGCGGGATCGCGCGCGAGATCGTCCGCCGCCGCCCCCTCAGCACCACCTCCGAGCTGGTCGCCGCGATCAAAGCCGGGATGCCGACCGCCGCCCGCTTCGGCGGCGGCCACCCCGCCAAGCGCAGCTTCCAGGCGATCCGGATCGCCGTCAACGGCGAGCTCGACGCGCTCGAGCGGGCGCTGCCGCTGGCCTGGCGCTCGCTCGCCGTCGGCGGCCGCTTCGCGGCGATCTCCTTCCACTCGCTCGAGGACCGGCCGGTGAAGCAGTTTCTCGCCGCCAAGGCGCGCGGCTGCGTCTGCCCGCCTGAGCTTCCCGTCTGCGTCTGCGGCCACGAGCCCGAGGCCGAACTGCTGACCCGGCGCGCGATCTCGCCCGGTCCGGCCGAGGTCGAGGCCAACCCGCGCTCGCGCTCGGCCCACCTGCGGGTGGCGCTGAAGATCGCCGAGGACAGCGGCGAAGTGGAGGCCGGCTGATGGCCGTCGCCGCCCCAACTCGCCGGACGGCGCCGGCCCCGGCTCCGTCGCGAACGACCCCGCCGCCGAAGAAGGCCGCCCCCGCGCGGAAAGCCGCTCCGGCCCGCCGTGGCCGCGCCATCGCCGCGCCGGCGACCGTCCCGGCCCGTAGGTCTCCCGCCCGCAGGGCGCCGGCCCGGTCGCCCCAGCCCACCGGGCCGAAGCGCCGAACGGGCACTGGCCAGCTAATTCCGCTCGCGGTGGGGCGGACCGCGGTGGCGGTCCGCCAGCTCCCCGACTCCGGCCTGGTCGTACGGATGACCCGCGGCCGCGCCTGGATCGGCGTCCTCGGAGTGCTGCTGGTCGGGATCGTCGCGCTCAACGTCGTCACCCTCAGCTTCGCCGCCTCCTCGGGCAAGATCGCCGAACAGATCACCACGCTCGAAAGCGAGAACACGGTGCTGGGCGGCCGCGAAGCGCAGCGCTTCGGCACCGCCCGCGTCCGCCACGAGGCCGCCGCGCTCGGCCTCGTGATGCCGAGCCTCGAAGAGCCGAAGGTGATCGAAGCCGGGCCCCGCGACGTCGCCACGACCGCCCAGCGCCTGGCCGCCGCGGGCTCGGGCTAGGGAAAAGGCGCGATGCGTTTGATCGAGCGCAGGATCGGGCTCCTCTTCGCCGGCTTCCTGCTCTGCTTCCTGGTCATCGTCGGCCGCGCCTTCTGGCTGCAGGGGGTGCAGGGCGCCCAGCTCTCCTCCGAGGCGATCTCCCAGCAGACCGAGACCGTCACCGTGCCGGGCCTGCGCGGCAGCCTGCTCGACCGCCGCGGCAACAAGCTCGCCTTCTCCGAAGACGCGGCGACGATCTATGCGACCCCGTACCAGGTCAAGAACCCGCCGCAGACGGCGGCGAAGCTGGCGCCGATCCTCGAAGAGAGCAAGGGCAAGGTCCTGGAAGCGTTGACCGAGGAATCCGGCTTCTCCTACATCGCTCACAAAGTCGACCTCGAAACGGCCGCCAACGTCGAAGCGCTCAACCTCGAAGGGATCGGGCAACTGCCCGATAGCCGTCGCACCTATCCGCAGGGGGATATGGCCGGGCAGGTGGTCGGCGCCGTCGGCTCTGAAAACCAGGGCCTGACCGGGCTCGAGGCGGGCGAGGAATCGGTGCTCAGCGGGGAAGACGGCGAACGGCGCATCGTCAACGATGCCCTCGGCGAACCGATCCGGCTGGAAACGGTGAAGGAAGCCAGCGACGGCGAAGACATCCAGCTGACCCTCGATCCGGTGATCCAGCAGAAGACGGAGCAGGTGCTGGCCGAAGTCGGCGAAACCTACGCGCCCAAGGGCGCGACGGCGATCGTGATGGACCCGCGCAACTCGCAGATCCTGGCGATGGCCAACTGGCCACCGGTGAACCCGGCCGACCTCTCCGGGGTCAGCAACGAAGACCTGATGAACAAGGCGACCGGCTTCAACTACGAACCGGGCTCGACCTTCAAGGCGTTCACCGTCTCCGCCGCGCTCGAAGAAGGACTGGTGACTCCGCAGACGACGTTCACCCTGCCGCCCAGCATCCGGGTGGCGGACAGGACGATCAAAGACGCGGAGGAAAGGGGCACCGAAACGATGACCGTCGGGCAGATCCTGGCGCGGTCCTCGAATGTCGGCGCGGTGACGATCGGGCTCGAGGTGGGAGCCGAAAAATTCAGCAAGTGGATCGACCGCTTCGGGTTCGGGCGCAAGACCGGCGTGCAGTTCCCCGCTGAGGAAAGCGGGATCGTGCCGAACCTGAGCGAATACTCGGGGTCGACGATGGGCAACCTGCCGATGGGGCAGGGCCTGGCGGTGACGCCGATGCAGATGGTGGCCGGCTACGCGGCGATCGCCGACAACGGCATCCTCCGGCCGCCGCAGCTGATCAAGCGGATCGGCGACACCGAGATCCACGAGCCGAAGGGCCGCCGCGTGATCAAATCGGGGGTGGCGGCCGAGGTTCGCGAAATGCTCGAGGGCGTTCTCGCTTCCGGCGGCACCGCATCGTCGGTCAGCGTCCCCGGCTACACCCTGGCCGGCAAGACCGGAACCGCACAGGTGGCCGAAAACGGCACCTACTCGGAAACGAGGTACATCGCCTCCTTCATCGGCTTCGCCCCGGCGCAGAACCCACAGCTGCTGGCGGCGGTCATCGTCGACGAGCCGCAGGGCGAAATCTACGGCGGGTCGGTGGCCGCACCCGCTTTCGGGCAGATCGCGGGGTTCGCCCTTCCCTATCTCGGGGTTCCGCAGGAATAGAGGGGCGCCCGGCTCCCTACCTAGAATCGCGCGAATGAGGTTGGACGAGCTTGTCGCGGGGGCCGATCTGAGCGGGAAGGCTCGGATCGTTGGGGACGGCGCGATCGAGATCGCCGATCTGGCCTACGACAGCCGAAGAGCGGGACCGGGAACGTTGTTCTTCTGCGTTCGCGGCGAGCGGCTGGATGGGCACGATTTCGCCGCTCAGGTCGTTCAGGCCGGGGCGGTGGGGCTCGTCGTGGAGCGGGAGCTCGAGATCGAGGTTCCGCAGGTCCTCGTCGAGGACGCGAGGGCGGCGATGGCGCCGGTGGCGGCGCGATTCTGGGGGGATCCGACCTCGAAGCTGCGGGTCGTCGGCGTGACGGGGACCAACGGCAAGACCACAACTGCGTTCCTGGTCCGGGAGATCCTCGAGGCGGCGGGGATCTCATGCGGGCTCTTGGGGACGGTGAAGCAGGTGGTCGGCGGGGTCGAGGAGGAGGTGGAGCGGACGACGCCGGAGGCGATCGACCTGCAGGCGACGTTCCAGCGCATGCTGGATGCCGGCGACCGCGCCTGTGCGATGGAGGTCTCCTCCCACGCGATGGTGCTGCACCGCGCCGACGCCATCCACTTCGAGGTCGCCCTCTTCACCAACCTCACCCAGGACCATCTCGACTTCCACACCGACATGGAGGACTACTTCGCCGCCAAGCGCGCGCTTTTCGCCACGCTGGGCCCGGGGACCTCGATCGTCAACGTCGACGACCCCTACGGCCGCCGACTCGCCGAGGAATTCGACTGTGTCACCTTCTCCGCCGAGGGCGCCGACGCCGACTACAGCGCCCGCGACGTCTCCTTCGACGCCGGCGGTGCCAGGTTCACGGTCGGCGATGGGATCGAGCTGCGGACGGGGTTGCCGGGGCACTTCAACGTGGCCAACGCGCTGGGGGCGTTCGCGGCGGCGGAGGCGCTCGGGGTCGAGGCGGAGATCGCGGCGGCGGGGCTGGCGCGGGCGGGGCGGGTGCCGGGACGCTTCGAGCCGATCGACGAGGGCCAGGGGTTCTCGGTCCTGGTCGACTACGCGCACACGCCGGACTCGCTGGAGAACGTGCTGCGGGCTGCGCGCCGCCTTACCGAAGGGCGGTTGATCACCGTTTTCGGTGCCGGTGGGGACCGCGACCGCGATAAGCGGCCGAAGATGGGGCGCGCCGGGGCGGAGCTGGCCGACCTGGTCGTGATCACCTCCGACAATCCCCGCTCCGAGGACCCCGAGGCGATCGTCGCCGAAGTCGCGGCCGGGGCGAGCGGCGCCGCCGAGCTGGAGATCGAGGTCGATCGCCGCGCCGCGATCGCGCTGGCGCTGGGCAGGGCGAGCGGCGGGGACACCGTCGTCATCGCCGGCAAGGGCCATGAGCAGGGCCAGGAGTTCGAGAACCGCCGCAAGATCCCGTTCGACGATCGTGAGGTCGCCCGCGAGGAGCTGCGGAAGCTGGGCAGCCCGGCGTGAGGCTCTCGCCGCGGGAGATCGCCGCCGGACTGGGCGCCGAGATCGCCTCCGAGGGAGCGCCCGGGTCGCCGCGGCGGGGGACGATCGACTCCACGGCCAGCGGGCCGGGGGACCTCTTCTTCGGCCTGCGCGGCGAGAACCGCGACGGCGGCGAGTTCGCGGCGGCGGCGATCGCGGCCGGAGCCTGGGGAGTGGTGGTGACCCCGAGGCATGCCGCCGGGCTGAAGGGCGCCTGGGTCTTCGCGGTCGATGACCCGCTGGCGGCGATGCACACGCTGGCCCGCGCCTGGCGCCGCGCCCTCGGCGCCCGCGTCGTCGGCGTTACCGGCTCGGTCGGCAAGACCTCGGTGAAGGACATCGCGCGTGCGCTCCTGCCCGGCCGCGTCCACGCCAACCGCGAGAACCTCAACACCGAGATCGGGTTGCCGCTCACCCTGCTCGAAGCCCCGGACGACGCCGAGACGCTGGTGCTGGAGATGGCGATGCGGGGCCCCGGCCAGATCGCCGAACTCGGCGTGGTCGCCGAGCCCGACGTCGCGGTGATCACCAACGTCGGCCCGGTCCACGTCGAGCTGCTGGGCTCGGTCGAGGCGATCGCAGCCGCCAAGGCCGAGATCCTGGCGGCGCTGCCCCACGGCGGCGTCGCCGTGGTCCCGGCCGAGGCCGGGCACCTCGAGCCCCACCTCGGCGGCGCCGACCGGTTGCTTCGCTTCGGGCCCGGCGGTGACGTCGAGGCGACCGAGACGAGGGTCGTCGAGGGGGTGACCGAAGCGCTGATCACCACGCCCTTCGGCAGCGAGCGATTCCACTTTCCCTTCGCCGAGACGCACAACCTGACCAATGCGCTGGCGGCGATCGCGGCCGGCGTGGCGCTCGGGGCGGCGCCGGCGGACATGGCCGACCGCGCTGCGAGCATAGGATTCTCACGCTACCGCGGTGAGCGATTGGAGCTCGGCGACGGGATCGTCCTCGTGAACGACTGCTACAACGCCAACCCGGTGTCGATGCGCGCGGCGCTCGACCATCTCGCGACCCTCGGGGCGACGCGCACGATCGCGGTGCTCGGGGAAATGGGCGAGCTCGGCCCGGACTCGGCCCGTTACCACCGTGAGGTCGGAGAGCACGCGAGAGTCGCCGGCCTGGACATGCTGATCGGCGTCGGCGAGCCCGCCCGCGACTACGGGCCCGACGAGCTCGTCGCCGATCCGGACGAGGCGGCGGAGCTGCTCGCCGCCCACCTGCAGCCGGGCGACGCCGTCCTCGTCAAGGGCTCACGCGCGGCCGGTCTCGAGACCGTGGCCGAGCAATTGCCGGAGCTGAGCTGATGGGGGAAGTGCTGATAGCCGGGATGGCGGCGATGCTGATCTGCATCTTCCTCGGCCCGAAATTCATCGAGTACCTGCGGGTGCGAGAGTTCGGCCAGCACATCCGCGAGGACGGCCCACAGGAGCACCACGCCAAGGCCGGGACGCCGACGATGGGCGGTCTGATCGTCTTCGCCTCGATCTGCGTCCCCTTCCTCGTCCTCTCCGACCGCGACGCGCAGAGCCTGGCGGTCTTCGGCGTCGCCCTGGGCTGCGCCGCGATTGGCTTCGCCGACGACTTCATCAAGATCGTCAAACGACGATCGCTCGGCCTCTCGGCGCGCTGGAAGCTGCTCTTCCAGCTGATCCTCGCTTTCGGCCTCTGGTGGGTGGCGCGCCACGAGGTCGGACTGGAGCCGGTGCTCTACTTCCGCATCGGCGAGGGCAGCATCGACCTCGGCCCGGTCCTCTACTTCGTCCTCGTCTTCCTCGTCATCGCCGGCACTTCGAACGGGGTCAACCTCACCGACGGCCTCGACGGCCTCGCCGCCGGCTCCTGCGCGATCGTCCTCCTCGCCTACACGGCGATCGCCTTCGTAGCCAACGAGCAGCAGAACCTCGCCCTGCTCTCGGCCTGCCTGGTCGGCGCCTGCATCGGCTTCCTCTGGTACAACGCCTTCCCGGCCTCGATCTTCATGGGGGACACGGGCTCGCTCGGGTTGGGCGGCGCGATCGGCGCCCTGGCCGTGATGACCCAGACCGAGGTCCTGCTGATCATCATCGGCGGCATCTTCGTGATCGAGGCGCTCTCGGTGGCGATCCAGGTCTTCTCCTTCAAAACCTTTCGCCGCCGGGTCCTGCTGATGGCGCCGCTGCACCATCACTTCGAGATGATGGCGTGGTCGGAGACCAAGATCATGCTGCGCTTCTGGATCATCGCCGCGGTCTGCTCGGGGATCGGGTTCACGCTGTATCAGCAGTCGATCGGACGTTGAGAATCCCCCTGCCTCCTTGCAGGGCGGCGTATCCTCTCCGTATTCGGTTATGTAAGAGATACGTTGCGCGGTCGCATTCCGGCGGCGCGGATTAGGTCGAGGGGGGCACATCCGCAGGTGCAAAGACAGAGCCTCGGCGAAGTCGAGCGCCGAAGCGGATGCGAACGGTCCGCGCCGGCCGGCCCCGAGCCGGCCTGCGCTCGAGCGGGCCGAGCAGCTCTCCCAGACCGGCACCTGGGAGTGGGACCTCGAGACGGACGTGCTGCTGTGGTCGGACAACATGTTCCATCTGCTCGGCCTGGAGCCCGGAGAGATCACCCCCACGCCCGAGGACGTGATCTCGCGAACGCACCCCGACGACCGCCAGCGCGTCGAGGATGAGGTCAACGCGGCGAGGCAGGCGGGCAGGCCCCCTGACGTCACCTATCGGGCGGTATGGCCCGACGGCACCGTCCGCGTCCTCCGTGGTGCCACCGCCACCGAGGAGATGCGCGAGGGCCGGCCGTCGCGGCTGATCGGCTCGGTCCAGGACGTCACCGCGCTGGTCGCCGCGCAGCACGAGACGGCCGAAACGTTGAACCTGCTGGAAACGCTGCAGTTGGCCGCCCCGCTGGGCTTCGCCTTCGTCGATCTCGAGCTGCGCATCGTTCGCATCAACGTGGCGATGGTTACGGCGATGGCAGACGGCGGTCGGCCGGAGGAGCACATCGGCAGGCCCATCGCCGAGGTGGTGCCCGACGTCTGGGCCCAGCTGGGGCCCGGGATCCGCCAGGTCCTGGACATCGGCGAGCCGGTGATGAACCTCGAGGTCGAGCGCGAGACGCGCGGGCCGGGGGATTCTGCCCCCGGCTACTGGCTGGCGAGCTACTACCCGGTCGCCATCGAGGGGAAGGTGACCGGCGTCGGCGTCGTCGCGGTCGACATCAGCGAGCGCGAGGAAGCCGAGCGCCTTCGCACCGCGGTTATGGACACCATGATGGAGGGGCTCTGCGTGGTCGACCGCGACGGCCGGCTGAACTTCATGAACTCCGCCGCCGAGCGACTCCTCGGCTGGAGTGAAGAGGAGCTGCGGAGCCGGAACATGCACGACACAATCCATTTCCAGCATGCGGACGGGTCGCCGCATCTCCGCGAGGATTGCGAGCTGGGGAAGGTGAGGACCGAGGGCAGGCCGGTCCGCATGTCGCACGACGCCTTCACCCGCAAGGATGGGACCATCCTCCCGGTCGCCTACTCCTCCGCGCCGTTGCTGAGCGGGACCACCGTCAATGGCGCCGTCGTCGTCTTTCGCGACATCAGCGCCGAGGCGGCCGAGGAGGAGCGGGCGAGGCGCGAACTGGACTCGCTCGTCTGGGTCGGTCGCATCCGCGACGCCCTCGATGAGGACAGGCTGACGCTGTACTCGCAGCCGATCGTTCCCCTGGCGGGCGGGCGGCCGAGCCGGGAGCTGCTGCTGCGAATGGTCGGTGCGAGCGGTGAGGTCGTCCTGCCACAGACCTTCCTGCCGGCGGCCGAGAGGTACGGGCTGATCGGCGAGGTCGATCGCTGGGTGATCGGCGAAGCGATCCGCATGGCCGCCGGCGGCGAGAAGGTGGAGGCGAACCTCTCGGCCGAGTCGGTCAGCAACCTCGACCTGCTGCCACTGATCGAGCGGGAGCTGCGCGATGCGCGCGCCGATCCGTCCAACGTCGTCTTCGAGATCACCGAGACGGCGCTGATGAAGAACCTCGAGGCGGGGGAAGCCTTCGCCATCGGGCTGAGCAGCCTCGGCTGCCAGGTCGCCCTCGACGATTTCGGCACCGGCTTCGGCAGCTTCACCTACCTGAAGAAGCTGCCGATCACCTATCTGAAGATCGACATCGATTTCGTCCTCGACCTGAGCAGCAACCCGGCCAACCAGCACCTGGTCAAGGCGATTGTCGGCCTGGCCCAGGACTTCGGCTACCAGACGATCGCCGAGGGCGTCGAGAATGCCGAGACGCTGGCTCTGCTCGAGGAATACGGCGTCGACTTCGCCCAGGGCTTCCACCTCGGGCACCCCGCGCCCACCGAGGACCTCTAGCAAGCCAGGGCGTTTGCCGCGCGGCTGCCGTCGGCACCCCGTGGGCCGAACAGGTCCGGCGCCGCCGGGATCGAAGATACGGAGATGAGCTCACCGCCCCCCCGAAAGCCGCGCCCACCGCTGCCGGGGGGCCCCTACCTGGTTGTCGGGCTGGCGCGATCAGGCGCCGCGGCCGCGCGGCTGCTGGTCTCGCGGGGGGAGGTCGTGCGGGGGGTTGATTCGGGGTTTCCCGAAGGGGCGGCAGGGCTGGGGGGGGCGGGCGTCGAAGTCTTCCTGGATACGGATGGATTGGCTCAACTCGAGGGGACGCGGACCGTCGTCAAGAGCCCGGGTGTTCCCCGGGAGGCGCCGGTGATCGCAGCCGCCCTGGAGCGGGGGATCGAGGTCGTCGGCGAGTTGGAGCTGGCCTGGCGCGCGATCGCCAACCGCATCGTCGCGGTGACCGGGACCAACGGCAAGACGACGACGGCCGAGCTGCTGGGTCATCTCTTCCGCGGCGCCGGCGAGCCGGTCGCCGTCGCCGGCAACATCGGCACGCCGCTCTCGGAGCTGGTCGGCGAGATCGCGCCGGATGCCACCGTCATCTGCGAGGCCTCGAGCTTCCAGCTCGAGGACACCAGCCTCTTCGCCCCAGAGTGCGCGGTCTTCCTCAACCTCGCGCCCGACCACCTCGACCGCCACGCCGACCTCGCGGCATACCTGGCGGCGAAGCTGCGGATCTTCGCCAACCAGGGCAACGACGACGTCGCCGTCTACAACGCCGACGACCCCGAGCTGGCGGGAGTCGACCTGGGCGGCTGCGCGCGCCGGGTCGCCTTCTGCACGGGGGCGGCCCCCGACTGCGAGGTCGCCTACGCCGAGGGGACGATCTTCTACGAGGGCGAGCCGCTGCTCCCCGCGCGGGAGCTGGGGCTCTTCGGCGCGCACAACGTGGCCAACGCGATGGCCGCCGCCGCCGCAGCGCTCTCGATGGGCCTCGACCGCGACGCGATCCGGGACGGCCTGCGCAGCTTTGCCGGCGTCCCGCACCGTCTCGAGCAGGTGGCCGAGATCGGCGGCGTCCGCTTCGTCAACGACTCCAAGGCGACCAACGTCACCTCGGCAACCGTCGGGCTGCGCGCCTTCGAGGGCGGGATCCACGCGATCCTCGGCGGCAGCGAGAAGGGCGAGCCGTTCGCGCCACTGCTCGAGCCGGTCCGGGAGCGCTGCGTCGCCTGCTACCTCACCGGCGCCTCGACCGAGCGGCTGGCGGAGGAGCTGGCGCCGGCGATCGAGTCCGGTGTCGAGCTGCACCGCTGCGCCGATCTCGAGGACGCCGTCCGCCGGGCCGCCGCCGCGGCTCATCCCGGCGAGGTCGTCCTGCTCTCGCCTGCCTGCGCCAGCTTCGACGCCTTCGAGGACTTCGAACGGCGAGGCGATCGCTTTCGCGAGATCGTCGCGGGGCTACGATGAGCGCCTTCGCGCTCGGGCGCGGGCGCCTCACCCGGTCCGCCAAGGGGAAGCAGGCGAAGAAGCGCTCGCGCGGGGCCACCGTCTCCACCGAGTACAACATGCTGCTCACCGCGAGCCTGTGCCTGCTGGCGTTCGGCGCCGTAATGGTCTTCTCCGCCAGCTCGACGACGCAGGTGCTGCACGACGGCGGTCTCGGCAACAGCGCCTTCTACCTGAAGCGGACCGTGATGTTCGGCGCGGTCGGCCTGGTGATCATGCACCTCACCGCCCGCCACGGCCTGGTCGCGGTTCGGCGCCTGACGCCGCTGCTGCTCGGCGTCTCGCTCTTCCTCCTGGTCGCGGTGCTCGGGATCGGCTCGACCGTCAACGGCGCCAGCCGCTGGATCGGCTCCGGCTCGTTGCAGATCCAGCCCTCCGAGCTGGCCAAGGTGGCGCTGATCCTCTACGGCGCCGACATGCTGGCCCGCAAGCCGAAGCGGGCGCGCTCGATCGAAGGGTTCCTGCCATTCCTGCTGGTCACCGCTGCAGCCTCCCTGCTGATCATGCTGGAGCCCGACATGGGAACGACGATGGTCGTCGCCTTCGCGGTCGGCGCGACCCTGATCGCGGCCGGGGCGCGGCCCCGGGACCTCGGGCTGATCGCGCTCGGCATCGGCTTCCTGGCCCTGATGATGACCATCATCGAGCCCTACCGGATGGCCCGGCTGACCGGGTTCTTGCACCCGGGCTCCGCCGCCGAAGGCGCCGGCTTCCAGGCCGCCCAGGCGAAGATCGCGCTTGGCTCCGGTGGCCTTTTCGGGGTCGGTATAGGCAACGGCGTGCAGAAGGCCTTCTACCTGCCCGAGGCGCACACCGACATGATCTCCGCGGTGATCGGCGAGGAGCTCGGCATGGTCGGGATCGTCGGCGTCGTCGGCCTCTTTGCGATGTTCGGCTACGCGGGCCTCAAAGTCGCCCAGAGGGCGAAGGACAACGACGGCAAGCTGCTGGTCGCCGGCCTCACCTCGCTGATCCTGGTCCAGGCGATGATCAACCTCTTCGCCGTCATGGGCCTGGCGCCGCTGACCGGAGTGCCGCTCCCATTCGTCTCCTATGGCAACAGCAGCCTGATGGCCACCCTTTTCGCGGTCGGTCTGATCCTCAACGTCGCCCGCGGCGGCACCGCGAGCGCGGCGCGATCCTCGACGGGTTCCCGCGCTGGCAAACTGCGCGTCGTCGAAGGCGGGCGAGCGCCCGCACGCGAAAGGAGTCGATCGAGCGGTGCCAGGAAAGCCAAGAGTGGTGGTGGCGGCGGGGGGAACCGCGGGGCACGTCGTGCCCGCCATGGCGGTCGCCGCCGAGCTTCGAGCTAGCGGCGCCGAGGTCAGCTTCCTCGGCACCCGTGAGCGGATCGAGGCGGAGCTGGTGCCCGCCGCCGGCTATGAGATCGACTTCGTGAAGGTCCGCGGCATCGACCGCCGCAATCCCCTGCGCGCCGCCCGGGCTGGGTTCGAGGCGCTGACCGCGGTCGGCGCCGCGCGTGGTGCCCTGCGCCGCCGCGGCGCCGACGTGGTGATGGGCGGCGGCGGCTTCGTGGCCGGCCCGGTGGGCTTGGCGGCGGCGCTCACCGGCACGCCGCTGGTCCTGACCGAGGCCGACAGCCACCTCGGCCTGGCCAACCGGCTGTTGGCCCGGCGGGCGCGGCGGGTCTGCCTCGCCTTCCCGATCGCGGGGCGCGAGGGCCGCCCTACCTGGTCACCGGCCGGCCGGTACCCGAGGCGGTGATCGGGGCCGACCGGGCAGCCGCCCGCGAGCGCTTCGGCATCCGCGCCGACGCGCGCTGCCTGCTGGTGGTCGGCGGCAGTCAGGGTGCGCGCTCGATCAACCTCGCGGCGATCGAGGCCTTCGCCGAGCGCGACGGCCGCGAGTTCCAGGTCATCCACCTCGCGGGGCGTCGCGACCACGAGGAGCTGGAGCGACGCCTCGCCGCCGCTCCGCATGCCGACCGCTACGTCCTGCTCGCCTACGAGCCGAACCTCGGCGACGTCCTCGCCGCCTCCGACCTGGTGGTCGGTCGCTCCGGCGGCTCGATCTTCGAGGTCACCGCGGCCGGACGCCCGGCGATCCTCGTCCCCTACCCGTACGCCACCGCCGACCACCAGAGCGCCAACGCCGCCTGGATGCAGAGGGCCGGCGCGGCGACGATCCTTGCCGACGAGGAACTCAGCGCCGAGCGGCTGGCCAGCGAGGTCACGATGCTGCTCGGCGACGAGGCGCGGCTGGCGGAGATGGCCGCGGCCTCGCGTCGGCTGGCCCGGCCGGATGCGGCGCGACGCATCGCCGACGAGGTTCTGGCGGCGGCCCATGAGCGCGGAGCGAGCGAGCGAGATCGCCGGTGATGATGAGCGCGAACGAGCAAAGCGCGAAATTCATTCATGAGCGCGGGGCGAGCGAGCGAGATCGCCGGTGATGATGAGCGCGAACGAGCAAAGCGCGAAATTGATTCCATGAGCGCGGATCACAAGTCCAATTGGGTCCGGCGGCGGCTGCACTTCATCGGCATCGGCGGCGCGGGCATGAGCGGTCTCGCCCTGGTCTGCGCGCGGCTCGGGGCGACCGTCACCGGCAGCGACCGCTCCGACTCCTCTTATATGGAGCGACTGCGCGACGCCGGCCTCGAACCCGCCGTCGGCCACGATGCGGCCAACCTTCCCGAGGGCGTCGAGGTGGTGATCTCGACCGCGATCGGCGCCGACAACCCGGAGCTCTCGCTGGCACGCGAGCGGGGCGTCGAGCCGATTCACCGCGGCGCCCTGCTGGCCGAGCTGTGCGCGGAGAAGCGCCTGATCGCGATCGCCGGCACCCACGGTAAGACGACCACGACCGCGATGGCGGTCTGGGCGCTGCGCGCGATCGGCGCCGACCCCGCGTTCTTCGTCGGTGGCGAGGTGCCCGGGCTCGGCGCCGGTGGCGCCGCCGTCAACGCGGGCTGGGGGGAGGGGGACTGGGTCGTCGCCGAGGCCGACGAGAGCGACGCCAGCTTCCTCCGGCTGAAGCCGGAGATCGCTGTGGTCACCAACGTCGAGATGGATCACCATGCCCGCTGGGGCTCGCTGGCGGAGCTGCACGGTGCCTTCCGCGACTTCCTCGAACCGGCGGCCGGGGTGGTGCTGCCGGCCGATGGCGAGCTCGACGACCTGGCCGCCGGCGCGCGGGTCGTCGGCTTCGACTCCGCGGTTCCCGGTCCGGCGGAACTGCCACTCGCCGTACCCGGCCGCCACAACCGCGCCAACGCCCGCGCCGCCCTCGCCGCGATCAGCCTCACCGGGCTCGACGTCGACGCTGCCGCGGCGGTCCTCGCCGGCTTCCCCGGTGTGCGCCGCAGGCTGGAGCTGAAGGGCTCGCGCGGCGAGACCCGCATATTCGACGACTACGCCCACCATCCGACCGAGGTCCGCGCCACTCTCTCGGCCCTGCGCGAACTCGAGCCCGAGCGACTGATCGCCGTCTTCCAGCCGCACCTCTACTCGCGGACGAAGGCGCTCGGCGAGTCGTTCGGCGCCGCCCTGGCCCTCGCCGACGAGGTCGCGGTGCTCGACGTCTACCCGGCCCGTGAGCAGCCCGTCGGTGAGCTGGCCGGGGTCAGCGGCCTACAGGTGGCGCAGGCGGCGGCTGAGCGGATGGGGGGGAGAGGGGTCTGGTGGCTGCCGAGCGTCGAGGTCGCGCGGCGTGCCCTGGCCGACCTCCTGGACCGAAACCAGGCGCTCGGCGACGGCGACCAGATCCTGGTCACGATCGGGGCCGGCGACGTCTACCGCCTCGGCGAGGCCCTGGTCGAGGAACAGCGCGGGAGGGAGGAGGTATGACCGCGCCGGACGGGGTCGCTCGCGATTTCCCGCTTGCACGCCTGACCACCGTGCGGACCGGCGGCCCAGCCGATTTCTTCGCCCGCCCGCGCGATGAGGGGGAGCTGGTCGATCTGCTGCGCTGGGCCGACGGTGAGGGACTGCCGGTAGGACTGATCGGGTCCGGCTCGAACCTGCTGATAGCCGACGATGGTTACCACGGACTCGCGATCAAGCTCGACGGGGACCTGGCGGGGATCGAGCGCGACGGCGATCGCGTTCTCTGCGGGGGTGGCGCCCGCCTGCCCTCGGCGGCGGCGAAAGCGGCCGGTTGGGGCCTCTCTGGGCTCGAGTTCGGGATCAACATCCCCGGTACCGCGGGGGGCGCGGTCCGGATGAACGCCAACGCCTATGGCGGCGAGCTGGCCCGGGTTCTCGAGTGGGTCGAGGTCTGCACTGCGGCCGGGACCGATCGCCGTGGCCCTGATCGGCTCGGCTTTTCCTACCGCCGCTCGAACCTGGGGCCCGGCGAAGTGGTCTCGCGGGCGTCCTTCCAGCTGCGGCCCGCGGACCCGGCGGCGATCCGAGCGACCTTGGCGACGATGCGAGAACGCCGCCGCGAGGCCCAGCCCTCGGGGATCAAGACCTTCGGCTCGACCTTCAAGAACCCCGAGGACGAGCGGGCGGAGGGACGCTCGGCCGGCCAGCTGCTCGACGCGGCCGGATGCCGCGGCCTGCGCCACGGGGGCGCCCGCTTCTCCGAGAAGCACGCCAACTTCGTCGAGAACGACGAAGGTGCCTCCACCGCCGACGTGCTCGAGCTGATGGCGGAGGGGAGGCGCCGGGTCCACGAGCGCTTCGGCATCGAACTGGAGCCGGAGGTCCAGATCCTGGGCGAGGTCAGCTGGCCCGGCGGCTGGGAGCTGTGAGGCGTCGGCTGGCGGCTCTCGCCCTCGTCGTCATCGTGGCGGCGGCCGCCTACTTCCTCGTGATTCGCGACAGCACCGTCGCCCCCCGGGTTCGCGTACCCCATCCGGCCGCCACGATCGGCAGCGGCTCGGCCGCCGTCGTCGTCAGCGCCGGCGGCGCGATCGTCCCCTGGTTCCCGGCTCCGGCAAACCCGCCGTTGCCGGCGCTGCCGCTCTCCGAACCGCCCAAGAGCGGTCACCTCGCCGGCCCGATGCTGCAGCAGGCACGCGTCCTCGGGGCCGCGCCGGCGGCCCTGGTGCCGTACGTCGAACGCAGCTACTACGGCGAAAGCGGGGTCGACGTGATGCTCACCTCGGGGATCGAATTGCGCTTCGGCGATGCCTCGCAGGCGGTTCGGAAGTGGAAGGCCGCGGCTGCGGTCCTGGCCGATCCGTCGGTTACGGCGCTCGATTATGTAGACCTGCACGCGCCCAGCCGCCCGGCGATCGGCGGCTCCGGCCACACGCTTCCGCCGGCGCCGTGACGGCCGCCGACGGCAGCGGAGCAATCCCCACAGCCGCGGCGGTCCCCCGCTGCAGAGCCACGAAACCGAGTGCCAGCCGGCGCCGCGAGGCGTACAGGGCAAAGGCTCGACTTAAGAGTGAGGGTGGGCAGAACCTCAACCCGCCATTGAGAGTTCGGCCCTGCAGGATGGCTGTCGGGCGTTTGACAGAGGGGCGAGAATGCCCTACGTTGAGCGCAATTTCCGCACTTGAGGCGGAGGCTCGAACCCTAGAGCTTCGCTGAAGGCTCGGACGGAACAAAGGCTCAACTCAATCAACAGCGTCTCGCCGGCCCCTCGAGGCCGGCGTGGTTGGAGAAATCGGGAGATGGAATCCACTTACCTCGCGGTCATAAAGGTCGTCGGCGCCGGCGGCGGCGGTACCAATGCGGTCAGCCGCATGATCGACGCCGGGATCCGCGGCGTCGAGTTCGTCGCCGTCAACACCGACGCCCAGGCGCTTCAGGCCTGCGACGCCGACATCAAGCTTTCGATCGGGCAGGAGCTGACCCGCGGCCTCGGCGCCGGTGGCAACCCGGAGGTCGGGGCCGGCGCGGCGGCGGAGAGCCGGGACGAGATCAAGGAGGCGCTGAAGGGTGCCGACATGGTCTTCGTCACCGCGGGCGAGGGCGGCGGCACCGGCACCGGCTCGGCGCCGGTCATCGCCGAGATCGCCAAGGAAGAGATCGGTGCCCTCACCGTCGGCGCCGTCACCAAGCCGTTCGAGTTCGAGGAAAACGGCGCATGCAGCAGGCGCTCGAGGGCATCGAGAAACTTCGCAACAACGTCGACACCCTGATCATCGTTCCCAACGAGAAGCTGCTGCAGGCGGTCGAGCGGCGCACCAGCGTGCTCGAGGCATTCCGCCAGGCCGACGACATCCTGCGCCAGGGCGTTCAGGGCATCACCGACCTGATCACCATCCCAGGCCTGATCAACCTCGAGCTTCGCCGACGTGCGGACGATCATGCGCGACGCCGGCTCGGCCCTGATGGGCGTCGGCTCGGCCTCCGGCGAGGCGCGGGCGCTGGACGCCGCCAAGGCGGCGATCACCTCGCCGCTGATCGAGGAGTCGATCAAAGGCGCGACCGGGATGCTGCTCAACATCACCGGCCCTGAGGACCTCGGTCTGTTCGAGGTGAATGAGGCCGCCCAGCTGGTCCAGGCCGAGGCCGACGACAACGCCAACATCATCTTCGGCTCGGTCGTCGACCAGTCGATGCGCGATGAGGTCCGCGTCACCGTGATCGCCACCGGCTTCGAGGGCTTCGAGCTCCTGGCCCGCTCGCCGCAGCGGGTCCGGCGCCGCTACGAGAGCCGCCCGCGGGTCTCGGCCGAGGACACCGACATCCGCAAACTTCGGGTCTCCGACGACGACATCGACGTGCCCGGCTTCCTCAAAGAGTAGGAAGAGGCCTCGGCGGCGCCTCGCCGCCGGGCACCCGTGCCACCGAGGCAATCGCTGGCGCGGCCCTGCTCCAATACGCTGGGCCGCGTGAACGACGCGGCGCTCAGGCGCACCCCCCTCTACGAGCAGCACGAGCGGCTCGGCGCAAAGCTGGTCCCGTTCGCCGGCTGGGAGATGCCCGTCACCTACGAGGGCGTCCGTGAGGAGCACTCGGCGGTGCGTACCCACGCCGGCATGTTCGACGTCTCCCACATGGGTGAGGTCGAGGTCGAGGGCCCCGGCGCGCTCGCCTTCCTGCAGCGGGTGCTCTCCAACGATGTCGCCAGGATCGGGATCGGGGGCGCCCAGTACTCCTGCCTCTGCGAGGAGGCCGGCGGCGTCCTCGACGACCTCTTCACCTACCGGCTCGGCAGCGACCGCTACCTGGTCGTCACCAATGCCGCCAACCATCAGGGCGACCTGGCCTGGCTCGGCCGCTGGAGCCGCGGATACGACGTCGTCGTCCGCGACGTCGCCGACCGCTACGCGATGCTTGCGGTGCAGGGCCCGCACGCCCGCCAGGTGCTCACCCGGGCGCTCGGGATCGAGCTGCCGCCGCGGATGCATGTCTCCCATGTCCACGTAGGCCGGCGCCCGGCCCTCGCCTGCGGCACCGGCTACACCGGCGAGGACGGGGCCGAGCTGCTGCTCGATCCCGAGGTGGCGTCGCCGATCTGGGCCGAGCTGCTCGACGCCGGTGTCGTTCCCTGCGGGCTCGGTGCCCGCGACACGCTGCGGCTCGAGGTCTGCTTCCCGCTGCACGGCAACGAGCTGAGCCCGGAGCGCAACCCGATCGAAGCCGGCCTCGGCTGGTGCTGCGTCGAGGCGACCGGCTTCCTCGGCTCCGAGGCGGTTGCCCGGGCGCGGGCGGAGGGGACCGCCGAAAGGCTGGCGCCGTTCCTGATCGAGGGCGCGGGCATCCCCCGCGACGGCAATCCTGTCCTCGCCGGGGGCGAGCGGGTCGGCGTCGTCAGCAGCGGCACCTACTCGCCCTCGCTGGGAGTCGGGGCGGGCATGGCGTACGTCCGCGCCGACCTCGCCGAGCCCGGGACCGAGGTCGAGATCGACGTCCGCGGCAAGCATCGGCCCGCCCGGATAGCTTCCAAGCCCCTCTACCGGAAGGAGAAGTGACGTGCCCGAGGCGAGCTACCCCGAGGACCTGCTGTACCACGACCAGCACGACTGGGCCCGGCTGGAGGGGGACGACCACGCCGTCTTCGGCATCACCTGGTACGCCCAGGACTCGCTCGGCGAGGTCGTCTTCTACGACCCGCCGGAGGCGGGGGCGAGGACCCAGAAAGACTCCTCCTACGCCGAGGTCGAGTCGGTCAAGGCGGTCTCTGACGTGATCGCCCCGCTCTCGGGGGAGATCGTTGAGGTCAACGACGCGCTCGAGGACAACCCCGAGCGGATCAACGAGGACCCCTACGGCGAGGGGTGGCTCGTCAAGGTTCGGCTCAGCTCGCCGGAGGAGGCCGGAGCGTTGCTCAGCGCCGAGGAGTACCGCAAGCTCCTGGAGAGCTAGCGGCGATGCCCCGCCCCTCGCTTCCGTAGCCTTAGGCGCGTGACCCGCTACACGTCCGCCACCCCAGGCGACCGCGCGGAGATGCTCGATGCGATCGGCGTCGACTCCCCGACCGACCTCTTCGCGCAGATCCCCGAGCCGCTCCGGCTCGACCGGCCGCTGGCGCTGCCTGACGGCCTCAGCGAGGCGGAGGTCTTCGAGCGCCTCTCGGGCCTGGCCGCCCGCAATGCCGACGCCGAGGCGGAGGTCTGCTTCGTCGGGGCGGGGATGTACGACCACTACGTGCCGGCGATCGTCGATGCGATCACCCAGCGCTCCGAGTTCCTCACCCCCTATACGCCCTACCAGCCGGAGATCTCCCAGGGCGGTCTGCAGGTGATGTTCGAGTTCCAGACCGCGATGTCGGAGCTGACCGGGCTTCCGGTCTCCAACGCCGGCCTCTATGAGGGGCCCTCGTCGGTCGCCTCGGCCGGCTACCTGGCGATGGGCGCGACGAAGAGACGTCGCTTCGTCATCTCCCGGGGCGTCCACCCGCACAGTCGCGAGACGCTCGCCACCTACTCCGAGGGCTTCCGGTCGGAGATCGTCGAAGTCGGCCTCGAGGGCGGCCTCACCGACGCCGCCGCCCTCGCCGCCGCCGTCGATGACGAGACCGCCGCCGTCTTCCTCCAGAGCCCGAATTTCCTCGGCTCGGTCGAGGACGTCGAGGCACTGGCCGCGGCGGCCAAGGAGCGCGGGGCGCTGCTCGTCGTCGCCACCGACCCGATGACGCTCGGCATCCTCAAACCCCCCGGCGACTGCGGCGCCGACATCGCCCTCGGCGAGGGCCAGCCGCTCGGCAACCGGCTCGACTTCGGCGGTCCCTCCTTCGGCTTCTTCTGTGCCACCGAGGAGCAGATTCGCCGCATGCCGGGGCGGATCGCCGGCGAAACGGAGGACGTCGACGGTCGCCGCGGCTTCGTCCTGGCGCTGCAGACGCGCGAGCAGCACATCCGCCGCGAGAAGGCGACCAACAACATCTGCACCGCCCAGGCGCTGAACGCGCTCGGGGCGATGGTCCACCTGGCCTGGCTCGGCCGCCAGGGCTTCCGCGAGCTCGGCGAGCTGCTGGTCCGGCGCACCGCCTACGCCCGTGAGCGGCTGGCCGCGGTCGACGGGGTCGAGCTGTTGTACGAGGCGCCGGTCGTGCGCGAGTTTGCGGTCCGCCTCGACGCTCCCGTCGCCTCCGTGCTCGACCGCTGCGCCAAGCGCGGCATCGCCGCCGGCTACCCCCTCGGGCGCGAGTACCCCGAGCATCCCGACGGCCTCCTCGTCGCGATCACCGAGCGCCGTAGCCGCGAGCAGATCGACGAGCTGGCCGAGGCGCTCGGCACCGCGATCCGCGAGTCTCGCGCGGAGGCGGTGGGGGTCGGATGAGAGACCACCGGCCCGCGGCGGAATTCGTGGAGACCCCGATGCAGCGCGAAGAGGCGCTGACGATCTATGAGAAGTCGAAGCCGGGACGGCGCGCCGCGGTGCTGCCGGATCCGGGCGTGCCGGAGAAGCCGCTAGAGGAGCTGATCCCGGCCAACCTTCTGCGCAGCGAGCCGCCGCGGCTGCCGGAGATCGCCGAGCCGGAGATCGTCCGCCACTACAACAAGCTATCCCGCCGCAACTTCGACCTCGACAGCGGCTTCTACCCGCTCGGCTCCTGCACGATGAAGCACAACCCGCGCCTCAACGAGCGGGTCGCGGCGCTTCCCGGCCATGCCCGCCTGCACCCCGCTCAGGACCCCCAGCGTGCTCAGGGGGCGCTGGAGCTGATGTGGCTGCTGCAACAGTCGCTGGGGGAGATCTGCGGCCTGCCGCACGTCAGCCTCCAGCCCTCCGCCGGCTCCCACGGCGAGCTCGCCGGCCTCCTGCTCACCCGCGCCTACCACGTCGACCGCGGCGAAGAGCGGACCAAGGTGCTCGCCCCCGACACCTCCCACGGCACCAACCCCGCCTCGGTGACGATGGCGGGCTACGAGGTCGTCAAAGTCGCGACCAACGAGCGCGGCGGGGTGGAGATGGACGACCTGCGGGCGAAGGTCTCAGACGAAGTCGCCTGCCTGATGCTGACCAACCCCAACACGCTCGGCCTGTTCGACGAGAACATCGCCGAGATCGCGGCGCTGATCCACGCCGAGGGCGGCACGCTCTACTACGACGGCGCCAACCTCAACGCGGTGATGGGCCACTCGCGGCCCGGCGACATGGGCTTCGACATCGTCCACGTCAACCTCCACAAGTCCTTCAGCCAGCCGCACGGCGGCGGCGGGCCGGGGGCGGGCCCGATCGCCGTCTCCGACCGCATCGAGCCCTATCTGCCGCGGCCGCAGGTGGTGCGGCGCGAGGGCGACAACGGCGGCGGTCCCAGCTACGACCTCGACCACGACCGGCCCAAGTCGATCGGGCGCCTGCGCGGCTTCCAGGGCAACTTCGGCGTCTTCGTGCGCTCCTACGCCTACATCCTCAGCCTCGGCGCCGACGGCCTCGCGGAGGCGTCGGAGACCGCGGTCCTGAACGCCAACTACCTCAAGTCGCGCCTCGCCGAGGGCCGCGCCGGCGAGCGGCTCCCGATCGCCTTCGATCGCCACTGCATGCACGAGTTCGTCCTCTCCGGCAAGCCGATGAAGAAGGAGCTCGGGCTCGCCACCCTCGATCTCGCCAAGCGCCTGCTCGACTTCGGCTTCCACCCGCCGACCGTGTACTTCCCGCTGCTCGTCGACGAGGCGCTGATGGTCGAGCCGACCGAGACCGAGACCAAGGAGACCCTCGACGCCTTCGCTGACGCGATCGAGGAGATCCTCACCGAGGCGGAGTCCGACCCCGAGGTCGCCAAGCAGGCCCCCTACACAACGCCGGTCCGCCGCCTCGACGAGGTCCGCGCCACCCGTCGCCCGGTCGTCCGCCAGCCGCTCTAGCCGCCCCACGGGCGCGGAGGAGGCGGCGCCTGATTCAGAGCTCCGGCAGGGACTGCTCCAGCTCGAGCACCGGGGCAAAGAGGTCGCCGTGGCGCTCGATGCGCTCCAGCACCTCGCCGGCCTCGAAGACCAGCGAGTCGGCGTCGTCCCTCTCGGCCGCGTGCTCGACCTCGTCCCAGGTCACCGGAGTCGAGACGGTCGGCCGTTCCCGCGCCCGCAGCGAGTAGACCACGATCGTCGTCTTGCGCTGGTGGTTCTGGGACCAGTCGACGAAGACCTTGCCCTCGCGTTCGACCTTCTTCATCTTCGAGACGACCTCGTCCGGGGTCTGCTTCTCGAGCAGCTGGGCGATCGCTTTGGCAAACGGTTTGGTGATCTCGTAGCTGACCTTCTTCGAGTTGAGCGGGACGTAGACCTGGAGGCCCTTCGAGCCCGACGTCTTGGCGAAGCACTCGACGCCGAAGTGGCCGAACATCTCGCGCAGGCGCAGGGCCACCCGGCAGCAGTCGACGACATCCGCGGGCGGCCCGGGATCGAGGTCGAAGGCGAGCACCGTCGGCCGTTTCGGCGCCCGGGTCAGCGAGAGCGAGGGGTGCAGCTCGACCGCCGCCAGCTGCGCCATCCAGATCAGCGTCGGCAACCCGTCGCAGACGCAGAAGTCGATCTTCCCCGCATGGGGTCCGGCTTCAACGCGGGCCGTCTTCACCCATTTCGGCCGATGCTTCGGGCAGCGCTTCTCGAAGAAGGCGGCGTCGAGGTCTTCGACCCCTTCCGGGAAGCGCCGCAGGGTCACGGCCCTTCCGCTCAGGTGGGGAATCAGCGCCGGCGCCACCTTGGCGTAGTAGTCGACCATCTCTCCCTTGGTGAAGCCGGCCTTCGGGTAGAGGACCTTGTCGAGGTTGGTGAGCTTCAGCTCACGCCCCTCGACCTCGACCTGGCGGCTCGAGGCCACGGCCTACTTGGAGGACTTCGATTTCGCCCGTGAAGAGCGTTTCGGGCTCGCGGCTTTGCTCTTCTTCGCGGGCGCCTTGCGCTTAGTCGCCGCGGCTTTCTTCGCCGGGCCCCTCTTTTCCTGGACCGCGGCGATGCTTTCCTCCAGCGCCGCCATCAGGTCGGGCGCCTTGGTCGCCCTCGGCGCCTCGCTTTCCGGCGTCACGATCTCCTTGCCTTCGGCCTTGCGTTCGATCAGCCCCAGCAGCTCCTCGCGGTACTCGTCGCGGTAGGCGCCAGGGTCGAACTCGGTGCTGAGCGAATCGATCAGCTGCTCGGCCATTTCCTGCTCGCGCTTGGCGACTTTGGGAGCTTTCTCCGGCAGCACCTCCTCCAGCTCGCTCGCCGGCACGACCTCGTCGGCGAAGCGCATCGTGGTCAGCGTCAGCACGTCGCCGGAGGTGCGGATCGCCGCCAGGTGCTCCTTGTTGCGGAAGACGAAGCGCGCTATCGCGACCTTCCCCGAAGCCTTCAGCGCGGCCGCCAGCAGCGAATACGCCTTCTCGGCCCCGTCCGCCGGGCCGAGGTAGTAGGGGCTGTCGTAGTAGATCGGGTCGATCTGCTCGAGGTCGACGAAGTCCTGGACGTCGATCGCCCGGGTCTTCTCCGGCGCCAGAGCCGACATCTCGTCTTTGGTCAGCGGCACGTAGTTGCCGGGGGTGATCTCGAAGGCTTTGACGATCTCCTCGTAGGGGACCTCCTCGTCGGTTCCTTCGGCGACGCGGCGGTGGCGGATGCGGGCGCTGTCGGATTCGCGGATCTCGCGCAGGGCGATGTTGCGCCGGGCGACCGCGCTGTAGAGCTTCACGGGCACGTTCAGTAGCCCGAAGCTGATCGAACCGCTCCAGATCGCTCTTGCCATCAGCACGTCACCTACCCGGATTCTTCCAGTCGTTCACCCACGCGGCGAGATCCTCTCCGGGCCGGGAACCATCTTGCGTCGGCAGCGGTGGGTCGGCCGCGGTGGGATCATGCGACGGTGCTGTTCGAGCTGCGAGAGGTGGGGCTGAGCCGCGGCGGTCGGCCGGTGCTGGACTCGGTCAGCGCCGCGATCCCCGCCGGCGCCACCGCGATCGTCGGCCCGTCGGGCAGCGGCAAGTCGACGCTGCTGCGGCTGCTCAACCGCCTCGCCGACCCCGACTCGGGCGAGATCGACTACCGCGGCCGGCCGCTGAGCGAGTACGAGCCGCTGGCGTTGCGCCGCGAGGTCTCCCTCGTTCCCCAACTGCCCGCCCTGCTCGAGGGCACGGTCGAGTCCAACCTCGCCTACGCCGCCCGGCTGGCGGGGGAGGAGCTGGACCTGGCCCGCTGCCTGCGCCTCGCCGGCCTTGCCCCGGAGTTCGCGGGGCGCGACGTCGCCAAGCTCTCGGTCGGCGAGCAACAGCGGGCGATGCTGGGGCGGGCGCTGGCGCAGAAGCCCGCCGTACTCCTCCTCGACGAGCCCACCTCGGCCCTCGACCACGCCGCCCGCGACGCGGTCGAGGCGGCGCTGGCCGAGCTTCGGCGCGAGCTGGAGATATCGGTCGTCCTCGTCAGCCACGACCCCGAGCAGGCGCAGCGCCTGAGCGACTGGGTCGTCCGCCTCGAGGCTGGAAGCGTCGTCGGCGCCGGCCCGCTGGAGCGGGTGCCATGAGCGCGGAGCGAAGGAGCGTCCCTACCTTCCTCCTCGCGACCGAGCGAGGCGCGAAGGTCATTAGATGAACGCGCCGGTCGCGGCCCTCAGCACCTCGATCCACGTCGCCCTCTGGCAGGTCGCCGCCTCACTGGCGCTGGTCGCCCTCGCGGTGGCGATCTCCTACTGGTGGCGGGCCGATCTCGAGCGCGACATCGTCGTCGCCACCGCCCGTTCGATCGTCCAGCTGACCCTGGTCGGCTACGCGATCAAGCTGATCTTCGAGGCCGACACGATCTGGCTGGTCCTCGCCCTTCTGGCGGTGATGGTCTTCTTCGGGGCGATCACCGCCCGGCACCGCGCCGACAAGGTTCCGCGCTCCTTCGGCCCGCTGTTGATCGCCCTGGCTCTGGCGGGCGCCAGCACGCTCGGGCTCGTCGTCGCCCTCGGCATCTTCGAAGCGACCCCGCGCTACCTGGTTCCGGTCGGCGGCATGGTGATCGGCAACGCGATGACCGCCTCGGCCGTCGCGCTGAACCGCCTCGGCGACGAGGTGACCGACTCGCGGGCGCGGATCGAGGCGACCCTGGCGCTCGGCGCCACGGCCCGCGAAGCGGCGATGCCGATCGTCCGCCGCTCCCTGCGCTCGGGGATGATCACCCTCGTCGACTCGACCAAGACCACCGGGCTGATCTTCTTCCCGGGGACGATGGTCGGGATGCTGCTCGCCGGCGCCAACCCGACCGACGCCGTGCGCCTGCAGCTGATCCTCCTCTACACCCTGCTCGGAAGCGTCTCGATCTCCGCCCTGGTCGCGACCAGCCTCGCCTACCGAAACTTCTTCACCCCCGCCCAGCAGCTGCGCGAGCTGGACGCGGAGGCGGCGGCCTGAGGGCCCGGCGGACGCCTACCTACACTCGGAAGATGTCCCGTCAACAGGGCCTGACGCTGGTTGCGACGATCCTCGGTTCCACCGTCGTCTTCCTCGACAGCACGGTGGTCAACGTCGCCCTGCCGGCGATCAGCGACAGCCTCGAAGCCGGCCTCGCGGGCCAGCAGTGGGTCGTCGAGGCCTACATGCTGACGATGGTCTCGCTGCTCCTGGTCGGCGGCTCGCTCGGGGACCAGTTCGGGCGGCGGCGGATGTTCGTCACCGGCCTCGTCGCCTTCGGGGCCACCTCGGCTCTCTGCGCGATCTCGCCCTCGGTCGAGTTCCTGGTCGGGGCGCGAGCGTTGCAGGGCGTCGCGGGAGCGCTGCTGGTCCCCGGCTCGCTGGCGATCGTCGCCGCGACCTTCGAGGGCGCCGATCGCGGCAAGGCGGTCGGCACCTGGACCGCCTGGACGGGGATCGCGACCGTGTTCGGGCCCGCCGGCGGCGGCGCCCTGATCGGGCTGCTCTCCTGGCGGGCGATCTTCTGGATCAACCTGCCGTTGATCGCGGCGACCGTCGCGCTGACGCTCCACTCGGTACGGGAGAGCCGCGACCCCGACGCCTTCCGCGGCGTCGACCGCCTCGGCATCGCCCTCTCGGCGGCCGGGCTCGGCGGGCCGGTCTTCGCCCTGATCGAGCAGCCGACCCGCGGTTGGAGCGACCCCGTCGTCTTGGTCCCGATGATCGCCGGCGTCGCCTGCTTCGCGCTCTTCCTCCTCCACGAGGCGAGAGCCCGCCGCCCGATGCTCGACCTGGACCTGTTCCGGATCCGAAACTTCACGATCGCCAACCTGACCACGCTGGCCGCCTACGCAGGTTTGATCGGCGGCCTCTTCTTCGTCGGCCTCTTCCTCCAGCAGGTGGTCGGTTACTCGCCGCTTGAGGCCGGGCTGGCGACGACCCCGATCTCGATCCTCCTCTTCGTCCTCTCGCCCCGCTTCGGCCGGCTCGCCTCGGGAACCGGGCCGCGGCTGCCGATGACGGCCGGCCCGATCGTCGGCGGCGCCGGCCTGTTGCTGATGCTGCGGATCGACTCCGGCGCCGGCTACCTCACCGACGTGCTGCCCGCGGTCCTCGTCTTCGGCCTCGGCCTGGCGGCGACGGTGGCGCCGCTGACCGCGACCGTGCTCGACTCCGTCGAAGAACGCCGGGTGGGCATCGCCTCGGGCATCAACAACGGCGTCTCGCGCGTCGCTGGCCTGCTCGCCATCGCCGTCCTCGGCGCGGTCATCTCCGCCCATTTCGGCTCCGTGCTCGACGCCAAGCTCGGCGACCAGCCCCTCGGCCCCGCCGCCGCCAAGGTCGTCTCGGACGCCAAGGCGCAGCCGCTGGCGGTGCCGGGGACCAAGCGCCTGCCCGCCGCCGAAGCGACGCGGGTGCGCGCCGCCTCAGCCTCCGCCTCGACGGCCGCCTTCCACCTCGGCGTCCTCATCGCCGGCCTGCTGATGATTGCCGGCGGCATCGCCTCCGGGATCGGGATCGAGAACCCCCGCCGCCGGCCGTCGAGCTCGCGGACGTTCCCGGAAAGCGACGAGAGCCGCGAAGACGGGGACCGGCGGGCGGTCCCGACCCGCGGCGCCGCGACCGCCGGGGAGTGCGGGCACGGAGCCGACGCCGACCGCGGCGAAGGCGAACTCGCCGCCGGCTCGGCCGACGAGACGCCCGAGCCCGAGCCCGCATAGGGTTACGCGTCGCCCTATGACCGCCGTCATCTTCTCAGGCATCCAGCCGACCGGCCGCAAGCACCTCGGCAACTTCATCGGCGCGATCCGCCAGTACGTCGAGGGCCAGGACCGAGGCGAACCGGCGATCTACTGCATCGTCGACCTGCACGCGATCTCGGTCGCCTATGACCCGGCCGAACTGCGAGAGCGGCTCTACGACACGACCGCGATCCTGCTCGCCGCCGGCCTCGACCCTGAGCGCTGCATCCTCTTCCGGCAGTCCGACGTGCGCGAGCACACCGAGCTGACCTGGCTGCTCTCCGCCGTCACCTCCCACGGCGACCTCAACCGCATGCACCAGTTCAAGGACAAGTCGGCGAGCCAGCGTGAGCTGGTCTCCGCCGCCCTCTTCTTCTACCCCGTGCTGATGGCCTCCGACGTGCTGGCGTATCGCGCCACCGAAGTGCCGGTGGGAGACGACCAGCGCCAGCACGTGGAGCTGATGCGCGAGATCGCCCGCCGCTTCAACGAGCGCTTCGGCGAGACGCTCGTCATCCCCGATCACCGCATTCCCGACGTCGGGGCGCGGATCATGGACCTGCAGGACCCGCAGCGAAAGATGTCGACGACCGGCGCGACCGAGGCGGGGACCGTCTACGTGCTCGACGAGCCGGACGCGATCCGCAAGAAGTTCGCCAGCGCCGTCACCGATTCCGGCCGCGAGATCCTCCGCGGCGTCGACAAGGCGGGAATCACCAACCTGATCGACATCCTCGCCGTCGCCCGCGGCGTCGACCAGACCCAGGTGGAGGGCGAGTTCGTGGGCGCCGGCTACGGCGATTTCAAGAAGGCGGTCGCCGAGGGCGTCGTCGAGCTGCTGGCACCGGTCCGCGAGCGCTATGCCGAGCTTCGCCCCGACCAGGCGGCGCTGGAGTCTGCGCTCGCGGCGGGGGCTGCGAAGGCGGGGGAGATCGCCCGCGGCACCCTCGCCGACGTGCGGAGCCGCATGGGAATCGGCCCCGGATAGAAGCGCCGACTGCTGCGAGGGGGCGCCAATGCGTCCCTGGCCCGGACTAGTCTGATCGGAATGGCCGTCGCCGATCTCGACCTCGATCTGGACATCTTCGCCGGGCCGTTCGACCTGCTGATGGCGGTCGTGCTGCGCGAGGAGGTGAGCCTGCTCGAGCTGCAGCTGGGAGAGGTGGTCGTGGCCTACGTCGAGCACCTCGAGCGTGAAGACGAGCTGGAGCTCGAGGTCGCGACCGAGTTCCTGGTCCTGATCGCGGCGTTGCTGGAGCTGAAATCGCGTCTGATGCTGCCCGGCCCCGAGGAGGAGCTGGAGCAGCTCGGGCCCGAGGAGGCGGTCGAGGAGCTGCTGGCGCGGATGCTCGAGTACCGGCGCTACCGGGACGCCGCCGCGGTGCTGGCCGAGCGCTTCGAGTCCGAACGGGGATACCTCTACCGCTCGGCGCCGCTGCCGCCGGAGCTGCGGCGCGTCGCCGTCGACGCCGCCACCGCGATCTACGACCCCGACCAGCTCGGCGCCGCGATCGGCGACCTGCTGCTCGAGCCGGCCGCCCTCGACATCAGCCACATCCGCCCGACGGTGTCGCTGGAGCGCCGCCTGCGTGCGCTGCGCGACGCGCTGGGGCGCCGTGCCAGCTTCGACTTCGACGACGAGTTCGGCGACGAGGACCGGTTGACCCAGGCCGTCACCGTCTTCGCCCTGCTCGAGCTGTACCGCAAGGGCGAGGTGACCTGGGAGCAATTGGAGCCCCTCGGGCCGATCCAGGTCCGCAAGGTGATGCCGGGATGAACGATCTCGACCGCACCGTCGAGGCGCTGCTCTTCCTCTCGCCGCAGCCGGTCTCCGTCGCCGATCTCGCCGAGGCGACCGAGGCGACCGCGGGGCAGGTCTCCGAGGCGATCGAGCTGCTGCGCGAGGACCTCGCCGAGGGCCGGCGGGGGGTCGTCCTGCGCGAGGTCGCCGGCGGCTTCACCCTTGCCAGCGACCCCTCCAGCGAGGAGGCGGCGCGGCGTCTGCTGGCGAAGCCGCGCACCCCACCGCTGACCCAGGCCCAAGCTGAGACCCTGGCGATCGTCGCCTACCTGCAGCCGGTCTCGCGCCCCGAGATCGCCCGCATCCGCGGCGTCACCTCGGAGTCGGCGGTGCAGACCCTGGCCGAGCGCGGCCTGATCGAGGAGTCGGGGCGCTCGCGCTTCGGCGCCGCGATCTTCAAGACCTCGGAGCTGTTCGAGCGCCTCTTCGGGCTCTCCGGGCTCGATCGGCTGCCCGACCCCTCGCGCTTCGACCCCAGCCCCGAGGACGAGCGCGAGCTGCGCGAGCGTCTGCTCAAGGCGGGCGAACAGCGGGCCGAGTAGCCCGGCGCGCTTGCCAGGTTCGCGGTGCGCCTCGCCAAATACCTCGCACACGGGGGAATCGCCTCGCGGCGGATGGCCGAGAAGATCATCGCCAACGGCCGCGTCAGCGTCGGCGGCGAGGTCGTCACCGATCCCGCCCGCGACGTCGGCGAGGAAGACGACGTCCGCGTCGACGGCACCCCCGTCGGCACCGAGTCGCGTGAGGTCTGGGCGGTCAACAAGCCGGCCGGGGTCGTATCGACGGCGCGCGAGCCGGGGGAGAGGCCGGCTGTGATCGAGCTGGTCGATTCCACCGCCCGCCTCTACCCGGTCGGCCGCCTCGACGCCGACTCGACAGGCCTGCTGCTGCTGACCAACGACGGCGCCCTGGCCAACCGCCTCACCCATCCCCGCTACGGCGTCTCCAAGACATACCGGGCGCGGCTGCGGCGCCCTCCCCGCGACCGCGACCTCGAGCGGCTGCGCCGCGGGGTCGAGCTGGACGACGGGCCGACCGCCCCGGCCGAGGTGAGGAGGGTCGGGGAGGCGGAGGTCGAGATCGTCCTGCGCGAAGGGCGCAACCGCCAGGTCCGCCGCATGGTCGAGGCGGTGGGCAACCGGGTCGTGGCGCTGCGCCGCGTCAGCTTCGGCTCGCTGGCCCTCGGCGACCTCGCCGAGGGCGGGGCCCGCCGCCTCGGCGACGAGGAGATCGCCAGGCTCTGGAAGGATGCCGAGTCGTGAACATGGACGTCGGCCACTACGAAGGACCAAGGCAGCGCCTCTTCGCCGTGCGCGGCGCCGCGCAGGCGGAGGCCAATGCGGCGGAGGCGATCCTGGCCGCGACCGAGGAGCTGATGCGGGAGCTGATCGGGCGCAACGGCCTCGAGCCCGAGGCGATGGTCAGCTGCCTCTTCACGACCACAGACGACCTCGACGCGGAGTTCCCGGCCGTCGCCGCCCGCCGCCTCGGCCTCAAGGCCGTGCCGCTGCTCTGCTGCCGCGAGATCCCGGTCCCGGGCTCGATGCCGCGGGTGATCCGGGTGATGCTCCACTTCTACGCCGACGAGAATCACATCCCGGTGCACGCGTACGTCGGCAAGGCAGGAGAGCTGCGAGCCGACCTCGAAGCGGCCCAGTAGTCGGTCGTCCGTCAGAATCAAGCCGATGAACGAGGCTGCGATCGAACTTCCCTATCTGATTCCCCGCGAGGAAGCGACGCGGGAATCCTCGGCGCCATGACCGTCACCTTCGCGGAGAAGCTCGCCCGGATGCCGGGCTACCAGGCCGGCGTCCCGACCGGGCAGGCGCCCGAGGCGATCGCCTCGGGCCAGATCGCCCAGCTCGCCTCCAACGAGTCGCCGTTCCCGCCGCACCCGAAGGTGATCGAGGTGATCGCCAGGGCGGCCAGGGCGATGCACCGCTACCCGGACCCCGACGCGACCCTGCTGCGGCGCCGTATCGCCGAGCGCTACGAGACCGAGCCCGGCCGCGTCGCAGTCGGCAACGGATCCTGCGAGATTCTGCTCGCGGCCGCGGAGGCGCTCTGCGAGCCCGGCGACGAGATCCTCTTCTCCTGGCCGGCCTTCTCGATGTACCCCTACCTGCCGGCGCTGACCGGTGCTCGCGAGATCCGGGTCCCGCTCGGCGAGGGGGACACCCACGACCTCGACGCGATGGCGGCGGAGGTGACCGCGGCGACCCAGCTGCTCCTGGTCTGCAACCCGAACAACCCGACCGGGACCCACCTGCCGGCGGCGGAGATCGCGGCCTTCTGCGAGCGGGTCCCCTCGCACGTCACGATCGCCCTCGACGAGGCCTACGTCGAGTTCCAGACCAACGACGACCCCGGCGCCACCCTTGACCTCCTCGGCGACTTCCCCAACCTCGTCGTCCTGCGCACCTTCAGCAAGTGCTACGGCCTGGCCGGGCTGCGGATCGGCTACGCGATCGGCTCGGCGAGCTTCCGCGCCGCCGTCGACGCCGTGCGCCAGCCCTTCAGCGTCAACGCCCTCGCCCAGGCCGCCGGGGCGGAGGCGATCCTGCACCAGGACGACGTCCTGTTCCGGATCGAGAGCACGATCGCCGAGCGGCTGCGGGTGGAGGAGCGGCTGCAGGAGCTGGGCCTCGACACCTCCGACACCCAGGCGAACTTCTCCTGGATCGACCTCGGCGATGCCGAGGAGAAGGACGTGGTCACCGGCCTCGCCGAGCGCGAGATCGCGGTACGGGCCGGGACGCCCCTGGGCGACCCCGGCCACATCCGCGTCAGCTACGGCACGCCCGGGGAGAACGACCGCTTCCTCGGCGGTCTATCGGAATTGCTCGACTAATCCCGCGGCTCGTGCTACAAAGATCGAGGTGTTGAAAGAGGCCATATCCGCGAACGGCTGCAACGCGCCCGGCGCTGTTGCTGCCCCTGGCTTCTACACCTATTGGCGATTTAGCTAGGCGTCCGGCCTGGCGGCACCTCGCCGCGTTGTGACCCCTTCGGCCGGGCGTCGACCCCGTTTCGTGTCCGCCGCTGCGCGAACGGCAGCGAGCGACCAGAAAGTACGATTTCTGCGGTTTGGAGAAAGGCGAAGGCAAAATGATCATCGGGATGCAGGAGGGCGCCAGAGGAGACCGGGTGCGGGATCAGCGGATCGCGAGAGTGGTCGAGCTGGCGCCGCCGCAGACGCTGCTGGAGGAACTCCCGCTCGGCCCCGAGCGGGAGAAGGCCGTGATCAGGGGGCGTGAGGAAGTCGTCGACGTGCTCCTGGGCCGCGACCAGCGCCTGATGGTGGTGGTCGGGCCGTGCAGCGTCCACGACCCCGAAGCGGCGCTCGAGTACGCGCGGCGGCTGAGCGCCTCCGCGAAGGAGCTGAGCGACCGGCTGCTGATCGTGATGAGGGTCTACTTCGAGAAGCCGCGGACGACCACCGGCTGGAAGGGCCTGATCAGCGACCCGCACCTGGACGGCTCCGGGGACGTCAACGCCGGGCTGCGGATCGCCCGCAAGCTGCTGCTCGAGGTCGTCGACCTGGGTCTGGCCGTCGGCTGTGAGTTCCTCGATCCGATCACCCCGCAGTACATCTCCGACGCCGTCGCCTGGGGGGCGATCGGGGCGCGCACGGCGGAGAGCCAGACCCACCGCCAGCTCGGCTCCGGCCTCTCGATGCCGATCGGCTTCAAGAACCGCACCGACGGCGACATCCAGGTGGCGGTCGACGCCGTCCGCGCCGCCGCAGCCCCGCACGCCTTCGCCGGCATCGACGACGCCGGCATGCCCGCGATCCTGCACACGACCGGCAACCCCGACTGCCACATCATCCTGCGCGGCGGCCACGGGATGCCCAACTACCACGTGCCCGAGGTCGAGGACGCCCTGGTCACGCTGGGGATCGCCGGCCTGCCCGAGCGGTTGGTGATCGACGCCTCCCACGACAACAGCGGCAAGGACCCGGAAAAGCAGTTCTGCGCCGCCGCCGAAATCGCCGACCAGATCGCCGACGGCAACAAGGCGATCGTCGGGGTGATGCTGGAGTCCTTCCTGGTCGAAGGCCGTCAGGACCTGGTTCCGGGCGAGAAGCTGACCTACGGGCAGTCGATCACCGACCCCTGCATCGACTGGGAGCACACGGTGACGGTGCTGGACCGGCTCGCATCGGCGGTCGAGGCCCGGCGCAGTTGACCGGTGGCCTGTCTCATCTCGTCATTTCCTGGCAGACGTGATCAGACAGGCCGCCAAAGTCGCCGTTCTCGGGGTGGGTTTGATCGGAGGCTCGATCGGGCTCGCCGCGCGGCGGCGGCTCGAGGCTGAGGTGACCGGGTTCGACCCCGACTCCGGAACCCTCGCGCGTGCGCTGGAGTCGGGCGCGATCGACCGCGCCGGGGACTCGATCGCCGACGCCTGCGAGGGAGCCGAGGTGGTCTTCTGCGCGGCGCCGGTCGCGGACCTGCCGAAGCTCTGCGCCGCCGCGCTCGAAGCCTGCGGTCTCGAGACGGTGGTGAGCGACGTCGGCTCGACCAAGCGCGAGATCGTCGCCGCGCTCGGTGCCGATGAGCGCTTCATCGGCGGCCATCCCCTGGCCGGGGTCGAGACGGCCGGAATCGGCAGCGCCCGCGCCGACCTCTTCGAGGGAGCGCGCTGGTACCTGACGCCGACGGAGCACTCCAGCGGTCTCCTCTACGACCGCCTGCAGCGACTCGTCGGCGGCCTCGGCGCCCGCCCGCAGGCGATCGATCCCGCCACCCATGACCGGCTGATGGCGACGGTCAGCCACCTGCCCCACGTCGTCGCCAACGCGCTGGTGGCCGAGGCGGCCGCGGCTCTGACCAAGGACTCCGAGCGGATGCCGGAGGTCGGGCCCAGCTTCCGCGACACGACCCGGGTCGCCGGCTCCAACCCGGCGATCTGGGCCGACATTTTCACCAGCAATCGCGACGCCGTCGCCGACTCGGTCGAGTCGGTCGCCCGTCGTCTCGGCGAAGCTGCGGAGCTGATCCGCGGCGGCGACCGCGACGCCGTCGGCGCCTGGCACGCGGCCGCCGGCGAGGATCGGCGCCGCCTGCTGGAGGCCGAACTGCAGGCGGGCCCGCTGGTCGAGCTGCGTGTCGGCGTCGCCAACAGGCCCGGCACGGTCGCCGAGCTGGCGCTGGCTCTCGGCGACGCCGGCGTCAACATCGAGGACATGACGCTCCACCCGGCTTCCGACATGTCCTCGGGTGCCGTTTTCCTCTGGGTGGCCGGCGCCAAGCAGGCCGAGCGCGCGGCGGAGCTCGTCCGCGGCCTCGGCCACACGGTCGCCGTCGTGGGCGCCGGGGCGTAGCGCCGCGATGGCCACCCACTTCGATCCCTCCGGCCCACTGCGCGGCGCCCTGCGCCCCCCGTCGGACAAGTCGATCTCCCATCGGGCGGCTCTGATCGCCGCGATGGGCGATGGGGCGACGGCGATCGAGGGCTACCTGGACGCCGCCGACACCCGCTCGACGCTGGCCGCGGTCGAGGCCGTCGGGGCGCGCGTCGAGGGCGCGCGCGCGATCGGGTCCGAGCTGCGGATCCACGGGGTGGGCCTCCGCGGCGCCGGTCCAGCGACGATCGACGTCGGCAACGCCGGCACCCTGCTGCGGCTGCTGCCGGGCTGGCTCGCCGGGCAGGAGGGGAAGAGCTGGACCCTCGACGGCGACGACTCGATCCGGCGCCGGCCGATCGATCGCATCGTCGCGCCGCTGCGCGAGATGGGCGCTCGCCTCAGCTGCCGCGAGGACCGCCTGGCGCCGCTGCAGGTCCAAGGGGCGCCGCTGCACGGAATCACCTATGAGATGCCCGTGGCCAGTGCCCAGGTCAAGTCCTGCCTGCTCTTCGCCGGGCTGCTGGCGGAGGGAGAGACCCGCGTCGTCGAGAGCCTGCCCAGCCGCGACCACAGCGAGCGGATGCTCGCCGCCGCCGGCGCCGCCGTCGAGCGCGATGGCCTCGCGGTCGTCGTGCGGCCGGCGCAGCGGCTCGAGCCCGGCGAGATCGCGGTTCCCGCCGACATCTCATCGGCCGCCTTCTTCGTCGTCGCGGCGCTGCTGGTCGACGGCAGCGAGGTCGTGCTCGAGGAGGTCGGGATCAACCCGACTCGCACCGGTCTGCTGAGCATCCTCGAGCGCATGGGGGCCGGGATCGAGATCGAGGAGCAGGGAGAGCGCGGGGGGGAGCCGACCGGGCGCCTGCGGGTGCGCCCGGCGCCGTTGCGCGGGGTCGAGGTCGGCGGCGCCGAGGTGCCGCTGGCGATCGACGAGCTGCCGCTGGTCGCGCTCGCCGCCTGCTTCGCCGAGGGCACGACGACGATCCGCGACGCCGTCGAGCTGCGCCGCAAGGAGTCTGACCGGATCGCCACCGTCACCGCCGCCCTGACCGCGCTCGGCGCCCAGGCCGAGGCGACCGAGGACGGGATGGTCGTCGAGGGCGGCGGCGGCCTGCGCGGCGGCGCGATCGATTCCCACGGCGACCACCGCATCGCGATGCTCGGCGCCGTCGCCGGGCTCGCCTCGCGCGAGGGCGTTGCCGTCGATGGCATGGACGCGGCCGCGGTCAGCTATCCCGGCTTCGAGGCGGACCTCGCCTCGCTTCTGCACGGCAGCCACTAGGGCGGGCTCACTACGCCCTGCTGAGCCGCATCCATACCCTGCCTCCATGGTGATCGCTATCGATGGGCCCGCCGGGGCCGGCAAGTCCTCCGTCGCGCGCGCCGTGGCGGCCGAGCTCGGCTTCACCTATCTCGACTCCGGGGCCCTGTACCGCTGCGTGGCGTTGGCCGCGATCGAGGGTGGCATCGACGTCGACGACGGTGAGGCGCTCGGCGAGCTTGCCGGCGGCCTCCGGATCGAGCTGGACGGCAGGCGCGTGCTGCTCGGCGAGCGCGACGTCAGCGCCGCGATCCGCGAGCCGGCGGTGACCGCCGCCGCCTCGCGCGTCTCAGTGCACCCGGCCGTGCGCGAGGCGATGGTCGCCCGTCAGCGCCGGCTGATCGGCGGCGGCCGCTACGTCGCCGAGGGCCGCGACATCGGCACTGTCGTCAGCCCCGACTCGCCGCTGAAGGTCTTCCTCACCGCCTCCGACGAGGAGCGGGCGAGGCGGCGCGCGGCCGAGACCGGGGAGGACTTCGAGTCGGTGCTCGACGCCCAGCGCCGGCGCGACGCCCGCGACAGCGGCCGCGAGCACGGGGCCCTGCGCGCCGCCTCCGACGCGGTCGAGCTAGACACCACCGGTCTCGGCCTCGAAGAGGTAGCCGGCCGCGTCGTCGTCCTGGCACGTGAAAGGGGCCTGGCATGAGCCTCCTTTCGCTGTGTCCCGCACAGGAACAGCGGAGCCGGGAGTCGTGAGCAGGTTGCCCACTGTCGCCGTCGTCGGCTTCCCCAACGTCGGCAAGAGCACGCTTGTCAACCGCCTGGTCGGCGGCAGTGAGGCCGTCACCGCGGCCGAGCCGGGCGTGACCCGTGACCGCAAGCGGCTCGCCTGCGAATGGAACGGGGTGGCCTTCGAGCTGATCGACACCGGTGGCATCGACCTCGAGGACGAAGCCGAGCTCGCTCGCGACGTCCAGAGCCAGGCCCGGCTGGCGATCGCCGAGGCCGACGTGGTGTTGATGGTGGTCGACGGCCGCGCCGGGCTGCGGGCCGGCGACGCCGAGCTGGCGAAGACGCTGCGGGGCGGCGACGTTCCGGTCCTGGTCGCGGTCAACAAAGCCGACCGTCCGGACGACTTCAGCGTCACCGCCGAGTTCCACGCCCTCGGCCTGGGAGAGCCGCTGGCGGTCTCCGCCACCCACGGGCTGGGAACCGGAGACATGCTCGACGCGATCGTCGCCGCGCTGGGAGAGCGCCCGCCGCGTCCCCCCGAGGACGACGCCGTTCGCGTCGCCGTGATCGGCCGCCCCAACGTCGGCAAGTCCTCGCTGGTCAACGCCTTCCTCGGTTCGGACCGGGTGATCGTCTCCGACCGGGCCGGAACCACCCGCGACGCGATCGACACGGAGCTGGAGGTCGACGGGCGGCGGACGATCCTGATCGACACAGCCGGTTTGCGGCGCCGCTCCAAGGTGGCCGGCACCGTCGACTACTACGCGCAGCTGCGCTCCGAACGCGCGGCCCAGCGCGCCGACGTGGCGATCGTCGTCTGCGACGCCTCCGAGGGGGTCACGGCGGAGGACCTGCGGGTGGCGGAGCTGGCGATGAAGGCCGGCTGCGCCAGCCTGCTCGTGCTCAACAAGTGGGACATCACCGAGACCGACATCGACGACGCCCGCGCCAGGGTCGAGCGCAAGCTGCGCCTGCGGCCGGCGGTCATCACCTGCTCGGCGACCCGTGGCCGCAACGTGCCGGCCCTGCTGCCGCGGGCGCTGGAACTGGCCGACCGCGCCGCCGAGCGGATCCCGACGCCGGAGCTGAACCGGTTCGTTGGCGCGGTGGTCGCGAAAACGCCGCCCCCGGCCCGCCGCGGCCGTCGCCTGCGCCTCTACTACGCCGCCCAGGTCGGCGAGCGACCGCCGCGGATCGCGATTCAGGTCAACGACCGCAAGCTGATCACCCGCGATTGGGCCTACCACCTCGAGAACCGCATGCGCGAGGCCTACGGCCTGGAGGGCGTCCCGCTGGTGATCGATTTCGTCCCGCATTCGGGCCGTCGTGGCCGACCGGCGTGAGTCGCTGGACCCGGCTGCGGATTCCTCTAGGCTTCCCGCCATGTCTACGATCAAGCCGCTCGCCGAGGGCGAGTACCTCTTCACTTCCGAGTCCGTAACCGAGGGCCACCCCGACAAGGTCTCAGACCAGATCTCCGACGGGGTACTCGACGCGATCATGGCCGAGGACCCGGAGGGCCGGGTCGCCTGCGAGACGCTGGTCAACACCGGGATGGCGGTCGTCTCCGGCGAGATCTCGACCGAGGTCCACCTCGACATCCCCGAGATCGTCCGCGAGACGATCCGCGAGATCGGCTACAACCACGGCGACTACGGCTACAACTGCGACCACATCTCCGTGCTCGTCTCGCTCGACAAGCAGTCGCCCGACATCGCCCAGGGCGTCGACGCCTCGCACGAGACCCGCGCCGGCGGCGGCTCAGACGACGAGCTGCTGATCGCCGGCGCTGGAGACCAAGGGATGATGTTCGGCTACGCCAGCGACGAGACCGAGGCGCTGATGCCGATGCCGATCCACATCGCCCACCGGCTCGCCGAGCGCCTCGCCGCCGTCCGCAAGGACGAGACTCTCGCCTACCTCGGGCCCGACGGCAAGACCCAGGTCACCGTCCGCTACGCCGACGGCCGCCCGGTCTCGATCGAGAAGCTGCTGATCTCCACGCAGCACGCCGAGGGCGTCGACTCCCAGGAGACGATCAAGCCCGACCTCTGGCAGCACGTGGTGTTGCCCGTGCTCGAAGCCGAGGTTCCCGGTCGCTACGACGAGGGCGAGCTGCGCGACGGCTTCCTCGTCAACCCGACCGGCAAGTTCGTGATCGGCGGTCCCGTCGGCGACGCCGGCCTCACCGGCCGCAAGATCATCGTCGACACCTACGGCGGCATGGCCCGCCATGGCGGCGGCGCCTTCTCCGGCAAGGACCCCTCCAAGGTCGACCGCTCCGCCGCCTACGCAGCCCGCTACGTCGCCAAGAACCTCGTCGCCGCGGGCCTCGCCGAGCGCTGCGAGGTCCAGGTCGCCTACGCGATCGGCGTCGCCCACCCGGTCTCGCTGATGGTCGAGACCTTCGGCACCGGCAAGCTCCCGGACGCCCGGATCTCCCAGCTCGTCGAAGCCGAGTTCGACATGCGCCCCGGCGCCTTCCGCCGCTACCTCGACCTCCACCGACCGATCTTCCAGAAGACCGCCACCTACGGCCACTTCGGCCGCGAGGACGACGACTTCACCTGGGAGAAGACGGATCGCGTCGACACCCTGCGCCACGCCTCGGGCCTCGAGGCCGCCGCCGCCTAACCACTTACCGGCGGCACCGGGCGGCCCCAGGGGGAGCTCCCGCCCTGGCCGGCGGGCCCCGCCGGCGACCTCAGTTGCTGCTGGGAGGCTGTGCCTCGCCGAGCCCGTGGGCCCCGGCGGCGGAGGCGCCGGTGGCCTGGTCGACGCGGTGGACGACCTCGGAGGGGTCGCCGACGCCGACGAAGACGAAGTTGTAGTCGTCGGTGGCGGCGGTGTCGAAGTCGACATCGCCGATCTGCATCAGCCGCTGGTAGACGGACTGGCGGTAGTTGACGTTCTGGACCCGCTCCAGGCGCGTCTCCTGGATCTCCCGGGAGATGATCCCGCGCTTGATGTTGAGGCGCCGGTTGGTGATCGTGTAGGTCGTCGCGACGCGCTTGATGAAGCCGATCAGCACCGTCAGGGCGATCACGACCAAGACGACCAGGAAGACGGTGGCGCTGCCGGCCCCGACCAGCTTCGCGATCACTCCTAGGATGACCGCCACCACGATCCCTTTCAGGTAGAAGCCGAGGATCGCTCGCCAGGACGGGTGACCCTCGAAGATCACCTGCTCCCCGGGGCTGAGGTTCAAGCTCACGGGCGCCAGCATATGCCTTCCGTCGCGCGCTCGCCGGGGCCGGCAGTCGGGTCGTCCCCCCTCGCCCATACCCTCGCCGGATGGCCATCCTCAAGGTCGAGCCGCTGACTACCGCCCGCTCCCTGCGGGGCCCGTTCGACTACCGCCGGCCGGCGGCGATGGAGACGCTCGGGGTCGGCAGCGTGGTCCGGGTCCCGTTCGGCCCGCGCCGCCTGCTCGGCGTCGTGGTCGAGGTGGCCGAGGCGTCCGAGCTGCCGCCCGAGCGGCTTGCCGAGCCGATCGAGGCGCTCGAGGCCGGTGCTCCGCCGGAGTTGGTCGAGCTCGGCCTCTGGGTGGGCCGCGAGTACTGCTCGACCCCGTCCCGTGGCCTGCGGCTGGTGCTGCCTCCCGGCACGGGAACCGGCGGCCGCACTGTCCGCTCCAAGGTCGAGCTGCGGGCGGAGATCCTGCCGGCGGGCGAGTCGGCGCTGAGCGGCGACGGGCGCCTCGGGGTGAAACAGCGGGCCGCACTGGAGGCGCTGCGGGCCGGTGAGATGTCGAGCGCCGAGCTGGCGGCCGCGGTCGGCGCCGACCGCCAGACGCTGCGGCGCCTGGAGCAGCGCGGGCTGATCGCAACCCGTGACTCCCGCCTGCGTCGCGCCCCCGCGCATTCGCGCCTCGCCGCCCCGCTCGAGAGGCCCGAGTTGCTGCCCGAGCAGGAGGCCGCGGTCGGGTCGATCCTGGCCGCGCTCGACGCCGAGGCGGGGGCGCCGCGCGAGCAGCTCCTGCACGGGGTCACCGGGTCGGGGAAGACCGAGGTCTACCTGGCGGCGGTCGAGGCGGCGCTCGAGCGCGGTCGCGGCGCCATCGTCCTCGTCCCCGAGATCGGGTTGGCGCCGCAGGCGGTGGCGCGCTTCCGGGCCCGGCTCGGCGACCGTTTCGCCGTCCTGCACTCCGCCCTCTCCGCCGGCGAGCGCTACGACGAGTGGCGGCGCCTGCGCAGCGGCGAGGCCAGCGTCTGCGTCGGCCCTCGCTCCGCCGTCTTCGCTCCGGTGCGGGACCTCGGACTGATCGTCATCGACGAGGAGCACGACGCCTCCTACAAGCAGGAGGGCGACCCCACCTACGACGCCCGCACGGTCGCCCGCCGCCGTGCCGAGGACCGCGGCGCGGTGCTCGTCGCCGGTACCGCGACGCCGCGGCCGGAGTCATGGCTGGAGCTGCCGCGGATCGAGCTGCCGCGGCGGGTCGACGGCCGTCGCATGCCGCCGGTGAACCTGGTCGACATGCGCGGCGCCGACCCCCGTTCGGGACCCCTGCACCCAGACACCTGGGACGCGCTGGAGGGAGTGCGGCGGACCGGCGCCAAGGCGATCGTGATGATCAACCGCCGCGGCTTCGCACCCTGGCTCACCTGCCGCTCCTGCGGTCATCACTGGAGCTGCCCCAATTGCGACGTCTCCCTGATCGTCCACCGCCACAGCGGCCGCCTCGTCTGCCACCACTGCGCTCACGCCGAGCCGGCGCCCCGCGCCTGCCCCGATTGCGCTTCGACCACGCTTTCGCGATCCGGCGCCGGCACCGAGAGGATCGAGTCGCTGCTGGCCGAGCGCCTGGCGCCGATGCCGGTCCTACGACTCGACTCCGACACCGCCGCCGGGCGCGGCGCCCACGCCCGCATCCTGGCCCGCTTCGGAGAGGCGGCGAGCTGCGTCCTCGTCGGCACCCAGATGGTCGCCAAGGGCCACGACTTCCCCGAGGTGACCCTGAGCGCGATACTCGACGCCGACGCGACCCTCCGCTTCCCCGACTTCAGGGCCGAGGAGCGGACCTTCGCGATGGTCGCCCAGCTGGCCGGCCGCAGCGGTCGCGGCGAGGCCGGCGGCGAGGTGATGGTGCAGACGCTGGCCCCTGGCGCGTCGAGCATCGAGTACGCCGCCCGCCACGACTCCGCCGGCTTCCTGGCCGGTGAGCTGGAGCGCCGGCGGGCCCTCCGCTACCCGCCCTTCTCCCATCTGGTCCGGATCGGCTTTGCCTGCGAGCGGGAGGAGCGGCTGGAAAGCGCCGCCGCGACCGTCGCCGCGGAGCTGCGCGAGGCGCTGCCGGAGGGCTCCGAGCTGCTCGGCCCGGCGCCGATGTTCCGGGTCCGCAACCGCCACCGCCGCCGCATCCTGATCAAGGCCTCCGACCGCGGGGGAACGGTCGCCGCCGTGCGCGACGTGGTCGAGCGGCGCGCGGCCGACCGTTCCCTGCGCGAGGTCTCGATCGGGGTCGACGTCGACCCCCAGTGACCCCTGCGAGGCGGTCCGGCGAGCGCTTAGACTCAGACCGATGAGCGATCAGGTCGAAACCGACGCCGAACGCGACGAGCGAGAGCTCGAGTCGGAGCTGCTCGAGCGCCGCGAAGCGGCGCTGGCCCACGTCATCAAGTTCGGCGACCCGGTGCTCAAGAGCAAGGCCTCCCCGGTCGCCAGCTTCGGGCCGGAGCTGCGTTCCGAGGTCGAGCGCATGATCGCGATCATGCGCGACGGGATGGGCGTCGGGCTCGCCGCCACGCAGCTCGGCGTGCTACGACGCCTGCTGGTCTTCCAGGCGGGGGCCGACGGCGAGCCCTCGGCCCTGGTCAACCCGGTGATCGAGTGGCTCTCCGACGAGGCGACCATCGCCGAGGAGGGCTGCCTCAGCCTGCCGCGGGTCTCGATGGACGTCGAGCGGGCCCTGCACGCCAGGATCAGCGGCCGTGACGCCGAGGGCGAGCCGATCCTGATCGAGGCCTCGGGCTTGGAGGCGCGTGTCCTCCAGCACGAGATCGATCACCTGGACGGCATCCTGATCATCGACCGGACCACCCGCGAGCAGCGCAAGGGGGCGCTGCGGGCGCTGCGGGCGGGTGGCAGCTACAGCCCGCCGGAAGATCACGAAGCCGGGGACGACGGCGAGCTCCGCGAGCCGCGCACCGACGCGTGAGAACCGTCTACCTGGGCACCTCCGACTTCGCCGCCACCGTCCTGCGGCGGCTGGCCGGTTCCGCCCACAAACCGGCGCTGGTCGTGACCCCACCCGACCGGCGCCAGGGGCGGGGGCGGCACGAGCGCCCACCGCCGGCTGCCAAGGCGGCCAGAGAGCTCGGCGTCGAGATGCTTCAGGTCGAGAACGTGAACGAGAGCGAGACACTGGAGCGGATCCGCGCCGCCCGGCCCGAGGTGGTCGTCGTCTGCGCCTTCGGCCAGCTGATCCGCGAGCCGCTCCTCTCCGAGTTTCCGATCCTCAACGTGCATCCGTCGCTGCTGCCGCGCTGGCGAGGGGCGGCGCCGATCGAGCGGGCGATCATGGCCGGCGACCGCAGCACCGGTGTCTGCATCATGCGCCTCACCGCCGGCCTCGACTCCGGCCCCGTCGCGCTGTGCGAGGAGGTTCCCCTGGGGCCCGACGAAGACTTCGCGGCCCTCTCGGAGACGCTGGCGGCGCTGGGCGGCGATCTCCTGGTTCGTGCCCTCGACCTACTGGCGGAGGGGGCGCTCGAGTTCGAGGAGCAGGACGACGGCGAAGCGACCTATGCAGAGAAGATCGACCCCGCCGAGCGCCGGCTCGACCCCTCTCGCCCGGCCGCGGAGCTGGCAGCCGTGGTCCGCGCTCTGACCCCGCACGTCGGCGCCTACCTGGAGACCGCCGATGGCGAGCGGCTGGGCGTCAAGCGCGCCCGCGCCGTCGACGTCGGCGTCAAGAGCGGCGAGGTCAAGGCCGAGTGGGGAGCGATGCTCGTCGGCTGCGGCCGTGGGGCGCTGCGCCTCGACGTGGTCCAGCCGCCCGGCGGCAAGCCGATGTCGGTCGACGCCTACCTGCGAGGTCACTCGCTGCCGAAGCTCCCGTGAGCGCGGAGCGAGCAAGCGTGCATCTCTGGTTCTCCGTGCGCGGGGCGAAGCGCGAACAGCCGTCGTGATCGCTCCCGCCCGGTCTCTTGCCTTCGCGACGATCAGGGAGACCTTCGAGGAGGATGCCTTCACCGAGCGTGCCTTCCGCGCCGGCGCCGAGCGGCTGGAGATCTCCGGCCGCGAGCGGGCCCAGGCGCAGCGACTCGCCTACGGCGCCGTCCAGCGACGCGGCACCAGCGACGCCGCGATCGAACGTCTCGCCGGGCGCTCGACCCGCCGGCTCGACCCGCCCGTCCTCGCCGCGCTCCGGCTCGGCCTCTACGAGCTGCTCTTCTCCGATGGCACCCCCGACCACGCCGCCGTCGACCAGGCGGTCGAGCTGGTGAAGGGTGCCGGCGCGGCCCACGCGTCCGGTCTCGTCAACGCCGTCCTGCGGCGGGCGGCCCGGGAGCGGGCCGAGCTGACCGCGGCGCTGCTCGAAGACGACTCGACACCCGAGGCGGCCGCGGTCGCCCATTCCGCGCCCATATGGCTGGCGCGAATGTGGTGGGAGGAGCTGGGCGCCGACTCGGCCCGGTCCCTGCTCGCGGCCTGCAACCGGCCGGCCGAGGTGGCGATGCGGGCCGACACCTCGCTCGGCACGCCGACTCTTCCCGTTCGCGAGACGGCTTTGGCGCGGTTGCGGGACGCCGGGTTGGAGGCCGCGCCGGCGGCCGGGGACTGGCCGCTGGCCGCGCCGGAGCTGATCGTCGTCGCGGGGCGGACCGGGGACGCGGTCCCGGCGATGGTCGAGGCCGGGCAGCTGACCCCACAGAGCCGCGGCTCTGCCGCCGTCGTGGAGGTGCTCGACCCCCGCGAGGGCGAGCATTTGCTCGACCTCTGCGCCGGGCCCGGCATCAAGACCGGGCAGATCGCGGCACGGATGGGCGATCGCGGCGAGGTGATCTCGGTCGAGCTCGACCCGACCCGCGCCGGCGAAGTCGCGGCGCAGGCACGGCGCCTGGGGCTGCGCAGTGTCACCGTGATCGAGGCCGACGCGGCGAACCTGGAGATGGCGCCGGGCTTCGACCGCGTCCTCCTCGACGCCCCCTGCTCGGACCTCGGCACCCTCGCCTCCCGGCCCGATGCCCGCTGGCGCAAGACGCCGAAGGCGATCGATCGCCTGGTCGAGGTCCAGGACCGCGCGCTTCGTGGCGCCGCCCGCGTCCTGCGCCCCGGCGGGATCCTGGTCTACTCGACATGCACGATCTCCCGCCGCGAGAACGAGGACCGGGTGGCCGCGCTCCTCGCCGCCGCGGGGTCGGGAGAGGTGCCGCCCCTCGAGCTCGAGGACCTCGGCGCCCGCGCCCCGGGGCTGGCCTCGGCGCTGGAGCCCCGCTGCCTGCAGCTGCGGCCCGACCGCGACGGCACCACCGGATTCTTCATCTGCCGGTTGAAGAGGGATGATTAGACCGATGGCCGAGCCGAGCGACAGCGGATTGGGCGGTGGCAGCCCGCTGGGCCGGGCCCCCTGCCCGAACTGCGGTGAGCCATGGCTGCGGCCGACGCAGCTCCCGGGCCGCCTGCGCTGCGTCAACTGCCTCAGCCGCTTCGAACTCGTGTCCCAGTGTCCGAACTGCGGCGAACATCAGACGATCGCCCGTATGAGTCACACCGAGGACATGCAGTGCCAGGCTTGCGGGTCATCGATGCTGCGGGCGGCCTGAGCGACCGCCGGACGAGCGACTAGGTTGCCTGGGGTGCGGAGCGAACAAGTGCCGATATCTGACCTTCACACAGCCCGCCCAGCGCGACGGTGATGTCTTGAGCGAGCGCATGCTCGAGCTGATCCGGTCCCCCCGGGTCGCCCCCTCGATCCTCTCCGCCGACTTCGCGCGGCTGGGATCGCAGGTGGCGGAGGTGATGGAGGCCGGGGCCCGGGTGATCCACGTCGACGTGATGGACGGCCACTTCGTTCCCCCGATCACGATCGGCCCGCTGGTCGCGGGCGCGATCGCCGACCAGGTCCACGCCGGCGGTGGGGCGCTCGACGTCCACATGATGATCGAGGCGCCCGAGCGCCACGTCGCCGAGTTCGCGAAGGCCGGCGCCGACTCGATCACCTTCCACGCGGAGGCGACCCCGCACGCCAACCGCACCCTCGCGGCGATCCGCGAGCTGGGTTGCCTGGCCGGGATCGCGATCAATCCCGGCACTCCCGTCGAGGCCGTCTCCGAGCTGCGCGGCCTCGCCGACCTCGTCCTCTGCATGACCGTCAACCCCGGCTGGGGCGGGCAGTCCTTCATCGAGTCCTCCCCCGCCAAGGTGGAACGCCTGGTGCCGCTCGTCGGCGAGGCGCGGATCGAGGTCGACGGCGGCATCGACACCGGCACCGCCGGCTCCATGGCCGCCGCCGGAGCCTCTCTCTTCGTAGCCGGCTCCGCCGTCTTCGCCGCCGCCGATCCGGCCGCCGCCTACGGCGAGATCGCCAGCGCGGTCGGCGCGGCCTGACGAGGTCGACGCTTGGGCGATCCACCTCAGCTTCCCGGGGTCCCGATCGGGCGTCGCGGCCTGCGCGACATCGCCGACCACCCCGGCCTCGGCGGCACCCGCGCCGCGTTGCGCCGCCAACTCCTCCAATTCCTCGAGCGGCTGGCGCTGCTGCTGCTGGCCCTCTGCGCCCTGCTGGCGGCCGGCACGATCGGATTCGCCGTCACCGAAGGCACCTCGATCGGCTTCAGCGTTCTCTGGGCACTCGACACGGTCGCCACCGTCGGCTCGATTCCGGAGCCGACCGGGACCGCTGGCCAGCTCGTCAAGGTGGCCCTGATCGTCCTCGGGGTGGGTACCCTCTTCTACGCCCTGGTGACCGTTACCGAGTTCTTTGTGTCGGGCCATCTGTCCGGCCTGCTCGAGGAGAGAAGGACGCTGAAGAAGATCGACTCGCTCAACGACCACATCCTGATCTGCGGCTTCGGCCGGGTCGGCCGCCAGGCCGCCCGCGACCTGCTTGCGGCTCGACGCTCCTTCGTCATCATCGACAGCAATCCCGAGGAAAACCGGGAGTACGCCGAGGCGATCGGGGCGCCGTTCATCGAGGGCTCGCCATCGGACGACGAGACGTTGCGCACGGCGGGGATCATGCGTGCCGCCGGAGTGATGGCCTGCGTCGACTCCGACCCGGAGAACATCTTCATCACCCTGACCGCGCGCGAGATGCGGTCCGACATCACGATCGTCGCCAGGGCCAGCCTCGAGGACTCGGAGAAGAAGCTGCGCCGGGCCGGCGCCGACCGGATCGTCTCCCCCTACAAGGCGAGCGGGTCGGAGATGACCCGCTTCGCCCTGCACCCGCAGGTCAGCGGCGTGGTCGACGTCGCGCCCGAATACCGGATGGAGGAGATCGAGGTGATGTTCGGCTGCGAGGGCGAGGGCAAGACGCTGGAGGAGGTGCGTGGCTCCTCGGTGATCGTCGCCCTCCGTCATCCCGACGGCAGCGTCCAGCCTCAGCCCGCCGGGGAGGCGCTGCTGGCCAGCGGCGACGTGCTGGTCGCGATGGGGGAGACGGGCGCGCTGGCCCGGCTGGAGAACATGCTGGCGCCCGTAGGCGACTGAGCTCATCCTCGCGCGATCAGGGCGCCGGTCACCTCCTGCCACCAGGCGCGCTCGGCCTGGTCGACGCCGGGGCGACCGGCCCGCCGCTCGCACCAGCCCGCGAGGGCGCGGCGGCCGCCGATCGCGACCACGTCAGCACCGGTCACCGCGTAGCGGCCGTCGGCCAGGGCGGCCATCGCGCCGACTTCGTCGCCGCGGCTTCGCAGGACCGCCAGCACCGGGATCCCGTCGACCTCGCTCAGCGCCCTCGGGTCGTCGTCGGGGCGAGCCGGGCGCACCGTGAACACCTGCGAGGCGGCGCGGCGCGGCAGCGGGGGAGGGGGGGGCCGCCCGATCGGGCCCTTGGTCCACAGCTCGGTCAGCGCGCCGACCTCGTCGCGCAGCTCGCTGCGGACGAGGATGTGCAGCTCGTCGCCCTCCTGCAGCTCGGTCGAGCCGCGGGGGGGGATGGCGCGCCCGTCGCGCACGATCACGTTGACCAGGGCCTCACGGGGTAGCTCCAGTTCGCGCACCCGGTGCCCGGCGGCGGCCGCGCCCTCGGGCAGCCGGTGGGCGATCACGTCGCCGCCCATGCGGCGGATCCGCCCGGACTCGAGCAGGCGCCGCGGCAGCGCCGGCTCGTCGGTCGTGAGGCCGAGCCGGCCCGCCAGCGGCTCGAAGCTCGCGCCCTGGACAAGCGTCGAGCTGACGACGACGAAGAAGACGATCGCGAAGAGCTCCTGGCCGGCGCCGATCCCGGCGACGACGGGGAAGGTCGCGAGCCAGATCGGCGTCGCCCCGCGCAGCCCGGCCCAGCCGAGCATCAGCCGCTCCCTCGCGATCATCGGCGCCAGCGCGGTCGCTGCGAAGGCCGCGACCGGGCGGGCGAGGAGGATCAGTACCGCCGACAGCGCCAGTCCCTTGAGGGCGACGTCGTCGAGGCTGCTGGGAAACACCAGCAGCCCGAGCAGGATGAAGAGGGCGATCTGCGCGACCCAGCCGAGGCCCTCGTGGAAGGCCACGATCGTGCGCCTGGCGGGGATGCTGGCCGACCCGAGCGCCAGCGCGGTCAGGTAGACGGCGAGCAGGCCGGATCCATGCGCGACCTCGGCCAACCCGTAGGCGAGGCCGCCGATCGCGATCGTCGCCACCGGGTAGATCCCGTCGCTCGGCAGCTGGACCCGGTTGAGGAGGATCACGGCACCCCGCCCCAGTGCCAGCCCGATCGCCGTCCCCAGCGCCAGTTTCAACGCCAGTAGCCCAGCCATGTCGGCGAGGCCGTAGCCGGGCTTCTGGATCCATTCGATGAAGCCGATCACCAGCAGCAGCGCGACCGGGTCGTTCAGCCCGGACTCCCCCTCGAGCGAGCGGGCGAGGCGCTTCTTCAGGGTCGAGCGGCGCAGCACGGCGAAGATCGCCGCCGAGTCGGTGGCGGCGATCGCGGCGCCGACGATCATCCCTTCCAGCGTGCTGAGGTCGAAGATCAGCTTCGCCGCCAGGCCGGCGATCACGGCAGTGATCGCCGTCCCCAGGGTGGCCAGCGAGGCCGCCGTTCCGAGCACGGGGCGGATCTCCGACCAGCCGGCCGTCAGCCCGCCCTCGAAGAGGATGAGGATAAGGGCGATCGTCCCCAGGGTCCGCGCCAGCTTGGCATCGGAGAAGTCGATGCCCCCGACCCCCTCCGAGCCGGCCAGCATGCCGAGGCCGAGGAAAAGCAGCAGTCCGGGGACGCGCACCCGGTCGGCCAGCAGCGCCCCCGCGATGCCGGCCGCCAGCAGGATGCCGGCGATCAGGATCAGCTCGGCATCGTGTCCGCCCATCGGCGGACCCTAATGAACCGTCAGACGTTCTCGTCGATAGCTGCCAGGCGTACCTCGAGCTCCTCGGGAGAGCCCGGCCCGGGCACGTCCTCGGCCCGTTCGTGGGGCCGGCGGTAGACGAGGTAGAGGAGGCCGAAGAGGATGCCGGCGGTGAGCGCGAACCCGATCTCGACGCGGCGGAACTCGTCGCTGACGAGCGGCACGAAGTTCCAGCCGATGAAGAAGGACGCGCAGGCGATCCAGCGGGCGGCGGCGCGGCGCACCTGGCCCTGCGCGAGGCAGGCCTGGTTGACGGTGACCGACGCGAGGTAGAGGCCCATGCCCAGAGTGACCAGGAGCAGTCCGGCGCGGTCATAGCTGAACTTCTTGCTGAAGGCGATCTGCATCAGGTGCGGACCGGCGATCAGGACGACGATCGCGGTGAAGCTGGCGAAGGCGACGATCCCCATCAGCACCCCGCGGACCGAGCGATGGAATTCGCGGTCGCTGTCGGGGTCGGTCGAGGTGTGGAGGCTGGTGAGGTGGGGCAAGATGCTGGTCGAAACGGCCTGGAACAGCTGCAGTGGCGCCCGCGCGATCATCAGCACGTTGAAGATGAACCCGGCCGCCGCCGCACCCTGCAGGCCCCGGGCGATCAGTGGCCCGGCGTTGAGGAAGGCCTGTTCGCTGAACATGATCACCAGGACGGCGGCGGCGAACCCGCCGCCCTCCCTGAGGGAGAAGTCCCCGTCGGAGTCCGAAGGGGACTTCTCCTCCGGCATGTCCTCAGCTCCGCCTCCGGGCATGCCGGGCGGGTTCTGGGCCTCCTTCTTCGCCCGACGCAGGAAGGCCAGCGGCACCACCATCAGGCTCAGCGAGGGTGCCGCGACGATCCCGATCGCGACCGCCGACTGTCCTTCCAACAAGCTCACGGCGACGAGCACCGCGAACAGGGTGCGGAAGACCGACTCGGAGAGGATCAGGGCCGTGAACAGGCCGAAGTTGCGCTGGCCGGCGAGGAAGCCGCGAGCGAAGTAGCTGGCGGCGTAGAAGAGGACCGCACCGAAGAAGACCCAGTAGAGGGTCTCGTTGCCTTCCAGCAGGTCGTCCTGGATCGGTCCGCGCAGGACCAGCGCCGCGACCGCGAAGGTGAGGGCCAGGCCGAGCTGGATCGTCGAGGCGACGCGCATCGGCTGGCCGATCGGTTCGGCGCGGACCAGGCGCTCGGAGATGTGGCGCGAGAGCAGCTGTTCGACCGGCCGGTAGAGCGTCGAGATCGTGATGAAGACGGCCGACCAGAGCACCGTGATCTGGCCGTAGTCGGGCTTGGAGAGCACGTGCGAGGCGATCAGGAAGTAGGCGTAGGTGATGACGCCGGTCAGCCCGACGCCGATCGCCAGGAAGCTCGCGGTCTTGCCGTACTCGGCCGAGGCCGAGGCCGAGGCCGGGGCGCGCTTGCGACCCTTCATCGGTTGTGCTGGTCGCCCGGCTCGTAGTGGGAGGGCTCGACGCCCAGCGCCAGCTCGACCCGTCGGACCCGCTCGAAGACCCGCTGCGTCATCACCCGCTGGCCGGCCAAGAGGTCGCCGATCACCCCCAGGGCGAAGAGCTGCACGGCGGCGATGAAGAGGACGGCACCGAGGATCAGCGACTGGATGTGTCCGCTGCTCCGTCCGTTGAAGATCCAGTCGATCAGGAAGGGCATCCACGCCGCCAGGGCCGCCACCATCACGACTAGCCCGGCGCTGGCGAAGGCGCGCAGCGGCTCGTAGCGGGCGTAGATCCGCAGGATCGCCGGGCCGTTGCGGCGCACGTAGGCGCCGGTTGATTCGGACAGCCGGGACTCGCGGGTCTGCGGGTTGGTCCCGATCGTCACCTGGTCGACGGCGACCAGCATCTTGCCGGCCTGGATCAGGCTCTCCAGCGTGTAGGTGAAGTTGTCGACGACCAGCAGCTGCAGCGCCGCCTCACGGTTGTAGGCGCGGAAGCCCGAGGTGGTGTCGGTGATCTCGGTTCCCGAGAGGCGCCGGACGACCCAGCTGCCGAGGCGCTGCAGGCCTTTCTTGGAGCCGGAGAAATGCTCGATCTGGGAGACCTGGCGGTCGCCGACGACCATGTCGGCCTCGCCGGCGAGGATCGGCCCGACCAGCTTCACGACGTCGGCCCCCCGGTACTGGTTGTCGGCGTCGGTGTTGACGACGACGTCTGCGCCGAGCTTGAGGCAGGCGTCGAGGCCGGCCTGGAAGCCGGCGGCGAGGCCCTTGTTGTTGGTCAGCCGGACGATGTGGTCGACGCCGCACTCGCGGGCGACGGCGACCGTGCGGTCGGTGGACCCGTCGTCGATCACCAGCAGCTCGACCTCGTCGATGCCCTCGACCTGCCGCGGCAGGTCGGAGATCGTCGCCGGCAGCGTCGCCTCCTCGTTAAGGCAGGGAATCTGGATGATCAGTTTCACGCGGCGTCAGAGTATTCGGGAGAGTCTCACTATGGCGTCGCATCCCTGCATCCTCGGTAGCTCGCATGCAGAGCGCGCCACGCTCCCCGCGTCCCTGCCCTGCCTAGCCATGTCGAGCCGTGGCTAGAATCATTGATTGACGGGTCAATCGGTTTCTTGGATACCCAGCTGACAGCGGCCGACGGTACGCACTTGAGACGCGCCCTCGAGTTGGCGGAGCGCGGCCGGGGGCGGGTGACTCCGAACCCGTTGGTCGGCGCGGTGGTCGCTCGCGACGGAGAGGTTATCGGGGAGGGGTTCCACGCCGAGCTCGGGGGGCTGCACGCAGAGCGGGCGGCGCTGGAGGACTGCCGGAGGCGAGGCGAGGATCCGGGTGGGGCAACGATGTACGTCAGCCTCGAGCCCTGCGCCCACCAGGGGCGCCAGCCGCCCTGCGTCGAGGCGATCCTCGAGGCCGGGATCGCCCGGGTCGTGCTCGCCTCCGAGGACCCGAGCGAGAAGGCGTCGGGTCGCGGGCCGGGGATCCTTCGCGACGGCGGCGTCGAGGTCTCCTTCGCCGCCGGGGGCGAGGCGGGGGCCGCCCGCCTGCTGAACCAGCCGTTCCGCAAGCACGCCCGCACCGGGATCCCGCTCGTCAGCCTGAAGATGGCGATGTCCCTCGACGGACAGACCACGACCCCCCCCGGCGAGGGCCCCTGGATCTCGGGCGAGCCGAGCCGGGCCCTCGTCCACCGCTGGCGCGCCGAATCCGACGCGATCGCCGTCGGCATCGGCACCGTCCTCGCCGATGACCCGCTGCTGACCGCCCGCCAGCCCGACGCCCGCCAGCCGGTCCGCGTCGTCTTCGATTCCGAGGCCCGCCTGCCCGCCGACTCCCAGCTGCTGGCGACCCTCGACCGCTCCCCGCTGGTCGTGGTCACGGTCCCCGAGGCCGACCCGGCTCGGGCAGGCGCCCTGCGCGACGCGGGCGCCGAAGTCCTCGTCGCCGCTGGCGCGACCCCGGCGGATCGCGTACAGGCCGCTCTTGCCGACCTCGGTCGCCGCGGCATCACCAGCCTCTTCCTGGAGGGCGGCCGCACGCTGGCCACCGCCTTCCTCGCCGCCGGGCAGGTCGATCAGGCGCGGATCTTCATCGCGCCGATCCTGCTCGGGGGCCCGCTGCGCTCGGCCGCGGCCGGAAGCGAGCGTCTGGTGGCACTGGAGTCGCGAACCGAGGCGGTCGGGGAGGACACCCTGATCACGGCAAGGTTCAGGGAGTGGTGAAGTGTTCACGGGACTGATCCAGGATGTGGGGAGGGTCGAGGAGCTGGAGGCCGGCGTGGAGGGAGCGAGGCTGCGGATCGCGACCACGCTCGGGTCCGAAGTCGGCTTGGGCGATTCGATCGCCGTCAACGGCGTCTGCCTGACCGCGACAGCGGCGGACGAGGGCGGCTTCGAGACCGAGGCCATGAACCAGACCCTGGAGGTCACGGCTCTGGGCGGGGTCGAGGTCGGGGGCAGGGTCAACCTCGAGCTGGCGATGCACGCGTCGGACCGGCTCGGCGGGCACATCGTCCAGGGACATGTCGACGGTGTGGCGAAGGTTTTGGCGACCAGCGGGGATGGGTTCGCTCGCCGGGTCCGCGTGGCCCTTGCGCCGGAGCTGCTGCGCTACGTCGTCGACAAGGGGTCGATCACGCTCAGCGGGGTCAGCCTCACTGTCGCCGATTTGGGCCAAGCTTGGGCAGAAGTTTCCCTGATCCCTGAGACTCTCGAGCGCACGAACCTTGACGAGCTGGGGCCTGGAAGCCTCTTGAACGTCGAGTGCGACATCGTGGCGAAGTACGTGGAGCGGTTGGTGGCACCATTCGCCGGAAAGGAGCGAGCGTGAGCCATATGACGGAAGCCCAGAAGAACGAGGACTCGGTGACGGGGGCGGGCGAGGGCCCGTTCTCGACGATCGAGGAGGCGATCGAAGAAATCCGCCGCGGCCGCATGGTCGTCGTCTGCGACGGCGAGGACCGTGAGAACGAGGGCGACCTGGTGATGGCGGCACAGTTCGCGACTCCCGAGGCGGTCAACTTCATGGCCAAGGAGGCGCGCGGGCTGATCTGCCTGGCGCTGACCGCAGAGCGCTGCGAGCGCCTCGGCCTCAACCTGATGGCGGCCAAGAACGAGGCGCCCCTGCAGACCGCCTTCACGGTCGCGATCGAGGCGGCCGGCGGGGTCAGCACCGGTATCTCGGCCCACGACCGCGCCCACACGATCCAGATCGCGATCGACCCCGAATCCGGTCCCCACGACATCGTCGTCCCCGGCCACATGTTCCCGCTGCGGGCCAAAGACGGCGGCGTCCTGGAGCGGACCGGGCACACCGAGGCCAGTGTCGACCTCGCCCGCCTCGCCGGCCTGATCCCCGCCGGGGTTATCTGCGAGGTGATGAACGACGACGGCACCATGGCCCGCATCCCCGACCTGGTTCCCTACTGCCAGCGCCACGGCCTGAAGATGGTGACGGTCGCCGACCTGATCGCCTATCGGCGCCGCACCGAGGTGCTGGTCGAGCGGGTCGTCGCCACGGCGCTGCCGACCTCCTTCGGAGACTTCACCGCGGTCGGCTACCGCTCTCTGGTGGACGACAAACACCACGTGGCGATGGTCAAGGGCGAGGTCGACGGGGCTGAGGACGTCCTCGTCCGGGTCCACAGCGAGTGCCTCACCGGCGACGTCTTCCACAGCATGCGCTGCGACTGCGGCGACCAGCTGGCGGCGGCGCTGTCGATGATCGAGCAGGAGGGCCGCGGCGTCCTCCTCTACCTCTCCCAGGAGGGACGGGGGATCGGCCTGCTCAACAAGCTGCGCGCCTACAAGCTGCAGGAGGAGGGTGCTGACACCGTCGAAGCCAACCTCAAGCTGGGGCTGCCGGCCGACCTGCGCGACTACGGCATCGGCGCCCAGATCCTCGGTGACCTCGGGCTGACCAGCATCCGCATCCTCACCAACAACCCGAAAAAGATCGTCGGCCTGGAGGGCTACGGGCTGTCGGTCACCATGCAGGTGCCGATCGAATCCGCGCCCAACGTCCACAACGAGGCCTATCTGCGGGCGAAGCGCGACAAGATGGGCCACTCGCTCCACCACCAGGGCCTGGCACTCGACGAGGAGATGATCCACGACGAGGAGGAGCGCGACGCGAGGCACGTGGATGGCTGACGCGGAGGGGGCCTTCCTCGAGCGGTTCAGCGACGAGGAGCGCGCGACGCTGGCGCCGCTGCGCTTCGCGGTGTGCGTCGGCCGCTACTACGAGGAGCTCGCCCAGCGCCTCCTCAAGGGCGCCGACGACGGTTTCGAGCTCGCCGGGGTCCCGGCCACCTCGGTCAGCCGGGTGTCGGTCCCGGGCGCCTACGAGCTGCCGCTCGCGGCCAAGCTCCATGCCGAGACCGGCGGGTTCGCCGGCATCGCCTGTCTCGGCGTCGTCATCCGCGGCGAGACCGACCACTACGACTTCGTCTGCGGCGCGACCGCCCGCGGGATCCAGGACGTCGCGCTGCAGACCGGGGTGCCCTGCGCCTTCGGCGTGATCACCTGCGACAACATGGAACAGGCGCTGGCGCGAGCGGGCGGGGACAAGCGCGATCAGGGCCGGAACTCGGCCCTCACGGTGGCCCGGATGGCCTTGACGGCGCGCCAACTCTCCTGACTGGCTACCATCCACGATCCCGATGGCCAAGGTTTGCCACAGCTGCGGCAAGGGACCGGCGTTCGGCCAGTCCAGAAGCCACTCGATGGTCGCGACCAAGCGGCGCTTCGATCCGAACCTGCAGAAGGTCCGGATCCAGGAGAACGGCCGCCCGCTGCGCGCCTATGTCTGCACCCGCTGCTTGAAGTCCAACAAGGTGACGAAGGCCGCCTGAGGCTGTCTGACGCGGCACCAGAGGGTGGCCCCGCTCTTCGCGAATAGCGCCCGCTGCTCGCTCATCGCCGTTCACCCTCTGGCTTGGACGGTCAGCCTGCGTCAGCTGGCGTCGGCGTCCAGCGCGGGCTCGTCGACCGGGTGAACGGGGTGCTCTCCCGTCGGAGCGGGATCGCCCTCCGCCGGCTCGACGTGCAGGCGGGGGAGGATGCGGCCGAGCCAGGCGGGGAAGTACCAGGCGTTCCTGCCGAAGAGCTGCATCAGCGCCGGGACGAGGGCCGAACGGATGATCACGGCGTCGATGAAGACGGCCGACGCGAGGCCGAGGCCGAAGAGTTTGATGATCCGGTCTTCGCCGATCATGAACGAGGCGAAGACGGTGACCATGATCGCCGCCGCCGCGGTGATCACCCGGCCGGTCAGCGCCAGGCCGCGAGTCACGGCCGCGGACGCTTCGTGGTGTCTCTCCCACTCCTCGTGCATCCGCGACATCAGGAAGACCTCGTAGTCCATCGAGAGGCCGAAGACGATCGCGAACAGGAAGACCGGCAGGAAGGACTCGATCGGGCCGGTCGTGTCGATCCCGATGATGCCCGCGCCCCAGCCCCACTGGAAGACGGCGACGACGACGCCGAAGGCGGCGCCGATGCTGAGCAGGTTCATCAGCATCGCCTTCAGCGGCACCAGCAGCGAGCGGAAGACGGCCATCAGCAGCAGCGCCGAGAGCAGCACGACGACGCCGATGAAGAGCGGCAGCTTTTCGGCGAGGACGTTGCCGAAGTCCTCGAAGATCGCGGTGGTGCCGCCAACGTGGATCGCGGCGCCGGTGCTGCCCTCGACCGGCGGGATCAGGTCGTTGCGCAGGCGGTGGAGCAGTTCGGTGGTCGCCTCGCTCTGCGGCGAAGTCGTCGGGAAGATCTGAAAGGTGCCGGTGTCTTCGGCCGGGTTGAGGACGATGTCGGTCCTCGCAGCGACTCCGGACTCGCCTTCGGCCTCCTTGGCCAGCGTCTTCAGAGCCTGGTCCTCTCCCTTCCCGGGCAGTTTGGCGACGATCAGGAAGGGACCGTTGAAGCCTGGGCCGAAGCCTTCGGCGAGCCAGTCGTAGGCTTCCCGGGTCGTGCTGCCGGCCGGGTCGGAGCCGGCGTCGCTGGAGCCGAGCCGGAGCGACAGCATCGGCACGCAGAGAAGCAGGAGAAAGCCCCCCGACAGCGCCATCGCGAGCACCGGGCGACGCTGGATCCAGAGGCTCCAGCGGTACCAGCGCCGCCGCTCCACAGAGGTGCTCTCGCGGCGGCCGAGGCCGGGGACGCGCAGGCGGTCGACGCGCCGGCCGGCGATCGCCAGCAGCGCCGGCAGCAGGGTCAGGGTGGCGAACATCGTCATCGCGACCGCGATCGCCGCGGCGATCGCCACGCCGTAGAGGAAGGTGACGCCGAGCAGCAGCATCCCCAGCAGGGCGATGATCACGGTGACGCCGGCGAAGAGGACGGCGCGGCCGGCGGTGTCGATCGCCGCCACCGCCGCCGGTCGCGGTTCGAGCCCGTCGTCGAGTCCATTGCGGAAGCGGGTGAGGATGAACAGCGCGTAATCGATCCCGACCCCGAGCCCGATCATCGCCGCCAGCTGCGTGGCGAAGTCGGCGGTGTCGAAGACATGGGTGCCGAGCGTGACCAGGCTGAGGCCGACCCCGAGCGCGAACAGCGCCGTGAGGAGCGGCAGACCCATCGCCACCACCGAGCCGAAGGTGATCAGGAGGATCACGATCGCCGCCAGCAGGCCGATCGCGAAGGAGGTGTCGCCTTTGCTCTGGCGCACCTGCTCGATCGGCTGACCGCCCAGCGCCACCTGCAGCCCGGGACCGGCCGCGCCTTCGGCGATGCCGATGACTTCTTCGGTGTTCTGCTTCGGCAGCTTGTTGGTGGTCAGGTCGAACTGGACGGTCGCGTAGGCGATTTCGCCGTCCTTGCTGATCGCGTCGCTGCCCTTGGCGTAGGGGTCGCTGACGCCGGTGACGTGGGGCACACGCTCGATTTCGGCGAACGCCTTCGCCATCTTGGGCTTCACGTCCGGCGCCGAGACCCCGCCTTCGGCGCGGTAGACGACCTGCGCCGTGTCGCCAGCCTGCGCCGGGAACCGGTGCTTGAGCAGGTCGAGCGCCTTCTGGGAGTCGGAGGCGGGCAGTTCGAAGTTGTTGGAGAAGGCTGAGCCGGCTGATCCCGCGGCGAAGCCGATCGCGATCAGGGCGACGATCCAGGCGATGATCGTCGTCTTGCGGTGGGTGGTGCACCAGGTGCCGAGCCGTCTCATCGAGCGGGTGAAGGTAGCAATGGTCGCGGTCCAGCCACCCGCCTTCCGCGGGGGCGGCTAGATTCCCCTGCAGATGTCCGATCCTTCGATCGCCCGGTTCCGACGGGTCATCAGCTCTGCGTACGCCTCGCTGGAGGCGCGGCGCCAAGAGGTCAACGACCTCAACGTCTTCCCGGTCGCTGACGGCGACACCGGCGACAACATGGCGATGACCCTGCGCGCGGTGATGGAGGAGCTCGATCGCCTCGACGGGCTCGAGGTCGACGAGTTCGGGCGCGCGCAGCTGGTGCAGGCGCTGGCGCGGGCGGCGCTGATGGGCGCCCGCGGCAACTCCGGGGTCATCCTCAGCCAGATCGTCCGCGGCGCCGCCGAGGAGCTGGCCAGCCGCCCGGGGGAGCTCGTCGATCCGGTCCTCGTCGCCGCCGCCTTCGCCACCGCCGCCGACGCCGCCTACGAGTCGGTGCGCGAGCCGGCCGAGGGAACGATGCTGACCGTGTTCCGGGAGATGGCGCACTCGCTCGCCCGCCAGCTCGCCCACCTCGAGGCCGACAAACAACGGCTCGGCCGCGACGTCGGCGAAGAGCAGCAGGACGCGGTCCTGGCCGAGGTCCTGGAGCGGGCGATCGAGGACGGCGAGCGCGCCGTCGCCCGCACCCCCGAGCAGCTCGAGGTCCTGCGCGAGTCCGGCGTCGTCGACGCCGGCGGGCACGGGCTGGTGCTGATCCTCGCCGGCGTGGTCGCCGGCCTGCGGGGCGACGGGGCCGAGCTGCCGGAGGTGCCCCACCACGAGCCGCCACGGCTGAGCCTGCCCCACCACGAGGACAGCCGCTACCGCTACTGCACCAACTTCATCGTCGCCGGCAGCGGCCTCGACAGCCGTGAGCTCCTGCCTCCCCTCGAGCGGCTCGGGGACTCCGTCCTCGTCGTCGGCGACGAAGCGACGCTCAAGGTCCACGTCCACACCGACGAGCCGGCGGCGGCCGTCGCCCTCTTCGACGGGGTCGGCGAGGTCACCAACCTCGACGTCGCCGACATGCGCGAGCAGATGGCCGAACGCGACGCCCGCCTCGCCGCGGGGCGTACGGGGGTGGTGGCGGTCGCCGCCGGGGAGGGCCTGGAGCGTCTCTTCGGCGAGCTCGGCGCCAACGTCGTCCCCGGCGGCGAGACGTTGAACCCGTCCACCTACGAGCTCCTGGCCGGGATCCACGGGGTCGCCTCGGAGGAGGTAGTGGTCCTGCCCAGCTCATCCAACGTGATCATGGCCGCGGAGCGGGCCTGCGAGCTCTCCGAGAAGCCGGCCCGGGTCGTGCCGGCGACCTCCCAGCAGGCGAGCCTGCTGGCTCTGGTCGAGCTCGATCCGCACGCCTCGGCCGAGGAGAACGCCGAGCGGCTCGAGGGGGCGCTGGACGGGGTGGCGACCGGTGGCGTCGCGCCGGCGGCCCGCGACGACGCCCAGGGCCGTTTCAAGCAGGGCGACGCGGTCGGGTTCGCCGATGGCGAGATCGTCGCCTGGGGCGGCGCCGGCTCGACCCTCACCGAGACGATCCAGCATCTCGCCGAGGGGGCGGAGATCGTCACCGTGATCGCCGGCGAGGGAGCCCCGATCGCCCTGACCGAGATCGACACCCACGTCCCCCGGGGCGTCGAGGTCGAGACCCATGAGGGGGGTCAGCCCAGCTGGTGGTGGCTGCTGGCGGCGCAATAGCGCCCTGGGCCGAGATCCGGGTCCGGTCGCTCGGCGGCTGGCGCACCCCTATCCCCGTGCTGCCTTCGACTGGTGCCATCTTCCGACACTGGAGCAGGGCCGTTGAGGGGAACCGTCATCAACTGGCGCAGGCGCCGAAGGGTCGTCGCGGGACTGATGGTCGTGACCGGCGCGTTCGCGCCCGGAGCGCTGGCGGCGAACGTCAGCCATCCAGCCACATACAGCGGCACGGCCGCGGGGGCACGGTCAGCTTCGACGTCTCCGCCGACGGCGCCAGCGTCACGCGGCTCGCTCTGACGAACGTCCCGAGCTCGTGCGGCGGGGCCGTGAGCGCCACCACCATCTGGTCGATCCCGATCGGTCGATCCCGATCGCCAACGACACGTTCTCCTACGGAAGCTTCTGTCAGTCCGGTCCGCTTCAGCGGCTCGTTCCTGGCGCCCCAGCAGGCGCAGAGCACGCTCTCCGTCCACACGACCGTCCCCCGCTGCACGAGCCAGGCCGTCGCCTGGTCCGCCTCGACCCCGACGCCGCCACCGACTCCGCCGCAGAGGACCATCTCATCCCGTCCGTCGGGGAAGACCGGCTCGCGAAAGGCGACATTCCGCTTCCGCTCCGGCGAGGCCGGCTCGACCTTCCAGTGCGAGCTCGACGCCAAGCCCTGGGGTGGGTGCAAGTCGCCGAAGAAGTACTCCGGGCTGGCGAACGGCAAGCACACCTTCCGGGTCAAAGCCCGGGACTCCGCCGGCAACGTCGATCCGTCCGCGGCCAAGCGCAGCTGGCGCCTCGACGCCGGCTAGCCAGCGCCGAGGCGTCCGAGTCGTTCGCGCCGGCCGTCCCAGGCCCGGCGTAGCCTTGGTCTCCTATGGTCCCTCCGCCGAGTGCCGAGCCGGTCGCGGCGCCTGGCGCAGAGACGCCGCGCTCATTCGGTGACAGACGGCCACTGGATCGCGCGGCGCTTCGCGACGCGCCCGTCCACTGGCCGCGCCCCAGCGTCCTCGATGTCTCGATCCAGGCCCTCGACGGCGTCGGTCCCAAGCTCGCCGAAGCCGCCGCCGAGGCCGGGATCGTCATCGTAGGCGACCTCCTCTACCGCGTGCCGCACAGCTATCGCGATCGTGCCGACGTGCGGGCCCTCGCCGATCTGGAGCCTGGGGAGGAGGCAACGGTCCTGGTCGAGGTCACCGGCTCCCAACCGCGTCCCTTCCGACGCTCACGCATCACCATCCTCACGGCCAAAGTCAGCGACGAAAGCGGCTCGACCCGGGCGACCTGGTTCAACCAGCCGTGGCTGGCGGACAAACTCACCCCCGGTACCGCCCTTCTTCTCGTCGGCTCAAGGGACAAACGCGGCTTCCGAGTCTCGGCGCACGAGATCGTCTCCTCCGCGGGTGGCGCGGAGACGGGTCCGAGAACGGACATGCCCGCCCGCCCGCGGGAGCCCTCTGCGCGCCAGGCCCCGCGGCCGAGGCATTCGTTCTCGTCCCCCCTCACCGGACCATCCCCGGGAGCGGCGAAAGCGCTCCACGCGAAGGAGACGAGGTCCATGCCGCCGGGGCTCCACACCACCGGAATCGTCCCGATACACCCGGCCACCGAGACCCTGCGCCCGCAACGCATCCGCGAGTGGGCCTGGCAGGCCTGCCAGTGGGCCCCCAACGCGATCGAGGGGCTCCCCGCGGAGATCAGGGCGCGGCGGGGCCTCGCCGGCGTCGGCGACGTCTTGCGCGCCGCGCACTTCCCGGACTCCGAGGATGACCTCCAAAGCGCCAGGGAGCGCCTCGCCTTCGAAGAGCTGTTCCTGCACCAGGCGATCCTGGCGACGCGCAAGCGATCGCATCGCATCGCCAGACCGGCGCCGCGGTTCGGGAGGCCCGGCGAGCTGGTCGGTCGCTGGATCGATTCGCTGCCCTTCGAGCCCACCCGAGACCAGCTGCGCGCCTTCGACGAGATCGATGCCGACCTCGACTCCGGCGCGCCGATGCAGCGGCTGCTCATGGGCGAGGTCGGGTCGGGGAAGACGGTGGTCGCCGTCTACTCGATGCTGCGGGCGCTGGAAGCCGGGTTCCAGGCGGCGCTGATGGCGCCGACCGAGACGCTGGCCGAGCAGCATGCGATCACGCTCGCCAGGCTGCTGGCGGAAGAGGCGATTCCCTTCGCGCTGTTGACCGGCGCCGCCCCGGCGGCGGTGCGGAAGCGGGCCCTCGACCAGCTTGCCAGCGGCGAGCTGGGCCTGGTCGTCGGCACGCACGCCCTGATCGAGCCCGCCGTCCGCTTCGCCCGGCTCGGTCTCTGCGTGGTCGACGAGCAGCACCGCTTCGGCGTCGAGCAGCGCCGTGCCCTCGACGCAAAGGGCGTGGAGGGGATGGCGCCACACGTCCTCCACATGACCGCCACCCCGATCCCGCGCACGCTCTCCCTCACCGCATACGGCGATCTCGACACCACCGCGCTGCACGAGCTGCCGGCCGGTCGGGTGCCGGTGGAGACCTGGCTGGTGGGCGAGGAGCGCCGTGCCGGCGCCTACGAGTTCGTTCGCGAGCGGCTGCGCGAGGGCCGCCAGGCCTTCGTCGTCTGCCCGCTGGTCTCCGAGTCCGAGAAGGTGCGCGGCAAGGCGGCGGAGGTCGAGGCGGAGAGGCTGCGGGCGGGAGAGCTGCGCGAATTCGAGCTCGGGGTCCTGCACGGGCAGATGCCCTCACCGCAGAAGGCCGAGACGATGCGGGCGTTTGCGGCGGGGGAGACCGACGTGCTGGTGGCGACGACCGTGATCGAGGTCGGGATCGACGTTGCCAACGCGACGGTGATGGTGATCGAGGGGGCCGAGCGCTTCGGTGTGTCTCAGCTGCACCAGTTGCGTGGCCGAGTCGGGCGCGGGCGACACGCCTCTCAATGCCTGCTCTTCGCCGAAGGGGCGGGAGAGCTGGCGCGGCGACGACTGGAGGCTGTCGCCTCCGAGCGCGATGGGTTCAGGCTCGCCGAGGTCGACCTCAGCCTGCGAGGCGAGGGGGAGATCCTTGGCACTCGCCAGCACGGACTGCCGCGCTTCGCCGTCGCCAGCCTGCCCGAGGACATGTCGACCCTGCTGGCGGCGAGGGAGGATGTCCTCGCGCTCCTCAAGCGGCATGGCTCGCTGGAGGACCCGGCCCTCGGGCCGCTCCTCGATGCGGCCCGGCGCCGGTTCGGGACCGGCGCCGCGGATCCGATTCCACTCTAATGGCGACGTGAGGGTCATCGCCGGAGAGCTCGGGGGCCAACGCCTCCTCGCCCCCCGCGGGTGGAAGGTCCGCCCGACGTCCGACCGCGTCCGCGAGGCGATCTTCTCCACCCTCGGAGAGCGGGTGGCCGGCGCCACCGTCCTCGATCTGTATTGCGGCACGGGCGCTCTCGCCATCGAGGCGCTCTCGCGCGGCGCCGAGCGCGCGGTGCTGGTCGACCGCGACACGAGGCCGGCGCTGGGCAACGTCGAGCGCCTCGGCCTGGCCGGCCGGACCGAGCTGGTTCGCGACGACGTCGGGCGCTGGATGGGCCAGGTTTCCGAGCGGCCGGACGGACCTCGCTTCGACCTCGTGTTCGTCGACGCCCCCTATAGACTCGCCGACCGCGTGACGCACGACCTCAACACCCACCTGCCCCGGCTGCTCGCCCCAGAGGGCCGGGCGGTCGTCGAGAGCAGCGCCGGAAAGCCGCTGCGCATCGACTCCCTGCGGCGACTGCGCCAGCGCCGCTACGGGGCGGCCGACGTCTCGATCTACGGGAGCGCGGAGGCGTGAGCCCGCGCACCCGCACCGTTGTCTGCCCGGGCAGCTATGACCCGGTCACCAACGGCCACGTCGACATCATCACAAGGACCGCGCAGGTCTTCGATCGCGTCGTTGTCGGCGTCGTCAACAACCCGGTTCGCAAGCAGAAGACGCTGTTTAGCGCGGCGGAGCGGCGCGACTTCATCCGCGAGGCGACGGCCGACCTGCCGAACGTCGAGGTGAAGATCTTCGCCGCCCTCTTGGTCGAGTTCGCCCGCGACAACGACGCCAAGGCGATCGTCAAGGGCCTGCGCGCGATCTCCGACTTCGAGTACGAGTTCGAGATGGCCCAGCTCAACCGCAAGCTCGATCCCGGGATCGAGAGCATCTACGTGATCGCCTCGCCCCACTACAGCTTCCTCTCCTCGACCGGGGTGAAGGAGATGGCCACTTTCGGTGGAGACGTCTCCGACCTGGTTCCCGCCGCCGTCGCGACCGCGCTTTCCGAGCGCCTGGGCGAGAGGTAGGCTGTGCGCCAGGCTCGTCCGCGTGGGCGACCGCTTGCAAAAAATGCCCTCGATAACCGCATCTTCACGAAAAACCCCGCATACACGTAGGCTTACGACCTGCCAATGGACGTCCTGGTCCTCATAGACAAGCTGGACGACGTAGTCCACAACGCCCGCCCCGTCCCCCTGACGGATCAGGTGCGTGTGGACCGCGAGGAGATCTACGACCTCCTCGACCAGATGCGCGCCACGATCCCCGAGGAGATCAAGCAGGCGCGCTGGATCGTCAAGGAGCGCCAGGAGATGCTGGCCGAGGCCAAACGCGAGGCCGAGCGGATCGTCCGCGAGGCGCGCGAGCAGCAGGCCCGCCTGATCTCCGACGAGGAGGTCACCAAGCAGGCCGAGCGCGCCGCCGATGAGATCGTCGAGGACGCCCGCAACCGCGAGCGTGAAATCCGCCTCGGCGCCGAGGACTACGCCGACGAGATCCTCAACACCTTGGAAGTCAACCTGCAGAAGTTCCTCGCGGCCGTGCAGCGCGGTCGGGACCGCCTCGCCGGGCGCGACGAAGAGCCCGCGGCCGAGCTCGAGCAGCCGTAGCGCGCTCTTCAAGCCCCTACCCCGGCGGTTTCAACCGCCCTGAAGCGATTCGTCGATCGCGGCGCCCACCCGCTCCGGGGTTGACGTGACCTGGCGGTAGGTGAAGCGGAGTACGTCGAAGCCCTCGGTGTGCAGCTCGAGGTCGCGATCGTGGTCGTCCTCGAAGGCGGTGGAGCCGCGGTGGTAACGGTAGCCGTCGGTCTCGACAACGACCCGGTGCTCGCGCCAGAGGAAGTCGACCTCCCGCGAGCCGATCCGCACGTTGACCTCGGGCGTCGGCAGCCGATGGCGACGACATAGCCGCAGGAAGAGGTGCTCGAGCTCACTCCGCGTCGGCTCGCTCGACTCGTCCAGGCCGGTTTGAAGGCCAAGCACCTCCGCTTGGCGGATCGCGCGGCGCAGCTGGGCCGCCGGGATCGTCCCTCTCAGGTCGGCGATCGTCCGTGCCGGCGTGGTCACGGGGATGGACAGCCGGCGAGTGACCAGGTCAGGAGTGAGCGCCGCGCAGCGGTGGATGCGGATACCGGGGCGCTTGTCGCGACCGGACCCGGTCGGAATCGAGACATGGACCGGACCGCTCGGGGTCGGGAGCAGACTCCAGAGGCCGGCCGCGCTGAGATGGCTCAGCACGGCCGCGTCGCCGCAGGCCAAGACGGCTGCCATCCACCGTCCCTGACTCGAGAGCCCGGGGTGCCCGACGGCGTAGACGCCGCGGTGAACGCGGTGCAGCCGGCCCTTACCGCATCTCTTCGACACGGAGTTCCTGCTCAGTCCGGCCGCAAGCAGTTGGCGGTGCGACACGACGCCATGCTGGCGCGCCGCGATGCGCGCCGCCACGAGATCGGGATTGGCGGGTTTGTCACCCATAGGGGTACAAAGCCGCCGACCCCGACGACTCTTCCCCCGGTTACTCCAGTTTCAGGTTCCTCAGGGCGGCCCAGCGGGGGTCGATGCCGGCGTCGTGTTCGTGGTCGGCGGGGTCGGCGTCGTTGAGGGACTCGCCGCAGATGGGGCAGAGGCCGGCGCAGTCGGGGCGGCAGAGGAGACGGGTGGGGAGGGCGAGCAGAGTGGCGTTGTGGGCCCAGCGGCCGATGTCCAGCTCGTCGTCTTCGACGTAGGGGCTGCGGAGCTCCTCGTCTTCGGCCCCGGACTGGTCGACCTCGCGGGCCTCCACCTCGAGATCGAGCGAGGCCGGCTCGAGGCAGCGCATGCAGGGGCCTTCGAGGTGCACCGGGAAGCGCAGCCGGAAGGCGAAGCCGCCGCTTGGGCGCGAGACCTCCAGCCGCACGGTGGGCGATGCAGGGTTGGCGGCATAGGTCTGGCCGCCGAGCTCGAACGGGGTGAGCTCGACCGGAACCTCGAGTCGCTTCCCCTCGCCATGGGCCAGCGAGAGGCGCGACAGGTCGATGATCGTCGTACTCGCTTGGGGCATGAGCGAAACTCCGCTGGGTTCGAGCTTACGATGACTTCCTCCCAACGAGGTTACGAGATGGGTCAATTCGACTGGACACCAGAGGTCTACCTGGAGCGGATCCGCGCCGAGATCCCCGGCTACGACGATCTCCAGCAGCAGTCGGTGGCCGCGATCCCGTTCCCGCCGGAGCGGGTCCTGGAGCTCGGAATGGGCACGGGGGAGACGACTCGGCGCCTGATCGAGGCTTATCCCGACGCCTGGGTGGTCGGCCTCGACGCCAGCCCCGACATGGTCTTCCGCGCCCGCAAGACCTACGACGACGTCCAGCTCGCCCGCATGGAGGACCCCCTCCCGGACGGCCCCTGGGATCTCGTCATCTCCGTCCTCTCCGTCAACCAGCTGAACGACGACCAGAAGCAGAACCTCTGCCGTCAGGTCAAGGGCCAGTCCCGCTCTCTCGTCATCGGCGACGTTTTCGAGCCCGGGCAGCTCAGCGACCTGGTCGACTGGTGCGATGGCGAGGTCACCTGGCAATCCGGCGATCTGGCGGTTATCCGGGCGGTCTACTGATTGCGGGTTTCGGCTGCTCTACGCCGGAACCGGCTACCATCCCGCGTCCGATGGCTGTCCCCAAGAAGAGAACCTCCAGCGCTCGCCGCGACAAGCGCCGGGCCAACCACAAGGCCGGCAAGGCCCGGCTGAACAACTGCCCGCGCTGCCACAGCCCGCGGCTGCCTCACCGGGTGTGTCCCACCTGCGGCACCTACGCCGGGCGTGAGGTCATCACTCACAGAGTCGCCGAGACACCGGCGAGCACCACCGACTCCGAGTAGCCGTGGCGCCTGAGCGCGCGATCACCGTGGCCCTCGACGGCTACGGGGCGGAGCAGGGATTCGGCGTCCTCGCCGACGGCGCGAGGCTCGCCGCCGCCGACGGGATCGGGGTGCGCGTGTTCGGGCCCGAGCGCGCCCTTGGCCTGAAGGGGATCGAGGGAATCGAGGTCGTGCAGACCAGCGAGTGGATCGGCAACGAGCAGGACCCCGTCGCCGCCGTCCGGGCGAAGAAGGAGGCATCGGTGGTTCGCGCCGCCGGCGACGTCGCCGAAGGCCTATCCGCGGCGATCGTCAGCCTCGGCTCGACCGGGGCGACGATGGCGGCCGCGACCTTCGGACTGCGACGGATCCGGGGGGTGCAACGCCCGGCGCTCGCGGTACAGGTGCCGGTCCCCGGCAAGCCGGTGCTGTTCCTCGACGTCGGGGCCAATGTCGAGGTCCGCGCCCAGCACCTGGTTCAGTTCGCCTTTCTCGGCGCTGCCTTCAGCGCCGCCGTGCTCGAGGTCGAGAGGCCGACGGTAGGGCTGCTGACGGTCGGCGAGGAGTCCGGTAAGGGCCGCGAGGAGGTGGTCGAGGCACACCGGCTGCTCAGCGCCGCCCCCGGCATCGCGTTCGCCGGCAACGTCGAGGGCCGAGATCTCCCGGCGGCGGCGGTCGACGTCGTCGTCACCGACGGCTTCACCGGCAACGTCGCCCTGAAGCTGATGGAGGGCACCGCGAAGACCGTCGCCGCCGCCGTCGGCCAGGCCGCCCGCTCCAATCCGATCGCGGCCCTCGGCGGGCTGCTGCTGAAACCCGCTCTCGGCGGGCTGCGCCGCGAACTCCACCCCGACACCACCGGCGGCGCGATCCTGCTCGGCCTGCGCGGCATCGCCGTGGTCGGACACGGCAGCTCCGGCGCCGAGGGCATCGCCAACGCGGTGCGCCTGGCCGCGCGCTGCGCCGAGGTCGACGCGGTGGGCCGGACGGCGGCGTTGCTGCGCGACGGCGGCGCCGGCCGCGCCGCCTTGGCGCCCGAGGATGGCGCGTGATAGGAAGGGCGGGATGAACCGCGGGGAAGTCCTCACCCTCGTCCGCGAGCACCTCGCCGAGGAGCTCGAAGTGGACATCGAGAGGATCTCCGAGCAGACGCGGTTCAAGGAGGACCTCGACGCCGACTCGCTCGACCTGTATGAGCTGGTGATGGAGCTGGAGGACCGCTACGGGGTGGCGGTCTCCGAGGAGCAGGCGTCGCGGATCCAGACCGTAGGCGACGCGGTGGGCTTCGTGGTCGAGCACGCCCCGGCCTGACGCGGTGGCAGCGGACCCCGAGTCGGCGGTCGCGGCCCTGGCGGCGCTGATTGAGGAGCTCCCGGCCGAGCTGCGCTCCCAGGCATTGACCCACTCCTCCTGGACCGAGCGCCGGGCGGATTCCTTCGAGCGGCTGGCCTTCGTCGGCGACAGCGTGCTCGGGCTCTCGGTCGCGACCGAGCTCTTCAACCGGTTCGGCTCGACCGTCTCGGGCGGTCTGACGAAGATCCACAATCAGGCGGTCAGCGGCGTCTCCTGCGCCGAGGTGGGCCGCCAGCTCGGGGTTCCGGAGATGCTGCGGGCGAACGAGCCCGAGGACGTGACCGCGGCGATCCCGGCGGAGGTCCTGCTCGAGGGCGAGCGGCCGCTGCCGGAGGCCACCGAGGCCCTGATCGGCGCCTGCTACCTCGCCTACGGGTTCGAGCGCACGGCGGAGGCTGTGGTCGCCGCCTTCGAGCCGCGCATCGAGCATGCCTCCGAGACCAGGATCGACTTCAAGTCCGCCCTGCAGGAGCTGCTGGCCCGTCGCGGCGCGCGCGTAAGCTACGAGGTCGTCGCGGCCACCGGCCCGCCGCACCGGCGCACCTTCGAGGTGGCGGCAATCGTCGATTCCGAGCGCATCGGGTCGGGCGAGGGGCGTAGTAAGAAGGCCGCTGAGCAGGTCGCGGCGGAGCAGGCATTGGCTCGGCTCGGTGGCTAGCCCGGCCGGGGTGACATCGCGTCCGAGGCAACCGCGAATCTGACGGTAGTAGCAGTGAGAAGCCCATGTATCTGAGATCGATCACGATGAAGGGGTTCAAGTCGTTCCCCGAGCGGGTGAGCCTCGAGTTCTCACCCGGCGTCAGCGTGATCGTCGGGCCCAACGGCTCCGGCAAGTCCAACATCACCGACGCCGTCCTCTGGGCGCTGGGCGAGCAGAGCCCCGGAGCCGTCCGCGGCGCCTCGATGCAGGACGTGATCTCCGCCGGCGGCAAGGGCATCGGCCAGCGCCGCGCGGCCGAGGTCGAGGTCGTGATCGACAACTCCGACGGCCGCGCTGCGACCGAGTTCTCCGAGATCGCCGTGCAGCGCCGGCTCGACCGCTCGGGCGAGGGCGTATACCGGCTCAACGGCGCCCGCTGCCGCCTCGCCGACGTCACCGACGTCCTCTCCGACACCAACCTCGGGCGCGAGATGCATTCGGTGATCAGCCAGGGCCGGGTCGAGACCATCGTCCACTCCAAGCCGCGCGAGCGGCGGCTCCTGGTCGAGGAGGCCGCCGGTCTCGGCAAGCACCGCAAACGCCGTCGCCGGGCCGAGCTGAAACTGCTCGGGACCCGCGACAACCTCGACCGCGCGCTCGACGTCGAGCGCGAGGCCCGCGCCCGCCTGCGGCCGCTCAAGCGCCAGGCCCAGGCGGCGGAGCTGGGGGCCCGGATCGAGCGCGAGGAGCTCGGCCTGCGCGCCCGCCTGGTCTCCGAGGAGCTCCGTTTCGGCGCCGATCGCGCTGCGGCCGCGGCCAAGGCAGCAACCGCGGCCCGCGCGACGCGAAGCAAGATCGAGGAGCGCCTGGCCGAGATGAGCAAGCGCCGCCGCGACGCCGAGGAGCGCTTCGCCGCCCGCGACCGCCAGCGCACCCAGGCCTGGGGCATGCTGACGAAGCTGCGCGGCGAGCAGGAGCGCGTCGCGGTCCGTGCCGCCCGCCTCTCCGGGCGCGAGACCGAGGTCGAGGCGAGGCTGGAGAGTCTGCGCGCCGAGCTGGGCCCGCTGACCCTGGACGTGACCGCTGGCAGCGCGCCCGCCGAGCGGGCGCGCAAGCTGGAGGAGGAGTTGGCCGAGGTCGACGCGGGACTGAGGACCGCGGTCGACGGGCTCGCCGTCGCCCGCTCGGGGGAGGCCGCCGAGTCGGCCCGCGAGGCGGCGCTCGGCGACGTCCGCGGCGGCGCCGAGCGGGCCTCGCGGCATGCCCGCCGGGCGGAGGGCCTGCTGGGCGAGCGCCATCGCGAGGCGCTGCGCAAGCGAGTGGCCGGCAGCGAGGAGCTGCTCGACGACATCCGCGCCGCGGTGGCGGCGATCGAAGGCGTCGGGGCGGCTATCCGCGCCCGGATCGAGCGCACCGAGCGCGCGGTCGTCGGCGGCGAGGGCGACGGCGACGAGATCGCCGAGGAGCTGCGCGCCTGCTCCCAGCAGGAGTTCGAGCTGCAGGCGGAGATGAAGTCCGCCTCCGACGAGCTGACGAAGGCCGAGGTCGAGGCCGCCCATCTCGGCGACCGCCGGGCCGAGGCCGAGCGCGAGCTGGCGACGATCGCCGAGCGGCTCGACGAGGAGATCCCCCCGGCCGAGGAGGCGCTGAGCGACGAGGAGCGGGCCGACATCGACCGCCGCCTCGAGCGGCTCGAGCGCCGCCGCGCCCAGATCGGCCCGGTCAACCCGCTGGCCGAGCGCGAGTACGACGAGGCTCGCGAGCACGTCGAGAGCCTCCAGGCCCAGCGCGAGGACACCGAGCGGGCGATGCGGGAGCTGGAGACTCTGATCCGCGACATCGACGGGGAGATCGAGCGCGCCTTCGAGCAGACCTTCGAGGCGACCGCGAAGAACTTCGAGGAGATGGTCGAGCACCTCTTCCCGGGCGGACGCGGCCGCCTGCGCCGGGTCAGCCTGCGCCCGGTCAGCGACGAGGAACGACCAAGCGGCGAGCAAGAGGTCCCGACCGACGCCGAGCCGGAGCCCGAGGACGAGGAGTCAGAGGAAGAGCGCGACGAGCTCGGGGTCGAGATCGAGGTGACCCCGGCCGGAAAGTCGACCCGCAAGCTCTCGCTTCTCTCTGGCGGCGAGAAGTCGCTGGTCGCGCTGGCTTTCGTCTTCGCGGTCTTCCTCGCCCGACCCTGCCCCTTCTACATCCTCGACGAGGTCGAGGCGGCCCTCGACGACGCCAACATCGACCGCTTCCTGCAGCTAATCCGACGCTTCTCTGACCGCGCCCAGTTCGTCATCGTCACCCACCAGAAACGGACGATGGACGCCGCCGACGTCCTCTACGGGGTCAGCATGGGCGGCGACGGCGTCACCAAGGTCGTCTCGCGGCGCCTGCCGCGGGACGTCGCCGAGGAGGAGCGGGGCGAAGGGGAGGGCGGAGGCGGAGCGCTCTCGGCTGTGGCCTAGTCCCGGGCCGCGGGGGTACCCTCCGACTGGGGGGATATGCCGCAACGTCACATGGACAGGCTGACGTCGCTCGACACGTCGTTCCTGGCGAATGAGAAAGCGAACGGGCAGATGGCGATCGGCGCCGTGCTGGCGCCCCCGCTGGACCGCTCGCGGCCGCCCTGGGAGCTGGTGCTCGTCGACGGATTCGACGAGGATCGCTTCGCCGTCGTCTACAAGACCCATCACGCGCTCGCCGATGGCATCTCGGCGGCGATGGACGACCTCAAAGCCTCCAGGCACCCGCTGGGAGCGCGGACGATCTGGAGCCTCAACGACTGGTTCCGAAACTTCGCCCCGCCGCCGCTACTGGCGGCGGCGCAGCGGCGGGCCGGATAGCTTTCCGCCGGTGGCGACCAGCTGGCAGGAGATAATCGACCTCGGCGCGCGCGCTGCCGCCGCCGAGGCTGCGCCCGAAATGGCCGAATCCGAGCGCCGCGGCGTCTTCCGGCGCCTGCGCGAGAGCCTCTCCAAGAGCCGCCAGGCGCTGACCGAGGAGATCTCGGCCAGCCTCTTCGACCGCATCGACGAGGCACCCTGGGAGCGCCTGGAGGAGGCGCTGATCCTCGCCGACGTCGGCGCGCCGACCACCGCCGCGGTGGTCGAACGGCTCGAGCACGAGGTCGACTCGGGGGCAGTGCCCGCCGACGGCGCCGGGGTCCGCGACCGCCTGATCGAGATCCTCGCCGAGGTTGCCGCCACCGGCCGGGCCCCGATCGACCTCAGCGGCGAGCCCGCGGTGCTGATGATGGTCGGCGTCAACGGCACCGGGAAGACGACGACGGCCGGCAAGATCGCCTGGCACCTGAGCAGGGAGATGGGCCTCTCGGTCGTCCTCGCGGCTGCCGACACCTACCGCGCCGCCGCCTCCGAGCAGCTGGCGGAGTGGGCGCGGCGGGCGGGTGCCGAGCTGGTCCGCTCAGACCCCGGCGCCGACCCCGGCTCGGTCGCCTACGACGCGATCTCCGCCGCCCGCGCCCGCGGCGCCGACGTCGTCATCGTCGACACCGCCGGCCGCCTGCACACCCAGGAAAACCTGATGGAGGAGCTGGCCAAGGTGAAACGGGTGATCGCCAAGCAGATCCCGGATGCCCCGCACGAGACGCTGATCTCGATCGACGCCACCACCGGCCAGAATGGCCTGCGCCAGGCCAAGGTCTTCTCCGAGGCTGTCGCCCTGGACGGAGTGGTCCTAACCAAGCTCGACGGCACCGCCAAGGGCGGAATCGCGCTGGCGATCGCCGCCGACCTCGGGATTCCGGTGAAGCTGATCGGCGTCGGCGAGACGCTGGAGGACCTGCGCCCGTTCGATCCCGCCGAGTACGCCGCCGCCCTGCTGGCCGAGTAGATCCTCACCAGGCGGGGCGCCCGTCTAAGCTGAGCAGCCATGTTCGACCAGCTCTCAGACCGTCTCCAGGCGACCCTCTCCGACGTCCGCTCTCGCGGCAAACTGGGCGAATCCGACGTCGACGCGGCGATGCGGGAGATCCGCCTCGCCCTGCTCGAGGCCGACGTCAACTTCAAAGTCGTCAAATCGTTCACGGCGACCCTGAAGGAGCGCTGCCTCGGCTCCGACGTGCTGGAGAGTCTCGATCCCGGCCAGCAGGTGGTGAAGATCGTCAACGAGGAGCTGGCGGCGCTGATGGGGGGCACCGGCAGCGAGCTGGCGATGGCCTCCAGCGGTCCGACGGTGATCCTGATGGCCGGTTTGCAGGGTTCCGGCAAGACCACCGCCTGCGCCAAGCTGGCGCTCCACTTCGGCAAGGCGGGCAAGGACGTCGCCCTTGCCGCCTGCGACGTCTACCGGCCGGCCGCGGTCGACCAGCTCGTCACCGTCGGCGAGCGCGCCGGCGCCCACGTCTACCAGCAGGGGACCGAGGCCGACCCGGTCGACATCGCCGCCTGGGCGTTGGAGCAGGCGCGAGCGGAGCGGCGCGACGTGCTGATCGTCGACACCGCCGGTCGCCTCCACATCGACCAGGACCTGATGGCCGAGCTTTCTCGGATCCGCAAGAAGACCAAGCCGCACGACGTGCTGCTGGTGGTCGACGCGATGACCGGCCAGGACGCCGTCGGGGTCGCCGAATCCTTCGCCGACGCCGCCGAGTTCGACGGCGTCGTGATGACCAAGCTCGACGGCGACGCCCGCGGCGGCGCCGCCCTCTCGGTCAAAGCCGTCACCGGCAAGCCGATCCTCTTCGCCTCCACCGGCGAGAAGCTGGAGGATTTCGAGAAGTTCCACCCCGACCGGATGGCCTCGCGGATCCTCGGCATGGGCGACGTCCTCAGCCTGATCGAGAAAGCCGAGCAGCAGGTCGACGAGAAGCAGGCGCTCGACCTGCAGGAGAAGCTGCGCCGCGACCAGTTCACCCTCGAGGACTTCCTCACGCAGATGCGCCAGGTGCGCAAAATGGGCCCGCTCAGCGGCCTGATTGGGATGCTGCCGGGGATGGGGGCGATGAAACAGCTGAAGAACGCCAATGTCGACGAGGGCGAGTTGGACCGGGTCGAGGCGATCATCCTCTCGATGACCCCCGCCGAGCGCGCCGACCCGGGGCTGATCAACGGATCGCGGCGAAAGCGGATCGCAAACGGCTCCGGAACGCGGGTTCAGCACGTCAACCAGCTGGTCAAGCAGTTCGATCAGATGCGGGTGATGATGCGCTCGATGGCCTCCGGCAAGATGCCCGACCCGCAACGGCTGGCGCAGATGGCGGGGGGCGCCCCGCGCCCGAAGGGGCGCAGGCGCTAACCTCTCGCCGCTCATGGCTGTTCGGATAAGACTCAGACGAGTGGGTTCCAAGAAGAACCCCATCTGGCGCATCGTGGTCGCCGACAAGCGCTCGCCGCGCGACGGTCGGACGATCGAGACGATCGGCCAGTACAACCCGCAGACCAACCCGTCGCTGATCGAGTTCGACGAGGAGCGCGCGCGCCACTGGCTCGAGCATGGCGCCCAGCCGTCCGAGACAGTCGCCGGGCTGTTGCGCACCAAGGGCATCGCCGCCTCCGGCAGCTAGGTCGCCAGCGCCCGATGACCGAGCTGCTCGAGTTTCTCGTCAGGGCATTGGTCGAGGACCCCGAGGCGGTCGTTGTCGAGGAGCTGGAAGAGGACGGCGACCTCGTCTACGAGATCAGCGTCGCCGAGGGCGACCTGGGGCGAGTGATCGGCAAGGGCGGGCGAGTCGCCAACGCGATCCGCACGATCGCCAAGGCCGCTGCCGTCAGGATCGACCGACGGGTGATCGTCGACATTCTTGACTGAGGATTGCTCGCGGGGTCCGGGTCAGGGTTCCGCTTAACTTTTCCGAGAATCGCCAGGCGCCGTCCGAGGACCGCTGCCGCGAAGAAGTGCAAGACGCTCCGCCCTCGCCCGAACCCGCAGACAGGCCAGCTCATGAAGCTCGACATCTTCACACTCTTCCCCGAGGCCTTCGATTGGTTCCAGGGCCAGCGCTCGGTGCAGAACGCGATCCGGGAAGGGAACGAGCTGCGGCTGTTCAACTATCGCGATACGACGCCGCTTACCGCCGGCCAGGTCGACGACTCGCCCTATGGCGGCGGGGCGGGGATGGTGCTGCGGGTCGACGTGGTCGACGCGGCGTTGCAGGCCGCCTACGGCGAGGGCGGGAGGCCGCGGATCGTCCTCCTCTCGCCGACCGGCCGGCTGCTGGACGACGAGCTGGCCGACGAGTTGACGGCGGAGCCCCACGTTGCCGTCCTCTGCGGGCGCTACGAGGGCTTCGACCAGCGGGTGCACGAGCACCTCGCCGACGACGAGGTCTCGATCGGGCGCTACGTCCTGGCTGGCGGCGAGCTGCCGGCGATGGTCCTGGCCGACGTTGTCATGCGCAAGCTGCCGGGCGCCCTCGGGCACGCGGATTCCGCCGTCGAGGAGTCCTTCGGCCAGGTGCTGGAGGGCATGCCCGAGTACCCGCACTACACCCGCCCGCCCGTCCACCGGGGCTGGGGGGTACCCGAGATCCTGCTCTCCGGAGACCACGAGAAGGTGCGCCGGTGGAGGCTCGAGCAGAGCCGGGCACGTGCCAAGAGGTTCGAGGCCGGCTCCGATTAGGCTGGCGCCAAGGCGCCGACTCGCTGGAGTCGGGCCCCGATCGGTCGCTGCTCACGAACGGGCGCGGGTCGTCGGGCTCGGAGCGGCGTGAAGTGCACGGAAGCAGCGGCGGCGGCGAAGAGGAGCACCGACCCGACCACCGCGCTTGCCGCCGGCCTTGCACGGATCCGCTCCATCGCAGAATGGGAACACCGGAACGGTCCTCTTGTAGCGGATCCGCGACGATGCCACCACCCGCGCCGAATGGGCTTTGGGCTACCATTCCGCCACCGCGCGGTTCCCGAGCCTGGGTCCGGCGGTTTTTTCTCGCCAAATGAGCTCCGTAATCGACAGCATCGAGCGCGACCAGCTGAAGAAGGGCCTTCCCTCCTTCAGCCCGGGCGATCGCGTGCGCGTCCACTTCCAGGTGATCGAGGGGACCCGCAAGCGCACCCAGGTCTTCGAGGGCGTCGTCTTGCGTCGCCAGGGCTCGGGCGCCCGGGAGACCTTCACGGTGCGCAAGCAGTCCTTCGGGGTCGGCGTCGAGCGGACGTTCCCGCTGCACTCGCCGAAGATCGAGAAACTCGAGGTCGCCGCGCGCGGGGCCGTACGTCGGGCCAAGCTCTACTACCTGCGCGGCCGGGTCGGCAAGGCCGCCCGCGTCGCCGAGCGGCGCTGGGGCATCGACGAGGAGATGGTCTCCACCCCCACCGCGGCCGAGCCCGAAGCGGTCGACGCCGAGGGCGTCAGCCAGGAGGAAGCCGAGGTCGCGGGGGCGGAGACGGAGGCGGCGGCGACCAAGGCGGCGGCGGAGACCGAGCCCGAGGCTGAGACGGAGCCGGAGGTAGAGGCGGCGGCGGACACGGACGCGGCAGCGCCCGAGGCGGGGGAGACCGAGGACAAACCAGCGTCAGAGGATGCCGAGGACGAGGAGCCGGCGGCAGCCGGCCAGTCCGACGAGGATTCGGCAGCCTGAAACTCTCGTTCCCGAAGCCGAAGGGCAAGGGCGGCGGGCTGGTCGAGTTGGTCGTCATCGTCGCGCTGGCCCTGGGGCTTGCGCTGGCGATCCAGGCCTGGGTGGTCAAGCCGTACCAGATCCCCTCGGAATCGATGGAGCCTACGCTCGACGTCGGCCAGCGGGTCCTCGTCAACCGCTTCCTCTACAACTTCGAAGATCCCTCGATCGGCGACATCGTCGTCTTCCATCCGCCGGCAGGCGCCGACAACGGCACCGAATGCGGCGTCCAGCCCAAGGTCGGTGAACCGTGCCCTCAGCCGACCAGCGGCGAGTCGAGCCAGAACTTCATCAAGCGGATCGTCGCAGGGCCGGGCGACACCCTCTCCATCAAGGACGGCCACCCGGTCGTCAACGGGGTCGAGAAGAAGAACGAGCCCTACACCATCCCCTGCGGACACGCCGGCGCCTGCAACATGCCGAGGACGATCAGGGTTCCACCCGGCCACTACTTCATGATGGGCGACAATCGTGGGGCAAGCGACGACAGCCGCTTCTGGGGACCGGTACCCCGCGACTGGATCATCGGTGAGGCCTTTGCCACCTACTGGCCGCCCGACCGCATCGGCATCTTCTAAGCCGAAGTCCCACCGCCGCAGGCTGGCGCGGAGCCGCCGCCTGTTCGCCTTCGACCGCGGGCTGCAGAGCCGCTACGTGGCCGGTGCCGACGAGGCCGGGCGCGGCTGCCTCGCCGGCCCGCTGGTGGCGGCCGCGGTCCTGATCGACTACGAGACGCTCTCGACCGCCGATCGCCGCGCCCTCGCCGGCCTGCACGACTCCAAGCAGATGACGGTCGAGCGGCGGCTGGAGATGTACCCGTGCGTGCTGCGCGCGGCGGAGCGGGTCAGCGTCGTGATCCGCTCGGCGGCCGGAATCGACCGGCGCGGCCTGCACGTGACCAACATCGAAGCGCTCTCCAACGCTCTCGAACGGCTACGCCCGGGGGAATCGGCGATCAGCCTCGTCGACGGATTCCCGCTGCCGCGCTGCGCGGTCCCGCACCGGGCGGTCGTGCAGGGAGACGGCACCAGCGCCGCGATCGCCGCCGCCTCGGTCATTGCCAAGGTCACCCGCGACCGCTACATGCAGGAGGCCGCCCGCGAGCATCCGGGCTGGGGGTTTGAGGAGCACGTTGGGTACTCGACTCCCGAGCACCGCGCCGCGATCGAGGAGATCGGGATCTCACCGCTGCACCGCCGCTCGTTCCAGTCGGTCGCCTACTCCCAGCTCGAGCTGACCTGACCGGCGCGTATCGGCGTCATCTGTCGCCCGCGCGCAGAGCACGCCATCCCTGCGTCCTTGATCTGCTGGCCAGATCTCAGGCTGCATCGACCATGTCCTCGCGGCGCGGTTCCCGCGCCGCGAGCAGGAGCAGGCCGGCGGCCGTCACCAGGCCGAGCACCGGGACGGCCCGCCGCGCGGCGGTTGGTGGCAGAACGAGTCGGAAGAGGGGAACAGGGTCGCCAATCCGCTCGCCGATGTTCCCGAGGGGACAGTCGCCCCGGTTCGCGGCGACGAGGCCCGCCTCGGCGACCAGAGCAGCTACGGCGGGCCGCAGCAGGCGCCCGCGGCGACCTGTCAGGGCACACCACCACACGTAACCGATCGAACCCAGGAACGCGAGCGCGATGGCGGCGTGGGCGGACCTCCAGGCGATGATCGCCGGGGGAAGTCGTGGCTGGGCCCTCCGACGCATACCGGACGACTCTAGAAGGCGCCCGGGATGTGCTCGACTTCGACCGCGCGCCCGGCGCGGTCGAAGGTGACGCCGACGGCGTCGAAACGGATCTCGGCATAGGGAGGGACGTCCCGGCGTTCGGCCATCCAAGCGGTGGCGAGGCGGCGGATGCGCAGCTGCTTGCGGCGGTCGACGGCGAGGATCGGTCGCTCCGGACCGAACGAAGTGCCATCGCGGCCCGCCTTGACCTCGACGAAGACGAGGGCTCGGCCCTCGCGGGCGACGATGTCCAGCTCGCCGTAGCGGGTGCGCGCGTTGCGCTCGACGATCTCCCAGCCGGCGGCCGCGAGCCGCCGCGCGACGAGGGCCTCCGCGCGACTGCCGGTCCTCTGCCGGGCGACGGTCATCGAGTGCGACGGTAGGGCGTGGGGGTGGGCCAGACGTGCGCAAGAGGTCACTTCATTGGCCCTTCTGACGCGCCATACGCGAAATCTCTCCCCATACCGTCGCCAGCGTGCTAGCCACGGCCCGGACCTTCACCCTCGACGGAATCTCCGCGCGCCCGGTCCGGGTGGAGGTGGACGTCCACAGGGGACTGCCCGGCTTCGCGATCGTCGGCCTGCCAGACACCGCGGTCAGGGAGGCGCGGGAGCGGGTGCGGGCGGCGATGGTCAACTGCGGCTTCGAGTTCCCCCTCCGGAGGATCGTCGTCAACCTCGCACCGGCCAGCCTGCGCAAGGCGGGGCCGGGGATGGACCTGGCGATCGCCGCGGCGCTGCTGAGCGCCTCCGGGCAGCTGCAGTGGGAGGCGCTTTCGCGGGTGGCGCTGGCCGGTGAGCTGGCGCTGGACGGCTCGACCCGGTCTGTCAACGGAGCGCTCGCGATCGCCGAGGCGGCCCGGGAGGGGGGAGCGGAGGCGATCGTCCTGCCAGCCGAGAACGGGCCCGAGGCGGCGCTCGCAGCGGGGATCGACGTGATCCCCCTCGACAGCCTCAGTCGGCTCTTGGCGCTGGTGGACGGCGATTGGGAGCCGCGTCGGCCCGAGCCGCTGGCGCTCAGCCTGGACCCCTCACCCGGCGCCCCCGACCTCGCCGACCTGCGGGGCCAGCCGCACCTTCGCCACGCACTCGAGGTCGCCGCCGCCGGCGGGCACAGCCTGCTGATGATCGGTCCGCCAGGCGCCGGAAAGTCGCTGGCCGCCAGCCGGCTGCCGTCGATCCTGCCGGCACTCGCCTCGGTCGAGGCCCTGGAAGTGGCCCGCATCGCCAGCGCCTGCGGGCGGCTGGGCGGCACGATGCCCGGGGAGCGGCCGTTCCGCGCCCCGCATCACACGATCAGCCCCGCCGGTTTGATTGGAGGCGGCAGCCCGCCGCGCCCTGGGGAGGCGACTTTGGCTCACCGCGGCGTTCTGTTCTTGGACGAGCTCTGCGAGTTTCGCCGCGACGCGCTGGAGGCCCTGCGGGCGCCGCTGGAGACGGGGGAGGTCTCGATCGCGCGGGCGGGAAGCAGGCGCAGCCTGCCCTGCCGCTTCATGCTCGTCGCCGCGGCCAACCCCTGTCCCTGTGGCCGCGGCGAAGCCGACCCGGACTGCAGCTGCGCGCCGGTGGCGGTGCAGCGCTACCAGGGGCGGCTCAGCGGCGCCCTGGCCGACCGGATCGACATCCTCGCCGCGGTCCGGCAGCCGAGTGCGGCCGAGATCGGTGGTGGCCCGGGCGAGGCATCCGCCGACGTCCGGGCGCGCGTGGCCGCCGCGCGCGAGCGCCAGGAGCGACGGCTGGGTCGGGCCGGTGCAATGCCGAGATGACTCCGGGCGAGGCGCGCGGATGCGCGCTCAGACCGGAGGCCGGGGCGCTGCTGGGGAGCTCTACTCGCGCCAGCGCCTCAGCGGGCGCGCCCACGACCGGCCCTGCGGCTGGCCCAGACGATCGCCGATCTCGCCGGCAGAGACTCGATCGGGCAGGAGCAGATGGCGCAGGCGCCGCAGCTGCGCAGGCGGGACCGTGGCTGAGCCGCGCCTGCCCGGAGTGCCTTCGACGCTCGTGGCTGCTGGCCCTGCTCGGGCCCTACATCGAACGGATCGCATCAGGCGCCCCCGGATCGCGCTCGCCCGAGCTCCTTCGCCTCTCCAACGAGGACCTGGTCGAGTTCGCGGCACCGAAAGTCGCGGCGCACCTGCTCGGGCGAGTGGCCGCGATCTCAGAGCGTCACTTCGCGGAGGAGCTGGCGGCGGCCATGTGCTGGGCATGCTGCCGCCACGGCGAGCTCTACCCCGCCTCGCTCCGTGACGCCGCCGACGCCCCGTGGGCGCTGATCGGCCGCGGCGATCCGGGCCTACTGGACGGCGTCGAGCCGTTCGGCGCGGTGACCATCGTCGGCGCCCGCCGCGCCACCTCCTACGGTCGCGAGATCGCCCGCGAGTTGGGACGAGAGCTGGCTGCGGCGGGGATGATCGTCGTCAGCGGCCTCGCCTTCGGCATCGACGGCTGCGCCCATCGTGGCGCCCTCGACGCGGGTCGCACGATCGCCGTCCTCGGTTGCGGTCCGGACACGGCGTATCCGGCCGCGCACCGCTCGCTCTGGCGGCGGGTCTCCGAAACCGACCTCGTCCTCTCCGAGTTCCCACCGGGCGCCACGCCCTGGCGCTGGACCTTCCCGGCCCGCAATCGGATCATGGCGGCGCTGGCCGGGATGACCGTCGTCGTCGAGGCGGCGGCTCGCTCTGGCTCGCTGATCACCGCTGAGCTCGCGGCGGATCTCGGCCGCGACCTCGGAGCCGTCCCCGGGCCGGTCACCTCGCGCGCTTCGGCCGGCCCCAACAACCTGCTCGCCGGCGGCGCCTGCGTGATCCGCGACGCCCAGGACGTTCTCGACGCGATGCTCGGCCCCGGCGCGAGGAGCATCGAACGCGCCGGTCCATCGCTCGACCCCGCCCTGGCCGCGGTGCTGAGCGCCGTCGAGGATGGAGAGGCAACCTGCGACGGTGTCGCCGCCGCCCTCGGCCTCTCCGGCCCAGAGGCAGCCGCGGCCCTCGCCCGCCTCGAGCTGCTCGGCTACGTCGCCTGCTCTGCGGTAGGGACCTATTCGCGCACTCTGCTGCCACCACCCGCAACCGCCGCCATCTAGGCTCCCGGCGTGACCAGGCGACGCATACCGGCGGTGCTCTCGATCGCCGGCTCGGACTCCGGCGGCGGTGCTGGGATCCAGGCCGACCTCAAGGCCTTCGCGCGCTGCGGGGTGCACGGGATGACGGCGATCACGGCGATCACGGCGCAGAGCACCGTCGGGGTGGAGGCCATCGAGCAGATCTCGCCGCGGATCATCGTCGCCCAGGTGCGAGCCGTGGCCGAGGACATCGGCGTCGACGCGGTCAAGATCGGGATGCTCGGCACGGCGGAGACGGTCGCGGCGGTGGTCGAGGCGCTCGGCCACGTCGGCGACGCCCCGGTCGTGATCGACCCGGTGATGGTCGCCGAGAGCGGCGCCGTCCTGCTCGACGACGAGGCGCGGCAGGCGCTGATCGAGCGGGTGCTGCCGCTGACAACGGTTGCGACGCCGAACATCCCCGAGGCGCGGGTGCTGACCGGGGCGGGGGAGGGGGCCACGCAGGAGGATCTGGCCCGCGGCGTGCTCGCTCTCGGCCCGAAGGCGGTCGTCGTCACGGGCGGCCACAGCGCGGGCCTCATCGACCTCTTCTTCGACGGCGGTCAACTGGTCGAGATTCCGGGTCAGCGGCATCCCGACGGCGCCTCGCACGGCTCGGGCTGCACCCATTCCTCGGCCCTTGCCGCCCTCCTGGCCCGCGGCGCCGAACCGCTCGAGGCCGCGCGGCGGGCCCGGCGGGTAGCTTCGGCCGCGGTCGGCTCGGGGCTGCGCGAGATCGGTTCTGGCCCCGGCCCGGTGGACGTGTTCGATCTCGCGCACCGCCCGCCCGACGACGCCTACTTGACCCGCTGAATAGATTGGCCCCATGAGCACTCACGGCAACACCGCGGCCCGCCTTCCCCGCCCCCGCTCTGCCACCGTCTTCGACGGCCCCGACCGCGCCGCGGCCCGCGCCTACATGAAGGGCATCGGCTTCGACGACGACGCGCTCAGGCGGCCGACGATCGGCATCGCCAACACCTGGACCGAGGCGATGCCGTGCAACTTCCACCTGCGCGGGCTGGCCGAGCATGTCAAGGAGGGCGTCCGCGCCGCCGGGGGCACGCCGATGGAGTTCAACACCGTCGCCATCTCCGACGGGATCACGATGGGAACCCAGGGCATGAAGGCGTCGCTGATCAGCCGCGAGGTGATCGCCGACTCGATCGAGCTGATGGCCCGCGGCTACCAGTTCGACGCGATCGTCGCCCTCTCGGCCTGCGATAAGACGATCCCCGGCTGCGCGATGGCCCTGGCCCGGCTCGACGTGCCCTCGGTGCTCCTCTACGGCGGTTCGATCGCTCCCGGCCACTGGCACGGGAAGGACGTGACGATCCTCGACGTCTTCGAGGCGATCGGCGCCCATGCCGCCGGCGACATGAGCGACGAGGAACTGAACGAGCTGGAGGGGGTCGCGAGCCCCGGCGCGGGGGCCTGCGGCGGCCAGTTCACGGCGAACACGATGGCCTGCGCCTTCGAGGCGCTGGGGATCAGCCCCGGCGGCTCGGCGATGGTGCCGGCCGAAGACGACGACAAGGGCACCGTCGCCGAGAAGATCGGCGAGCTGGTGATGCGCGTCCTCTCCGATGACCTGAAGCCGAGCAGGGTGATCACCCGCGACTCGCTGGAAAACGCGATCGCCTGCATCTGCGCCTCGGGCGGCTCGACCAACGGCGTCCTGCACCTGATCGCCCTCGCCCACGAGGCCGGGCTCGAGCTGGAGATGGACGACTTCGAGCGGATCTCCCGCAATACGCCGCTGTTCGCGGATCTGAAGCCCGGCGGGCGCTTCGTCGCCACCGACCTCTACCGGGCCGGCGGCGTGCCGCTGATCATCAAGCGGCTCTCCGAAGCCGGGATCCTGCACCGGGACGCGATTACGGTCAGCGGCGCGACGATCGGCGAGGTGGCCGACGAGGCGATCGAGGCCGAGGGCCAGGAGGTGGTCCGCCCGCTGGACGATCCGCTCAAGTCCGAAGGCGGGCTGGCGATCATGCGTGGCAACATCGCCCCCGAAGGCGCCGTGGTCAAGCTCGCCGGCACCGAGCGCAAGAAGCAGGTCGGCCCGGCCCGCGTCTTCGAGTCCGAGGAGGAGTGCTTCCGCGCCGTCAAGGACCAGAAGATCCAGGCCGGCGACATCGTCGTGATCCGCAACGAGGGACCGGCCGGCGGGCCCGGAATGCGGGAGATGCTTCAGGTGACGGCGGCGATCGTCGGCGAGGGCCTGGGGGAGAGCGTCGCCCTGCTCACCGACGGCCGCTTCTCCGGCGCCACCCGCGGGCTGATGGCCGGCCACGTCGCGCCGGAGGCGGTCAAGGGCGGCCCGATCGCGGCGATCCGCGAGGGCGATGAGATCACCTTCGACGTCGAGGCCCGGCGCCTCGACGTCGCCCTCTCGGAGGAGGAGATCGAGCAGCGCGTGGCCGACTACGAGCCACGCGAGCCGCTCTTCAGGCGCGGCGTGATGGCGAAGTACGCGGCGACGGTCTCCTCCGCCTCTCAGGGCGCGATCACCAGCTGAGGCGTCCCTTCCAGGGCCCTTTCCCGCTATGGCGGAAAGAGGCTGCAGCCGAGCTTCCTATCCGCCCAGGAACTCGCTCAGCAGGGCATTGAAGCGCAGCGGCCGCTCGAGCTGCGGCACGTGGCCGGTGCGCTCGAAGATCTCGAGCCGCGAATCAGGGATGCGGCGGTGGTAGCTGATCGCCGCCGCGGCCGGGATCACCCGGTCCGAGAGGCCCCAGACGATCATCGTCGGCATCTCGATCGCGCCCAGCCGATCGCGGATGTCGCGACGGATCAGTGCCTGCAGCGCGTTGCCGAAGGCGGGGCAGCGCATGCCGCCGTCCAACTGCTCCCAGAGCAGCTCGGCGCGGAGCCGGTTCGGGTAGTGGAAGAACTGGGCCAGCGCCAGCTGCCGGGCGCGAGGGTGGGAGACGATCCAGCGGCCCCGGTCGGCCACCAACGGGCCGAACCTCTTCCACGCGTAGGCGGTTGCGGTGGCGCGCGCTTCCGGGTTCCAGGTGTTGAGGATGCCTGCCGCCGAGACGAGGACGAGCCGCTCGAACCTCGCCGGCTTGGCGGTCACGGCCTCGACCCCGATGAAACCGCCCATCGAGTTGCCGACCAGGGTCACGCCGTCGAGCCCGAGCTTCTCGCAGAAGTGGTGGATGAGGCGACCGTAGGCCGGCATGTCGACCGGCCACGAGGGCATCGGGCTCGACCCGAAGCCGGGCAGGTCGAGGGCTATCGCCCGGCGGCCGGCGCCGAAGTGGGGCAAATTTTCGAGCCAGTTGCGCCAGCAGCCGGAGATGCCGTGGACGAAGAGGATCGGCTCGCCCTCGCCGATTTCGACGTAGTCGGCCGCCGCCCCCGGCAGCTCGACCCGGCGTCGGTGCCGGCGCCAATCGATCCGCGTCCAGTCCGGATCGGCGTTTCCGTAGTCCAAACCGGCGACGATCCGCGGGTCCAGCCGGCGCCCCGCCCGCGCGTCAGCGCTTCCGGGCACCGTCCTTCTTCTTCCCCTCCGAGATCGTCCAGACCTCGTTTGCGTTGACGAGCAGCTTCGCCCCGTCGATGCGGGTGGCCTCGAAGAGCCCGACCTTCGACTCGGACTCCTCGATCAGCCTCCTGATCTCGGCCAGGCTCTCCTGCACCGCGACCGAGTGATCGTCGCCAAAACGAATGTAGGTCGGCATCGGCCGACCTTAGCCGAATGACCGAGCGTCACCGGTTACGCGTCCCCCACCCGTTCGAGTGCCGGAATCTCGCGGATCCGGTCCGACCGCTTGGCCTTTGGGGAAATCGCATCAGTGGCTCGCGTAAGCCAATCGCCTGAGCTTCGAGGCCCGATCGGCCCCCAACTCAAGGAGCAGGTCGCCGCGGTCGATGGTTTCGGGATGTCGGCGACAGCAAACCTGCGAGTCGGTCACTGGGCAGCCGATCCCGTTCCTGCGGTCGATCGTCGGGAGCAGCAACGACTGAGGCACGGCCCGGGAGCGTCGCATGCCTGATCGGAGAGCTCTTTCAAGCGGCGAGCGGTCCGGCGGATCCTCGGGCACGTCAGGCGACGAGGTAGCCGAGCGCCATGCGGGCGGCGGTCTGCGCCACTGGCTGCACGGCACCGAGCTGTGGTCGCTCCTTGTGGTCGTGGCGGTGGTGGGCGCCCTGGTCGGCACCGTCGTCCTGGTTCGCGCCAGCGACCACCGCAAGGACGAGCTGCGCCAGGCCCAGATCTCGCTGAGCGCGGTGCCGGGCGCTCTCCGCTCGACGGTCAGTTCGCCACTGTCACTGCTCGCCGGTGGGCCGATCGAAGCCGCCGAGTTTCCGCTGAACAAGCGACTCCGCGATGAATTGAGGACTGCCGTGGCGGGCGTCAATCGCCACTGGGATGCGCCCCTGGCGCTGAGGCTCCGGGCGGACAGCACCCGGATCTCCAATCGCACGAGAGCGGTGATGGGGCTGCTCGCGCAGCACCGAGTTGCCGCTGCGAATGGGCTCTACAAGCGGGACGTCGAACCGATGGTCCCCACGGTCGAATCCGATGTCGCGGCCGCGCAGGAGGCGCTCGATGACTCGACGCGGGCGGCGGGCCGGACCGCGTGGACCGCGACTCTGGTGATAACCGGGGTAGTGGGTGGGCTGTTGGTGCTGTTGCTGGTCGGTGTCGCCAAGGCTCGCAGGCGGCGGCTGGCCGTCGAGATCGAGCATGGCGCGTTGCTCGAGAGCGAACGGCGAATGAGGGTTCTGGTGGAGCATGGCTCGGACATGATCACGGTGGTACGGCCCGATTCCACGGTGATCTATCAAGCCGGTGCGGTGGAGCAGACGCTCGGCTATCGGCCGCAGGAGATCGAAGGAACCAAGCTGACCGAGTGGATCGACCCCGAGGACCGAGCCTCGCTTCTCGCTCTCTGCGCGACGGTCGACAGCGCCAGCAAGGAGCTGCGTCTGCGTCACCGCGACGGCAGTAGACGCACGTGTGAAGTTCACGCCGCAAATCTGCTCGACGATCCCGGCTGGAACGGCCTGGTGTTGAACATCTGGGATCTCAGCGAGCGGAAGGGTCTCGAGGAGCGTCTGCGCCATCAGGCTCTCCATGACTCGCTGACGGAGCTACCCAACCGAGTCCTGGCAATCGATCGCGCTGAGCAGATGCTCGCCCGCGCCCGGCGCAATTCGCAGCCGATGGCCGCCCTCTATGTGGATCTGGATGGCTTCAAGCACATCAACGACAAGTTCGGCCATGCCACGGGCGATGAGCTTCTCAGGCTCGTCGCCGGGCGATTGGCCAGCCTCGTCAGGAAGGGCGACACGGCGGCGCGCCTGGCCGGCGACGAGTTCGTCGTGCTGCTCGAGAACGCCACGCTGGATGCGGACCCCAAGCTCGTCGCCGAGCGACTCCTGAGCATGCTGCGCCGACCGTACGACTTGAAGGCCGAGATCGGCAAAGAGCTGACCGTCACCGCGAGCGTCGGCATAAGCCTGGGGTGGGGGGGAACCGCCGAAGAGCTCCTCAAGGACGCGGACATCGCCCTGTATGAGGCCAAGAGAATGGGAGGAAACGGCTATTCGCTCTTCGAGCGGAGCATGGGGACCGCCGCCGAGGATCAGCTCGCGCTCGAGATGGACCTGCCGGATGCGCTCGCCCGCGAGGAGCTGTTCCTGCTCTACCAGCCCACCTTCGACCTCCAGACGGAGAGCGTGATCGGTGTCGAGGCGCTGATCCGCTGGCGTCACCCGACTCGGGGCATCATCGAGCCCAACCAATTCATCCCCATCGCCGAGCGGAACGAGCTGATCGTCCCGATCGGGCGCTGGGTGCTGAATGAGGCCTGCCGGCAGGCCGCCGCATGGCAGGCGAAGGGCAACGCCATCGGTATGTCGGTCAACGTTTCCGGGGTCCAGCTCAATCGCGACGGACTCATCGACGACGTGCGCAACGCGCTGGCGGAGAGCGGGCTCGATCCGACAACGCTGACGCTGGAGATCACCGAGACGGTGCTCATGCGCGACGCCGAGGCTTCCGCCAAGCGCCTCACCGCCCTCAAGGATCTGGGCATTCGCATTGCGATCGACGATTTCGGAACCGGCTACAGCTCGCTCGCCTATCTGCACCAATTCCCCGTCGACGCTCTCAAGATCGATCGTTCGTTCATCGGCGGAATCGCATCCTCTGAGGAGTCGACCACGCTCATCCACACGCTGGTGCAACTCGGCAAGACCCTGAGCATCGAGACACTCGCCGAGGGCATCGAGGAGACCTCCCAGCTAAAGGCGCTCCAACGCGAAGAATGCGATCAGGGACAGGGGTTTCTCTTTGCTCGCCCGCTCACGGCAGTTGCCGTCGAGGAGTTCATGGATCCGGCAAAAAGACAAAGCAGGCTCGCACCGCGGACCAGCTAGTCGGTCCGGGTCCAGAATCAGATCGAAGGCATCGAACTCTCGCCACCGACTCGCGCCGGCGGGGTTGAGCGAGGTTGCGCCCGCCTACGCGTAACCCATCCGTTCCAGCACCGGGATCTCGCGGATCTGTGGCGGCTGCAGGTGGTCCCAGAGGATGCCGCGCGGGCGCTCGTACTGGCGCTCGACTTCGATCACGGCCCGCGGCGTCGCGATCAGATCGCAAGGCAGGTCATGGGCGGTGACCATCAGGTGCTGGCGCAGGATCTGAATCGGATGGACGGTGGTCGCGACCGTGGTGTGGCTGTCGATCTTGCCGGCGTCGACCAGGATCCCGTACTCGAGGTCGTGGTAGCCGCCGCCTTTGCCGATTCGCGCCCCACTCAGGTTGACCGCGACCGAGCCGCAGAGGACGAAGTCGATCTCCGGCAGATCGTCGAGGGCGACCACCCGCCCGTGCTTGAGCGCCCCCTTGATCGTCGCCGCTTCCTTCACCGCCTGCTTCGAGAGCTTGGACGGGTCGAGGACGCGAAAGGGGTGCGGGTCGCGCAGGCGGGGGACGGCCATGATCACGATCTTGCCCTCGTCGAGGGCGATCCTGCGGGAGTGCGTCTGCGGTGAGTCCGGATTGGCCTTGATGACCCGGGCGCGCTTCCAGAGCCGGTGGCCGGCGAGCTTCTCGGCCGCCAGCTTGGCGCCGGCGAAGTTCGGTATCCGGCCCTCGGCACCGGGGAAGCGCGAAACGCCCTCGCGATCCATCGCCTTCCAGACCTCCTTGCGGACCTCATCCTTGGAGCGCATCGGCGAAAGATATCCCGCGAGCTGCCGATAAGAACCTGCGAGACGGGAAATTGCAGGGAAGACGAATGTCCAAGCCGAATGATCCGAATGCCTAGACTTTTCGCAACCGGGTGCAGGGTCGACCGAGGGTGAGCGGCACTTAGACGATGGGACGCAAGACTCAGATAGGCATGGTCGCCGCTGTGGTGGCCGTGATCCTCCTCGCCGCCGGCGCCTATGCGTATGACAGCACCCAGAAGGACAAGATCGCCGACGGGGTGACGATCGCGGGTGTCGACGTCGGCGGCCTCGACGCCGGAGAAGCCACGGCCGCGGTGCGCCGGCACCTGCTGGCACCACTGCGCCACTCCCTCAAGGTCAACTTCGGCGGCGATACCTGGACCCTCCCGGGCGAGCGGCTCAAGGTCCGCGCCGACGTCCACGCGGCCGTCGAACAGGCGGTCGAAGAGAGTCAGGAAGGCGGCTTGCCGACCCGCCTCGTCCGCTACGTAACCGGTGAAGAAGTCGACAAGCCGGTCTCCGCCCATCTCAGCTACTCCCAGCCCGCGATCGACCGCTTCGTCCGCCACATCGCCGAAGAAGTCGACCGCGAAGCCCAGAACGCGACCGTCAGCCCAGGCGCCGACTCGCTCAACGTCGTCGCCGGCAAGAACGGGCGCAAGCTGCGTGACAACCTGCTCACGAAGGAACTCGAAGAGGCGGTCCTGAACGCCGGGGCACCCCACGCCGTGGTCGCCCACGTCCACACGACCAAGCCGGAAGTGACGACCGACGAGGTCGCGGCCGAATACCCCTCCTACCTCACCCTCGACCGCGCCGCCTTCACCCTGCGGCTCTGGAAGCACCTGAAGCTGGCCAAGTCCTACACCGTCGCGGTCGGCCAGGAAGGCCTCGAAACGCCGGAAGGGCTCTACCACATCCAAGAAAAGCAGGTGAACCCCTCCTGGCACGTCCCCAACTCCGCCTGGGCCGGCGAACTGGCCGGCCAGGTGATCCCACCCGGGCCCGCCGATCCGATCAAGGCGCGCTGGATGGGGATCTTCGAAGGGGCCGGGATCCACGGTACCGAAGAGCTCGAATCGCTCGGCTCGGCCGCCTCCCACGGATGCGTGCGGATGTCCATCCCCGACGTCGAAGAACTCTACGACCAGGTCGAAGTCGGAACCCCGATCTACATCGGCTAGAGGCACGGGCGCCCGCGTGGCGAACCTCTTTCCGATGAGCTGGGAGACGGCACTGGCCGACTACGACCGCGACCTCCGCGCGCGCGGCGCCGCCGAGCGAACCAGGCGCGCCTACGGCGTCGACCTCGGCGGCTTCGTCGAGTGGGCCATGCCCCAGGGCCTTGGGCCCGGCGACGTCCGCCACCGCGACGTGCGCCGCTTCGCCGCCGGGCTCTCCTCGGCCGGGGCCGCACCGGCGACGGTCGCCCGCAAGCTGGCCTCGATCCGCGGCCTCTACGGCTTCCTCGTCCGCACCGAGCGGACCGGGCAGAACCCGGCCGAGCTGGTCTCGAGCCCGAAACGTTCCGAGAAGCTGCCGAGGGTCCTCTCGACCGAGCAGATGCGCTCGCTGCTGGAGCGGATCCCCGCTCGCACCCCGTTGGAGCGGCGCGACCGGGCGATGCTCGAGCTGGCCTACTCGTGCGGCCTGCGCTGCGAGGAGCTCGTCAACCTCGATACCGGGTCGCTCGACTTCGAGACCGAGCAGCTGCGGGTGCTCGGCAAGGGGTCCAAGGAGCGGATCCTGCCGGTCGGCGAGCCCGCCCAGCGGGCGCTGCGACGCTACCTGGAACGGGGGCGGCGGGCGCTCGCGACCGATCCCCGCGAGCCGGCGCTCTTCCTCTCCAAGAGTGGCCGCCGCCTCTCCAACTCCGACGTCACCAGGCGTCTCGGCCTCTGGACGCGTGAGGCGGCGCTCGCCGCCGGCGTCTCGCCGCATTCCCTGCGCCATTCGTTCGCCACCCACCTGCTCGAGGGCGGCGCCGATCTGCGTACTATCCAGGAGTTACTCGGCCACGCCTCGATCTCCACCACCCAGGTCTACACCCGCGTCGACGCCGCTCGGCTCCGGGACACCTATGCCGCCAGCCACCCCCGCGCATGACCCCCAACCCAGCCAACGACCGTAGAATCGGTTGAGGGATATGGAAGCAGGCGTAAAAGAGGTGGAGCTGCGCGACCTGTGGCGACGCTACAAGGATCAAGGCGACGACACCGCGAGGGAGCGCCTGGTGGTCGCCTACTCGCCGATGGTCAAGTTCGTCGCCGGCCGGCTCGGCGCCGGGCTTCCCGCCCACGTCGAGGACGCTGATCTGATCTCCTACGGGTTGGTCGGCCTGATCGGCGCGATCGAGCGCTTCGAGCCCGAGCGCGGGATCAAATTCGAGACCTTCGCGATGACCCGCATTCGCGGCTCGATCATCGACGAACTGCGCTCGCTCGACTGGGTGCCGCGATCCGTCCGCTCCCGGGCACGCGAGATCGAAGCCGCCCAGGCGAAGCTGGAGCACGAGCTGCAGCGGGCCCCGACCGAGGCGGAGCTGGCGGTCAGGCTCAACATGTCCGAGGAGGAACTGCAGAATTCGCTGCTCGAAATCGCCAACTCCTCGGTCTATGCGCTCGACGAGCTGTGGACCGTCTCCGACTCCTCCGGTGACCAGGTCTCGCTGCTCGACACGATCGCCGACGGCGCCGCCGCCGACCCGCAGGAGGCACTGGCCTCGAGCGAGGTCAAGGACCGACTGACCGAGGCAATCGGCTCGCTGCCCGAGCGCGAGCAGCTGGTGGTCGCCCTCTACTACTACGAGAACCTCACCCTGCGGGAGATAGGCGAGGTCCTCGGCGTGACCGAGTCGCGGGTCTCCCAGCTCCACACCAAGGCCGTTATGCGGCTCAAGTCCCACCTCCAGCAGGCCTAGCGGGGATGCCCCCCGGGCCCCTCGTGCCCGCTGCTAACTTGGCGCCATGAGCGCCGATCAGACCTGTGCCGTCTGCGGCCGGACGATCCTCGCCGGCGAGCAGGTCCGCGGCTACCTCGCAGGCGACGATCGCCGCACCGTTTGCGAGCTCTGCACCGGGCGCGCCGAGCGGCTCGGCTGGCGCTGGGGGGAGGCTGCACCCGATTCCCCGCCCCCGGGGGCGGGGGGGTCCCGCCCCGCCGGTCTGAGGGGCCTGCTGCGGCGCCGCCCGAAGCAGCTGGCGGACCTGCCGGAGCTCTCGCCGGATGCTCAGCCATCGCCGCCTGCCCCGACTCCCGATCCGGCCGCTCCCGGGAAGCGGGCCGGCCGCCCGGCCGCCGCCGCGTCCCCGGTCAGCCCCTTCGAGCGCGCCGCCGCCCGCTTCAACGCCAGCGAGGCCGGTCACACCGTCGCCGGCCTGGCGCGGACGCTCGGCGTGCCCTGGGTCTCGGTCGGCGCCTCGGCGGGAGCAGCGAACCAGGTCCGGATCACCGTCGCCTGGGAGCTCTCCTGGTACCAATGGGGAGTCGACCTCGACGACGAGCTGAGACCCGTCTTCGAGCTCGACAAGGGCCTGGAGGTCTCACAGCTCGACGCGGCGGCGCGGCAGTGGAACGCCACGGCTATCGAGGGCGGCCGGATCGTCCTCTCGGCCCCGATCCCTGCCGACGGCAAAGCGGTTCGGCACTGAGAGATGAGCAGGATCACCGTGAACGTCGACGGCGGCGCTCGGGGCAACCCGGGCCCGGCCGCGATCGGAGCGGTGGTCCGCGGGCCCGAGGGCGAGGTGCTGGAGGAGCGCGGCGAGCGAATCGGCCGCGCCACCAACAACGTCGCCGAGTACCGGGCGCTGCTGCTGGGAATCGAGCTGGCCGCCGCCCACGGCGCCACCGAGCTGGAGCTGATCGGGGACTCCGAGCTGGTGGTGCGTCAGGTCGAAGGCCGCTACAAGGTCAAGGACGCGACGATGCGTGAACTCCACACCGAGGTGAAGCGGGCGTTGAGCGATTTCGACAGCTGGATGATCCGCCACGTGCGGCGCGAGAACAACGCCGAGGCCGACCGGCTCGTGAACCAGGTCCTCGATGGCTGACCCGGTCGACCCCAGCCGCGGCCTCAGGAGCCGAGGACGGCTTCGAGCAGGTTGGCGTTGAAGGGAACCGTCCCGGGCACCAGCTGCAGCCCCGTGAAGGAGCTGTGGGCCCGCAGGTAGGCGAGCTCCTTGCCGAGGTCGCCGACTCCGTTGGAGCCGGCGAGCGGCGCCAATTGGAGCGTGCTGAGGACGCCGATCGCCTGACCCGATTCGTTCATGAAGCCGCTGCCCGAGTCGCCGGGGATGCCGGGGGATAGGGTGACCACGTTGTGGCTCCAGCCGTTGCCTTCGTTCTGCACGACGACTCCCTGCTTCGGGCTCAGCTTGCTCACACCGCCGCGCAGCTCGGAGTTGCCGTAGGAGTAGACCGTCGAGCCGAGTTCGCCGACGGCGCCGACCCCCGTCGGGCCGCCGAAGCCCGGGACCGAGGGGTTGACGCCGCCCACGTCGGCGGGGTCGAGGCGGATCAGCGCCAGGTCGTTGTACGCGCAGGTATCCGGGTCGGACTCCCCGGCGGCCTGCATCGTCAGCCAGGAGTTGTAGACCAGGGTGCCCAGTTTGCTGGCTCCGCTCACTTCCACCGCGGTGCCGATCGGCAGCGAGCCGCTGGTGCAGCCGTTGGTTTCGGTCTGTCCGCCGGTGCCGGAGCAGTGCGCGGCCTGGCCGAGGAAGACCGTGGACCCTTCCTGGAAGACGAAGTTCGAGGTGCACTGGGCGCCGGCGGTGAAGGTCTGGACGCCGGGGTGGATCGGAGCCGAGCCGGCCGGTGCCCAGGCTGAGGCGGCGCTGGGAGCCAGCATCGCTGCCGCCAGGGCCACCGCGGCCGCGATTGCGAACATGCTTCGATTCATGGAGATCCTCCTCTGCCTTGCGCCTTGCGGCCGTTTCCCGAGGGTCTAAGACGCGGACAGACTACCCAAAATTGATGATCCCCTGTCATGTCCTGGCGGGCGACGAAAGGAGCCGAGCATGATCGAGGTCGCGATCGCGGGCGGGCACGGCAAGATCGGACTGATGCTGGGAAGGTTGCTGGTGGAGCGGGGGAACGCGGTCTGGGGGCTGATCCGCAGTCCCGGCCAGGAAGACGACCTCCATGCCGTCGGCGTCGAGCCGGTGCTCTGCGATCTCGAGGCCGACCACGACGTCGCCACCGCGGTCCGGGGCGCGGATGCGGTCGTCTTCGCTGCCGGGGCCGGCCCCGGCAGCGGCGCCGAGCGCAAGTGGACGATGGATTACGGTGGGGCCCTGAAGCTGATCGAGGCGGCCAGGGCCGAGGGTGTCGGTCGTTACGTGATGATCAGCGCGATGGGCGCAGCCGAGCCGCCGGCAGAGGGCGGCGACGTCCACGGCGAGTACCTGCGGGCCAAGGCCGAGGCCGACAAGGCACTCGAGGCTAGCGGCCTCGACTACACGATCGTGCGTCCCGGAAGCCTCACCGACGAACCCCCGACCGGCCGCGTGGAGGTCGGGTCCCGTCTCGATCGCGGGCAGATTCCGCGGGCCGACGTCGCCGCCGTGCTGGCGGCGGTCCTCACCGCCGAGAACTCGATCGGCAAGGTCTTTGATCTCGTCTCCGGCGAGACCCCGATCGAGCTGGCCGTGGCCGGTCTCTAGCGCTACAGCGCCGGGCTGGGAGCGCGGCCGCCGCTCTCCACCGGATGGCCGGCGTCGCGCCAGGTCAGGACCCCCTGGCCGACGTGGACGACGTCGGCGAAGCCCTCGCGCTGCAGGATCGAGGCGGCCAGACCACTGCGCTTGCCGCCGCGGCAGATCGTCGCGATCGGGCGGTCGCGGGGAAGCTCGTCGAGCCGATCCGCCAGGTCCCCGTAGGGGATGTGGAGGGAGCCGGGGATGTGCTCGGACGCGTACTCGGCGTTGTTGCGGACGTCGAGGATCAGCGGCGGCGCCGGCGCCTCGGCTCGCCGCGCCAGCTCCTCGGGGTCGATCAGCTCGATCTTGTGGACCGGCCGCTCCTCCGTGCGCCAGGCGGTCATCCCGCCCTCGAGGAACCCGCGCACCCGCATGCCCACCGCGGCCAGCAGCTCGGCGGCGTGCCGCTCGTCTCCGTCGGAGGCGGCGACGACGATGATCTCGGCGCCGTCGGGGGCGACCCGGGAGACCTTGGTGGCGAAGCCGGTGTCGTAGGAGGATGTGCTGAGCGCGCCGGCGACGTGGGCCTCGTCGAACTCCTCGTTGGTGCGGCCGTCGATGACCAGGGCCCCGGCGACGACGGCCTCCTCGACCTCATGGGGCGTCAGCGGCGACGGGGTACCGAAGTCCTCGACCAGGGGGCCCCGGTTGAGGGCGACGATCTGCTCGACGTTCGGCGGCCTATCGCCGAGCGAGGAGACCGCGTCCTCGACGAAATCCGCCTCCTCGGCAATGCCGAGCGCACGGTTGTGGCGGCGCTCGAAGCCGATCGTCGAGGAAGTCTTGAGATCGATCCCCGCGCCGCCGCAGAGCGAGCCGCCGAGGTGACCGGGCCAGATCTCGACCTCGTCGTCGAGCACCAGCAACCGCTCGTGCAGGGAGCGGAACATGTCCGCGGCGCCCTCGCGGGGCTCCACCGCGAGGTCGGGCCGGGCGACGTCGCCGATGAACAGCGAGTCCCCGCCCAGGACCGCCCACGGGGCGCCGTCGCGCCCCGCGTCGCGCAGCAGGAAGGCGGTGTGCTCGGGACGGTGCCCGGGCGTGTGGATCGCCTCGATCGTCATGTCGCCCAACGCCAGCACCCAGCCGTCCTCGAAGGGCTCGTGCGCGTACTCGGCCTCCGCCAGCCGATGGATGTGGATCGTGGCACCCGTCGTCCGCGCCAGCCGCCCGTGCCCGGAGACGTGGTCGGCGTGGTTGTGGGTCTCGAGGATGTGGCCGATCCGCACCCCGTGCAGGCGCGCCAGCCGCCGGTAGGGGTCGATGTCCCACTGGGGGTCGACGACGACGCCGACGCCGCTTTCGCGGTCGGCGACCAGGTAGGAGGCGCAGCCGAGGTCCTCGTGGATTATCTGGCGGAAGAGCATCGTCGGATGGGAGCCTTCGACGATCAGGCTAGCGCCGCGGATGAGCTGGCGCCGGCAGCTTCCGGTCGAGCTGGGGCCGCGCTCGGGTGGTGGGGGCGTTGACTGCCGGAGCCGGCGGGCATAGCCTCATGCCGTGCCCATCTGGGGACGCCTCACGCTCGCGGTCTGCTGCGCGATCCCGGCGATGCTGGCCAGTTGGCCCTCGGCAGCGTCCGCCGCGAGCAATTGCTGCTTCGAGCTCGCCGTCGACGGGCAGCAGTCGGCGACTCTCGACTACGGAGACGAAATCCCCCAGCCCTACCACGGGACCTACGCGCTCGAGCGAGACTGGAGCATCCGCTCGATAATCGCGTTTCGCGAAACGGCGATCAAGCATCGGCCGATCTTGGTCGAGAAGGTCTCGGAAGCCGTGCTGAGGACGAAGGAGGTATCGACCCTGGCCGACCGCCATGCCCACCTCGAAAATGGCGTCTACACCTACCCCTACGAACCGATTCCCTGCGGTTCCGACAGTTCGCCGCAGCGGTTCGTCGAACAGGGCTACAACTCAGAACCGGTCCCGGTCCCAGGTTCGGTTTCGATGCCGAAGACGGACAAGGGCTATCGCCTGCGACTCGACGTCCAGACGCTCTTCGACTCTCAGCCAGCGCGTTGCGGAGGTGGGGCTGACATCGCCCTCCATGGCGCTCAAGCCGCCGACTCCGCGCTCGCGGAGGTTCCCGGCGCCGAAGCGGAGGTTCCTCCGGATCGCCTCGGCGGGCGACCACAAGAGCCGTGACTTCACCTTCCCACCCGTCTCGATCAGGCACGGAGGGCTGGCGGGGATCCACACCTTCACAAACCACCGCGAAGTATCGGTTCGGCTGAGCTGGTTTCCCCCGGCCGATTTCTCGGCCGAGCGCACCCGGCTTCGCAGCATCCAATGCACGACTCTGTTCTGCGACGAAGACAACTGGGGCAAGTGAGCGCGCGGTTGCTCCCGCCGCCGCCGCCGGTCCTCGCATGGGTGCTGATTGGGGCGGGGAGGGCGCCAGTATTCCGCCAACGCGCGAGGCTTCCCCGCCAGCACAGGCTGCGGAAGCTAGAATCCCGCCCCGTGCGGCTGTAGCTCAGCTGGCTAGAGCGTCTGCTTGCCATGCAGAAGGTCGTGGGTTCGAATCCCATCAGCCGCTTTTTCGCGAATCGACTGCAAGTCAGCCGCTTTCTGCTGGTTGTCGTCAATCATCGTAGGGGCCGATTCGGGCGGGAGTAGCAGTCGGGGGTAGCAACCGCGGGGTCGTTGCATCTGTCGGAACGCTCCGCGATTGTCTGCAAGCCACCGCTGGATACGTGCGATTGCGTGTTTGGCCTCTGAATCCCGATGCGCGGCGATATACGGGGATAGGTCGCCGAGACGGCCACTCTTCGCCGGAAGTGGCTGGAATCCGACGGGGCGATTCGAGTTCACCGGACCGCGTCGCGGGCGGCGCCGCCGCTATGCCCATGAGTTCGATCAGAGGCCCGGACTGTGCTCGACGGCGTCCGGAAAGAAGACTCGAGCAGCCTCGAGCCGAGCCCGTCGTCTCAGCGCTCGTCCGCGAACTCGAAAAGAGGATGCGCATCCGCGGGGAGGACGAGCTCGGACCAGCCGATCTTGTACCGCACGTAGCAGAGGGCGATCGTGTCGCAAAGGTCTTCCCGGAAGCGGGTGAACCCGCCTCCCACGAAAACCGGGCCGTTGCTCTGCCGGATGTCTCCGTTCGTATGGCCCGGACGACTGTGGGAGTAGCGGCAGAGTTTCGCGTAGGCCCGCTGAAGCAGCCCGTCAGGGTTCCGGCCGAAGAGCCCTGGCTCCCCGAATCTGGCGTCGACCTCGGCCAGCTGCGGGGCCTTGCCGGTCAACGCCGCCAAAGACGGCCCGGGTCGCACCGATCTCAAGCCCGATCGCCTAGACACAGTTCGTGCAGACACCCTTGCCACCCGGGCCGGGAACGCACTGGCAGTTTGAGGGACACGGGTTCCCGCAGCCGCCGCAGTTGCCGGGATTGACCGCGAGGTCGACGCAGCCGACTCCAGGGCAGCAAGCGGCCCGGATGAAACCCGAGAGCTTCTTGCAGTCGTGGCCGCACGCGCCGCAGTTGTGCAGATCCCACTGGCCGTAGACCCTGGCGTCGCAGCACTGCTCCTTCCTTGTTGAATCGAGGCAGAAGTCGCCGCACCGCGTGTAGCGGTCCGGACACGTGTCGCGGCAGCGCCCGTTGAAGCAGACCTGACCTCTCTTGCACTTCTTCTTGTTGACGCCGAAGCAGCCCTCCTCCTTACTCGTGCAGCGGTTTGGATTCTGGAACAGGTTCTTGCAGCGACCGTCGCAGCAGACCTCCGTCGGCGTGCAGTCGTGGCCACACTCACCGCAGTGCTCGCCGGCACCCACGCTGAGGTCGACGCACTTCGGGCTGCCGGACTCGAGACAGCACGCCTGCCCGACGGGACACGGTGGGTTGCAGGTGGTGGCATCGCCCTCCGTGCACTTGCCTCCGACGCAACTCTCTCCCGCACCGCACGCGTGGTCGCACTCGCGGCAGTTCGCCGGGTCGCCGTTGAGGTCGACGCAGTCGTTGCCGCACTGGTCTAGGTAGAGGGCCGGGCACTTGCAATCTCCGTCGATGCACTGAAGCGACCCGGGGCAATCCCGATCATGGTGGCAGCGCCTGATCTTGAGCGGCCCCGCCTGGGCGGTTGCCCAGGCGGGGAATCCGAGGGCCGCCAGGGCCCCCGAGGCGACGCCGAAGCGGGTGAGGATCTCCCGCCGGCGCAAGTGCGTCGGCGGAGTTGATTCCGAGGCGCGCTCAGACGATTCGAAGCCGGCGACGTGCTCGGCCACGAGCGCTTCGATCCCGACACGGCCGCCAACCGGAGCGCTCGCAACCCTGCCGTGAGTATCGACGAGGACCGCGCTCGGAGTCCCACGAGCCACGTAGACATCGGCGACGTCGCTGTCGCGCTGTACCAGCAAGTCGCGGCGGCCGTGGGCGTCCGCCCCCTCGCCGATTTCATTGGACGCGCGCTCGACGACTGCGATGGTCAGCTCGTCGGAATGGCGTCGCTGCCAGCGGGCGAGCTCGGGCGCCAGCGCCATGCACGGCCCGCAATGGGGATCGCTGAAGACCAAGAGGACCGGGCGGCCGCGGCGAACCAGCGATGTGAGGCTGACGTTGAGACCGTCGCGCGATCGCAGCTCAAATGGCGGTGCACGCGAGCCGATCGCGAGCGGGCTCTTGCCACAGCTCCAGCGCCTTCGTGTCCGTCCTCCGCTTGCCGCCGATCCAGCAGCAGGATCCCGACGGCGGCCAGAGCGAGCGCGCCGGCGGCGGTCGCCCCGACGAGGGCGTGCCCGTTGCCCGCGAGGATGAGGACCGCCAGGGCCGCGAGCACGAGGTTGCGGGCGGCTGTCCGCCAACCGACCGGCGCCGAGTGAAGCTGGCCGAAGCAGTTGCAGTCGGGCCGCTGTCCCCGGGAGATGCTTGCGGCAATCACGGCGGCGAAGAGAGCGAGCAGGCAGAAGGATGCGATGGCCCCTACACCAGCGGTCGGGTTGAAAACGAGTGTGGTCGCGGCCGCGAGCTCGGCGAGCGGTAGACAGAACCCGACCATCGGAGCGAGCTTCTCGGGCACCCCAAACTCCTGGACCGTCCGCCGCGTCCCGGCCCCGTCCCGGAGCTTGGCGACGCCGGCGATCGCAAAAACCGCCCCGAGGATAACCCTGAGGAGCAGAAGCATTACGCTCATGCGCCCCAGCGACCCTAGCTTGGCCCGCCGGCCGGCGCAACATCAACGAAAATCGCCCGACCGGCGCCGCCACGGGTGAAGCCACCAGCACGGTGGCGGTGCCGCCGCCCCCGGTCGCGAGCAGCAGGCTGATGGAAGTGCGGCGCAGCGAGTGGGGCGTGACGCCGACGATCGGCTCGGCCCCGGCTTCGCGCAGTGCGACGTTCGCCCGCTCGACCGCGCTCGCTGGGAACCGGTTTCGGACGTTCGACGGGTTGTCGCGCTTGCCCTCTGCGGTCGGGAAGACGAGGTCGTAAGCCCCGCCGCGGCGGGTCCGTGTGCGGTACCCAGAGAGGGCCTCTCGCAGCGTCGGGGAGAGGCCGACGTCGCGGATGCCGGTGTCGGTCTTCGAGGAGGCGACCCGCAGTGTCTGGCCGCCGAGGTTTGACGTCGCGCCAACGCAGGTTGTGTAGATCCTCGTATTCGGTTGGCGTGAGCATCCCGAGTGCCGACACTCGGTGCCTGTCTCAGGACCAATGAGCAATGCCCTACGTAGTGCCCTATACTGCTTTCTCGTGCGCAAGACCAGTATCTACCTCGATGACGAGCTGGCGAACCGCCTCGCTCGTCTCGCCCGCGCGGAGGGCCGCCCCCAGGCGGAGATCGTCCGCGAGGCGATCTCCTGCTACCGGCCTGCGCCCAAGCGGGATCGGAACTTCGCCCTCGCCGGTAACTTCGAGCGCATCGATGCCGATTCTCGGCCGATCTCGGAGATCCCCGAGGACGAGCTGATGCGCGGCTTCGGCGAGTGACGCTCATCCTCGACGCGGCGCCGCTGGTCGCGCTGGCGGACGCCAAGGAGCCGCAGCTCGAGGCGCTGCTGAGGATCCGCGAAGAGGAGGAGGGACCGTTGGTCCTCCCGGCACCGGTTGCGGCCGAGGTCGACTATCTGCTTGGTGTCCGCTTCGGCCATGCGGCCCGACGTGCCTTCCTCAGCGACCTCGCCGCGTGGCGTTACGACGTCGCCTGTCTGGAAGCGGGCGAGTACCCGGTGGTCGCCGAGCTCAACGCCCGCTACTCCGATCTCGGCCTCGGTCTCGCCGATTGCTCGATCGCGGTCCTTGCGGATCGCTACGAAACCCGGCGCCTCTTCAGCTTTGACGAGCGCCATTTCCGAGCCGTGGCGCCACTGCAGGGCGGGGTGTTCGAACTCCTGCCCGCTGACATCTGACCCCGCGGGCTCCCGGCCAAAGAGGCTCACTTGAACCGCGCTCGACGGTTTCGGGAACCTCTGGCCGGCAGTTCCCGAAACTCCGCCGGCTAGCGCCGGCGCCAACGTCGTTACCCACGCGCAGGAATGCACGGCCGAAGCGACTCAGGTCGCAGCGGAAGATTTCGAAGCCTGCTTCCAAGGCCCGCTTGAGAATTACCTGGCTGCGGGGGAACACCTCGATTGAGCCAAGAAGCTGCTGCGGACGGCAAAGCCCCCGGCCGAGCGCGCCCGTCTCAAGAAGCTGACCTGCGTTGGATGCTCGAGGGGTGAAGGTTGCCCACCTGGTCCTCCGACGGGCCTTGGCCACGATGTTGAACTGAGGCTGACACCGGCGGCGCTGCGGCGTCGGACTTTCGGCTGGACTCGCCGGCGGTGCCGAGCCGGCAGCGCGGCAGCAGGTAGATGGCGGATGTCGAGGACACTGAGCAGCGCGAGGGTCAGGGCGACGGCGAGCCCGAAAGCCAGCCACAGCGAGACGCTGATCCCGATGACCGCCGCGACCGGACCCCAGACTGCGAGTCCCAAGGGGTAGAAGGCGAGCGAGCCGAACCAGTCATAAGGAGCTGACCCTGGACAGCGACTCGCCGGGGACGTGGCGCTGGAGCGTCGACTCCCAGACGGAGATCGCGAGCGCCATCCCCGCGCCGGCCAGCAGCGCACCGCAGGCGATCAGCGGCACTGGTGGGGCCGCCGCCAGGAAGGCCAACGGCAACGCGAAGAGTCCGTCGGTGAGGCGGCGAACAGCAGCGGCCTGCGCGGTCTGACGCGTGCCGCGAGCAGACTGCCGGCCAGTGCTCCGACGCCCACCGCCGCAAGAACGGTGCCCCACGCCGCCGCGCCGCCGAGGTCGCGTTTGGCGACGATGGGCCCGAGCGTGCCCCACGCGCCCCAGAGCAGGTTCCCGATCGCGAAGTAGAGGACGAAGGTCCAAGCCCACCTGCGCGCCCGAAAGGCGACCCAGCCCTCACGCAGGTCGGCGACGAAGGAGCTCCGTTGCGCCGCGACACGTCGGAACCCGCAGCATCGCCAGGCAGGCGGCGCTCACCGCGAACGTCACGGCGTCGATCGCGATCGCCCAGCCTGCCCCGGCGGCGGCGACCAGCGCCCCGCCCACAACCGGGCCGAGGATCTCGCCCGTCGAGGCGGCGCTCGCACGCAGCGCGTTCGCCGGCTGCAGCTGCTCCGCGAGGACGACCGCGGGCAGCAGACCGGTCGACGCGGGGCTGAAGAAGCCGGTGGCCGCGCCAGCCACGCCGGCCAGCAGCGCGAGCATCCACACCTCCGCCACTCCCGCTATGAGCAGAGCTGCCATCGTGCCCTGGCTCGCGACCCGCACCAGGTCTGCAACCACCATCACGGCACGGCGTGAGACCCGGTCGGCGACCACGCCGCCCGCCAGCACGGTCGTCACCAAGGGGAACATCCCCGCGGCCAGCACGAGCCCGACGTCTGAGACCGAACCGCCGATCTCCAGCACCGCGAAAGCGAGCGCTAGGAGGGCCATGCGGTCGCCCAGCACGGACACTGCCTGCCCGCTGAACAGTAGCCGGAACTCCCGCCTGCGGAGGACGTCAAGGCTTTCGGGCAGGCGCGCCAAGAGACCCCCTACTGCAGCGCGGTGAACAGGCGATCTTGGATGATCGTGCACGTACCGTCATCTGCTCGGCGTGTGAGAAGCACCCGGCCATCGGCCGGGTGCCGCAAGGCCGCTTTCGAGAAGCCCCGCTCCGGCGCGGGGCTTCTCCATGGGACCCGCGGGAAGAGCGTCGCTTCGACGGGCGTCACGCCTGGTTGGTTGATCGGACCACGATCTCCGAGAGGGAGACGTGGTGGGGCAGCCCGACCGCGAAGGCGATCACGGCGGCGACCTCCGAGGGGGCGATTGCCCCGGCCTTCGCGTACCAGCGCTCTATCGACGATTTGGACCTCTCGTCGGTGATGTGCGAGGTGAGCTCGGTGTCGACGGCGCCGGGCTCGACGAGAATGACGCGGATGTCTGGCGCCAGCTCTTGGCGCAGCGCTTCGGACCACCCGTTCATCCCCCACTTCGTCGCGTTGTACACCGACATGCGAGGGCTGGCGGTGCGACCGGCGAGGGAGGAGAGATTGACGAGGTCACCGCCGTTGCGACGCAGCTGCCCGAGGAAGGCGGAGGTGAGCGTCATCGCGCCGAGCAGGTTCGTCTCGACCATGCGGCGTGTCTCCTCGGCCCGCTCGGCGCCGAACGGAGCGAGGAGCATCTGGCCGGCATTGTTGACCAGCACGTCGGCGCCGCCGAGATCCTCCGCGACCCGCGCTGCCGCCGCCTCGACCGACGCCGAGTCGGTGATGTCGGTCTCGATCGCGAGCGCCCGGCCGTTGTCCGAGCTCAATTCCCGGCTCAGTCGCTCGATCTTGTCCCGGCGCCGCGCGAGCAGCGCCAGGTCCATCCCCGCCGCCGCCAGGGAGCGGGCCGTCGCTTCGCCGATGCCGCTCGACGCCCCGGAGATGACCGCCACCCGGCGGGAATCGGTGCCTCTCTGCACGGCCTCAACCTACTAGCCGCTCAGCGGGCGGCGGAAGCCCAACCGGCGCCCGCCCGACCGCCCGCCAGCTCGTAGGCGGCGCGCAGGCCGTCCCCGAAGGCGCGCACGGCATTCAGCTCGGTCGGGCTCTCGGCGCCGCCTACGACCCGGTGCGGCACGCCGACGCGTTCCAGCACTGGCCGCAGCGCGTCGTTGCGCTCCTGGCCGGCCGCGACCACGACCGCATCTGCGGGGACCAGCTCGGGCTCGGCTCCGTCGACCACGATTTCCACCCCATCAGGGGTGATCGCCCGGTAGGAGAGGCCGATGCGGATCGCGACCTCGGCGCGGCGCAGGGCGGCCAGCCAAACCCAGCGAGTCGAGCGGCCGATGCCGGCTCCGGCCCGACCGCCCCGTCGCATCATCGTCACCGCCGGTGGCGCGGTGGCGGCGGCGAGGTCGGTGCCGGGATCCCCGACCAGCCCCCGCCCCCGGCGGCACCAGCCCTGCTCCCGGAGGAAGCGCTCCGCGGCGGGCTCCCCGGTCTCCCTGTGGGTGAGCCAATGGGCGAGGTCGACCCCGATCCCCCCGGCGCCGATGATCGCGACACGTCGCGCCGCGCTGACCGCGCCGTCGAAGGCGCTCGGATAGTCGCTCACCAGCGGTAGCTCGGCGCCGGGCAGGTCGATCCGACGCGGTAGGACCCCGGTTGCGAGGACGACGCCGTCGAAGCCGCCGAGCAGATCCGCGTCGGTTTCGCGGACGGCTCGGCCAAGGTGGATGAGCACGCCCAGCCGCCGCAGCTCCCGGTCGAAGTAGGAGATCGTCGCCCCGAAGTCCTCCTTGCCCGGAACCAAGCGGGCGAAGCGGAACTGCCCGCCCAGCTCCTCCTCGGCCTCGAACAGCTCCACCCGCTGGCCGAGGCGCGCCAGCGTCCGCGCCGCCTCGAGCCCGGCGGGGCCAGCGCCGATGACCGCGAAGCGCCCCGAGGGCCCGCCGGCACTCGTCTCCGCGGGCAGGGGGAAGGACCGCTCGAACCCCGACCGCGGATTGACCAGGCAGGAGACCTGTCCGTCGGTCAGAGAGCGGTCGATGCAGGCCTGGTTGCAGGAGATGCAGACGTTGACCGGGCGCTCGGCCCGCGCCCTGGCTAGCAGCTCGGGGTCGGCGAGGAAGGGACGCGACATCGAGACGAGGTCGATCTCCCCCGTGGCGAGCAGCGTGGCGCCGTCGGTGACGCGATTGACGCGGTTTCCCGCGATCACCTCGACCTCCGTGCCGACAGCCCGCTTCAGCGCCACCGCCCACGGCGACCATACGCCGGGCGGCACCGGGCCCTGGACCGTCGGCACCGCGGATTCGTGCCAGCCGATCCCGACGTTGATCGCATCGACGCCGGCGCCGGCGAGCGCCCGCGCGAAGTCGAGCACTTCGCCGCTCGAGCGGGAGCCCGGCATCAGATCGGCGCCGGTCATCCGGAAGATGAGGGGGAACTCGGCACCGACCGCATCGCGGACCGCCGCCGCCAGCTCGAGGCCGAAGCGCATCCGGCGCTCGTGATCGCCGCCCCAGGCATCTTCGCGCCTGTTGGTCAGCGGGGAGAGGAACTGGTCGACCAGGTAGCCCTCCGATCCCATCACCTCGACGGCGTCGAAGCCGAGCTCGACGGCGCGGCGAGCCGCTCGCGCGAAGCTCTCGATCGTCTCCCAGATCTCATCCTCCTCGAGCGGTCGGGGCATCGTCCTCGAGACCCGGCTCGCGAGCGCCGAGGGAGCCACCGGAACCAGCCCGAAGGCATCCTCGAAGGCGTAGCGACCGGCGTGGAAGAGCTGCAGGGCGATCGCCGAACCGGTTCCCTGAAGCCCAGCCACGACGCGCTCGAGCGCCCGCGCCCCGGCTTCCTCGTTGACGAAGCCGTAGCTGCGCCCCCCGGCACCGACCCGGGAGACGGCCCAGCCGCCGGTGACTATCAGGCCGGCTCCGCCGAGCGCGCGCTCACGGTAGAAGGCCGCCAGTGCCTCGCCGGCATCCGGGGCGGCCTCGATGCCGAGGTGCATCGCTCCCATCACGATCCGGTGGGGGAGCCACAGGCGTCCGACCGCCGTCGGCGTGAAGGCGGCCGAGAGCTCGCCGCTCGGGTCAGCCATCGGACGCGGCGCCCGCGCCCGCACCGGCCTCCTCGCCGCCGTTTCGAGCGGGAAGCCGCAGCGGGCCGGTGGCGTCGTCGAAGAACGGCGGCGCGACGATGCTGAGCCCGCCGTCGACGACCAGTGACTGGCCGGTGATGTACTCCGAGCGGGGTTCGAGCAGGAACTCGACGACATCGGCCACCTCCTGGACCGTCCCCATCCGCGCCTTCGGCACCTTCGGCAGGACGGTCTCCAGCGAGGGCATGCCCTCGACGTCGTAGAAGTAGGCCGAGGAATCGGAGTCGATGATCCCGCCGTTGACGGCGTTGACGTTGATCCCCAGCGGCGCGAACTCGATCGCCATGTAGCGGACCCAGGCCTCGACTGCGGCCTTGGCGGCGCCGAGATTCGCATAGGTCGGATAGGCGCGGATCGAGCCGTAGCTGGATAGCGCGACGATCCGCCCGCCGTCGGGCATCAGCTCGACCGCGCGCTGGGCACCGAGCACGAAGGCGCGGACGTTCATCGCGTAGGAGCGGTCGAGGTGGTGCAGCTTCAGGTCGGCGATCGACTTGAAGGCGCTGGCCGCGGCGTTGCTGACGAAGTAGTCGAGCCGGTCGAACCTCTCCGCCGCGGACTCGAACAGCCGATCGATGTCGTCCGGCTTCTCCATATCGGCCTGCACGGCGATGCTCTGTCCACCGGCCTCCTCGACCGATCGCACCACCGAGTCCGCGAGCTCCCGGTTGCGCTTGTAGTTGACGACTATCGAGGCGCCCTGCGCGGCCAGGGACAGAGCCAGGGAGCGCCCGATCCCGCGCGAGCTGCCGGTGATCAGAGCGACGCGGTCGGTGGCGAATCCTTCGCTCATGCGGCCGGTCCCGCGGGCGGCGTCAGCACGTCGCGGGCGATGATCGTCTTCTGGATCTCGTTGGTGCCCTCCTCGAAGCGCTGGGCGCGGGCATCCCTGTACACCCGCTCGATCGGCTGGGATGCCCAGAACCCGATCCCGCCATGGGCCTGCAGGGCCTTGTCGGTGACCCGGGTCAACATGTCGACCGCGGTCAGCTTCGCCATCGAGGAGAGCGTCCCGGCCTGCGCCGAGCCACCTTCCCATTCCTCCGCCGCGTGCAGGGCCAGCTGCCGCGCGGCTTCGATGTCGGCCGCGTTCTCGGCCAGCGCGAAGGAGATGGCCTGCCGGGCGGCCAGCGGCTTGCCGAAGGTGACGCGCTCCAGCGCATGCGCGACGGCAAGGTCCTGCGCCCGGCGGGCGAGGCCGACGCAGGTCATCGCCACCGCGATACGGCTCGGGGTGAGGAAGCCGCCGAAGGCCACCGCGAGGCCGTTGCCCTCCTCGCCGAGGCGGTCGGCGACGGGGACCGGCGCCCGGTCGAAGACGAGGTGGGCGTGATCGGTCCCGCGCACCCCGAGCGACGGTCCCATCTCGCGGACGCTTACGTTCGGCACCTCGCGGTCGACGAGCAGCGCAACGGTGCCCTCGCCGCCGCTGGTACCGGCCAGCCGGGCGAAGAGCAGCCAGCGGTCGCAGCTGACGCCGAAGGTGATCAGGTGCTTCTCGCCCGAGAGGTAGTAGGTGTCGCCCTCGCGCTCGACCGCGCAGCGCAGGTCGGCGCCGGTGCCCGCGGTGGGCTCGGTGAGGGTGAAGGCAATTGTCAGCTCGCCGGTGACCGCGGGGAGCACGAACTGCCGGCGCTGCTCCTCGGTCGCGTACTGGTCGACCGCCCGCCAGACGCCGTTGGCGACGTGAATGATCATCCGCAGGGAGGCGTGGGACATCGAGAAGAGCTCGAGCAGCTCGAGGTAGCGGGCGAAGGGGATGCCGCGCCCGCCGTACTCGCGCGGGCCGGCGAGCGAGAGGTAGCCGCGATCGCGAAGCTCCGCGCGCAGCTCGGCGGGAACGGTTCCGCTCTCCTCGATCCGGGCGGTCCATGCCTCTCCCTGCTCGGCGACGTAGGCCGCGATCTCCTGCTTGAGGGCCGCGAACTCGACCTCGTCGAGGGCTTCGGGGGTCGATGCCGGCGCCTGGGTCACGAAACGGGCTCCTTGTCGGTCGAGGTGGGATGAGTGGGCCTGAGCTCCCTTGCCCGCTCGCGCAGAACGAACTTCTGGATCTTTCCACTCGGGGTCCTGGGCAGCTCGGCGATCAACTCCAATCGCTCCGGCCAGTACTGGGTGGCGACCTTGTGGAGGTCGAGGTAGCCGCGCATCGCGACGAGGTCGAACCCCTCGGGCGAGGTCTCCTGGCGCAGGACCACGAAGGCACAGGCACGCTCGCCGAGGCGCTGATCGGGCATCGCCACGATCGCGACGTCGGCGACCAGCGGATGCCGGTGCAGCAGCTGCTCGATCTCGGCGACCGGCACCTTCTCGCCGCCGCGGTTGACGATGTCCTTGACCCGCCCGGTGATGCGAAGGTAGCCGTCCTCGTCGATGGTCGCGAGGTCGCCGCTGCGATACCAGCCGTCGGGCGTGAGCGCCGCCTCGGTCAGGTCCGGACGGTCGAGGTAGCCCTCGAAAAGGCAGCGACTGTGGACCTCGAAGTGACCCTCCAGATTCGGGCCGAGGACCTTCCCGGAGTCATTGGTGACGCGGATGCTGGTTCCGGCCAGTGCTCGGCCGTCGGTTCCCCAGACCTTCTCGCGGGGGTCGCCGGGGGCCGTGAGGGCGCCGAGGCAGGACTCCGTCGATCCCCAGGCGCCGCAGATCGAGGCGTCGAGCACGTGGGTCGCCTTCTCCGCCAGCGCCCGCGGCACGGCGGCGCCGGTGACGACGAAGATGCGCAGCGAGCTCGGCGCGGCCTCGCCCTCCTCGACCACCTCGACGAGATCGGCCAGGAACGGCGTCGCCGCCTGCGCGAAGGTCCCGTTCCACTCGCGCAGCGTCCGAACTCCACGGACGGGGTCCCATACGTCTTGGAGGATCTGCGTCGAGCCGAGGATGAAGGCCAGCCACATCCCGTAGAGCAGACCGGTCTGGTGAGCCAGGGGGGTGGGGATGAAGATACGGTCGTCGCGCCCGAGGCCGAGGTGCTCGAGCTGCATGGCCGCCGCCCGGGTGAGCGCGTCATAGCGGTGCAGCACCCCCTTCGGCTCGCCGGAGGTGCCGGAGGTGAAGAGCAGCTGGGCGATCGCCTCTGGCGCCGGCTTGCGCGCCTCGATCGCTGCGCGGTCGACTGCCCTCGTGGTCGTCGCGGCGGCGAAGTCGTGCCAGCGGACCCCGCCCGACTCGGTCAGGTCCGGTGCGACGTCGCCACAGACCACGAGGACGTGTTCGAGGCGGATCGAGGACTCGGGGCTCCCGGCCGCGCAGGACTCGACCAGGGCCCGCGTCTCCCCGAGGTGATCGCGCCCGCGGAAACGCTCGGGGATGACCAGCACCCGCGCCCGCGAGCGCTCGAGCGCCTGCGCGACCTCGCGCTCGCGGAAGATCGGCATCAGCGGGCAGCAGACGGCGCCGACCTTCATCGCGGCGAGCGTCAAGACCACGAACTCACCCCAGTTCGGCAGCTGATAGGCGACGGTCTCGCCGGGCTCCACGCCGAGCTCCAGCAGGAGCGCGGCGGTGCGATCAGCCGCCTCGTCGAGCCCGCGCCAGCTCCAGGCGCGGGTGCCGCTCGTGCGCACGTCGACGACGGCGGTATCGGCCGGGCGCTCGCGAACCCAGCGGGCCACCCAGTCGACTATCGGCGTCTCCGCAGCCTGGTCGATCGCCACCGACTCCACGGTCGGCTGCGCGGACACCGCGTGGGCGCGCCCGTCCTCACCGTCGCTCTCCAGGGCCTCCCCGACCCTCATGGGAATCCCGATCGAGCGCATGTCGTCGAGGAAGGATGGATAGGAGATCCGGTAGGCGTTTGGGTAGGTGAGCGAGCTGACGCCGCTCGCCCGCGATGCGGCGATGGTCAGCGCCATGTGGACACGGTGATCGTTGAAGGACGAGAGCGGCGCCCCGGTCAGCCGGTCCTCGACACCGCGGACGACCAGTTGGTCGTCCTCGATAGCGACGTTTCCGCCCATGCGATTCAGCTGCAGCATCGAGACGACCCGATCGGACTCCTTGAGGCGGACATGCTCGATATTGCGGAATCTCGTCTCCCCCTCCGCGAACTGCCCGATCGCCGCGAGCGCCGGCAACATGTCCGGCATCGTCCGGCAGTCCACCTCGACTCCCCGCAGCCGGATGCCGTCGTGCCGAACCCGCAAACCGCCCGCTGCGCCGTCCAACTCCATCGGTAGGCCCATCTCGGACATCACCGCGATGAAATGGCCCTCGGGATGGTCGACCCGGCCTGCCTCCGTCTCAATCAGTCCGCGGAAGAGGACGTCGGCGGGGTGGAGGGCGGTGGCGGCGAGTCCGAAAGCGGCGGAACCGATGTCGGGAGGCAGGACGATGTCTGCCGGGGCGGCCGTCTGGCCGGGCTCGATCTCGAAGCGGCGCCAGTCGCCGGAGACCGCCACCTCGAGCCCGAACCGGCGCATCATCTCGACTGTCAGCTCGACGTAGGAGCGCTCGTTGAACTCCCCTTCGACCTCCACCACGGTCCGTCCGGTGGCAAAGGGGGCGAGGATGAGCAGCCCCGAGATCCACTGCGAGAGCTTGCCGGCGATGCTGACGCGCCCTCCCGCGGGCTGGGACGGTCGGATCGTGATCGGCGGCCTGGACCGGGCGGACTCGAGGCGGACGCCCACCGCTTCCAGGGCCTCGAGCAGCGGGCCGACGGGGCGCCGCTCGAAGTACTTCTGCCCGGTCAGGGTGAACGGCGTGTCGGCCAGCGAGGCGAGTCCTGTCATGAAGTACAGGGTGGTGCCGGAGGAGCCCACCGAGACGGTCTCCAGATTGGGACGGTAAGGGCCTCCGCGCACCGTGAAGCCGTCCTCGGTTACGTCGATCGCGGTGCCGAGACCGCGCAGGACATCGATCGTCGAGCGCACGTGCTGTGCCCCTGAGGGGCCGATGATGTGGCTGGTACCGGGCGCCAGCGATGCCAGGATCAGCGCTCGGTGCGCGTGGTACTTGGAGCTGGGGATGGAGATCTCCCCGGCAAGAGGCGTCCTCGCTTCGCCCACGTGAAGGTGCACGACCGCGGCGCAGTATATGAACGTGGTCCCCGGGACCGGAGGAACTTCCCCCGATCGTCGGGTTCCCCGCCGGCTGGTGGAGACCCTTCCCAATAGGATCGACCGATGCCCGTCGAGGCCCTTGGCGCACCCACTGCGAGGCAACGTCTTGCCGGCCGGTTCAGGATTCCGTGACCGGCACTCCGGACCCGGTCGTGACGGGGATTGGTGCCATCACCCCGGTCGGACTCGACGTGCCGACCACGTGGCGGTCGCTGCTCGCCGGCGAGTCGGGCATCGGCCCGATCGCGGCGTTCGACCCCCTGCCGCTCTCGACCCGCATCGCCGGCGAAGTGCGCGGTTTCGACCCGGTTGCCGAGCTGGGGCCCAAGCGCGCCCACCGCACCGCCCGCTTCTCGCAGATGGCCATCGTCGCGGCCCGCGAGGCGGTGCAGGACGCTGGTCTCGACGTGGCCGCGAGCTCCGGCCGGGTCGGAGTCGCGGTCGGCACCGCGGTGGCGGGTACACCCGAGACCGAACGCAACGTCCTCGCCCTCGTCGCGGAGGGCCCGAACCAGGTCAGCCCCTTCTTCGTCGCCTCGACGATCCCCAACATGGCAGCCTGCGAGGTGGCGATCGAGCTCGGCGCCCACGGTCCGGTCACCGCCAGCGCCCTGGCCTGCGCGACGGGAACCTACGCTCTGCTCGAGGCCCGGCGGTTGATCGTCGCCGGTGAGGCCGACGTCGTGATCGCCGGGGGGGCAGACGCCGGCATCAACGCCGCGGTCTTTGCCGGGTTATCCAACATGGGGCCGCTGTCGGAGCGCAACGACGAGCCCGGGCGAGCCTCCCGACCCTTCGACTCCGACCGCGACGGCTTCGTCTTCGGCGAGGGCGCCGTGCTGATGGTCGTCGAGTCGGCGGCTCACGCCGAAGCGCGAGGCGCCGTCCCCTACGGGCGGATCGCGGGCGGTGCGCTGACCGCGGACGCCTTCCACATGAGCGCTCCCGAGCCGAGCGGTCGCTTCGCGGCGCTGGCGATCGCCACGGCGATGGAACGGGCCGGGATCGAGCCGGCCGAGCTCGACTACATATGCGCCCACGGCACCGCCACCCGCGCCAACGACATCTCCGAGACGAAGGCGATCCGCTCCGTCCTCGGCGCGGATACCGACCGCGTCCCGGTCAGCTCCCCGAAGTCGATGGTCGGGCACCTGATCGCCGCCGCAGGCTCGCTCTCGGCGATGGTCTGCCTGCTCGCGATGCGCGATTCGGCCCTGCCCCCGACGATAAACCTCGAGTCGCCCGACCCCGAGTGCGATCTCGATCACGTCGCCCTCGAGGCCCGGGAGGCCGTCGTTAAGACGGCGATCGCCAACGCCTTCGGGTTCGGGGGGCAGAACTGCGTGGTGGCGCTGCGGGCGCCCTAGCCGGGCCGCTAGAGGGCGCGCTCGTAGACCCGGTAGCGCTTGACGAGGCGCCCGTTCATCGCCTCGAGCCCACGGTTCATCGCCTCGTTGCTCTCGAGGATCCAGCCCGCCTCGCCCTTCTTCAGCGGGGTCGCCGCCGCCGCGTTGAAATGTTCGACGTAGAGGAGCGCGGCGACGCCGGTGTGCTGGTACTCGGGCTTCACCCCGAGGAAGCCGACCCGGAGGCGGTCGCAGATCCGGTTGCGGCGCAGGAAGTGCCACCAGCCGAGTGGCAGCAGGCGCCCCTTCATCTTGCGCAGCACCTGGTTGATGTCCATCACGGTGATCGCCATCGCGATCGTCTCCCCGTCGCGTTCGGCGACCATGAACCACTCCGGCGTGAAGACGAGTTGCAGGTCCAGGGCGTAGGCGTCGAGGTCCTGCTTGGAGTAGGGAACGAAGCCCCAGTTGGTCGACCAGGCGGAGTTGTAGACCTCTGCGAACCTGTCCAGGTCCCGGCGCAGGCCGCGACGGGACATCTTCCGCACCGCGACCCGATGCTCCGATTCCGCCTTCTCCGCCAGTTCGAAGAGGATCGGCAGCATCTGCTCGCGGTCGTCTATCGAGAGGTCCCAGGAGAAGAGGTCCATCGCCTTGGTCAGGCCGGCCGCCTCGCAGCGCTGCTGGTAGTAGGGCGGGTGCCAGGGCTGGCGGATCAGCGGTTCGAGCTCGAAGCCCTCGATCAGCACCCCGCTCTCGTCGTTGAGAGAGAAGTCCATCGGCCCCAGCGCCTCGACGCAGCCCCGCGCCTTCAGCCACCCCTCCGCCGCGCCAAGCAGCGCCTCGAGCACCTCTTGGTCGTCCTCGAACTCGAGGAAGCCGAACATCCCCGTGCGGCTTCCGTGAAAGCGGTTGTAGGCGAAGTCGATCTGGGCACTGATCCGGCCGACGATCTCGCCGTCTCGCCGAGCCAGGAAGTACTCGGCCTCGCCGTGCTTGAAATAGGCGTTGAGGCGGCGATTGAGGAAGATCCGCCGCTCGAGGCGCAGCGGTGGCACCCAGGGCGTTCCGGCATGCAGGCGGAACGGCAACTCGATGAACTCACCAACTTGGCGTCGGCTCCGGGCTGGGCTGACTTCGACTGGCACGGCCGGGACCGTAGCGTGTCGCTCCGCCGAGGGCGGCTTTCTCAGGTGGCGTGCGAGAATGATCGGCGGTGGAGGGGGAGCGGCGATATGACCTGGCGCTGTTCGGCGCGACCGGGTTCACCGGCGGGCTGACCGCCACCTACCTGGCGGAGAACGGCCCGCCGGGCCTGCGCTGGGCCCTGGTCGGGCGCAACCGGGCCAAGCTCGAGGCAGTCGCGTCTCGGCTCGCCGGGATCTCCTCGGAGGTCCCGGCGCCCGACCTGCTCGAGGCCGACGCTTTCGACCGCGCCGCCCTGGCGAAGGTCGCCGAGGCGGCGAAGGTCGTCGTCACCACGGTCGGCCCCTTCGCCCTCTACGGGGAGCCGCTCGTCGCCGCCTGCGCCGCCGCCGGCACCGACTACGCCGACCTCACCGGCGAGCCCGAGTTCGTCGACCGGATGTGGACCCGGCACCACGCCGAGGCGGAGCGGACCGGGGCGCGGCTCGTCCACTGCTGCGGGTTCGACTCGATCCCGCACGACCTCGGCGCCTACTTCACGGTGAAGCAGCTGCCCGAGGGCGTCCCGCTGAGGGTGAACGGTTACGTGCGCACCAACGCCAGCTTCTCCGGCGGCACCTACGCCTCGGCGATCAACGGCTTCGCCCGCGCCCGCCAGACGATCGGCGCCGGCCGGGAGCGCCGCCGCTCCGAGCCGCGGGTGGCTGGTCGCGAGATCCACTCGGCGCCCTTCGGCGTTCGCCGCGAACCCGAGCTCGGCGGCTGGGTGGTGCCGCTGCCGACCATCGACGGCACGGTCGTCCGCCGCTCGGCCGCGGCGCTGGAGCGCTATGGGCCGAACTTCACCTACGGCCACCACATGGTCGCCAAGCGGCTGAGCACGATCGCCGCCCTCTCGCTCGGGGTGGGAGCGGTCGCCCTGCTGGCGCCGCTGCCCCCGACCCGCAAGCTCCTGCTGAAGATCAAGCAGCCGGGAGAGGGGCCGAGCGAGGCCGATCGCGCGAAGAGCTGGTTCAAGCTGACCTTCGTCGGCGAAGGGGGCGCAAAGCGGGTTGCCACCGAGGTCTCCGGCGGCGACCCCGGCTACGACGAGACCTCGAAGATGCTCGCCGAGTCGGGCCTCTGCCTCGCCTTCGACGAGCTGCCGCAGACCTCGGGCCAGGTGACGACGGCGGTGGCGATGGGTGACATGCTTCTCACAAGGCTGCAGAGGGCCGGAATAGTTTTTCGGGCGCTGGAGCCAGCGCAAACCTGACCAGGGAGCCCGGATTGCCAACTGAGCATCTCGATGTGCTGATCGTCGGCGCCGGACTGTCCGGCGTGGGCGCGGCCCACCACCTGCAGCAGCGCTGCCCCGGCAAGAGCTACGCGATCCTCGAGGCACGGGCGGACATCGGCGGCACCTGGGACCTGTTCCGCTATCCCGGCATCCGCTCGGACTCCGACATGCACACCCTCGGCTACCGCTTCCGGCCCTGGACCGAGGCCCAGGCGATCGCCGACGGTCCCTCGATCCTCAGGTACGTCCGCGAAACCGCCCGCGAGGGTGGCATCGACGCCAGGATCCGCCTCAACCACCGCGTCATCAGCGCCGAGTGGTCGAGCGAGGACACCCGCTGGACGGTCGAGGCGGAGCGCGCCGACACCGGCGAGACGGTCAGCATCACCTGCGGCTTCCTCTTCGTCTGCAGCGGCTACTACCGCTACGACCAGGGATACACGCCCGAGTTCCCCGGCCTGGAGCGCTTCTCCGGACGGGTCGTCCACCCCCAGCACTGGCCCGAGGATCTCGACTACGCCGGCAGGCGGGTGGTGGTGATCGGCAGCGGCGCCACCGCGATGACCCTGGTGCCGGCCCTCGCGAAGGATGCGGCGAAGGTGACGATGCTGCAGCGCTCGCCCACCTACGTCATCTCGATGCCGGGCGAAGACGGGATCGCCAACGCGCTGCGCCGTCACCTCCCCGATCGCGTCGCCTATCCGATCGTGCGCTGGAAGAACGTCCTCCTGCAGAGCCTGACCTACCGGCTCAGCCGCAGGCGGCCGGCGCTGGTGAGGAAACTGCTGCGGCGAGGCGCGATCAAGGCGCTACCACCCGGTTACGACGTCGACACGCATTTCAACCCCCGCTACAACCCCTGGGACCAGCGCCTCTGCCTCGTGCCCGACGCCGACCTCTTCGAGGCGATTTCCGCGGGCAGCGCCGAGATCGTCACCGACCGGATCGACAGCTTCACCGAGGGAGGGATCGCGCTCGAGTCCGGGACCGAGCTGGAGGCCGACATCGTCGTCACCGCGACCGGCCTCAACCTGCTCTTCCTCGGTGGAATGCGGGTGATCATCGACGGCAAGGAGCCCGACCTGGCGAAGACGATGACCTACAAGGGGATGATGCTGGGCGACTTCCCCAACTTCGCCTTCACCCTCGGCTACACCAACGCCTCCTGGACGCTGAAGGCCGATCTCACCGCCGAATACGTCTGCCGCCTGCTCAACCACATGGACGCCAACGGCTACGACCAGTGCGTCCCGCGGGCCGGTGGGGGCTCGATCAGCGAGGAGCCGCTGCTCGACTTCAACGCCGGTTACGTCCTGCGCTCCATCGACCGCCTCCCCAAGCAGGGTTCGAGGGAGCCGTGGAAACTGCGGCAGAACTACCCGCTCGACCTGCGGACGCTGCGCTACGGCCCGCTGGAGGACGGGGCGATGCGCTTCTCGCACTCGAGATCGCCGGTCGGGCCGGCGGAGAAGGTGACCGCCTGACCCCCCGCGGGCGTCCGCGTCTCGCGATCCTCGTTCTCGCGACGCTGCTGCTCCTCCCCTCGGCTCTCCCCGGCCATGCCGCCGCTCGCTGGATCGGCGTTCGCGACAACCGCCTCGTGGACGGCGCCGGCCACGCCGTCCGCCTCCTCGGTGTCAACCGCTCCGGGACCGAGTACTCGTGCCAGCAGGGCTACGGCGTCTTCGACGGCCCGAGCGACGCCGCCTCGATCAAGGCGATGAAGAGCTGGCACATCAATGCGGTCAGGGTGCCGCTGAACGAGACCTGCTGGCTGGGCGTGAACGGGATCGACCCGAGCCTGGGCGGGTCCAGCTACCAGGCCACGATCCGCTCCTACGTGAATCGGCTCGAGCGGGCCGGGCTCTACGTGATCCTCGACCTGCACGTCGCCGCGCCCGGCGCCCAGCAGGCGACCGGGATCATCCCGATGCCCGATGCCGACCACGCCCTCGACTTCTGGCGCGGAATCGCCGCTGCCTACCGCGACGACCGCGGCGTCCTCTTCGACCTCTACAACGAGCCCCACGACGTCGGCTGGCGCTGCTGGGAGTGGGGTTGCACGATCCACGACGTTCGCGCCGGGACCTACCGGGCCGCCGGGATGCGGGAGCTGGTGGCCGCGGTGCGCTCGGCCGGAGCCGAACAGCCGCTGCTGCTCGGCGGCGTCGGCTGGGCCCGCAACCTCGACCGCTGGCTCGCCCACCTTCCGCCCGACCCGCTCCACGCCGAGGTCGCCTCCAACCACACCTACGACTTCGCCGCCTGCTACTCGATCTGCCGCACCGACTTGGCCCGGATCGCCCGCCACCACCCGGTCGTCACCGGCGAGATGGGGGAGGGGGACTGCCGCCACCGCTACATCGACCCCTACATGCGCTGGGCCGACAGCCGGGGCGTCTCATACCTGGGCTGGGCCTGGGACACCCGCGGCGGCTGGAGCTGCCGGGGTGGACCGTCGCTGATTACCGCTTACGACGGCACCCCGACCGGCTTCGGGATCGGCCTGCGCGAACACCTGCGGGCGCTCGCGCGCTGACGCTTCCTGCGGCTAACCTAGGCGCATGGACGACCAGCAGGTACTCAGCCGCATCGACGAGTTGGTCCGGGAGGAGGAGCAGCTGCTCCACCGCCACGAGGGCGAGGGCCTCAGCCCGGAGGAGCACTCCCGCCTCGAGGAGCTCAAGGTCCAGCTCGACCAGGCCTGGGACTACCTGCGCCAGCGCCGCTCCCTGCGCCAGTACGGGGAGGACCCCGACGAGGCGAGCCAGCGCGACTCCGGAACGGTCGAGAACTACGAGGGCTGAGGCCCCCGGCGCCCAGAGCGCCGATGTCCGCGGCCACCCGCCCGCGCGGCCCCCGCGCCGCTAGGCTTGAGGCGCTTCACGGCGCCTTGGCGGAGTGGCTACGCAGCGGCCTGCAAAGCCGTTTACACCGGTTCGATTCCGGTAGGCGCCTCTGATTCCAGAGCGGTTTGCCGTCCCTCCCGCCAAGCGCAGATCGCGGATGGGTCACGACAGTTCAGTGCGGCGACCGTCCTGAGCGTTCGCTGACGCGTTGGAACTACGATCTCACGCCATATGTCACCCGTCGACAGCGACCTCGGGCCCCGCATCCACATCCATCGTCGGATCGAGTGGATGGACACCGACGCCGCCGGTATCTACCACTGGACCACGGTCTTCCGGCTCTCCGAGGCCGCGGAGGCCGAGCTCCACACAGCGCTGGGGATCGCGGAGCTGACCTTTGGGGCGATGCCGAGGATTAGCGTGAACTTCAACTTCAAACGTCCCCTGCACTTCAACGACCCGGTGGAGATCGTGCTCCAGATCGATCAGGTTGGCCGTAGCTCGATCCGCTACAAGATCCAGGTGCTGGGGCCCGACGGAGTGGCTGCCAACGGACGGATTTCGGCCTGTCTCATCGATCGCGAGAGCGGCAGCCCCGCGGTTTGGCCGGCGAATGTGCGCCGACTGCTGACCTCCCCCGCGGAGTTCGGAGACGACGTCACGCCGGAGAGGTAAGCGGGCGGAAGCCCATCGGTCGCCGCCCATTGCACCTGTTCGGGGGGTTGACAGGCGGGGCGGAGCGCGGACTAGTGTTTAGCCGGGATGCCGACCATCATTCATTTCGTCGGCCGGGATCAGGTGATGGTCCGGGAGGATGAGGACGAGGTTCAATCCGCCTTCGGTGAGAGCAGAGGACGGCCGGTCGCGCTCACGCATCACCGCTCCGGCAACCCCGTGTTCGTCAGCCTCGGTCAGGTCACCTACTGGCAGGGTCGGGGGGCCAGGGACGTCACGCCGCTTCCCTGGCCCGCGATCGATCGCCTCACCAGCCCGCGGTAGCGCCGCCGGCGCACGGCGCTCCTGTCTGCACCGCTCGAGCGGCTCCGTCTGAGACGCTGTGGGCGATGGCGCCGTCGACGCGAAAGCAGCACGCGCTGCAGTTGTTCGAGGAGCTGCCGGCGCGCTATGACGAGCTGGGTGCGGCGCTGAGCTTCTTCCAGGACCCGCGCTGGCGGCGGGCGATGGTCGCGACGGTGCGAGCGGAGCCGAGGCAGCGAGTGCTCGACGTCGCCACCGGGACCGGCCTCGTCGCCCGGGCCCTGGTCCAGCGCTACGGCTGCCGGGTGGTCGGGCTCGATCAGAGCGCCCCGATGCTGGCGCGTGCCCGCGCCAAGATCGCGGCCGATCCCCTTCTGGCGGAGCGCGTGGACCTGGTCGAAGGCGAAGCCGAGGCGCTGCCGTTCGCCGACGCGGAGTTCGATCACCTCACCTTCACCTACCTGTTGCGCTACGTCGAGGACCCGGCGGCGACGCTGCGCGAGCTGGCGCGCGTGGTGAAGCCGGGAGGCCGGGTCGCCTGCCTGGAGTTCTACGTACCGGGCGGACTCTGGTTCTGGGCCTGGCGGTTCTACACCCGAGTCGGGCTGCCCGCGCTCGGCCGCCTCGCCTCCCGGCAATGGTTCGAGGTGGGGCGCTTCCTGGGTCCCAGCATCGAGGGCTTCTACCGGAGCTTTCCGCTCGAGCGCCAGCTCGAGATCTGGAGGCAGGCGGGGATCGAGGACGTCCGCACCCGCCCGATGAGCCTTGGCGGTGGCATCGTGATCTGGGGCGCGGTTGGCGGCTGAAAAGGCGCGCCCGGCCTTCTACGCCCTGCGCCCCGGCGGCTGGCGCGACCTCGTCACGCTGCTGCACCCGCCTTACACCCTCTGGCACCTCAGCTACGTGGCGATCGGCGCCGCCGCCGCACCGCATATCTACGCCGGCCGCCTCGCCGCGGCCCTCGGCGCCTTCTTTCTCGCCGTCGGCGTCGCTGCCCACTCCCTCGACGAGCTGCACGGCCGCCCGCTGGGCACTCAGCTCTCGCGGCGCGCCCTGGTTTCCCTCGCGGCTGTGGGGCTGGGTGGCGCGCTGGCCATCGGCGTCGCCGGGTCGATCGTCGTCTCGGCGACCCTGGTGCCGCTCGTCGCCGTCGGCGGCTTCATGGTTCTCGCCTACAACCTCGAGCTCTTCGGGGGCCGCCTCCACACGGACTTCTGGTTCGCCGCCGCGTGGGGCGCATTCCCGGCCCTGACCGGTTGGTGGTCCAATGCCCTCGGCGTCGACTCGGTCGTGCAGGGGCTCGCCGCCGCGGCCGCGATCCTCGCCTGCTTCTGGCTCAGCAATGCCCAGCGGCGACTCTCGACCCCGGCGCGGGAGCTGCGACGCCGCACGGCCTCCGTCAGTGGAGAGCATCGACTCACCGACGGGACGACGCGCCACCTCGACATTGTCGCGCTCGAGGCCCCGCTCGACGGCGCCCTCAAGGCCCTCTCGATCGCGGTTCCCCTGCTGGCGATCGCCGCCGCGGCGATCCGCCTCTAACCGCTAGCCCAGCCGGCGCTGCCAGTTGGGCCGCAGATAGGCCTCCTCGAAGCCGGCGCGGAGGATGTTCCGGTAGCTGGCGGCGGGCCGCCCCGGGACCCGCGCGCCGGTCTCGACGAAGAGCGTCCGGCAGCCGGCCTCGGCGGCGTCGAGGATGCGGCGACCCAGGAGCGCCCGCTGGCAGCCGCGCCCGCGCGCCGTCTCTAGCGTCGCCGCGATCCCGAACTCGGCGACGTCTTCGTGCACGAGCATGGCGGCGCAGGCCTGGGCGATGCCGTCGACGCGGGCGACGTAGCAGCGCCACTCCCCTCGTTCGGGCAGTCGGGCGAAGAAGGTCGATGCCCACGCCGGCAGGCCGAAGCCGCTCGTCGCCAGCATCCCGAACGGCTCCCGCTCCGAGTCGGAGAGCTCGACGACCTCGACGTCGTCCGGCACCACGAAGCGGGGCGGATGGGTGTCGCGGACGAACTTCATCCAGGCGTATTCGCTCTCGAAGCCGTTCTCGGCGAGCCACGCCTCGGCCGCGGCGGTCTCGGGCAGCCCCGGCGAGACCGGTACGTACGGGGCGACGCCGAGCGACTCCGACCACTCGGCGGCGGCGGCGAGATGACCTCCTGCGATCGCGCCCGGCTCGGTCGCTCCGAGGAGGAGATTCAGCATCCCCAGCTGAGGGAGCGCGGTCACGATCGTCGCCTGGATTGGGCCGAAGCGACGCAGCTGGATCCCCCGCTCGGTGGCGGTCTGCGGCGGAACGGACTCCCAGATGCCTCGCCAGAAGCGCCGCTCGACCAGGTCCAGGGCCCGCGGGTCGTACTCGACTCCGGACTGCGTCTTGCCGCTCGCCATCGCTCCTCATCCAGCATAGGTTGAGATCCCCGGCGAGGGCCAGCGGCGCCATCTGTCAGCCTGACGGAGTGAGCGCCCCAACCGCGACCGCGATCGCGCAGAGAGCCGCCCCGCAGGTACCCCAGGATCAGGTGATCGTCCTCTTCGGGGCGACCGGGGATCTGTCGAAGCGGAAGCTGCTGCCGGGCATGTTCCACCTGGCCCGGGTCGGGCTGATGCCGGAGCGATTCCGCATCATCGGCACGGCGCGCAGGGCGATCGAGGTCGAGGAGTTCCGCGAGCTCGCGCGCGAGTCGGTCGAGGGCTCCGGCCGCCGCTCCCTCGACTCCGACGCCTGGGAGCGCTTCGCCGAGTCGCTCCGGTTCACCGGAGTGGGGGACGGTTTCGCGGGCCTGGGCGAGGCCATCGGCGACGCCCGCGCCGAGCTCGGCGACGACTCCGGCATCCTCTTCTACCTCTCCTTGCCGCCGCGGGCCGCCGCCGGGGCCGTCGAGCAGATCGGTGAGCTCGGCCTAGGCCGGGAGGCGAAGGTGATCACCGAGAAGCCGTTCGGCACCGACCTTGCCTCGGCGCGTGAGCTGAACGAGCTGCTGCGCTTGGTCTTCGAGGAGCGCGGCATCTACCGCATCGACCACTACCTCGGCCGCGAGGCGGTCCAGAACCTGCTGGCGATGCGCTTCGCCAACGGGATGTTCGAGCCCGTCTGGAACCGCAACCACATCGACCACGTGCAGATCGATGTTCCCGAGACCCTCTCGATCGAGATGCGGGGCAGCTTCTACGAGGAGACCGGCGCCTTCCGCGACATGATCGTCACCCACCTCTTCCAGGTTCTCGGCTTCGTCGCGATGGAGCCGCCGACCTCGCTGGAGCCCAAAGCGCTTGGGCTCGAGCGGGAAAAGGTGTTTGACTCGATGCTGCCGCTCGCGCCCGGCGACGTCGTCCGCGGCCAGTACGCCGGCTATCGCGACGAGGAGGGGGTGGCCGGCGACTCCGAAACCGAGACCTTCGTCGCGCTCAGGGCGTTCGTCGACAACTGGCGCTGGGAGGGAGTGCCCTTCTACCTGCGCTCCGGCAAGCGCCTCGCCCAGAACCGGCACCTGCTGACGATCGCCTTCTCCCAGCCGCCGCGGCGGATGTTCCCGCTCGACTGCGACCAGATCGCCGAGTCCTTCGGCCACGACCACCTCACCTTCGAGCTGGGCGACCCGGGCAGCATCTCGGCCTCCTTCCTCGCCAAGGTGCCGGGCCCGACGATGCGGCTGGGGGAGGCGCACATGCGATTCAGCTACGCCGACACGTTCGGTGGGGTCGAGCAGGCGCTCGACGCCTACGAGCGCCTGATCCACGACGTCATGGTCGGCGATCGGACCCTCTTCACCAGCTCCGACGCGATCGAGCGGCTCTGGGAGGTCTCGGAGCCGGTTCTGGAGCAGCCACCCCCGGTGGAGCTCTACGAGCCGGGCTCATGGGGGCCGGGCGGCAGCCACGAGCTGATCGCCCCCCGCCGCTGGCACCTGCCCAGCGATCACGTCTGAGGCGGCGTAGCGGAACGGAAAAGGGCCCCTGCAAAGGGGCCCCTTGTTTTCCGAAGGACGTACCACCAGAGAGTTCTAAATCGCTGGCTCGTCGGTCCTCGAGCTTGAAGTTGTAGCTGCCGCTGCTATGGCAACGTACTGATAAACACTAACGGGACGTAAAAGTTGCATCGTTTCCATCCGCACATGCAAACGGGCCTTTAGTTTCGCCGCCACTTGCAACCTCCCTGCCGTCAGCCGCTGCTAGATTCAGGCTCCCGGGGCGTTTAGCTCAGTTGGGAGAGCGCCAGCTCGACAAGCTGGAGGTCACTGGTTCGAGCCCAGTAACGCCCATTCCCGGCCGCGGAGACGGCGTTTTAGGCCGCCATCTCCATCACCTGGGTCAGCCGCAGGTGGTTGCCGGAAGGGTCGCGGAAGCCGGAATCGATGCCGTAGGGGCGTTGTTCGGGCGGCTCGACGAACTCGACGCCGCGGGCGGCGAGTTCCTCGTAGGTCGCCTGGCAGTCGTCGGTGGTGAGGAAGACGGTCGCGCCGGCTCCCTTCGCCATCAGGCTCTTGATCTGCTCGACGGTCTCCGGCTCGAACATCGGCGGGCCCGGGATCGCCATCAGCACGATCGCTACCTCCTCCTGCCCCGGGGGCCCGACCGTGAGCCAGCGGAAGTTGCCCATCTCGGCCAGCGTGACGTCGGCGCGGACCTCCATGCCGAGCTTCTCCGTGTAGAAGGCGAGGGCCTCGTCCTGGTCGTGGACCCAGAGCTGTGCGCATGCGATCTTCATCGTTTCCTCCTCGTTGGGATCGGTTGGCGCGATGCTAGGTCCGGGCAGGCTCGCTGGCTTCTCGAAACGTGCGGTGTTGCGGGCGGGAGTAGGCGCGCACGATGCAGCCCGGAACCCGGGCCAGCTGGGAGGCCGGTGGGAAGCTCGCCCGGTAGGCGGTGGGAGTCATCCCGTAGGCGCGCTTGAAGCTGGTCGTGAACGAGCCGATGCCCTGCAGCCCGACCGAGAGGCAGACCACGGCGACCGAGTGGTCGGTGCCGCGCAGCAGCGCCGCCGCCCGCTCCAGCCGGCGCGTCAGCAGGTAGGCGTGCGGCGACTCGCCGAAGGTGCGGCGGAATTCCCGGCTGAAGTGAGCGCGCGAGAGGCCGGCCGCCCGGGCGAGGTCGTCCACGTCCAGCGGTTCGAAGAAGCGGGCGTCCGCCAGGTCCCTGGCGCGCAGCAGGTGGCGAGCGGGAGGTACGAACGCCATCTCCGCAGTCTAGGCTCGCGGCCCTGTGATCGCGACCTATGCAGCCGTGCTGGCGGTGTGCGGCGCCGCGCTGGCGATCGGCCAGGCGGCGATCGCGCTCTGCGGGCGGCGTCGCTGGTCGTGGCTCTCGCCGGCCGTCGGCCTGGCGCTGCTCTGCGTGATCTGCTGGGGGACCGTGCGACTGCCGGGTCACGGGACCGTCTCGGCGGTCGTCGTCGCCCTGCTCACGGCCGGGTCGGTGGTCTACCTCCGGGGGCGGCTCGAGGGCGGAGCGGGGGGGCTGCGGTCGGGCGGGCCCGTGGCCCTCGTGGCCCTGCTCGCCGCCTCGCTCCCGTTCGCCGTCGAAGGCCACTTCGGGATCCTCGGGACCAGTTTCAACCCCGACATGTCCCAGCACCTCCTGGCCGCCGAGCGCCTTTCCCACGGCCAGGGCTCCCAGCTCCTTCACCAGGGCTACCCGCTCGGCCCGCATTCCATCGTCGTCGCCCTGAACAGGGGCCTTGGCATCGGCCTCGTCCAGGGCTTCAGCGGCCTCACCGTCTCGGTCGGCGTCCTTGCGCCTCTGACGGCCCTGGTCGCCTTCCAGGGCCTGAAGCCGATTCCGCGCACGGCCGGAGCGCTGATCGTCGGTCTCGCCTACGTGGTCGCCTCCTACTTCGCCCAGGGCGCCTTCAAGGAGACCATGGAGGCCCTCTTCCTCCTCGCCTTCGCGCTCTCGCTCAGAGAATCGACCCGCGCCTGGCGCGATCTCCCCCTCCGCTTCGTCCCATCCGCCCTGCTCGCAGTCGGCTCCGTCTACACCTACAGCTTCCCCGGCCTGATCTGGCTCCTGGGAGCCGCGGTCATCTGGGCGATCGCCGAGTGGCTTTGGGCCCGGCCGCAATCTCCTGGGGGTGGCGTGGTGGCGGGGGAGCCCCGCGGCGCGGAGGCGCGTCCAGTGCCGAGCACCGTGGGGGTGGCCGCCACGACAGGACCCGCAGCCGATTCCCTCGGCCCTTCCCCGATCCGCGCCACGCTCTTGGCCCTGCTGACCTTCCTGGTCCTCGTCGCCCCGGAGATCGGCCGCATGATCGACTTCCACAGCTTCGAGACCTTCGATCCCAACGGCCCCGGGCTCGGCAACCTCTTCGGCCAGGTCTCGCCCTTCGAGGCGCTCGGAATCTGGCCCTCCGGCGATTTCCGCCTCGCTCCCGGCGACGGCGCGGTCCCCGCGGCCGGCTACTACCTCGGCGCCGCCTTCGCGCTGGTCCTGCTGATCCACGGGATCCTCAGCTGCTGGCGCCGCCGCGAGTCGGCCATCCTCGCCGGCCTCGCCGCCGCGGCGATCGCCTACCTCGCCGCCCGCGCCGGCGGCACGCCCTACACCGCCGCCAAGGCGATCGAGATCGCCGCCCCGCTGGCGGCGCTGACGATCCTGCTGCCTCTGCTCGACCGCTTCCCCGCGCCCCTTCCTCTCGGCATGCGAGAGGAAGGGGCCCCGCGCGCCCGGGCCTTCGCCGCTCCGGCCTCGGTCGAGTCGCTTGCCGCCGCCGTCTTCATCGCGGCGGCGGGCATCTGCTCGCTTCTCGCCCTCGCCAATGCTCCGGTCGGCCCCACGTCCTACTCGCCGGCGCTGACCGGGCTGCGGCCGCTGGTCGCGGCCGACTCGACCCTCGTCCTCGCCTCCGACGATCTGCTGGCGAACCAGCACGGCACCCCGTACATCGCCTGGGAGCTGCGCGGCGGCCGCGTCTGCATCGAGTCCGAAGCCGCAGCCGGAGACGCGCCCCCGCGCGGGGTGCGCTTCGTCGTCAGCCGCGGCGCGACCTCGCAGCCGCCGTTCCCGGGGCTGAGCGTCCGCCGCATCGCCCCGCCATACGTCCTGTGGGAAGTGGAGGGCCCGGTCGCCGGCGAGAGCCCCTGCCCGCTGATCGCCGTCCGCCAGGCGCGCCAGGGCCCAGCCGGCTGAGGCCGGTCCTGGGGGAGGTGCCGTGGGTAGCATGCCTTCCGTGGAGGCCGCGACGAAGATCACCGTCACCCTGCCCGACGGCAAGCCCCTGGAGCTGCCCGCGGGCGCGACCGGCGCCGACGCCGCGGCGGCGATCGGGCCCGGCCTTGCCAAGGCCGCGCTGGCGATTCGCGTCGACGGCGAGCTGCGCGACCTCTCGGCGCCCCTTTCCGAGGGCGGGGCCGAGGTCGCCATCCTCACCGACCGCGACCCCGAGGCGCTGGAGCTGATCCGCCACGACGCCGCCCACGTGATGGCCGAGGCGGTGCTGGACCTCTACCCGGGCACGAAGGTGACGATCGGGCCGCCGATCGACTCCGGTTTCTACTACGACTTCGAGTTCCCGCCCGATGCGAAGGTCACCGAAGAGGACCTGGGGAAGATCGAGGCGGCGATGCTCGAGCACATCGCCGCCGACGAGCAGTTCGGCCGCCGCGACGTGCCGGTGGCCGAGGCGGTCGAGATCTTCCGCGGCCAGGGGCAGGACTTCAAGGTCGAGTTGATCGAGGACCTCGTCCGCGACGAAGGGGTCGAGACCGTCTCCCTCTACCGCAACGGCCCCTTCGAGGACCTCTGCCGCGGCCCCCACGGGCCCTCCACCGGGCGCATCAAGGCGGTCAAGCTCAACTCGGTCGCCGGCGCCTACTGGCGCGGCGACGAGAACCGCGAGCAGCTGACCCGCATCTACGGCACCGCCTTCTTCTCGAAGAAGGACCTCGAGCGGCACCTGGAGCGGATCGAGGAGGCCAAGGCGCGCGACCACCGCCGCCTCGGCCCCCAGCTGGGACTCTTCATGCTGCGCGAGGAGGCGCCCGGGATGCCCTTCTGGCTGCCCAACGGGACGACCCTCCTGCACCTGATCGAAGCCGAGGTCCAGAAGCAGCTGCGCAAGCGCGGCTACCAGGAGATCGCGACGCCGCAGGTCCTCGACGAGGAGCTCTGGCACCGCTCCGGGCACTGGGACAACTACCGCGACGAGATGTACTTCATGGAGGACGACGAGCGCCGCTTCGCGCTGCGGCCGATGAACTGCCCCGGCGCCTGCCTCGTCTACGCCGCCGACCGCCACTCCTACCGTGAGCTGCCGCTGCGCCTGGCCGAGTTCGGCCGCGTCTCCCGCAACGAGCGCGAGGGCGTCCTGCACGGGCTGCTGCGGGTCCGCGCCTTCACCCAGGACGACGCCCACGTCTACTGCACCGAGGACCAGATCACCGACGAGGTCGCCAGCATCTGCGAGGCGATCGACGAGCTCTACGCGCGCTTCGGCTTCGAGGACGTCCACGTCGAGCTCTCGACCCGGCCGGAGAAGTCGATGGGCAGCGAGGAGCAATGGGCGAAGGCCGAGGCGGCCCTGGCGGAGGCGCTGGAGCGGCTGGGCCGCGAGTACGAGCTGAACCCCGGAGACGGCGCCTTCTACGGCCCGAAGATCGACTTCCACATCACCGACGCGCTGGGGCGCTCCTGGCAGTGCGGCACCTGCCAGCTCGACTTCCAGATGCCCGAGCGCTTCGAGCTCCACTACACCGGCGCCGACGACGCCCCCCACCGCCCGGTGATGATCCACCGCGCCCTGCTCGGCTCGATGGAGCGCTTCGCGGGGATCCTGATCGAGCACTATGCCGGGCGCTTTCCCGTCTGGCTGGCGCCCGTCCAGGCGATCGTCCTGCCGATCTCCGATCGCCACAACGAGTACGGAGCGCGGGCGATGGAGGAGCTGCGCGACGCCGGCGTGCGGGTCGCGATCGACGAGCGCTCGGAGTCGATCGGGAAGAAGATCCGCGACAGCTCGATCGGCCGCTATCCCTACATGCTGGTCGTCGGCGACCGCGAGCAGGAAGCGGGAGCGGTCGCCGTTCGCTCCCACGGCGACGGGGACCTGGGGGAGATGTCGCTGGCCGAGTTCGCCGCCCGGGTCAGGTCCGAGACCGGCGTCGCCTAGCGACCGAGTTGCCAAGTGCGCCTGTGCCTCTATACTCCGCCTCACTTGAATGCAGGCACGCCAAATGACCGCCGCCACTGAGCGCCCTGTGCCTGCCTCCCGACCCTTCGTCCTCTTGAAGCTCCACCGCTCCTCTCGATAGTGCCGGTCCCGCGTAGGTTCGATCGGCGCCCCCCAGAGCGCGACACGACGAGGATCAACGATCGGATCCGCGTCCCGCAGGTGCGCCTGATCGGCGCCGACGGCGAGCAGCTCGGCATCGTCGACACGCAGGAGGCGCTGAAACGCGCCCAGGACGCCGACCTCGACCTGGTCGAGGTGGCCCCCAACTCGAAACCGCCGGTGACCCGCCTGCTCGACTACTCGAAGTACAAATACGAGCAGGAGCAGAAGCAGAAGGCCGCCCGCAAGCACCAGCAGCAGGTCAACATCCGCGAAATCAAGCTGCGCCCGAAGATCGCGACCCACGACTACGAGACGAAGAAGGGCCATGTCGAGCGTTTTCTCAAGAATCACGACAAGGTCAAGATCACGATCATGTTCCGCGGCCGCGAGCAGGCCCACCCGGAGCGTGGTCGGGCGCTGCTGCAGAAGCTCTACGAGGACCTCGGCGGGCTGGCCACGATCGAGTCAGAGCCGCTGCAGGAAGGGCGCAACATGAGCATGCTGCTGGCGCCGAGCAAAGAGGTCGCCAAGCTCGAGGACGCGGCCTTGGTCGACGGCGCTGCCGCCGACGCTTCCACCGACGCCTAGGCGTCGGGCACGAGTACGTCGGCGACTCGCTCCGCGGCCCGGCCGTCCCACAACGGCGGCGGCTGGGAGGGCGCCTCGCCTCGCTGCGCGAGCGCGGCCGGGATGCCGGCGATCGCGGCCGGATCGAGGCCGAGCAGTGGGTTGGTTCCGCAGCGGATCGTCACCGGCCGCTCGGTGTTGTCGCGCAGCGTGAAGCAGGGGACGCCGAGATAGGTCGTCTCCTCCTGGATTCCGCCGGAGTCGGTGAGGACGGCGCCGGCGTCGGCGAGCAGCGAGAGGAATTCGAGATAGCCGAGCGGCTCGATCAGCGACAGGCCCGGGTGGTCGGACTCGACGCTCTCCATCATCTTGCGGGTTCGCGGGTGGACCGGGAAGACGACCGGCATCTCGCGGGCGAGGGCGGCGAGCTGGCCGACCGTCTCGGCCAGGAGGGGGCCGTCGACCAGCGCCGGGCGGTGCAGGGTGACGAGCGCGTAGGCGCCGGGCTCGACCCCGAGCCGCTGCGCGGCCCCGGCGGCCCGGAATCGCGCTTCGAGCGCGACCAGGGTGTCGATCATCGTGTTGCCGACGAAGTGCATGCTCTCGTCGGGAATCCCTTCCGCGCGCAGGTTGGCGATCGCCTCGTCGCTGTGGAGGAAGAGGTGGGCCGAGAAGCGGTCGGCGACGATCCTGTTCACCTCCTCCGGCATCGTCATGTCGAAGCTGCGCAGGCCGGACTCGATGTGGGCGACGGGAATCCCGATCTTGACCGCGGTTAGGGCCGCCGCCAGGGTCGAGTTGACGTCACCCGGAACGATCACCAGGTCCGGTTTCTCGGCCTCCAGCACGGGCTCCAGGCGCTCCATCGTCCGCGCCGTCTGCACCGCGTGGCTGCCCGATCCGACCCCGAGCATGTGGTCGGGCGCCGGCACCCCCAGCTCCTCGAGGAATACCCCCGACATCATGCGGTCGTAGTGCTGGCCGGTGTGGACGATCGCGTGCCGGCCCTCGGGGAGGCGGGCGCGAAGAGCGCCGATGACAGGCGCCGTCTTGACGAAGTTGGGCCGCGTCCCGACCACGTAGAGGATCCGCATCGCGGCGCCAGCGTACCCAGGCGCGGGGCCGGCATATCGTGAGCACAGCGCGCAGGCGCGCCCGTCTGCTTCAATAGCGAGCCCGATGCCGAAGATGAAAACTCATTCCGGCGCCAAGAAGCGCTTCCGCAAGACCGCCACCGGCAAGCTCCGGGGGCGTCGTGCCTACTCCAGCCACATCCTCGAGAAGAAGTCGCCGAAGCGCAAGCGGCGGATGGCGCGGCCGGTCGAGATCTCCCCGAACGACGCGCCGACGGTGCGGGCCCTGCTCGGAGGAGGCAAGAAGTGAGCCGCGTCAAGCGCTCGGTCAACGCGCGCAAGAAGCGCCGCAAGGTGCTGAAGGAAGCGAAGGGCTACTTCGGCCGCAAGCATTCCTCCTACCGCTTCGCCAAAGAGCAGGTGCAGCGGTCGGGCATGTACGCCTACCGCGACCGGCGCAACCGCAAGCGGACGTTCCGCCGGCTCTGGATCACCAGGATCAACGCCGCCGCCCGGATGGAGGGCATGAGCTACTCCGAACTGATGCACGGCCTCAGCAAGGCCGAGGTCGAGGTCAACCGCAAGATGCTCGCCGAGATCGCGGTGAGCGACCGCGACGCCTTCCGCCGATTCGTGGAGCTAGCCCGGGAGGGTGCGGCCGCCTAGCGGCACACCGACATTCCATTCTCCCGGGCGGGCCGTCAGTTTGCGGCCCGCTTTTTCGTTCCAGGAGAAGAAACCGCCAACACGAAATGACACACCCAGCCGAGCAACGATGATCGCCAGCCCCCACAACGAGAAGCTGAAACTGGTCCGCAAGCTGCGCGATCGCAAGCATCGCGAGCGCGAGGGACTGTTTGCCAGCGAGGGGGAGGACCTGCTCGAGGCGGGATTGGTCGCCGGCGCCGAGCCGCGCTTCCTGCTGACCGCCGCCGGAGCGGGCCTGGGCGGCGAGGAGGTCGATCCGGACCTGCTGGGCGGGGTCTCCTCGCTCGGCTCCGGCACCCGTGCGATCGCGGTCTGGCCCCTGCGGTGGTCGCAACGCGCACAGGCCCCCTGCCTCTTCCTGCACGGGGTCGGCGACCCCGGCAACGTCGGCGCCATCCTCCGCACCGCCCACGCCCTCCTGCCCGGCTCGGTGGTGCTCGGCCCCGGCTGCGCCGATCCCTTCTCGCCGAAGGCGGTGCGGGCCAGCATGGGTTCGATCTTCGCCCGGCCCCCGGTGCGGGCGGAGGTGGGGGAGACGCCCGAGCCACGCGTGGCACTGGTCGCCCACGGCGGAGCCGGTCTGGAGGCGCTCGATGGGGCGGCGACGCTCTGCTTCGGCGCCGAGCGCGAGGGGCTGCCGCGGGAGGTCGTCGCCGAGTGCGGGGCGGCGGCGACGATCCCGCTGCGCCCGGGCGGAGCCGAGTCCCTCAACGTCGCCGCCGCGGCGGCCATAGCCTGCCAGCGCGTAGCGAGCGTCGCGTCCATATCTGAGGCTTCGCAAGCGAGCGGGCGGGAGCCGTGATGTGTAAGCGGATATCGTCGCCCGCGATGCCGGAGGCCACCCCCGATGCTTGAGCGGATCGAGGAGATCAGGGGTGAGGCCGAGGCCGCGATCGCCGCCTCGTCCTCGAGCGCCGAGCTCGAGGGGCTGCGGGTCCACTACCTCGGGCGCAAAGCCGAGTTGACGACGATCCTGCGCGGGATCGCCGAGCTTCCCCAGGAGGAACGCGGCAAGGTCGGGGGCGCCGCCAACATGGCCCGCAAGGAGCTGGAGGCCACACTCCAGGCGCGCGCCGCCGCGCTGGACGCCGCCGAGCTGGAGCAGCGGCTCGCCACCGACCTCGTCGACGTGACCCTGCCCGGGGCGCCGTCGCGGCCGGTCGGACACGCCCACCTCATCGCCCGCACCACCCGCCTGATCGAGGACGTGATGGTCGGCCTCGGCTACCGCGTCGCCGAGGGCCCCGAGATCGAGCACGACTACTACAACTTCACCGCGCTGAACCACCCACCCGGTCACCCCGCGCGGATGCTCCAGGACACCTTCTACGTGCAGTCCCATCCCGACGTCCTGCTGCGCACCCACACCTCGCCGATGCAGGTGCGGGCGATGGAGGCGCAGCCGCCGCCGATCTTCATCATTGTCCCCGGGAAGGTCTACCGCCGCGACTCCGACGCGACCCACAGCCCGATGTTCCACCAGATTGAGGGACTGGCGATCGCCGAGGGCCTCACCCTCGCTGACCTCCAGGGGACGCTGCTGGCGCTCTCGCGAGCGATCTTCGGCGACGAGCGCGAGGTGCGGCTGCGCCCCCACTACTTCCCGTTCACCGAGCCCAGCGTCGAGGTCGACGTCTCCTGCTTCCAGTGCGCTGGGACCGGAACGCTGCCCGGCGGGGAACGCTGCAACCTCTGCAAGGGACAGGGCTGGATCGAGATCCTCGGTGCCGGCATGGTCGACCCAAACGTGCTCGGCTTCGTCGAGGCCAGCGGCTACGACCCCGAGCGGGTCCAGGGCTTCGCCTTCGGCCTCGGGGTCGAGCGGGTCGCGATGCTGCGCCACGGCATCCCCGACCTGAGGCGCTTCTTCGACAACGACGCGCGAATGCTGGAGCAGTTCCACTGAGCCGATGCGGAGCGAACGTCCATATCTGAATCTGCGTGAGCGGAGCACCGGCGAGGCCCTGTCATGAGGGTCCCGTACTCATGGCTGCGCTCCTACTGCGACCCCGGCGTCGAGCCCTTGGAGCTTGCCGAGCGCCTGCTGATGACCGGCACCGAGGTCGAGCGCGTCACCACGGTCGGCCCGCCAAGCCCCGAGGGCTTCGTGATCGGCAGGGTGCTCGCCGCCGAGCCGCATCCGAATGCCGACCGGCTGCGAGTCTGCACGGTCGACACCGGCGACGGCGAGCGCACGATCGTCTGCGGCGCGCCGAACGTCGGCGCCGGCCAGACGGTCGCCGTCGCGCTGCCGGGCGCGCGGATGCCCGGGGGCGAGCAGCTGCGCAAGGCGAAGCTCCGCGGCGTCGCCTCCGAAGGCATGATCCTCTCCGCGGCCGAGCTGGAGGTGGCCGAGGAGGCAGACGGGATCATGGTTCTGGAGGACGGCGCCGCGCCCGGTTCGCCGCTCGCCGATGTCCTGCCGATCGCCGAGCCGGTGCTCGAGATCGAGGTGACGCCGAACCGAACCGACTGCTTCGGCGTCTACGGGGTCGCCCGCGAGGTGCACGCGGTCACCGCGGCGCCGCTCGCCGGGGAGCCCTGGGCGCAGGACGCGGCTGCGGAGGGGCCGGGCGAGATCGCCGAGCTAGCCTCGGTCACGGTCGAGGTGCCCGAGCTGTGCCCGCGCTTCACCGCCCGCGCCTTCGTCGACGTCGAGGTCGCTCCCTCGCCGCCATGGCTGCAGGCGCGACTGAGCGCCGCCGGGCAGCGGCCGATCAACAACGTGGTCGACATCACCAACTACGTGATGCTGCTGACCGCCCAACCCCTGCACGCCTTCGATCTAGACAAGGTGCCGGGCGGGGCGCTCAACGTCCGCACGGCGGCCGCCGGCGAGAAGATGACCACGCTCGACGACGTCGAGCGAACCCTGGACGAGGAGACCGTCCTCGTCTGCGACAGCGACGGGCCGACCGGCATCGCCGGCGTCATGGGCGGCCAGATCTCCGAGGTCTCCGCGGAGACGACGAGCGTCCTGCTCGAGGTCGCCACCTGGAACGGGACCAACATCCTGCGCACCTCGCGGGTGCTCGGCCTGCGCTCGGAGGCGTCCTCGCGCTTCGAGAAGCAGCTCCATCCGGACCTCTGCATGCGGGCGCAGCGGATCGCCTCGCGGCTGATGGTCGAGCTCTGCGGGGCGAAGCTCGTGCCCGGGACGATCGACGTCGCGGCCGCGATCCCCCCGCCGCCGGTGATCACGTTGCGAGCAGCGCGGGTGCGGGGGCTGCTCGGGATGGAGATCCCACAGGGCAACCAGGTCGCCTACCTGGAGCGGCTCGGCTTCGGGGTCGAGGTCGCCGGCGAGGACCTCGAGGTCACGGTCCCGCCCGACCGCCACTACGACGTTACCCGCGAGGTCGACCTGATCGAGGAGGTGGGGCGGATCCATGGCTTCGACGAGCACCTGCCGACCACGTTGCCGGCGACCGCGGAGCGGGTCGGCGGGCTGACGCGCGATCAGGGCCTTCGCCGCCGCGCCGAGGACACGCTGCGCGACCTCGGCTTCGATCAGGTCGTCGGCTGGAGCTTCACCGACCCGGGCGAGGCCTCGCGGCTGCGGCTTGGAGACGGCGACCCCCGGGCCGATGCGGTTGCGCTCGAGAATCCGCTCTCCGAGGACCAGTCGGTGATGCGGACGCTGCTGCTCGGCTCGCTGCTCGACGTCGCCGCCCGCAACCTGGCGCGGGGTCTGGACCGGGTCGCGCTGTTCGAGTCGGGCGGCGTCTATTTGCGAGGCGGGACCGCCGTGGACGGCCCCCTCGGTGGGACCTTTCGCGGCCGCCGGCCGGCGCCGATCGTCGAGCCGCAACGGTTCGGTTGCCTGGCGGTCGGCCCACTGATCGCGCGCTCCTGGCGGGGCGGCGGCGAGCCCGGCGACTTCTTTGCTTTGAAGGCGGTGCTCGAGGCGCTCGCCGGGCAGCTCGGCGCCAGCCTCGCGTTCGAGCCCGCCTCCGAGCCCTTCCTGCATCCCGGCCGCGCCGCTCGCGTCCTCGCCGCGGGCGCGGTCGCCGGCTGGCTCGGCGAGGTCCACCCGCTAGCCTGCCGCGAGTGGGACGTCGAGGCGGCGGTCGCCTTCGAAGTCGACGCCGCCCCGCTGATCGCCGCGGCGACGGTCGGCGAGGAGACCTACGAGGACGTCACGACCTTCCCCGCCGTCAGCCAGGACCTCGCCGTGATCGTGCCCGCCGAGGTCGCGGCGGCCCGGGTCCGCGAGGCGATCCTCTCCGGCGGCGGCGAGCTGCTGCGCTCGGCCGCCGTCTTCGATCTCTTCGAAGGCGAGCAGCTGGGGGAGGGCCGCAAGAGCCTGGCGCTCAACCTCGAGTTCCGTGCCCCCGACCGCACCCTCACCGACGAGGAGGTAGCGAGCCTGCGCGAGGCGATCAAGGCGAAGCTCGAGGCGATCGGGGGAACGCTGCGTGAATGAGCAGACGCGACAGCCGCTCACCGGCGACCCGGCCGCCCGCGTCCTCGTCGCCGGCGCCTCGGGGTTCACCGGCGCGCTCGCCGCCGAGATCGTCTGGCGCCACCCACGGCTGCAGCTGGTCGCGGCGACCTCGCGCAGCGACGCCGGCACCCGGCTGGACCGGCTCTACCCGCGCTACCGGGTCCCGATCGAGCTGACCGAGCTGGACCTCGACCGGATCGGGGGGATCGACGCCGCGATCGTCGCCTACCCGCATGGGGCGGCGGCGCCGACCGTCGCAGCGCTGCGCGAGCGGGAAGTGCTCGTGGTCGACCTCTCCGCCGACTTCCGCCTGCGCGACCTGGAGACCTATGAGCGCTGGTACGGCGAGCACGGCGCTCCGGAGATCTTCGGCACCGGCGTCTATGGGCTCAGCGAGCTCTACCGCGACCAGCTGCGAGAGGCGAAGCTGGTCGCGACCCCCGGCTGCTACCCGACGGCCAGCATCCTCGGCCTGGCGCCGCTGGCCGAGAAGGGCCTGCTGGCCGACGTCTGCGTGGCGGCCATGCAGGGAACCTCCGGCTACGGCCGCAGCAGCGACGACACCGTGCACTTCAGCGCGATGACGGAGAACGCCTTCCCCTACAAGACCGAGGGCCACCGCCACCGGCCCGAGATCGAACAGGAGCTGGTGGCGCTCGGCAGCCCGGCGCCGGTCACCTTCGTGCCCCACCTAATCCCGCTCGACCAGGGCGAGCTGGCGACCTGCTTCGCGCAGACGACCGAAACGGTCTCCAAGGGCGCGGTCCAGGCGCTCTACCGGGAGCGCTACGACGGCGAGCCCTTCATCCGCGTCCTCGACGGCCCGCCGAACCTCCGGGCCCTGCGCGAAACGAATGAGTGCCACCTCTACGTCACCGTCGAGGAGCACGGCCGGGTAATGGCCTTCTCGGCGATCGACAACATCTGGAAGGGAGCCGCGAGCCAGGGCGTGCAGAACCTCAACCTGATGCTGGGGCTCGACGAGACCGAGGGACTGCTGTGAGCGCCTTCTTCAGGTCGCGCTGGGTGGACGCCCCGGACGGGGTGGAGGAGCTGGACCCGTCCCGGCTGGCACCAGGCTTCCGCGCCGGCGGCGCCCACTGCGGCCTCAAGGGCGGCGGGCGCACCGACGTCGGGCTGCTCGTCTGCGACGCCGAGGAGGTGTCCTCCGCCCTGGTGCTGACCCGCAACGCCTCCGCCGCGGCGCCGATCAGGGTCTGCCGCGAGCGCTGCGACCGCGGTCGGATCCGCGCCGCCGTGGTCAACTCCGGCAACGCCAACGCCGAGACCGGCGAGAAGGGCTATGCCGACGCCCTGGCGATGTGCGAGGAGGCGGCGGCCTGCCTTGGGGTGGCGCCCGAGGCCGTCGCGGTCGCCGAGACCGGCACGATCGGCGTTCCGCTCCCGGTCGATGCGGTCCTGAGGGGGATCGGCGAGGCCGCCTCGGATCTCTCGGCCGACGGCGGCGGGGCCTTCTCCGACGCGATCCTCACCACCGATCGCTGGCCGAAGCGCTGCAGGCTGCGGGTCGGCGGCGTCACCCTCTCCGCGCAGGCGAAGGGGGCCGGGATGATCGAGCCGGACATGGCGACGATGCTCTGCTTCGTCCAGACAGACGCCGTCGTCGCCGACCCCGAGGGGGTCCTGCGAAGCGCTGTCGACGCCTCCTTCAACCGGATCACCGTCGATGGGCAGATGAGCACCAACGACACCGTCCTGCTGCAGGCGAGCGGCGCCTCGGGCAGGCCGCTTCCCGAGGGTCTGCTGGAGGCGGTGCTGCAGCAGCTGGCGATCGAGATCGTCCGCGACGGCGAGGGCGCCGCCAGGATCGGGCGGATCGAGGTCGTCGAGGCCGCCACCGTTGCCGAGGCCGAGCGGGTCGCCCGGGCGATCGCCAACTCCCAGCTGGTGAAGACGGCGCTCTTCGGCCGCGACCCGAACTGGGGCCGGATCGCCCAGGCCGCCGGCGCGGCGCTGGCCGGCGAGGATTTGGAGGAGCTCGGCGCCGGCTCGATCGACGCCGCCGAGCTGGCCTCCGAGGTGCCCGAGGCGGATATCGGCGTACGCCTGGGCCGCGGCGAGCACCGCGCCCACGTCTGGTTCTCGGACCTCGGCTACGAGTACGTGAGGATCAACGCGGAGTACACGACATGAAGAACACGCCGCGGTCGGAGGAGACCATGAATCAGCCACCACACTCGAATGTCGAGGTCCTGCTCGAGGCGCTGCCCTATATCCGCGAGTTCCACGGGCGCACGGTGGTGATCAAGTACGGCGGCGCCGCGATGCTCGAGGAGGATCTGCGCGAAGCCTTCGCCACCGATGTCGTGCTGCTCAAGTACGTCGGCCTCAACCCGGTGATCGTCCACGGTGGCGGCCCGGAGATCACCCGCTACATGGAGCGGCTGAACCTCGAGGTTCGCTTCCACGAGGGACTCCGGGTCTCAGACGCCGAGACGGTCGAGGTGGCGAAGATGGTCCTACGCGGAAAGCTCAACTCCGAGATCGTCCAGCGCCTCAACCGCCACGGCCAGCCGGCGGTGGGGCTCTCGGGCGAGGACGGGACCCTGTTCGAGGTCTCGCCGGTGCCCAACGCCGACAAGATCGGCTTCGTCGGCTCGATCGACCGAGTCGACGTCGACGTCCTCAACCACATCGCCGCCGACTACATCCCGGTCGTCGCCTCCTCGGCCTCCGATCGCAACGGTCAGTCCTACAACGTCAACGCCGACGAGGCCGCAGGCAAGGTGGCAGCGGCGCTAGGCGCCCACAAGGCGATCTTCCTCACCGACGTCGAGGGCTGGTTGGCGGACCCCGCCGATGAGGGCTCGCTGATCTCCCGCGCCTCGGTGGTCGAGGTCGAGGAGGCGCTGCCGGGGGTCGCGGGGGGGATGCGGCCGAAGCTGGCCGCCTGCATCGCGGCGATCCAGGGCGGCGCCCAATCGGCCCACATCATCGACGGCCGCAAGCCCCACAGCCTCCTCTTGGAGCTCTTCACCGACGCCGGCATCGGGACGATGGTGACCCCGTGAGGCGGAGCGAGCAAGTCCATCTCTGTCTCACAGCGCGTCGAGCGAAGCGGGAACGGTGGTGATGAGCCTCGCCGAGGTCCAGTCGCTGGAGGACCGCTACCTGATGCGGACCTACAGGCGGGCGCCGGTCGACTTCGTCCGCGGCGAAGGCGCGCTGCTCTGGGACGCCGACGGCAAGGAGTACCTCGACTTCCTCACCGGCATCTCGGTCTGCTCCATCGGTCACTGCCACCCGGCGGTGGTCGAGGCGGTCCGCGAGCAGAGCGGCCGCCTGATGCACGTCTCCAACCTCTTCTACACCGAGCCGATGGCGCGCCTGGCGCAACGGCTCTCGGAGTCGAGCCTCGGCGGCCGCGTCTTCTTCGCCAACTCCGGCACCGAGGCGATCGAGTGCGCGATCAAGGTCGCCCGCAAGCACGCCCACGCCCGCGGCATCGCCGAGCCGGAGATCGTCAGCTTCGAGGGCGACTTCCACGGTCGCAGCTACGGCGCCCTCTCGGCGACGCCCGGGCTCGCCCGCAACGAGGCGCTGGGCCCGATGCTTCCCGGCTTCCGCTCGGTGCCGCGCAACGACGGCTCGGCCCTCCGCGAGGCGGTCGGCGAGCGCACTGCGGCGGTCCTGATCGAGCCGATCCAGGGCGAGGCCGGCGTCTACCCGGCCAGCGAGGAGACCCTGCTCGCGGCCCGCCAGGCCTGCGACGAGGCCGGCGCGCTGCTGATCCTCGACGAGATCCAGACCGGGATGGGGAGGACGGGGTCCCTGTGGGCCTACGAGCAGACCCCCATCCGGCCCGACGTCCTCACCGCCGCCAAGGCGCTCGGCGGCGGTGTCCCGATCGGCGCCTGCGTCACCGCTCCGGTGGCCGCCGAGGCGCTCGAGCCCGGCGACCATGGATCGACCTTCGCCGGAGGCCCGATCGCGACCGCAGCGGCGCTGGCCGTCCTCGATATCGTCGACGACCCCGGGCTGCTGCGGCGCGTGCGCGAGCTGGGGACGAAGCTGCGCTGCGACCTGCTGGAGCTGGACGGCGTCCGCGAGGTGCGGGGTCGCGGCCTGATGCTGGGCGTCGGCCTCGAGGACGGCATCGACGCGGCGGCGCTCGGCGCCGACCTGCTGACCCGCGGCCTCGTCGTCAACGTTCCCGTGCCGGGGACCCTGCGGTTGCTGCCGCCGCTGATGGTCGATTCGGACCAGATCGAAAGGGCCGTTGGACTGATCGCGGCATCGCTTCTAATGTTGTCTTCCTCGTGAGGCGCAAGGAACCACCCCAGCCGCGCCCGCTGGCCTCCAGCGCGGCGGAGCGGATCGGCGCCATCATCGAGGCCGTCGAGCGCGCGGCCGAGTCGGTCATCGACGACGCCGAAGCCCAGGCCCGGACCTATCTCTCCGAGGCTCAGGCGGCGGCGGACCTGATCGTCTCCGAGCGCGCCTCCTCGCTGATGGAGCTGACCGACTCGCTGATGGACCAGGCGGAGGCGATCCGGCGCCAGTCCGAGCGTCTGCTCGAGTCCCTGGCTGAGGTCAAGGCCCGCCTCGCCGCGGCGCCCGGACCCGAGCCGACCCTGCGTGGGACGCACCTGAGCGCGGTCGCCCCGGCGCCGGAGCCCGAAGCCAGGCCTCCGGCGCCGGGGCCGCGGACTCAGGGCGAGGATCGCCCCACCCCGGCCGGGGCGCGGCTGCTGGCCACGCAGATGGCGGTATCCGGGAGCAGCCGAGAGGAGATCGACTTCAGGCTGAGAAGCGGGTTCGAGATCGAGGACACCACCGCGATCCTCGACGCAATACTCGGTCCGGAGGATTAGGTGCACGAGGATCCGACTCGCTTGATGGGGCCCGAAGGAGACGGCTCCGACGGAGGCCGGCCGCACGGCAACATGCGCCTGCTGGTCGCCTGCCTGATCGCCGTGATCGTCGGGCTGATCGTCGCCGTGATCGTCATCGCCGGCAACGACAGCGGCAGCTCCTCGACGGCGTTGACCTCGGAATCGGTCCCGACCACGTCGACGACGCAGACGACGCAGACGACGGAATCGACCGAAACGACGACTCCGACCGAATCCTCGACGACGACGGAATCGACCGAAACGACGACTCCGACGGAAACGACCGAAACGACCGAAACGACTCCCACAACGCCGACGACGCCCGCCGAAGAAGAAGGCGGCGGCGGCATCGAAGCGCCCTGACCCTCTCCACTGACCCGGCAGCGCCGGTCATGCGAGACTTGCGCGTCCAGTGAGCGCCAAGCCACCAGAAACGAGCCCCACCGCCAGCTACGAGGCGAGCCCGGACGAGGTCGGCCGGGTCCTGCTGCTGTATTCGGGCGGGCTCGACACGAGCGTGATGCTGAAGTGGATCCAGGACGCCTACGAGGCCGAGGTCGTCTGCCTCACGGTCAACCTCGGTCAGCCGGGGGAGGACTACGGCGTGATCGAGCGCAAGGCACTCCAGCTCGGCGCCGTCGCGTGCCACGTCGTCGACGCACGCCAGCGCTTCGCCGAGGAGTTCCTGGCACCGGCGATCCGGGCCAACGCGGTCTACGGCAACGGCTACCCGCTCTTCACCGCGCTCGGGCGGCCGCTGATCGCCCAGCTGGCGGTGGAATACGCGCGCGAATCAGGCTGCGACACGATCGCCCACGGCTGCACCGGCAAGGGCAACGACCAGGTCCGGATCGAGGCCACGGTCGCGACCCTGGCGCCGGAGCTGCGGACGATCGCCCCAGTGCGCTCCTGGCAGATGGGCCGCGAGGAGGAGATCGCCTATGCCCGCGAGCACGGCATCCCCGTCAAGGGGGGTACCGAGGTCGCCCCCTACTCGATCGACGACAACCTCTGGGGCCGCTCCTCAGAGGGTCGCTGGATCGAGGACCTCGAGCACGCCCCCGACGACGACGTCTTCCAGCTGGTCACCCGGCCCGAGGAGGCACCCGACGAGGCCGAGACGATCACCGTCGGCTTCGAGTCCGGACTGCCCGTGACGCTCAACGGCGAGCGGCTCGGCCTGGTCGATTTGCTCGAACGAGCGGCGGCGATCGGCTGCCGCCACGGGGTCGGGATCGTCGACCACATCGAGGACCGGATCGTCGGCCTCAAGGTGCGCGACATCTACGAGGTCCCCGCCGCGGCGATCATCCTCACCGCCCACGAGGAGCTCGAGCGGCTGGTCGGCACGATCCACCAGAACCAGTTCAAGCCGGGCCTCGATCAGAAGTGGGGCTACCTCGTCTACGCCGGCCTCTGGTGGGAGCCGCTGCGCAGCGATCTCGATGCCTACATGGAGGCGGTCAACGCCCAGGTGACCGGGGAGATCGGCCTGCGCCTCTACAAGGGCAGCGTCCGGGTCCTCACCCGGTCCTCGCCGAACGCCGTCTACGACGCCCAGCTGGCGGGCTTCGCCGAGTCTGGTGGCCTCTTCTCGCAGACCGCCTCTCCGGGCTTCATCGAGCTCTGGTCGCTGCAGTCGCGAATGGCGCACAGAATCCGAGAGCGGGGCGGAGAGGAGGAGGGAGCCTGATGTACGACACGTTCGGAAGGGCCGCGGTGCGTTTTGCGTTCGCCTATCTGCGCCGTCGTTACCGGCGTGAGATCCGGATCGGCCTCGGCGTCGCGGCGGTGACGATCGGCGTCGGCGCATTTCTCGCCACCCGCAACGTCCGCGAGGGCTAGCGGCGGCGGATCCGCAACTTTCCTTGCGGATTATCGACAACTTGTGAGGAAGCGCTAACGAAGTTCGCTAGCCTCCGGCGCCTCTTGGGCCGGGCTCTGCTCAGAACGGTTCTGGTTGCCAAATCGGGCGCAGCCGCGGTCCTCTGCGGGCTGCTGATCGCCGTGCTCGCGATCGCCCCGAGGGCCGGCGCGGCGGACGCCGGGAGCCTGGAGGCGAAGCTTGCGTCAGCTCGCGGCGAAGCCAGCTCGATCACCGCCGCGCTGCGGCAGAACAACGCCCAGCTCGCCGCCGCCGAGAGCGAAGCGGCGGCGGCCGCAGCGCGGGAGCAGCGGCTCTCCGGACTGCTCGCCGAAGGCGAGGAACGGGCGGCGGGGCTAAGCCGCAAGGTGGCGCGCACGCGCGGGCGCCTGGCCCTCGAGAAGGGCCGCCTGCGCCGCTGCCGCCGCGCTCTCGCCGCGCGCTTGGTCGCGATCTATGAGAGCGGCTCGCCGAGCACCGCCAGCCTCGTGCTCGGCTCCGGCAACTACCAGGACCTGATCACCAGGGCGGACTACTTGCGGGAGATCTCCGAAGCCGACAGCGCCCTCGCCGATCGCGTCGGGCAGGTACGCGACGCGGTCCACCACGAGGTCGGTCTCGTCGTCGCCCTGAGGGCGCGGGCGGTCGCCTACGACGAACGCCTCGCCGCCGCTCGCTCCGAAATCTCCACGGTCCGCGAAGGCGCCGAGGCCTCGGCGGCCCACCTGCAGTCGGTCAGCGCCATGCGCGAAGCCTCGCTCTCCCAGCTGCGGTCGAGCATCGGCAGCTGGGTCGAGGAGATCCAGGAAGCGCGGGCGGCCGAAGCGCGCGCGGCGAGCCGGGCCGAAGCCGAAGAAGAAGTCGGGCGCTGGCTCGGCGGCCCCTACTCGATCCCCACCTACATCGTGATGTGCGAGTCCGGGGGCGACTACGGCGCCGTCAATCCGTCGAGCGGGGCCGGCGGCGCGTACCAGATCCTTCCCTCGACCTGGGAACTCTACGGCGGCCAGGGGGCTCCCCAGGACGCTCCCAAGGCCGAACAGGACCGCATCGCCGGCGAAATCTGGGCCGACTCGGGGACCAGCGCCTGGGTCTGCGGCTGAGCGGGGGTCCCCAGCGCCGCGGGAGGGACACCAGGCCGCTCCCACTCTTGCCCCGGCTTCTTGCGCGACCGGGCTCCGGATTTAGCGCGAAACGGTCACGAGACGGGGGGCTTGCCATCTGCCCCGATTGACATGATCGAAGCCGCCCGTGAGCACGCCCGCCGCCGTCCACCTTCACGCCCACAGCGAGTACTCGCTGCTCGATGGCGCCTGCAAGATCGACGCCATGGCGGCACGGGCGGCCGAGCTCGGACAGCCCGCGCTCGGACTCACCGACCACGGGGTGATGAACGGGGCCGTCGAGCTGTACAAGGCCTGCCGCAAGCAGGGGATCAAGCCGATCGTCGGCCTCGAGGCCTATCTGGTCGACGACCGCCGGGCGATCAAGGAGCAGGCCCGCTACGAGCGCAACCACCTGACGCTCCTGGCCGAGAGCGACCGCGGCTTCTCCAACCTCGTCAAGCTCACCTCCGCCGGGTTCCTGGAGGGCTTCTCCCGGGGCAAGGCAAACGTCGACATGGAGCTGCTCGCCCAGCACTCCGACGGCGTCATCGCGCTCACCGGCTGCCTGCAGTCGCGATTCTGCCGGCGCCTGGTGGAAGAGCGGGCAGACGACGCCCGCGCCCACCTCGACGACCTGATCCAGGCCTTCGGGCCCGACCAGGTCTACTTCGAGGTGCAGAAGAACGGGATCGCCGAGCAGGACAAGGCCAATGAGGGAATCGTTCGCTTCGCTCGCGAGCTGGGCAGGCCGCTGGTCGGGACTGCCGACGTCCACTACCTGCGGCGCGAGGATTTCGACAACCACGCTGCGCTGCTCTGCGTGCAGACGAAGTCGACCCTGGATGCGCCGAAGTTGAGCTTCGACACCAACGAGTTCTACATCAAGAGCTCCGAGGAAATGATCGAGTCCTTCGCCGAGTGGCCGGACGCGGTGCCGACCTCGCTGGAGATCGCCGAGCGCTGCTCGCTGGAGATCGAGCTGGGCAGCCTGCTGCTGCCGCGCTACCCGACCGAGAACGACGAGGAGCCGGAGGCGATGCTGCGCCGGATCGCCGACGAGGGCCTGCGCGCCCGCTACGGCGACCCGCCCCCCGCGGAGGCGGTGGAGCGGCTCGAGTTCGAGCTCGGCGTGATCGAGGAGATGGGCTTCTCCTCCTACTTCCTGATCGTCTGGGACTTCGTCCGCTACGCCAAGGAAAACGGCGTCGCGGTCGGCCCGGGACGCGGCTCGGCGGCCGGGTCGATCGTTTCCTACAGCCTCAACATCACCGACCTCGACCCACTCGCCAACGACCTCCTCTTCGAGCGCTTCCTCAACCCGGGCCGCAAATCGATGCCGGACATCGACATCGACTTCTCGGTCCGCGGCCGCGAGCGGATGATCCGCTACGTAGCCGAGAAGTACGGCCGCGAATCGGTCGCCCAGATCATCACCTTCGGAAAGATGGCGCCGCGGGCCGCGACCCGCGACGCCGCTCGCGTGCTCGGCTTCGACTACGGCACCGGAGACCGGCTGGCGAAGCAGATCCCTGAGCCGATCCTCGGCCGCAACCCCTCCTTCGAGGAATGCCTGAAGCCCGGCCAGGAGCTGAAACGGACCTACGACTCCGAGCCGGACGCGAAGCGGATCCTCGACGTCGCCCAGGGCCTCGAGGGGATCATCCGCAACAACTCGATCCACGCTGCCGCGGTGGTGATCGCCGACCGGCCGCTGCAGGAGATCGTGCCGCTGCAGCTGGCCGAGGATCGCAGCGCGCCCGCCGCCAACGGGAACGGCAACGGGTCGGCCAAGCCGGAGCGCCAGTACAAGATCGTGACCCAGTACTCGATGGGGCCGATCGAGGAGATCGGGCTGCTGAAGATGGACTTCCTCGGACTTCGCAATCTCGACGTGATCGAGGATGCGATCGACATCATCCGCCGCTCGCGCGGGGTCGAGCTCGAGATCGCCGAGATCCCGATGGACGACGCCGCCAGCTTCGAGATGCTGGCAAAGGGGGACTCGACCGGTGTCTTCCAGCTCGAGTCGGAGGGCATGCGCGAGGCGATGAAGAAGGTGCGCCCTACCGAGTTCGACGACATCGTCGCGCTCGTCTCCCTCTACCGCCCGGGGGCGATGAGCTACATCCCTGCCTACGCCAAGGGCAAGCGCGATCCCGCCTCGGTGACCTACCCCGACCAGCGCCTGCGGCCGATCACCGAGCCGACCTACGGCTGCGTCCTCTACCAGGAGCAGTTGATGGAGATCGCCAAGCAGATGGCGGGCTTCAGCCCGGCCGAGGCGGACGACCTGCGCAAGGCGATTGGCAAGAAGAAGCGCGACCTGATGGCGACGATGAAGGCCAAATTCATGGAGGGCATGGCTGCCTCGGGGACCGCGGCCAAGGTCGCCGCGGACATGTGGTCGCTGATGGAGGCCGCCGCCGACTACTCCTTCAACAAGTCCCACGCCGCCTGCTACGCGCTGATCGCATACCGCACCGCCTACCTCAAGGCCAACTACCCCGCCGAGTACATGGCGGCGGTGATCTCCTCGGTGATGAACACCAAAGACAAGGTCCCGTTCTTCGTCAACCGCTGCGCGGAGATGGGGATCGACGTCCTGCCCCCTGACGTCAACTCCTCCGACCACAGCTTCGTCGTCAACGAGAAGGCGATCCGCTTCGGTCTCGACGCGGTCAAGAACGTCGGCCACTCGGCGGTCGAGGCGATCCTGCGTGCCCGCGAGGAGGCTGAGATCGCCTCGATCTGGGATTTCTGCGAGCGGGTCGACTCCCGCGCCGTCAACAAACGGGCGATCGAATGCCTGATCAAGTGCGGCGCGCTCGATTCGACCGGGGCAACCCGCAAAGGGATGCTGGAGGCGCTGCCCGCCGCCCAGTCCGCGGGCCAGAAGGCCCAGGAGGACGCCCAGATGGGTCAGGGGTCGATCTTCGATTTCGGGGACGACGGCGGCGAGGGGGCGACGCGCTCCCAGGCACACCACCGGCCGCCGATCTCCAGCGCCGAGTTCGATCGCGCCGAGCTGCTGGCGATGGAGAAGGAGACGCTCGGCACCTACCTCTCCTCGCACCCGCTGGCGGAAGTCGGGCCGGCCCTGCGGGCCAGCGTCGACTGCAGCCTGGCCCAGCTGGGAGGCAAGCCCGACGGCGCCTGGGTCACGGTCGGGGGCATCGTCGTCGACTGCAAGAAGATCCGCACCAAGAGCGGCAGTCAGATGATGTTCGCCACGCTCGACGACGTCGAGGGGCAGGTCGAGATGCTCGTCTTCAAGGCCGATCAGGCCGAGAGCGCGGCGGTGATCGCCCCCGACGCGATCGTGCTGGTCCGCGGCCGGCTCGATCACAAGGACCGCGGTGAGACGAAGCTGGTCGTGCAGGAGGCCCAGCGCTTCGAACCCGACAGCGAGGAAGTCGCCAACGCCAGCAGGACGGCCTCGATTCCCTCGGGCCCGCTGCAGCTGACCGTCGACGCCGCCCGCATCAGCCCCAGCCTCGTCGACGAACTGAAGGCCGTGTTCGAGCACCACAAGGGCGAGGCCGATGTCCACCTGGTGATGCAGACCAGCTCCGGCCCCAGGCGGCTGCGTTTCGGCAGCGAGTACCGGGTGCGGCCGTCGAGCGGTTTGCGCAACGAGATCGGCCAGGTGCTGGGGCCCGACGCCCTCGCCGCTTGAATCCCCGAAGCCGCTTGGTTCTGCGGTCTCACGTCCCTAGACTTCCGCTATGACCGCTACGCGCACCGAGGTCGGCGAGTGCCGCCAGTGCCGTTCCTTCTGCGACAAGATGGTCGAGCCGCGGGGGTGCATCGAGCTCGGCTGCCGCTTCATCTACAGCTACGTCGATCGCCTCAACGGCGTCCAGTACGTGGGCTGTATGCAGGAGGTGTTCGCGGCCGAGGTCGAGTTGGCGGCGGTCCTCGAGCCGGGCGGCTTCGGTGGGGTGAAGATGACCGGCGAACCCCTGCCGCACTGCCAGTTCTCGGTCGAGCGTGCCTATGAGGGATCGGGAGACTCCTACGACTGCGTCAACCGGCGCTTCTTCGACTGCACCGACCGCGGCGCCGAGGGCCTGCGCGCGTTCGACTTGCGCGACGTCTGACAACGACACCGATTCGTGTAATACTTTCCCCATGCCGGAGACGACCGCCGCGGCCGAAGCAAACGAGGATCAGGTTCTCAGCGGGATCGGCGGCGAGGATGCCGCGACCAAGCAGAGTGGGCCCCGGTTCACCCTCGAGCTCAACCAGGACCAGAAGGACATCCGCGAATGGGTGCACGGCTTCGCCGAGGGTGTCGTCAGACCCGCCGCCGCGGAATGGGACGAGCGCGAGGAAACGCCCTGGCCGGTGATCCAGGAGGCCGCCAAGATCGGTCTCTACAGCTTCGAAGCGATGGGCCAGTTCTGGGCCGATGAGACTGGCCTGACGCTGCCGATAGCCAACGAGGAGCTCTTCTGGGGGGACGCCGGCATCGGCATGGCGATCATGGGCACGTCGCTCGCGGTCGCCGCGATCTTCGGGCAGGGAACCCCGGAGCAGATGGGGGAGTGGATCCCGCAATGCTTCGGCACGCCGGACGACGTCAAGCTGGGGGCCTTCTGCGCCTCCGAGCCCGACGCCGGCTCCGACGTCTCGGCGATCCGCACCAACGCCAAGTACGACGAGGCCAGCGACGAGTGGGTGATCAACGGGCAGAAGGCGTGGGCGACCAACGGGGGGATCGCCAACGTCCACGTCGTCATCGCCTCGGTCGACCGCGAGCTCGGCTCCCGCGGACACGCGGCCTTCGTGATCCCGCCGGGGACCAAGGGCTGCGAGCAGGGCGCCAAGGTCAAGAAGCACGGACTGCGCGCCTCGCACACCGCTGACGTCCACCTCGACGACTGCCGCGTCCCTGGCTCCTGCCTGCTGGGGGGCAAGGAGAAGCTCGACCAGCGGCTGGCCCGGGTCCGCGAAGGCAAGAAATCGAAATCGCAGGCGGCGATGCAGACCTTCGAGGCGAGTAGGCCGACGGTCGGCGCGCAGGCGCTCGGCATCGCCCGCGCCGCCTATGAGTACGCGCTCGAGTACGCCAAAGAGCGGCGGCAGTTCGGCAAGGCGATCATCGAGAACCAGTCGATCGCCTTCACCCTCGCCGACATGAAGATGGAGATCGACGCCGCCCGGCTGCTGGTCTGGCGCGCCGCCTGGATGGGCCGCAACGGCCACACCTTCGAGAACGCCGAGGGCTCGATGTCGAAGCTGAAGGCCGGTGAGGTCGCCGTCTGGGCCACGGAGCGGGCGATCCAGATCCTCGGCGGCAACGGCTACACCCGGGAGTACCCGGTCGAGCGGATGCACCGCGACTCCAAGATCTACACGATCTTCGAGGGCACCTCGGAGATCCAGCGCCTGGTCGTCTCACGCGCGATCTCAGGCGTCCACGTCAAATAGGAGCCTGTAAGAAGTCGAGGGCAGGCCGGTGCCCGGAGCTGGTGAGGGACGATGGCCGTGGGAGGGACGCGCGTCCCTCAAGCAATCCGACGTCGTTACTTCGCACGACGTTCGAGCCCTTCCCTACGCAACCGCTTCGCCGCCGTCACTTCGCCCCGGCTCGAGCCTTTCTTCTCGGGGCCAGGCGTCTCAAGGGTCGCCGGCAGGCCCTCGAAGCGCGGCTCCGAGAGGAAGGTCGAGAGGCCCTTGCGGCCCATCTCGCCCTTGCCGATGTTGGCGTGGCGGTCGCGGCAGGAGCCCAGCGGTGCCGCGGCGTCGTTGACGTGGACGCAGCGCAGCCGCTCCAGCCCGACCTTCTCCTCGGCTTCGTCGAGGACGGCTCCCAGGTGCGCCTCGTCGGTGATGTCGTAGCCTTGGACGAAGAGGTGGCAGGAGTCGAGGCAGAGCCCGAGGCGCTTGCCGCCGCCGGCCTGCTCGATCAGCTCCGCGGTCTGGTCGAAGTCACGACCCAGCAGCCCTTTGTGCCCGGCCGTCTGCTCCAGTAGCAGCGGGCAGCTGTCGCTTTCCTTCAGGGCCGCCGCGATCGTCTTCGCCGCCCGCTTTATCGAAGGCCCCAGCGGCTCCCCTTTCTGCGCGCCCGGATGGAGCACCACCCCGGCGGCTCCGATCCCATCGCCGATCCGCAGCGCGTGCGTAAGCGAGGTCAGCGACTTCCTCCGCAGCTCCCTGTCTTTGGTCGCGCAGTTGATCAGGTATACGGCGTGGATCACCACGGCTTCCACCGAGGAGGCCTCCATCGCCTCGCGGAAGGCGGCGAGATCGTCTCCGCCGTATTTCGTCGGCCTCCACATGCGCGGGCTCTGATGGAAGATCTGGATAGATTCGCAACCCAGCTTCTCGCCTCGCTCGACCGCGGTGGCGAGCCCACCGGCAGTTGAAACATGCGCGCCGATCAACATGACTAACGACAGCCTCCGTCTCCGATTTGCCCCCTCGCCGACCGGTGCGCTGCACATCGGCGGAGCGAGGACGGCACTCTACAACTGGCTCGCGGCGCGGCACGAGGGCGGCGAGCTGGTGCTGCGGATCGAGGACACCGACCGCGAGCGCTCGACCGCGGAGAACGTCGAGCAGATCCTCGACGCGATGCGCTGGCTGCAGCTGGACTGGGACGAGGGCCCGATCTCCCAGGCAGCGCGGGCGGAGCGCCATGCGGCCGCCCTCGAGCGCCTGCTGGAGTCCGGGCACGCCTACCGTGACTCGGCGACCGCCAGGGACGTCGAGGCATGGAAGGCCGAGCACGGAACCGCCCGTGGCTACCGGGGCACCGCCACCGGCGAGGCGGGGGCCGCGGTCCGCCTGCGGGTTCCCGACGAGGGGGAGACGGTGGTCGACGACCTGATCCGCGGCCCCGTCTCATTTCCGAACGCCAGCTACGACGACTTCGTGATCGCCCGCGGCGACGGCTCGGTCCTCTACAACTTCGCGGTCGCAGTCGACGACGCCGAGATGGGCATCACCGAGGTCCTCCGCGGCGACGACCATCTCTCCAACACCCCGAAGCAGCTGCTGGTCCTCGCCGCCCTCGGGCACGAGCCGCCCCGCTACGCGCACCTGCCGCTGCTGCACGGGCCCGACGGCAAGAAGCTCTCCAAGCGCCACGGCGCCGCCTCGGTGCAGGAGCTGCGCGCCGCCGGCTACCTGCCGGCAGCGGTCCGCAACTATCTGGCCCTGCTCGGCTGGGGAACCGACGACGACACCACGCTGATGTCGACGGACGAGCTGGTGCGGCGGTTCCAGGTGCGCGACGTCGGCAAATCGGCGGCGATTTTCGACGAGAAGAAGCTGCGCTGGCTGAACGGGCGCTTCATGCGCGAGATGCCGCTGGACGAATACACCGCCGCCGTCGCCCGCCACGTCGGGCGCGAGGCCGACGAGCGGCTGCGCGCCGCCTGCGAGATCGCCCAGGAGAAAGCCCAGACCCTGGACGAGGTGTGGCCCCTGATCCGGTTCCTCTTCGAGCCACCGGTCGACGACCCGAAGGCCTGGGCGAAGGTGATGAAAGGGGAGGCCGGATCGCTGCTGGAGGCCGCGGCGGAGGCGCTGGCGGCGGTCGAGCCCTACGACGCGACGTCGATCGAGGCCGCGCTGGCGCCACTGCTGGAGCGCTTCGACGTCAAGCCGGGGAGGCTCTATCAGCCGATCAGGGTTGCGATCACGGGCAGCTCGGTCTCCCCGGGCATCTTCGAGTCACTCGCCGCCCTGGGGCGCGAGCGCTCTGTGGAGAGGATCCTGACGGCCGCGGGGCGCCTTTCCACTGCCCCGACGGATGGATAGGCGAACCCGCCTCTCCTGTCAGGCAATTTCGGCTAAACCAAACGTCCCTCGCTGCCGATGTGTGTTGCGATGGGTGTCACGACCACTCACACCGATGGCAAGGCGACCAGGCACGAGGTTTCCGCCAAGGCGGCCGGATCTCGCGCGGCTGCCGCGCCCGGCAGCCGCCTGGCGGAAGCTTTCGAGGCCGTTGAGCGCTTCCCGGTCCTGATCGAGTCACGCGAGCGGGTGATCACCGCCGCGACGGCTGAGACCGCCCTCGTGGGCGAGCTGGTCGAAGCTGTCGAGTGCGATGTCTCGCTGGCGATTTCCGTCCTTCGCTTCGCCAACCGCAGCGGCCTCGTCGCGGGTGGCGTCGGGGGCATCCCCGAGGCGATCGACGTGCTCAAGCCCTCGGGCGTCCTGGCGATCGCCGGCACCGCGCCCAGTTTCGACTTCTTCGAGCCAAACGGGGGATGGGAGCTGAAGCCGGAGCGTTTCCGTGTTCATGCCCTCGCCACCCAGCGCGCCGCCGACCAGATCGGCCGCACGGTCGGCTGGGTCGAACGCGACGAGCTCGCGGTCGTCGCTCTGCTGCACGACGTCGGCCGGCTCGTGATCTCGCGGCTGCATCCCGGCTACAAGGTCTATTTCGACGCGATCTCGCGGACCCCAGAGCAGCGCCTGCGCGACGAACGCGAGCAGCTCGGCATCGACCACTCGCTGGTCGGGGGCGTCCTCGCCCGTCGCTGGAACCTGCCACAGCGGATTGCGGTGGCGATCGAGCGCCACCACGCCGAGGACGCCGACGGTCTCGCAGCGATGGTCGCGACCGCCGACATGGTCGCCCACTACTCCCAGGGCGAGGCGATCTCGCCGGAACGCCTGCGCTCCAGCGCCGAGCGCTGCGGCCTCGGGTCCGACGCGCTGCGCGACCTCCTCTACGAGCTGCCACTGCCGCGCCAGGACTCGACCAGGATCAGCGAGCCGTGTCCGTTGTCGGCGCGGGAGCTGGACGTGCTGCGCCACCTCTCCGAGGGCATGGTCTACAAGCAGATCGCCGGCGAGATGCATCTCTCGGTCTCGACCATCCGCACCCACCTTCACAACGTCTACGGCAAGATCGGTGCCGTCGACCGCGCGCAGGCGGTGCTAACCGCCCGTGAGCGCGGCTGGATCTAACATCGCCTCCTCGGCTCTCGCGTCCGGGGGCCGGCTCAGTCGATCAGGCACTCGCGCAGGGCGATGGCCACGGCGTGGGAGCGGTTCCTCGCCCCGAGCCGGGCGAGGGCGTTCTTCATGTGGGTCTTGATCGTCTCTTCGCTGAGGTCGAGCTCACGGGCCGCTACCGTGGTCGACTCGCCGTTTGCGAGCAGTTGGAGGATCTGGCGCTGGCGGCGGGTCAGTTTGCCGCGGCTTCCTTTCGGTGGCACGGCCGGGTCGACGAAGGGTTCCTGGGCCAGCGCGGCTTCGACCGCCCGCCGCAGCTCCGCGGTTCCTGCGGTGCGCGCCACGTAGGCGTTGGCGCCGGCCTGCATGGCGGCGTTGGCGATGTGGCGCTCTGGGCGCTCGCCGTGGGCGACGATCCCGAGCAGCGGCGAGGATCGGTGCAGGACGCGGATCGTCTCCTGGCCGCTGATCGAGGCCTCCCATCCGTCCTCCCGCCGGCGCATGTCGACGATGGCGACGTCGAAGTCGTCGATGTCGCGGACCAGGCCCAGGGCCTCCTCGCGACTGGCCGTCTCGTGCACGTTGAAGCCGTCCGCGAGGACTTCGCGAACCCCGAGCCGCACGAGCGGGTGATCGTCGATCACCAGGCAGTTTGGGCGTTCGCTCAGGACTGCTTCCGATCACTCGCTTGCGGTTCGGCCGCGGGTGCTTCCCGGCGCCCCATCGATTCCGATCCTAGCCCAGCCCGGGAGGGTGCGGTAGAAACCTCCCTGTGATCTCGATCACCTCCAAGTCGCGCTACGCCGTGGTCGCCCTCGCTGAGCTCGCGCGCTCCGGGGATCGGCCGGTCCCGATCAAGGAGCTGGCCGAGCGCCGCGACATCCCGGAGCAGTTCCTCGAGCAGCTCTTCTCGACCCTGCGCCGGGCCGGCCTGCTGACCAGCCACCGGGGAATGAGGGGCGGCTACACGCTCTCGCGCCCGGCCGAAGAGATCACCGTGCTCGAAGTCGTGCAGGCGCTCGACGGCAAGATCGGCCAGGAGGCCGACGAGGCCGGCGGGATCTGGGCCGAGGGCGTCACCGCCCTGCGCAAGGTCTTCGGCCAGACGACGATCGCCGAAGTGGCCCGCCGCGAGGCTGAAGAGGCCGGCTCCGGGATGTACTTCATCTAGATGCGAGTGCGGGCACCGCGGGACTCCGACGGCCCGGCCTACGTCGAGCTGTTCCTGCGTCCGGAGATTCAGAGATGGCTGCGGCCGCAGCCATTGCCTCCGTTCGGCGCCGCTGAGATCGAGCAGATGCTGAGCGAAGACCTCCAGCACTGGGAGGAATTCGAGTTCGGGCCGTGGGCCCTCGTCGAGGAGGGGAGCGAGTCGCTACTCGGACGGGCTGGACTGCGCTGGACCGCGATCCAGGGGAAGATGGTCGTCGAGCTCGCCTGGACGACCGATCCCGACCACCAGGGGACAGGGCTGGCGACGGAGGCTGCGCTGGCCGCTCTCGACCTGGCCCGCTCGCTGGGGATCACCGAGGTCGTGGCGCTGACGCTGCCCGGGAACCTTGCCTCCCGGCGGGTCGCCGAGAAGGCGGGTCTGCGGCCCGACGGCGGGGTCGAGCACGCCGGCCTCGCACACATCCTCTACCGGAAGCCGCTGGCATAGAGTGGCAAGCCATGCTCAGCGTCCAAAGCCAGCGGCTTCGATGAGGATCGGCGCGGAGGCATCGGCGGTCGTCGGCAACACGCCAATGGTGCTTCTCGAGAGGATGTCCGAGGGTGTCGGTGGCCAGGTTTGCGCGAAGCTCGAGTACTTCAACCCCGGTGGTTCGGTGAAGGACCGGATCGGCGTGGCGATGATCGACGCGGCCGAGGAGGATGGGCTGGTCCGGCCCGGGCGCTCGGTGGTGGTCGAGCCGACGAGCGGCAATACCGGGATCGCGCTGGCGATGGTCTGCGCCGCGCGCGGCTACGAGCTGATCCTGACCCTGCCGGAGGGGATGAGCCGGGAGCGGGCGAAGCTGCTGCGCGCCTACGGCGCCGAGGTTCGCGAGACACCCTCCCTCGGTGGGATGAACGAGGCGGTCGCCCTGGCGGAGGAGATCCGCGAGCAGCGGAAGGCCTTCATGCCGATGCAGTTCTCCAACCCCGCCAACGCGGAGGTGCACAGGCGTACGACCGCGGAGGAGATCTGGAGCGCCACCGAGGGCCAGATCGGAGCTTTCGTCGCCGGGGTCGGGACGGGGGGGACGATCACCGGCGTCGGCAGGATGCTGAAGGAACGAGCCGCCGAGGCGCTGGTCGTCGCGGTCGAGCCGGCGGGCTCGCCGGTGCTCTCGGGGGGACCCCCCGGGCCGCACAAGATTCAGGGGATCGGAGCCGGCTTCGTCCCCGAGGTGCTCGACCGCGAGGTGATCGACGAGATCGTCTCGGTTAGCGATGAGAATGCCCTGGAGACCGCGCGCCTGGCCGCCCGCGAGGAGGGCATCCTGGCCGGGATCTCGTCCGGGGCGAACATCTGGGCGGCGCTTCAGGTCGCCGGACGGCCGGAGCTGGCGGGAAAGAGGGTGGTGACGATCGTCTGCGATTCGGGCGAGCGCTACATGTCCCTACCCTTCTTCTCACCATGAGCAGCTGGACGAGACTGGTTTCCGAGGTGCGCGCGGACGTCGCCGCCGCCCGCGACCGCGACCCCGCGGCACAGGGTGTCTCCACGTTCGAGATCCTCAGCAGCTGGGCGGGCGTGCAGGCGCTCTTGGCCCACCGCGCTGCCCACGCGCTGCTGGAGGCGCGGGTACCGCTGCTGCCGCGGGTGATCGCCTACGCCTCTCGCGCGGTGACCGGGGTCGAGATCCATCCCGCGGCTGAGATCGGGGAGGAATTCTTCATCGACCACGGCGCCGGCGTGGTGATCGGCGAGACGGCCAGGATCGGTTCCCGGGTGACGCTCTACCAGGGGGTGACCCTCGGCGGCACCGGCTTCCAGCGCGGCAAGCGCCACCCGACGCTCGGGGACAACGTCACCGTCGGCTCCGGCGCCAAGCTGCTGGGGCCGATCGCTGTCGGCGATGGCGCCAAGATCGGGGCAAACACGGTTGTCGTCGAGGACGTGCCTCCGAGCGCGACCGTCGTCGGTAACCCCGGGCACCCCGTCAGGGTCGAAGGCAGGAAGATCGAGGGCCCTGACGCCGACTGGATCCATCTGCCCGACCCGATCGCCGACGCGATCAAGAGCCTCTCGCAGCGGATCGAGGAGCTTGAGCAGCGCCTTGCCGAGCTCGACGGCCGCGAGGTGCCGGTCGCTGACTCGCCCCGCATCCAGCCGCGCACGGGTCGCTCTTCTGCCGGCGGCTGAGATAGCTTGGGCGGCCGCGGGCTCAGTACCCGCGCCAGACCGCTCGCACCAGTCCCGAAAGGACCGTCTTGAACCAGCGCCACCTGCTTCTGCCCTGCCTCGTCGTCACCTCGGCGTTCTTGCTCGTCGCCTGTGGCGGTGGTGGCAAGAGCGACGAAGACCAGATCACCGAAGCGATCGAAACCTCCGCGACCAGCACGGACCCCGCCGACTGCACGAAGTTCGCCACCCAGAACTTCCTCGAACAGAACACCCAGGAAAGCGGCCCCGCGGCCGCCAAGACGTGCGAAGAAGAAGCTGGCGAACCCGAAAGCAGCGCCGAATCCGCCGCAGTTTCCAAGGTCGAAGTCGAAGGCTCCAAGGCGAGAGCCGACGTCGCTCTCACCGGCGGCGGCTTCGACGGCCAGGCGGTGACCGTCGCCCTCGTCAAGGAAGGCGACCAGTGGATGCTGAACGAAATCACCGGCTTCGCCAAATTCAATCGGGCAAAGCTGGTCGAAACGTTCGAAAGCAGATTCTCGGAATCGAGCGAAATCAACGAGAAAACGGTGATCTGCTTCACCGAAGCGCTCGAAGGAGCCTCGGAATCGGAAATCGAAGAACTGCTGCTGAGCGGCTCCTCGGCACCACTCGAAGAACTCGCCGAAGCCTGCTCCTAGTCTGACCTGGGCGTCGCCCGCCGAGCCCCTGGCCCGCCGAGCCCCTGGCTATGCTCGGCGGGTGACGCTTCAGAGCGAGTCCGAGACCCCGCCGGAGGGCTACGAGCCGACCCAGGCGGCTCCCACCGAACCGGGTGCCGACCGGGTCGAGCGGCTGCTCTCGGGGCTGAACCCGCCCCAGCGCGAAGCCGTGGAGCACAGCGAGGGACCGCTGCTGGTGCTGGCTGGGGCCGGCTCCGGCAAGACCCGGGTCCTGACCCACCGGATCGCCTACCTGCTCGCCACCGGCGCCGCTCGTCCAGGGGAGATCCTCGCGATCACCTTCACCAACAAGGCGGCCGCGGAGATGCGCGAGCGGGTCGAGCGGCTGGTCGGCCGCTCGGCGCGGGCGATGTGGGTGACGACCTTCCATTCCGCCTGCGCGCGGATGCTGCGCGCCGACGCCATGCGCCTCGGCTACTCGCGCGGCTTCACGATCTACGACGAGTCCGATTCGCTGCGGATGCTCAAACGCTGCCTCTCCGAGCTCGGGGTCGACCCCAAGCGCTACCCGCCGCGGGCGATCCGGGCGAAGATCTCCGGCGCCAAGAACCAGCTGATCGATGCCGGGATGTATGCGGAAACCCAGGGCAGCGTCTTCGAGGAAGTCGTCGCCGAGGCCTTTCCGCTCTACGAGAAGCGGATGCTCGAAGCCAACGCGATGGATTTCGACGACCTGCTGGTGCGCACCGTCAACGCAATGGAGCTCTTCGAGGAGGTGCGCGACCGCTGGCGCCGCACCTTCCGCCACGTCCTCGTCGACGAGTACCAGGACACCAACCATGCCCAGTACCGGCTGTTGCAGCTGCTGGCTTCAGAGCATGGAGATCTGATGGTGGTCGGCGACGAGGACCAATCGATCTACGGGTTCAGGCACGCCGACATTCGCAACATCCTCGACTTCGAGGAGGACTTCCCGGAGGCGGCGGTGGTCAAGCTCGAGCAGAACTACCGCTCGACCCAGACCATCCTCTCCGCCGCGAACGCGGTCGTCGAGCGCAACCGGCAACGGCGCCCGAAGCGACTCTGGACCGAAATCGAGGGAGGCGAGAAGGTCCAACTCTCCGAGCTATCCGACGAGCACGAGGAGGCGCGCTGGGTGGCGGCGGAGATCGAGCGGCTGGATGAGGAGCACGGGGTCGCCCGCTCCGACGTCGCGGTCTTCTACCGGACCAACGCGATGAGCCGCGTGCTCGAGGACACGCTGGTTCGCTTCGAGCTCCCCTACCAGGTGATCGGGGGGACGAAGTTCTACGAGCGGGCCGAGGTCAAGGACGCGGTCGCCTACCTCAGCCTGCTGATCAACCCCGCCGACCAGGTCTCCTTCTCGCGGATCGTCAACTCGCCGCGGCGCGGCATCGGCAACACCAGCCAGGGACGGCTCGCCTCCTACGCGAACACCGCCGGGCTGACGATCTGGGAGGTGATCGAGCGGGCCGAGGAGGTGCCGGGGCTGAGCGCGGCGGCGATCAAGGCGGTCTCCCGCTTCCACGAGACGATGGATCTGCTGCGGGGCCGGGTCGACTCGGGTTCGCCCGTGGCCGAGGTGCTGCAGGCGGTTCTGAGCGAGAGCGGCTACCTCGACGCCCTCGCCGCCGAGCGCACGGTCGAGGCCGAGGGGCGGGCGGAGAACCTCGAGGAGCTGGTCGGAGTCGCCGCCGAGTTCGATCTCAACCGCGAGCGCGAGGGTGAGAGCGAGACCCAGCCGCTGGAAGAGTTCCTGCAGCAGATCTCCCTCTACAGCGACCAGGACTCGATTAAGGCCGAGCAGGAGCTGGTCACGCTGATGACGCTGCACAACGCCAAGGGCCTCGAGTACGACACCGTCTTCATCGTCGGCTGCGAGGACGGCGCCTTTCCGCACATGCGGGCGCTGGAGGAGGGTGGGGAAGAGGAGGAGCGACGCCTCTGCTACGTCGGCATCACCCGCGCCCGCCGGCGCCTGTACATGACCTGGACCCGTGAACGGCGCCTCTTCGGCCGCGCAGAGCGCAACCTGCCGTCTCGCTTCATCGACGAGCTGCCGGCAGAGCTGACCGAGCGCCATCAGAAGCTCATGACCGGTGGCATGACCTGGGACGCGCCGCTGGGGGGCGTCAGCCCGGCGCAGCCGGTCGACCCCGGGCCGGCGCTGGAACTGCAGACCGGCGACGACGTCGTCCACGCCAGCTTCGGGGACGGCGTCGTGACCGGGGTGGAGCCCGGAGGGGTGGTCGTGGTCCGCTTCGCCGGCGACGGCTCGGAGCGCAAGCTGATGGCCGACTACGCGCCGATCCGGAGGCGGTAGGCGCGGTGGCGGCGAGGGTCATCGACGGCAAGGCGGTCGCCGCCGCGGTGCGGGCGCGGGTGCGCGGCGAAGTCTCCGCTTACGAGGCCGAGACGGGGCGCGTGCCGACGCTTGCCACGGTGATCGTCGGCGACGATCCGGCCTCCGAGATCTACGTGCGCAACAAGCACCGGGCCTGCGAGGAGGTGGGAATGCGCTCGGTCCACCACGGGCTGGCGGCCGCGACGACCGAGAACGAGCTGCTCGAGTTGGTCGCTCAGATGGGCCTGGACCCCGAGGTCGACGGGATCCTCGTGCAGCTACCGGTTCCGGCCCACATCGACCCTGACGCCGTCGTCGCCGCGATCGACCCCGGCAAGGACGTCGACGGGCTGACGCCGCTGAACGCAGGCCTGCTCGCCCACGGCACCCCAGCGCTGGTGCCATGCACCCCCGCTGGGGTGATGGAGATTCTGCGCCATGAGGGAGTCGATTTGGAGGGGGCCGAGGCGGTCGTGGTGGGGCGCTCGAAGCTGGTCGGCATTCCGGTGGCGAGGCTGCTGCTCGCCGCCAACGCGACCGTTACGGTCTGCCACTCGCGCACCCGCGATCTCGACGCGACCTGCCGGCGGGCCGACGTGCTGGTCGCCGCGGTCGGGGTTCCGAGGCTGCTGGGAGCCGACGCGGTAAGGCCCGGCGCGGTGGTGATCGACGTCGGCATGAACCGGCTCGATGACGGTCTCTGCGGCGATGTCGACTATGGCGCGGCCCTCGAGAAGGCTGCCGCGATAACGCCGGTTCCGGGTGGGGTGGGGCCGATGACGATCGCGATGTTGCTGGTCAACACTCTGCAGGCAGCCCGCGCCCGAGCTTCATCGCGGCACCGCTAGAAGAAGCGGCCATCTGCCGCACGAGTGCCGCCTAGGGCGGGTGTAAGGTCGGGCCGACCGGTGCAAGCTCCACGAAGGGACGTGCAATGGACCTAGACAGGCTCAACACCGGGGAGAAGATCGCCGGAGTCTCCGCGATCCTGCTCTTCATATTCATGTTCTTCGACTGGTTCGGGGTCGAAGTGTCGGGCGGGGGTTTCTCGGGCTCCGTCCCCGGGGCGGGCGGAAGCGCTTGGGACGCCCTCGACTTCATCCCGATCGTCCTCGTCATCACGATTGTCGTCGCTCTGATCAGCGCTGGGCTCCGGCTCAGCGACTCGGTCTATGAGCCGCCGATCTCGCTCAACGTCGCGGTCGCCGTCCTCGGTGGCATCTCGACGCTCCTGATCCTTTTCCGGATCATCGATCCGCCCGGCTTCGGCAGCTTCGGAGGGGTCTCGGTGAATGCCACCGTCGAATTCGGCATCTTCCTCGGGCTGGTCGCGGCCGCCGGGATCGCCTTCGGCGGCTACCGCGGCATGGAGGAAGAGGGCTCCTCGTTCAGCGGCACGGCGGAGCGCCTCTCCGGCGGTGGGCCGAGCGCCGGGCCCCCGCCGCCCCCGCCGCCGAGCGCCGGGCCCCCACCTCCACCTCCACCACCACCGCCGCCACCGCCCCCTCCCGGCGCCGCCGCCTGAGTCATTCGGGCGAGGGTTGGCCGGTTGACTCGGCCAGCCCTCGCGCGATCTGCTTGGCGAAGGCGATGACGGTCATCATCGGGTTGACGCCGATCGAGGTGGGGAAGAGCGAGGCGTCGGCGACGTAGAGGGCGGAGGTGCCGTTTACCGATCCGTCGGGAGCGCAGGCGCCCTCGCCGGGGTCGGCGGAGATCCTGGCCGTGCCCATCGGGTGGAAAGCCTCTAGGCGCAGCTCCGAGGGCTTGAAGTCGGTCGACTCGAAGGTCGCGAGATCACCCGGCCGCAGCACCCCGACCCTGGCGATGTTGGGATAGACCTCGGTGGCGCCGGCGGCGAAGTGGACCTCGGCGGCGCGGGCGATCCCGTGCGCGAGGCGCCCGGCATCCTCGCGGGTCAGCCCGTAGCTGGCCCGCAGCGAGCCCTCCGAGCCAAGGCCGACACGGCCCGAGGAGCGGTCGGAGAGGTGCACCCCGATCGAGCCGACGTGGCCGAAGTCGAGCATCGCCCGCTGGTGGTCGCGGCCGGCTCCCCCTAGCCAGGCGCCGCCGAATGCGAGCGGCGTGAAGGTCGCCTCCAGCAGGATTCCCAAGTCCTCCCACTGATCGACGTAATAGCTCTGCATCACACCGTCCCAGCCGCGGACCTCCTCGTCGTAGCGGGCGCCGACCCAGCAGGCGGGGTGGATATGAAGATTGCGGCCGACGTGCCGGCCGCCCAGGCCTGAGCGCTGCAGCAGCTCCGGCGTGCCGAGAGCACCCCCGGCGGCGATCACCGCGCGCCTGGCCCGGACCGTGTAGCCGCGACCGCGGCGGCCCTTACCGCGCACCCGGCATTCGACCGCGGCCGCCCGCCCGCCCTCGGTCAGCACCCGCCTGGCTTCGACCCCGGCGCGGATCCGCGCTCCCGCCGCCACCGCTCGGGGGAGGTAGCTGACGTGCATCCCCCGCTTGGCGTCGATCTCGCAGCCGAACGGGCAGGAGCTGCACTGCACGCAGCTGCCGGCGTTGCGGTGGATCGGCGCGCCGCTGGCCCCGATCGCAGCCGCTCCCTCCATCGCCAGCTGGCCGTTGCGGCCCATTCGCTCGGGGTCGAGCTGGGTCACCCGGAGGAATTGCTCGGCCTCGGCATAGTCGGCATCCAGCTCTCCGGCCCAGCCGATCCCGTACCGGTTGCGCCAGTTCTCCAGCACTGGCCCGGGGGCTCGGAAGCAGGTGCCGGAGTTGATCACGGTGGTCCCGCCGACGACCTTTGCCACGGGAACCGGTATCGGCGGTCGCCCTTCGGCGATCGTCAGGCCGGCGTCGCGGTAGATGCGGGCGATCGCCTCGAGGTGGTCGCCCGGGTAGTTGTCGCGGTTGTAGTGCCCGCCGGCCTCGAGCACGAGGACGTCGAGCCCGGCCTCGGCCAGCTCCGCGGCCGCCACGGCGCCGCCGGCACCCGAGCCGACGATGACGACATCGCATTCCTCGCCGGCCCCGGCCGGCTCTGTGTCTCCCAGGGTGCCGGCGGGCTCGGGCAGTGAGCCGTCGGCGAGAGCGCACCGGATCTCGAAGCCGATCCGCTCGCGGACCCGCGGGGCGACCGCGTAGCCGAGGGTCGAGAAGAGCTTCGCCATCAGCAGCAGGTCGTGGTGGAACGAGAGCCTGGAGCCCTCGAGGCGGCGGAGGAAGTCCTCGGCGGCCTCCAGATCGAGGCGGCTGAACCGCCACGGGAAGGGCAGCCACTCGAAGGCCCGCAGGCCCTGCCGGAGTCGGAGCAACACGCGGGGGGAGACCGATTTGAGGAACTCGGCGACGGGTCCGGAGGCGTCGACGTCGCGCTCGGCCGCGGGCAGGCCGTCGATGCCCGGCGCCATCGCCGCGCAGATCGCGCTCAGGGTGCGTTGCTCGGCGGCCGACAGCCCCGGCGGGCGCTGTCAGCCGGGGTCAACGGGCCGGCCGATGCGCCCGGCCAGCGCCCACAGCCAGAGCGCCACCAGGGCCAGGATCCCGTCGACGAGGAAGTTGAGGAGGTAGATGAAGACGTTTTCGTCGATCAGGAAGAAGGCGAGCGCGCCGAGGGAGGACGCGGTCTTGCCGGCGGCGAGGACCAAGAGGAGCGGGCGATAGCGGACGACGTCCGCCTGGCTCACCAGGCAGATGCCGGTGATGATCACCATGTAGGCGAAGGCGAGCGCCAGCCAGAGGTCCTCCTGGGTGTGCGGGGCGCGGGTGTCATTGCCGAACCATTCGCCGACGTCGGAGATCACGTCGAGGACCCCGCTGGGCACCGCGATGAAGAGGATGCCGACGACGGCGAAGCTGACGGCGAGCAGGCGCAGGCTCAGCACGACGAATCTCTCGGCCCGCGGTCCCTGCATCGAGCGAGACTCTAACTGGCTGCGCAGCCAGGTGGCGTTCGAACTGCGGGCGCCGCCTAGAATGCGGCCGGTGATCGACCGGGATCAGGTGCTTCACGTGGCGCGGCTGGCGCGGCTCCGACTCTCCGACGAGGAGGTCGAGACGATGACCGGGGAGCTTTCGGGGATCCTCGAGCACGTGGATCGGATCGGGAAGCTGGACCTGGAGGGGGTCGAGCCGACCTCGCACGTGGTCGCGCTGGAGAACGTGTTGCGGGCGGACGTGCCGCGCCCGAGCTGGCCGCGGGAGCGGATCTTGGAGCAGGCGCCCGACCCCGTCGATGGGACGTTTCGGGTCCCGTCGCCCCAGGCCGACGCCTGATGGGCGGGCTGCTCGAGCTGACGGTCGCCGAGGTGATCGAGCGGATCTCGTCGGGCGAGGTTTCCGCCGATGAGTACTTCCACGCTTGGGCCGAAACCGCTGGCGAGGATCAGCTAAACGCCTATCTGTGGCGGGTCCGACCCGGCTCCCCGGCTCCCCCGGCCACGGAGACGGACTCGCGGGGGTCCCAATCGCGGTCAAGGACATCTTCTGCACCGAGGGCGTGCCGACGACGGCCGGCTCGCGGATCCTCGAGGGCTATCGGCCGCCCTACACCGCGACCGCCGTGCGGCGACTGACCGATGCCGGCGCCCGCCTGCTCGGCAAGACCAACATGGACGAGTTCGCGATGGGCTCATCGAACGAGAACTCCGCCTACGGGCCGGCGTTGAATCCATGGGACCGCGGTCGCGTCCCCGGTGGCTCTTCCGGCGGCTCGGCGGCGGCGGTGGCGGGCGGCTTCGCCCCCTGCGCGATTGGGACCGACACCGGCGGCTCGATCCGCCAGCCGGCCTCGCTCTGCGGGATCGTCGGCCTCAAGCCCACCTACGGCGCCATCTCCCGCTACGGGATGATCGCCTTCGCCTCCTCGCTGGACCAGTGCGGCCCGCTCACCCGCGACGTCACCGACGCCGCGCTCCTGCTCGACGCCCTGCAGGGGCGCGACCCCTGCGACTCGACCTCTGTCGGCCTCGAGGGCGGCATCGTCGCCCCCAGCCGCGAGGACCTGAAGGGGCTGCGCTTCGGCGTGCCGAGCGAGCTGGCGCGGGACTCGATCGACGCCGGCGTGCGCGACGTCTTCGAGGCCACCCTGGCGCGGATCGAGGATCTCGGCGGCGAGATCGCCGAGGTCTCGCTGCCGAGCGCCGAGCACGGCATCTCCGCCTACTACGTGATCGCGCCGGCGGAGGCCTCCTCGAACCTGGCCCGCTACGACGGCGTCCGCTATGGGATGCGGTCCGGTGGCGACGGCGATCTGCTGGAGATGTACGAGACGACCCGGGCGGAGGGCTTCGGCGCCGAGGTGAAGCGGCGCATCATGCTCGGCACCTACGCGCTCTCCTCCGGCTATTACGCGGCCTACTACGGGCAGGCGCAGAGGGTCCGCACCCGGATCACCGAGGATTTCAACGGCGCTTTCGCCGAGGTCGACTTCGTCGTCACGCCGACCTCGCCGTCGGTCGCCTTCGAGCTGGGCGAGAAGACCGACGATCCGCTCGCGATGTACCTCAACGACTTCTTCACGGTGCCGATGAGCCTGGCGGGGATCCCGGCGATCTCGATCCCGGCGGGCCTGGGCGAGCCCGAAGGGGGAGGGCCCCGGCTCCCGGTCGGCTTCCAGATCGCAGCCCCGGCGTTCGCCGAGCAGAAGCTGCTGGAGGCCTCCTACGCGCTGGAGCAGGCGATCGGGTTCGATGCCAGACCGGAGGGCGTCGGTGGCTGAGCTCGAGGCGGTGATCGGGCTGGAGATCCACGTCCAGCTCTCGACCAGGACGAAGATGTTCTGCGGCTGCGAATTGTCGTTCGGCGACGAGCCCAACGTCCACACCTGCCCGGTCTGCCTGGCCCATCCGGGCGTCCTGCCGGTGCCCAACGAACAGGCGATTCGCCACGCCCTGCAGATCGCCGCGGCGCTGGAGTGCGAGGTGGCGCCGCGCTCGATCTTCCACCGCAAGAACTACTTCTATCCCGACAACCCGAAGGCGTACCAGATCAGCCAGTACGACATTCCGCTGGCCAGCAACGGCCGCCTCGGCGACATCCGCATCCATCGCGCCCACCTCGAGGAGGACGCGGCGAAGATGATCCACGTCGGCGAATCGGGCCGCATCCACGGCTCCGGCGCCTCGCTGGTCGACTTCAACCGCGGCGGTACGCCGCTGGTCGAGATCGTCACCGAGCCCGACCTCCGCGGCGCCGCCGAAGCCGCCGAGTGGGCCCGGCTGCTGCGCGAGACGGTGCGCCAGCTCGGCGTCTCGGACGTCAACATGGAGGAGGGGAGCCTGCGCGTCGACGCCAACGTCTCGATGCGGCCGGCCGGCTCGGAGGAGCTCGGCGTCAAGACCGAGCTGAAGAACATGAACAGCTTCCGCTTTCTTCAGCGCGGCGTCGAAGCCGAGCTGGAGCGTCAGCGCGAGCTGATCGAGGCGGGGGGGACCGTGGTCCAGGAGACCCTCCACTTCGATCCGGCGAGCGGCAGCCTCACCTCGCTGCGCTCCAAGGAGGAAGCCCACGACTACCGCTACTTCCCGGAGCCCGACCTGGTGCCGCTGGCGCCGACCGAGGAGATGCTGCGCGAGGCGCGCGAGGCGTTGCCGGAGCTGCCCGCGGCGCGGATCGAGCGCTACGTCGGCGAGCTCGGCCTCGCCGCCGACGTTGCCGCCGTCCTCGCCGCCGATCCGGAGACCGCCGGCTACTTCGAGCGGGCCGCGGGCGCGGCGGAAGGCGTCGAGGCCAAGGTCCTCGCCAACTGGGTCACCGGCGAGCTGGCCGCGGCGCTGCGCCAGGGCGGCGCGGAGGCTGGCGCCGCCGACTCCAAGGTCACCCCCGAGGCTCTCGCCGCCCTGGTCACGATGGTGCAGGAGAAGAAGATCTCCCACGGCAGCGGCAAGACGGTCCTGGCCGCGCTGCTCGCCGAGGGCGGCGACCCCGCCGCGGTCGTCGAGCGCGAGGGATTGGCCCAGATGTCGGCCGACAGCGGCGAGCTGGAGTCGATAGTCGCCGCCGCCGTCGAGTCCAACCCCGAGGCCGCCGAGCAGATCCGCGCCGGCAACGCCAAGGCGATCGGCGCCATCGTCGGGGCGGTGATGCGCGAGACCAAGGGGCGGGCCGACGGCGGCGAGGTGAATCGCCTGATCCGCGCCCAGCTCGGCCTCTGAGCCGCGAGGTCCGCCCCGGTCGCCTTCCTCGAACGTGACGCCCCACGTCCGGCACTTTGTGACAGCTTGTTACAAAGTGCTAGGTTGAGGTCATGGCCTGGAACGTCATCATCGCCGGTGGTGGATTCGGAGGGGCGGCGGCGGCGCGGGAGCTGGAGCGGGCCTTGCCGAAGCAGGCGGCGCGGCTGGTGCTGGTCAACGAGACCAACTTCATGCTCTATACGCCGTTCCTGCCGGAGGCGGCGGCGGGCACGCTGGAGCCGCGGCACGTGGTGACGCCCCTGCGGGACATCCTCAAGCGCACCTACCTCCGGCTGGGCTCGATCGTCGGCCACGACCCGGCGGCAAAGACGGTCGAGCTGCGGCCGACGTACGGCGAGGTCGAGACGATCGCATACGACCAGCTGCTGCTCTCGATGGGCTCGGTCTCGCGGGTGCTGCCCGTGCCGGGCCTGGCCGAGCATGCGGTCGGCTTCAAGAGCCTCGCCGACGCGATCTACCTCCGCAACCACGTGGTCGAGACGCTCGAGGAAGCCAACGCGACCGAAGACCCGGCTCGCCGCGACCAGCTCCTCACCTACGTCTTCGTCGGCGGCGGCTATGCCGGGCTGGAGGCGCTGGCCGAGCTGCAGGACTTCGCCGCCGACGCGATGGAGAGCTACCCGCGCGCCCGCCTGCACGGGATGCGCTGGGTGCTGGTCGAGGCGACCGGGCGGGTGCTGCCGGAGATCGACCCGCAGCTCGCCGACTACGCGCTGCGGGAGCTGCGCGGGCGCGGCATCGACATCCGGCTGGAGACGACTCTGGAGGAGGTCGGCCCCGACAGCGCCCGGCTCTCCAGCGGCGAGACGCTGCCGACGCGGACCGTCGTCTGGACCGCGGGGGTGACCCCGCAGCCGATCCTCCGCGACCTCAACCTGCCGCTCGACGAGCGCGGTCGTGTTCCGGTCGATCAGTACCTGCGGGTGCGGGGCATGGATTCGGTCTGGTCGATCGGGGACTGCGCGGCGGCCCCCGACCCCCGCGGCGGCATCTGCCCCCCGACGGCGCAACACGCGGTGCGCCAGGGCCCCGTGGCGGCCCGCAACATCGCGGCCGAGCTCGGGATCGGCAGCCCGGAGCCGTTCGAGTACCGCAGCGAGGCCTCGTTCGTCAACCTCGGCCGCTACAAGGCGGTCGGGCGGATTGGAGATCGCACGTTCCGCGGGTTCCCCGCCTGGTGGCTGGCTCGCAGCTACCACATGAGCCAGATCCCGGGCAGTGCCCGCAAGGCGCGCGCCGTGCTCGATTGGACCGCCGGCCTGCCGTTCCGGCGCGACATCTCCGAGCTCGGCTCGATCGGGCATCCCAAGCCCCTCCTCTAGCCTCAGGGCGCACCGGGCCCATGGCCCGAACCGCAACAATGGGAGGCGTGGAGTACCTGGTCATCGTCTTCTTCTTCGGCCTCGCCACCGCCATCATCGGCAAGGGCAAGGGCAGCTCGTTCTGGATCTGGTTCCTGGTCGGCGCCGTCCTACCCCTGCTGGGTCTCGCCGCCGCGATCCTCTACCGCGTCGAGAAAGACGAACCCGAACGCCAGTGCCCCAACTGCCACAAGGCGCTGAAGCTCTACGTTCAGGTCTGCCCCCGCTGCGGAACCGACCTCTATCTGCCGGACCCCGCGGCGGTGCGGCATCCGGGGGTCAGGTAGAGGAAGTCGGGTGGGCCACCCAGCGCCTCGCCTCACCGCAGCCAGGCCCTGACGATCGCGTTTGCGAATCCCAGCCCGTAACGCACGACCGCCGGCTTCTTCGAATGCCCATGGAGGCGCTGTTCGACCGTGATCGGGACCTCCTTGGCGGGGATACCGCGCTTGATCGCCTCGATCATGAACTCGGAGGTGTGGAACTGCTCCTGGCGCAGGACGAGCTGGGGGAGGACGGCGGTGCGGACGGCGCGGTAGCCGTTGGAGCAGTCGGTGACGTGGGTACGGGTGATGAAGGAGACGAGGCGGTTGAAGAAGACGATGCCGAGCTCACGGGCGAAGTGGTTGCGGTCGGCGTGGCCGAGGACGCGGGAACCGTGGGCGACATCGACCTCTCCGTCAAGCACCGGCTTCACCAACCGCTCCATCTCCGACGGCAGGTGCTGGCCGTCGGCGTCGAGGGTGACGACGATCTCGGCGCCGGATTCGAGCATCAGCCGGTATCCCGTTCGCAGCGCCGCGCCGCCGCCGCGGTTGGTGACGTGGCGGGCGACGAGGGCGCCGTGCTCGGCGGCGACGTCGCCGGTCCCGTCGCGGGAGCCGTCGTCGACGACGAGGATCTCCGTCCGCACGCCGCAGACCTCGGCCGGCATCTGGTCCAGCACGACGCCGATGTTCTCGGCCTCGTTGTAGGCGGGGACGAGGATCGCGATCTTGCCGCGGAAGCGATCGGGCAGCCCCGCCTGGCGGAACTCCTCCCAGGCCAGCCCCTCGAGCGCCGCGGAGAGCTGGCGCGAGTTGCGCGCCGCCTGCGAGAGCGCTCGCAGGATCAACAGGAAGAGGATGAAGATCGCGAAGACCGCGAGGCCGAGGATGCGGCCACCGTTGCCCTTTTCGAAGGAGAAGGTCGAGAGCAGCTTGTCGGTGATTTCGGTGCCCGAGACCAACACCAGGCCGAGCCCGGCGACGAGCAGGATCAGCACGTCGGCGTTGCGCAGCGCGCGCCGCCGCAGGACCGCATAGAGGACGATCACGACGCCGATCAGCAGACCGGCGCTGCGCAGCGCGGTCAGTTCTGAGGGGAAGATGCCTGCTCGGGGGAGTGCCATCGGCCGCTGGAGGATAGGGCCGCCACGCCGCGCGACAGGGTCAAGCCGACCAGCGGAAACGCGAGCGTCATCAGCACCTCGTTGCGGCGCGGAGCGGCCAGCGAGACGGCTCCGACCGCGGTGACGAGCGCGATCGGCGTCGCCAGGGCGACGAGCTCCCACCACGACCGTCGCAGCGCCAGCAGGATCAGCCCGGCCAGTCCGAGCGCGACGAGGAGGATCTGCACCAGCCGTCCGGGCGTGCCGCTCATCGCTTCGCCGACCCCGCTGCTCCACATCCGGCCGACCTTGCGCACGGTCATCCCCAGGTAGCCGAGTGGATCTTCACCGAAGAACTTCGAGAAGTTCTGCTTGCCGACCTTGCCGAGGGCCGAGTCGCGCGGCAGGTCCGGGTATCGGGCCGCGACCCGGTCGAACAGGGGCCTCGGGTCGACCGCTTCCAGCGCCGCCGAGTGGGGGTCGAGGCTGCGGTGCTCGTAGCGTTCCACCAGGATCGCCTTGACCCGCTGGTATTCGCCGTCGGCGGGGAGGAAGGTGCCGACGTAGAGGGCCTTGCCGCCGCCGGTCGATATCGGCACGACGCGGTCGAGGACGACCGCGTTGCGGATCGTCCAGGGGACGATCGTCAGCGCCATCGCGAGCAGGAGCAGGCCTCCCCCCGCCAGGCCTAGCCGCCAGCCGCGCGCGCTCCAGACCCGGATCGCCGCCAGGAGGACGAAGGCGGCGCCGACGAGCAGGTACTCGGGCCGGAACATCGCGGTCAGGCCGAAGAGCAGCCCCGGCACGAGCCAGCTCCAGGATCGCTCCCGTTCGCTCGCCCAGAGGAAGGCGAGCACGGCGGCAGGCAGGGTCGCGATCGCACCCGGCTCGCTCATCAGCTCGCCGGTGGTGTGGATGAACGGTGGGTAGACGGCGACCGCGAAGGCGCCGATCAGGCCGGCGGCGCGACCGCCGAGGCGGTTGCCGAGCCCGAAGACGACGAGGATCGCGGCGACGCCGAGCAGCGCCTCGACTATCCGCGCGGTCCCTTCGCGCGCCCCTCCCGTGGCGTAGAAGCTGGCCGCGTAGAGCAAGGGTGCCCCCGGCGACCAGTCGCTGGAGTCGCGGAAGCTCGGGCCGCCGAAGCTCCCTTCCTCGTACAGCGCCTTGGCGAGCGCGTAATAGGCGTGGGAATCGTCGGCCGGGTGCGCCACGGGCTCGACCACGGCGTAGGCCCGCAGCCCGAGGCCCAGCGCCAGGATCAGCGCCAGCAGCGTCAGAGTCGCCTTCCCGTAGGGCTTGGGAAGGGCGCGGATCCGGTCGGCGGTCGTTGCCACGGCGGCCCAGGCTATCCGCGGCGCCCGTCAGCCCCCGTTCAAGCTCCGAGGCGCGGGCGCCGATTGCCGTCGCCACGGCGGCTTGCCGTCTGCCCGCAGGGGTGGGGACGTCAACCCGGTGCAAGCGGAATACGCCACCTGCGGCCATGCCAAGAAGGTGATGAACCGGATCCTCAGTACGACCTCGACTAGCCCGCCTGAGGGCGCCGGCTCGGTTCGGGCCGGCGCGCCTCGCGCAGGGCCGACCAGGTCCACGACGCGCCCACACCGGCCAGGGCTGCGACCAAGGGCAGCATCACCAAGGCGCGCCGCGGCGAGGCGACCAGGAGGGCGCTGAGCGCGGTGATCGCGAGGAAGATCGCGCCCAGCAGCAGGGCCTCCCAGCGCCGTCCCCGGGCGAGCACCACGAGCCCGATCAGGCCAAACGCCACCAGGCCCCAGTGCAGGGCCTCCCAGAGCGGCTCGCGCATCACGTCCCGTGGCCCGTGTGACCAGATCCGCCCGATCTTGGCGGCGAGGAAGCCGGCGTATTCGATCGGCTCTTCGGTGATGTCGTCCCAAAGCTGCTCGCGCCCCAGCCGCGAGAGCGCCCGGTCGGTCTCGAGCCCCGGGTACCGCTGGCCCGCCAGCGCCGCGAGGATCTGCTCGAGGCGGAAGTGCGCGAGGACGATCCGCCGTTCCGCGGCCGGCGAGGCGCCGCGGGCGGTCCCGGGCGGTAGCTCGGCCCCCAGGCGCCGCACCAGCTCCGGCTGGCGTTCGAGCAACGCTTCGCCCACCCGTTCCGGGTTGCCGTCGGAGGGCAGGTAGGTGCCGGCGAAGAGCACCTGTCCGCCGCCGGTCGAGATCGGCACGAAGCGGTCGAGCGCGATCGCGTTGCGAATCGTCCAGGGGGAGACGATCACGACGACGCCCGCCAGCAGGACCGCGGCACTCGCGAGCGCGCGCCGCCAGTCGGCCCGGGCGTCGGAGGCGAAGACGACCAGGCCGAGCAGGAAGGCCACCGCGAGGTACTCCGGACGCACCAGGGCCAGCGCTCCGAGCAGAGCGCCCGGCAAGAGCCAGCGCCAAGCCGCCCCCGGAGGAGGGGGGGACGGGCCATCCATTTCTGAGTCCTCGGCCCTTCGCGGGAGCGGAGGAGGCGGCGCTTGATTCCTCGCCCAGAGGACCGCCAGCGCCGAGCCCGAGAGCAGGGTCGCAGCCAGCGGCTCGGACATCAGCATCCCCTGGTACTCGAGGAAGGCCGGATAGATGGCGACCGCCGCCGCGCCGATCAGACCGGCCGGGACCCCCGCCAGGCGGCGGCCGATCAGGTAGGCGAAGAGAACCGAAAGGGAGCCGATGACCGCCAGCAGCAGGCGCGCCAAGCGCTCGTGGACGCCTCCGGACAGCCTGTATGCGCCGGCGACCAGCAGCGGCAGGCCGGGGGAATAGTTGTCGGAGGGCTGGGTGGCGCGGGGGCCGGCGGTGAAGCCCTTGCCCTGCTCCAGGTTGGCCGCGATCGCGGCGTAGGCGGCGGCGTCATAGACGGGCGCCCGTCCGTCCCAGGCGTAGCCGAGGCGCAGGCCGAGGCCGAGCAGCAGGATCGCGACCAGGGCGGCGAGGCCGAGCCGTCCTCCGTTGCGCGCCGCCACCCTGGTCACCATGCGGCTGATGCTATGGCGCATCGAGGCGACGCTCGCCGGCCCCGACGCCCGTTCGTCAACTAAGCTGCCCCGCTTATGCGAATTCTCATCCTCGGGGGCGATGGCTACCTGGGCTGGCCGACGGCTCTCCGGTTCTCGGCTCGCGGGCACGAGGTCTCCGTCGTCGACAACTTCTCGCGCCGCCGCTGGCACCGCGAACACGGAACCGGGTCCCTGACGCCCATTCGTGAGCTCGACGAGCGGATCGAGGCCTGGCGCGCCATCTCGGCCGGCGAGGTGATCCGCAGCTACATGGGCGCGGTGGAGGACGGCGACTTCCTCGATGAGGTGGTGGCCGAGACCAGGCCCGAGGCGGTCATCCATTACGGCGAGCAGCCCTCGGCGCCCTACTCGATGCTCTCGCGCGAGCGCGCGGTCGAGACCCAGCACACCAATGTGATCGGCAACCTCAACCTGCTCTTCTCGATCCGCGACCATGTCCCCGACTGCCACCTGGTCAAGCTCGGGACGATGGGGGAGTACGGCCAGCCGAACATCGATATCGAGGAGGGCTACATCGAGATCGAGCACAAGGGCCGGAAGGACACCCTGCCCTTCCCGAAGATGCCCGGCTCGCTCTACCACTGCTCGAAGGTCCACGACTCCACCAACATCCACTTCGCCTGCCGCACCTGGGGCCTGCGTGCCACCGACCTCAACCAGGGAGTCGTCTACGGCATCGAGACCGACGAGTCAGCCCGCGACGAGCGGCTGATCACCCGCTTCGATTACGACGAGCTGTTCGGCACCGTGCTCAACCGCTTCTGTGTGCAGGCGGTGATCGGCCACCCTTTGACGGTCTACGGCAGCGGCGGCCAGACCCGCGGCTTCCTCAACATCCGCGACACCCTGCAGTGCGTTGAGCTGGCGGTCGTCAACCCCGCCGACCGCGGCGAGTTCCGCGTCTTCAACCAGTTCACCGAGCAGTTCTCGGTCCTCGACCTGGCGCAGCTGGTCAAGCACGCGGCCGAGCACCTTGGCTACTCGGTCGAGATCCAGCACTGCGAGAACCCCCGCGTCGAGAAGGAAGAGCACTACTACAACGCGATCCACACCAAGCTGCTCGACCTCGGCCTCGAGCCGACGCTGCTGGGGGAGGAGCTGGTCGAGTCGACCATTCACGCGATCGAGCGCTACAAGGGCCACGTGATCGAGTCCGCGATCGATCCGCGGACCCGCTGGAACCCGGCGAAATCTCCTGCAGGACAGGCATAGCCCCCGCCCACCGGGTGGCCACCACGCCACTGGTACCATCGCCAGTCCGATGAGAGCCGCCGACACATTGATGGAATCGCTCAAGGCCGAGGGCGTCAAGGATGTCTTCGGGATCCCTGGAGGGGCGAATCTCCCGACCTACGACGCGATGGTCGACGCAGACTTCCGCCACGTCCAGGTCCGCCACGAGCAGGGCGGAGGTCACGCCGCCGAGGGCTATGCGAAGGCCTCCGGACGCGTCGGGGTCGCCTTCGCCACCTCGGGACCGGGCGCGACCAACCTCGTCACCGCGATCGCCGACGCGATGCTCGACTCGGTCCCGACCGTCTTCGTCACCGGGCAGGTGCGAACCGACCTGATCGGCACCGACGGCTTCCAGGAGGCCGACATCCTCGGCGCGACGCTGCCTTTCGTCAAGCACTCCTTCGCGGTGACCGACGCCCGCCAGATCCCGGAGTACGTGCACGAGGCCTTCCACATCGCCTCGACCGGCCGGCCGGGCCCGGTCCTGCTCGACATCCCGCAGGACCTCTCCCGAGCCAGCATCGAGTACGAGCCGCGCACCGAGCCGGTCGAGCTCCCCGGCTACAAGCCCTCGACCGAGGGCAACATCAAGCAGATCCGCATCGCCGCCAAGGCGCTGGCGAACGCGCGGCGCCCGGTCTTCTACACCGGCGGCGGCGTCATCAACGCCAACGCCTCCGAGGAGCTGCGCGAGCTGGCCGCCTCCGACCGCTTCCCGATCACCTCGACCCTGATGGGCCTCGGTGCCATCCCGGCCTCGCACGAGCACTGGCTCGGCATGCTCGGCATGCACGGCACCTTCACCGCCAACTTCGCGATGGACAAAGCGGACCTGATCGTGGCCATCGGAGCCCGCTTCGACGACCGCATCACCGGCAAGCTCGAAGAGTTCGCCCCGCACGCCAAGGTCATCCACATCGACATCGACCCGGCCGAGATCTCCAAGAACGTCGGCGCTCACATTCCGATCGTCGGCGACGTCAAGCAGGTGCTGCCGAAGCTGACCCGCGAGTATCGGGCGCTGCAGACCGACTCCTCGCGCCTCGATGCCTGGTGGAACACGATCCGCGGCTGGCAGCAGGAGCACCCGCTCTACTACGAGCCCGGCAAGGACGGCGAGATCAAGCCCCAGTTCATGGTCGAGGCGATGCACCGCGCCACCCAGGGCGACGCGATCATCACCTCCGACGTCGGCCAGCACCAGATGTGGGCGGCGCAGTACTACGGCTTCGAGAAGCCGCGTCGCTGGATCAACTCCGGCGGGCTCGGAACGATGGGCTTCGGCCTGCCCGCGGCGGTCGGCGCCAAGGTGGCCTGCCCGGACGAGGCGGTCGTCTGCCTGGCCGGGGACGGCAGCCTGATGATGAACATCCAGGAGCTCGCAACCTGCGTGACCGAGAAGATCCCGGTCAAGATCTTCCTCATGAACAACGGCTACATGGGCATGGTCCGCCAGTGGCAGGAGCTGTTCTGGGACCGCCGCTACAGCGCGGTCGCGATGGGAGCCAGCCCCGATTGGGTGAAGCTGGCCGAGGCCTTCGGCGCGACCGGCATGCGCTGCGAGAGCTCGGCCGACCTCGGGGAGACGATGGCGAAGGCGCTCGAGACCGACGGACCGGTCCTGCTCGACGTTCGCGTCGCCCAGGAGGAGAACTGCTACCCGATGATCCCGCCGGGCAACGCCGCCCGCGACATGGTCGAGGCGCCGAGGGCGGTGCGCTGATGGAGGCCGGGACCCCCGAGCTGGTCAAACTCGAGGACCTGCGCGTCCCCGGGCAGCTGAGCGGCCGCAAGCACATCCTCTCGATCCTGGTCGAGAACAAGCCGGGCGTGCTGGCCCGCGTGGCCGGCCTCTTCTCGCGCCGCGGCTTCAACATCGACACGCTCGCGGTCGGGCCGACCGACGATCCCAGCATCTCGCGGATCACCCTCACGCTCGACGGTGCCGTGCACCCGATCGACCAGGTGACCAAGCAGCTGCACAAGCTGGTCAACGTGCTGAAGATCCGCGACATGGAGCCGGAGGAGACGGTGGCGCGCGAGATGGCGCTGTTCAAGGTCTCCTCGGCGGTCGAGAACCGGGCCGAGATCATCCAGTTCGCGGAGATCTTCCGCGGCAAGATCGTCGACGTCGCCCGCCGGACGATGACGATCGAGGTGACCGGCTCGGCGGACAAGATCGAGGCCTTCGAGCGCATGGTCCGCCCCCACGGGCTGGTCGAAATGGTGAGGACCGGCGAGATCGCCATCGCCCGCGGGGCGGACTGAAGATGACGGCCCCGGACGCCGGCGTGCGGCGTCCTCGATCGCCGAAGTAGCGCTGCTACCGCGGCGACCAGCTTCCTTGCCCGCCAACGTCCGAACCTCTTCATTCTCAGTCCGACTGTCCGCGGGTTTGCGCAAGGCGGTCGAGCGAGGCAGGCGAACGCTGGTCAGCGTCACCGCCGAGGTCGACGTCGCGGATCCCTGCGCCGCCGTCTTCGCGTCGCGGCTGGCCTCGGACCGGTGGTTCTGCTGGGAGGAGCCGGAGCGGAGCTTCGCTCTGGCCGGGCTCGGTGTGGCCCATGAGTCCGCCTCGCGCGGCCCGGCCCGGTTCGCGGAGGTGGCCGAGCAGTGCCTGCGGACTGGGCGCGACGCTGTTCTCGATGAGCCGGTCGGGCTACCGGCCGGCGCAGGACCGGTCTGGCTAGGCGGCTTCGCCTTCGATTCCGGCGGTGGCACCTCCTCGATCTGGTCCTCGCTCTCGCCCGGGTCACTGGTGCTGCCGGAGCTGTCGCTCTGCCGCAGCGGCGAGCGGACCTACCTCACCGTCAACGCGCTCGTGCAGCCCGGGGACGAGGTGGACCAGCGAAGCGCCGCTCTGAACGCGAGGCTGGCCGGGCTCCGCACCGAGGCGCCGCTGCCGATGATCGACCCGCACCCGACCGCCCACGCGGAGATCCGCAGCGCCCGCCCGCCGGCTGAGTTCGAAGCTGCCGTCGCGGCGGCCACAGGCCGGATCGCCGAGGGGGAGATGAGCAAGGTGGTGCTCGCCCGCGAGGTGATCGTCAGCGCCGCCGCGGCCCATGACCCCGCCGCTCTCTTCGGCGCCATGCGCGAGCAGTTCCCCGCCTGCTTCTGCTTCTGCTGCGGGACTCCCGAGGCGGCCTTCATCGGCGCCAGCCCGGAGCTCCTGGTGCGGCGCTCCGGAGCCAGCGTCTCGACCGTCGCCCTCGCCGGCTCGACCCGCCGCAGCTCCGACCCCGCCGTCGACGACCACCTCGGCGAGCAACTCCTGCGCAGCGACAAGGATCGCCGCGAGCAGCGGATCGTATCCGAGCGAATCGTCCGCTCCCTGCGCCCCCACGCGGTCTGGGTCGAGGCGTCGCCCGAGCCCGAGATCGTCAGGGTCGCCAACATCCAGCACCTGGCGACGCCGGTGATCGCCCAGCTGGCCGAGCCGCACTCGGCGATCGAGCTGGCCGGCATGCTCCACCCGACCCCCGCTGTCGGCGGCGAGCCCTGGCCCGAGGCCGCGATCGCGATCGCCGACCTCGAGGGCATGGACCGCGGCTGGTACGCCGGCCCGGTCGGCTGGATGGACGCGACCGAGGACGGCGAGTTCTGCGTCGCCCTTCGCAGCGCCCTCCTGCGCGACCGCGAGGCCCACCTCTTTGCCGGCGTCGGGGTCGTCGCCGGCTCCGACCCCGCGGCCGAGCTGGCCGAGACGGAGGTCAAGCTCGGCGCCATGCTGCCGCTCGTGGCCGAGTAGGGCCGGATCGCGAGTCTGCGATTAGCCGCGCATAGCGACGCCTATTGCAGACTCGCGTTCAGCGGGTGGCTTCGAGCGCTTGCTTGACTCGCTCGCCGAGGCGGCGGTGGAGGGCGACGTTGGCCTGACGGTCCACCTTGACCTCGATCAGACCGGTGCCGGCGGCCAGGGCGTCCGAGAGGTCTCCGAGGGCATCCAGCCGGCGGTGAGGGAGCTCGAACAGGGCGGCCGCCTTCTCGAGGTCGACGCCGCGGGGGGTGCCCAGGAGCGCCTCGAATTCCTCGCCGCCCATCGCCGCCTCCTGCGGAAGGAAGTGGAAGATGCCGCCGCCGTCGTTGTCGATGACGACGATCCGGACCGGGGTGGAGACGTCACGCAGCGCCGCGAGGCCACCGATGTCGTGGAGGAGACCGAGATCGCCGGTGACGATCGTGGTCGGGCGCCCGCTCGCGCGCGCGGCCCCGATCCCGGCGGAGACGAGGCCGTCGATTCCGTTCGCGCCGCGATTGCAGAGGAAGAGGGCGTCGGCGCCCTCCGCGCCGAGGAATGCCTCCTGGTCGCGGATCGGCATGCTCGAGGCTGTGTAGACCAGGTCGCCGTCGCGGTGGGCGCGGCCGAGGGCCAGGTGCAGGGCCGGCTCGGAGATCGGGGCGATCTCACCCAGCTCCGACTCGAGGACCGCACGTGCCGCGGCCTCGGCGTTGATCCACGCCTCGGGAGCCCTGCGATCCTCACCCTCCAGCCGTGCGGCCCATCCCGCGGCGAGCTCGGTGGGGTCGGCGCGCAGCAGCGCCGCCGCTCGCCGGCTCGGCTCGTTCCAGCCGCCATAGGGGTCGATGACGATCTGGTCGGCGTCGCTCGCCTCCAGCCACGCCCGCAGCGGCTTGCTGGTCGGCATCTCCCCGAGCCGCAGGACCAGGTCGGGGACGACCGACTTGGCGAAGCGCTCGTCGCGAAGCAGTTGGTCGTAGGTGGTGATCACGTGAGAGCGGTCGTGCGGGCCGCAGCGCAGCTGCGACGTCGGCTCGGCGAGGATCGGGAAGCCAGCGGCGCGGGAGAGGCGCGTGAGCGGCTCGCGCAGCTCCGGGTCGAGCTGGCGCCCGGCGACGATCACCCCGGCGATCGCGTCGCCGATGTGCCCGGCGACCTCGTCGAGCAGGAAGGTGGAGGGCTCCAGATCAATCCGCGTTACCGCCGTCAGCGGCCGGCCGTCGCGCCCCTCCAGCGCCAGCGGGTCGGTCGCGCTCACCGCCCCCTCGATCGCAACCGGCGCCAGCGGCTCGCGCCAGGGCAAATTCAGGTGGACCGGACCGGGCCGGGTCTCCCCGCGCGCCGCGGCCAGCGCCCGGCAGGCGATCGATCGGTAGTGCAGCAGGCCCTCATCGCCTGCCTCGTGCGTCCCTACTTCGCAGAACCATCGCACCGAGGAGCCGAAGAGCTTGATCTGGTCGATCGTCTGCCCGGCGCCGATGCCGCGAAGCTCCGGGGGTCGGTCGGCGCTCAGCACGACCAGCGGCAGCGCCGACTCGTCGGCCTCGCAGACCGCCGGGTGGTAGTTGGCCGCGGCGGTGCCGGAGGTGCAGAGGAGGGCGACCGGGCGGCCGCTCGCCTGCGCCGCCCCGAGCGCGAAGAAGCCCGCCGAGCGCTCGTCGACGATCACCGTCACCTCGATCTCCGGCTGGCGCCAGAGCGCCACCGCGAGTGGGGTGGAGCGGGACCCGGGCGAGACCACGGCGTGGCGCAGCCCGCCCCTGGCAAGCTCCTCGACGAAGGCGGAGGCGAGGGCGGTGTTGGCGTTGGTCGGGTCCACGCGGCTAATGGCGACCTTCTCGGCCCAACGCCGAGCAAAGCGCCCGGTCAGGCTAGAGGCGATGGGCGTCGAGCGCCGCCTCGTCGATCTCGACTCCGAGTCCGGGGCCCTCGGGTGGATGCAGCATCCCGTCGCGCAGCTCACACTCGACCGCGGCGATCGTCGAGGCGAAGAGGCGCTGGGTGGCGAGGCCGTGGGCGAGGTCGAGCCGCTCGGGGCGGTCGCTGTCGTGCAGCGTCTGGGCGACCTGCGCGGCGGCGGCGATCCCGACCGGACCGTCGAGGGCACTCGACACGTAGGCGGGGAGGATGTCGGCGATCTCCACGGCATGCTCGGGGCCCCCGACCTTGGAGAGCTTGATCCCGGTGTAGGAGCAGGCACCGATGGTCGCGGCCCACTCGGCCTGCTCCAGGGTGGCGACGCTCTCGTCGGCCGCGATCGGGATCGAGGTGCTAAGGGATAGCTCCGCCAGTTCCTCGAGCGTTGCCGCGGGCTGCTCCGCCAGCTCAATCGAATAGGGCTCCAGCTCGGCGAGCGTCCGCTTCGCGATCTCCAGGCTCCAGGCCGCGTTGGCGTCGACGCGGATTCGGGCCTCCGCTCCCACGGCCTCGCGCACGGCTCGCACCTGACCGACGTCGTCACCGGTGCCGAGCTTCAGCTTGAAGGTCGAGAAGCCCTCCTCGGCCCAGCGCAGGGCGTCCTCGGCGACCGCGGTCGGCTCGCCGGCGACCAGGGTCGCGTTGCAGACCAGAGGCTGGCATTCCTCGCCGTTCGACCCGCCCGCGGTCAGGGCCAGCCGCCCGCGCAGATCCATCAGCGCGGTCAGCGCCGCGCAGCGCGCCGGCGGCGAGAGCTCGAACGCCCTGGAGACCAGGCTCGGCTCGTCGAGCAGGTCACCCTCGGCGAGCTGCCGCAGCTCGGCCAGTCGCCGCAGCTCCTCCACCACCCGCTCCAGCGTCGCACCGCCGCGTAGCGAGAGGGGCACCGCTTCGCCGAGCCCGACCAGGCCCTCCTCGGTTCGCAATCGCAGCAGCACCATCTCGCGCTGCTCGAGGCGGCCGGTGGAGCTCACGTAGGGCTCGCGGAAGGGCAGCGCGTAGGGGATGACCTCGACCGAAGCGATTCGCACCCCCACAGCTTCTCACTCCGGCGTGCCGCTAGGCGGAGATCAGCAAGCCGACGGTGACCAGCAGGCTGAAGGCGCCGAGGAGGGCACCGGTGGCGGCGAGGGCCGCGTTCAGCGCCGGGCCGTCGCTGCGGCTGCTCATCGCCCGCATCGGACTGATGGCGAGCGGCAGCGCCGCCAGCCCGATCAGCGGCAGCATGCTCGCTTCGCCGGCGAGGAGCGCCACCGGCAGGGTGATGAAGGCGCCCAGCACCAGCACTCGGTAGAGCGCGACCGCATTGGCGCGCCCCATCCGCACCGCCAGGGTCATCTTGCTCGCCCGCCTATCGGTCTCCAGGTCGCGAACGTTGTTGACGACGAGGATCGCGGTGGCGAGGAAGCCGACCGCGATCGAGAGCCCGAGCGGCAGCGCGTCGAGCTGCTCCACCTGGACGTAGTAGGAGCCGTTGACGGCGACGAGGCCGAAGAAGAGGAAGACGAAGACCTCTCCCAAGCCGGCGTAGCCGTAGGGCCGTGGCCCGCCGGTGTAGAGCACGCCGGCGCCGATCGAGACAGCGCCGATCAGCAGGATCACGACGCCGGCGACGGTCGCCAGGTAGATGCCGCAGGCGACCGCGATCGCGAAGGCGATCCAGGTCGCCCGCATCACCCGCTGCGGGGCCACCAGGCCGGTCGAGGTGACGCGGACCGGCCCGAGCCGGGCCGCGGTGTCCGCCCCCCGCCTGGCGTCGGAGTAGTCGTTGGCGAGGTTGGTGCCGATCTGGATGAATATCGAGCCGACCAGCGCGGCGACGAACGCCCAGACCCGCGGTAGGTGCCCGACCCACTGCACGGCGGCGGCCGTGCCTACCAGCACCGGCGCGATCGCTGCCGGCAGCGTCCGCGGACGTGCCGCCATCAGCCAGATCCTCATCGCGCGCCTCCGGCCGGGGCCGGGATCATGGGCGCTTCGGATACTTGCCGAAGTCCGGCTTGCGCCCCTGCTGGTAGGCGTTGCGCCCCTCCTGGCCCTCCTCGGACATGTAGAAGAGCAGCGTCGCGTCATGGGAGAGCTGCTGCAGGCCGGTGATGCCGTCCTCTTCGGCGTTGAAGCTCGACTTCAGCAGTCGCAGCGAGAGGGGGGAGAGGTGCAGCATCTCGCGGCACCAGGCGACGGTCTCGCGCTCCAGGTCCGCCAGCGGGACGACCGCGTTGACGAGCCCCATCTCCAGCGCCTCCTCGGCGTCGTAGAGGCGGCAGAGGAACCAGAACTCCTTCGCCTTCTTGATTCCGATGTTGCGGGCCAGGAGGCTGGCGCCGAAGCCGCCGTCGAAGCTGCCGACCCGTGGTCCGGTCTGGCCGAAGACGGCGTTGTCGGCGGCGATCGTCATATCGCAGACGAGGTGCAGGATGTGGCCGCCACCGACCGCGTAGCCGGCGACCATCGCCACCACCGGCTTCGGCAGGCGCCGGATCTGCACGTGCAGGTCGCCGACGTCGAGCCTGCCGACCCCCTTGCGCGCGACGTCGTCATCGCCGATGTAGCCGTCGTCGCCGCGGATCCGCTGGTCGCCGCCGGAGCAGAAGGCCTCCGTGCCGGCGCCGGTGAAGATGATCGCGCCGACCTCGAGATCGTCGCGGGCCAGGGTGAAGGCGTCGCGCAACTCGGCCAGCGTCTGCGGGCGGAAGGCGTTGTGGACGTCCGGACGATCGATCGTGATCTTGGCGACGCCCTCGGCTTTCTCGTAGCGCACGTCGGTGTAGTCGGCGGCGCTGCTCCAGGCGATCGGCGCATAGAGGTCCTGCTCTGGCGGGGCGGACTTGTGGCGTTGCGGCACGGGGTCCTCCGGTTAGGGGTGTCGGCCCGCGCGCGAGCGCGGAGCGCTAAGAATGCGGTGGCAACGATAGCCAGCGACCCCTGGAGGGGCGCGCCCACCGAATGAAACTCGACAACTGGCTGGCCCAGAGATCCCAGACCTGCCCCGACCGCACCGCGCTGATGGCGGACGGCGCCGACGTCACCTACGCCGAGCTCGAGGCCGAGGCGACCTGGGTGGCGCGGCGGCTGGCGGCCCACGGCGTCCGCCGCGGCTCCACGGCGGCCCTGACCATGCACCCCCGCCGCGAGCAGGTGGTGCTCGCGCACGGGCTGATGAAGGTCGGCGCCAAGCTGCTGCCGCTGAGCCCGCGACTTACCGCCGCGGAGCGGGCGGCGATCGTGGCCGCCGAGGAGCCGATCGTCGACCTCGACGACGCCGGTGAGCTGACCCAGACCGAGGCCGATTTGCCGCTGCTCGGCGAGCACGACATGGACGACGTCTGCGCCCGGGTCATGACCAGTGGCAGCACCGGCGCCCCGAGCCCGGTCGGCCTCACCTACGGCAACTTCCTCTGGAACGCCGTCGGCTCCGGCTTCAACATCGGGGTCGACCCGGCCGACCGCTGGCTCTGCTGCGTTCCGCTCAGCCACATAGCGGGCCTGGGGATCGTCATGCGCTCGGTGATCTACGGCACCGCCACGGTCCTCCACGACGGCTTCGACGTCGATCGCGTCGGCGCGGCGCTGGAGCAGGACGGGATCACCCTCGTCTCGCTCGTCACCACGATGCTCACCCGGCTGCTGGATGCGGGCGTCGACCTCTCGGGCCCGCGGGCGGTCCTGGTCGGCGGCGGGCCGGTCCCGGAGGAGCCGCTGGAGGAGGCGATCGCCAGAGGCGCCACCGTCGTCCAGACCTACGGCCTGACCGAGGCCTGCTCCCAGGTGACGACGCTGTCGCCGGCCGACTCCAGGCGCAAGGTCGGCTCCGCCGGCCGGCCGCTGCTGACCACCCACCTGCGCATTCAGGACGGCGAGATCCTGGTCCAGGGCCCCAGCGTGGCTCCGGACAGGGCCGACTCCGACGGCTGGCTGCACACCGGCGACCTCGGCTACATCGACGACGAGGGCTTCCTCTACGTCCAGGACCGTATGGACGACCTGATCGTCAGCGGCGGCGAGAACATTGTCCCGGCCGAAGTCGAGGAGGTCCTGATGCGCCACCCAGACGTCGCCGACGCCGCCGTCGTCGGACGCGAGGACCCGGAGTGGCAGCAGGCGGTGACCGCGATTGTGGTCCTGGAAGACGGCTCGGACGCGAGTCCCGACGATCTGCGCCGCTATTGCGCTGATTCGCTGGCCGGCTTCAAGGTCCCCAAGCGGGTCGAGTTGGCGTCGGCGCTGCCCCGCACTCCGTCGGGCAAGCTGATGCGCAGGGCACTCCGATAGCCTGCCCGCCCATGCGCACCGACGACATCTACTACGACAAGGACGCCGACCTCGGCAAGCTCGCCGGCAAGACGGTCGCGATCCTCGGATACGGCTCCCAGGGGCACGCCCACGCCCTCAACCTCAAGGACTCCGGAGTCGACGTGGTCGTCGGGCTTCGCCCCGACTCCTCCAGCCGCGCCAAGGCCGAAGCGGCCGGGCTCGAGGTCCTCGACATCGCCGAAGCGGCCAGCCGCGGCGACCTCGTCATGGTCCTGCTGCCAGACGAGAAACAGGGCGAGATCTGGCGCTCGGAGATCGCCGACGGGATCGCCCCCGGCAACCTGCTGCTCTTCGCCCACGGTTTCGCGGTCCACTTCGGCGAGGTGGAACCGCCTCCCGGGGTCGACGTCGGCATGGTCGCCCCCAAGGGACCCGGCCACCTGGTCCGGCGCCAGTTCGAGGAAGGCAACGGCGTCCCCTGCCTGATGGCCGTCCACCAGGACGCGACCGGGAACGCCCACGACCTCGTGCTGGCCTACGCCTCCGGCATCGGTGGCGGCCGGGCCGCGATCATCGAGACGACCTTCAAGGACGAGTGCGAGACCGACCTCTTCGGTGAGCAGGCCGTGCTCTGCGGCGGCGCTTCGGAGCTGGTCCGCGCCGGTTACGAGACGCTCGTCGAGGCCGGGTACGATCCCCGACTCGCCTACTTCGAGTGCCTGCACGAGCTGAAGCTGATCGCCGACCTGATGTACGAGAAGGGCATTCAGGGAATGCGCTATTCGATCTCCAACACCGCCGAGTACGGAGACATGACCCGCGGCAACCGGGTCATCGGCGAGGAGTCGCGGGCGGCGATGAAGCAGATTCTCAGCGAGATCCAGTCTGGCGAGTTCGCCCGCGAGTGGATCGCCGAGAACCGCGCCGGCGGCGAGAGCTTCGATCGCATGCGCAAGGAAGCGGCCGGGCACGAAGTCGAGGAGGTCGGCAAGGAGCTCCGCGACATGATGCCCTGGATCGACCAGGAGTTCTAGTCCCTCGCGGAAGCGGCCCCGTCGCTCAAGCTCTCGCGCACGAGGCGCGGGGGGACCACATGGATGACTGACCTGGCTGAGACGCGCTGACCAGAGGGACGCCGATACCCCTCCCTGGGAATGTCCCCGCGATATGCAATCTCAACTCTGCGCGGCGAAGCCGCGCACCAACATGTCGCCAAGCCCGCAGGGCGTGCGACTCAAATCACGGGGAGGGGTATCGGCGTCCCTCCTGAGGCCCTTAGAGCCCGGCGGTTGTCGGGCTACCGGTGCGTCTCGCCCGGGGCCAGTTTGCCGTCGCGGCCGACGTAGCCGTCCTTGCCGCCGACGACCACGTAGACGGCCTCCTCCGAGTCGCTGAGGTTGCGGACCCTGCGGGGGGTGGGGGCGTCGACCCGGGCGAGCCCGCCGGGGCCCAGCTGCTGGGTCGAGCCGTCGCCGAATTCGAACTCGACCCGGCCGCGGTGGACGAAGTACAGCTCCTCCTGCTCGTCGTGGAGATGGCTCCCGGTCGTGTAGGAGGGAGGGAGCACGATCGCGTTGACGCCGAACGCAGTCACCCCGAGCTCCTTGCGGATCTTGCGGAACCCGGGGCCCTGACCGAGGTCCTCGAGCTGGGCGACGGCATAGCCGCCTCCTTTCGTGACTCCCTCTGCAGCGTCCGCCACGATTCGCCTAGGTTGCCGGAGCGGGCGGGGGCGGGGTCGGCGGAACCGCCAACGGCGCGGGATTCGCCGCCTCGAGCCCGATCGGGGGGTAGTCGTCGGTGAGGATCGCGTAATAGCCGAAGACGCGGGCGTAGAAGCTGTTGACGAAAGTCAGCGTCGAGTTGATCCCCTCCGGCAGATAGCCGCGGAAGACGATCGTCAGCCAGGCGACGATCGCGGCGCCGAGGTGGATGTAGTTGACCGCGTAGGCGACGACCAGCATCGGCAGGACGAGGATCAGGCGGAAGAAGGCCTTGAGACGGCTCTGTCGTGCCGCCGCGGGGGCGATATTGACCCGGATCGGATAGGACGGATCGTCGGCGATGCCGAAGGGCGGCCAGACGTCGGTCTGCAGGTAGGTCCAGGCGTAGAACCGGACGAGGTAGCGCACGACGCCGCCGTTGAAGTTGTAGAGCCACTGCGGGTAGCGGCCGAGGATGACCACGGCGACCCAGGCGAAGATGTGGGTGAAGAAGACGAGGATCAGGTAGAGGTAGGCGACGATGAGCCAGGGAATCGCCAGGATGATCCGGAAGAACGTCGTCCACCGATTCGGCGTCGGGTTGAAATCGGCTTCGTAGCTGATCGGGTACATCGGTCTCCCTTCGTTGGACCCGGGTCAGTTGCCTGCGCGGTCAGCCTACCCCCGGCCCCGACACGAAGTCCACCCGCGCCTGTCAATAACCTGTCCGCCCGATGGCTCCCCAGACGACAGCGGCGGCACAGATCCCGCCCGAGTTGAAACCGGCCGACGGCCGCTTCGGCTGCGGGCCCTCGAAGGTGCGCCCGGAGGCACTGGCGCGCCTCGCCGAGCGGTCCGACCTGATGGGCACTTCACACCGCCAGGCGCCGGTGCGCGACCTAGTGCGCGACATCCGCGGCGGGCTCGGTGAGCTCTTCGCGATCCCCGACGGCTACGAGGTTGCCCTGGGCAACGGGGGCACGACGGCATTCTGGGAGGCCGCGGCCGCCTGGCTCGTGCGCGCCCGCTCTCTCCATCTCACCTACGGCGAGTTCTCGCAGAAGGTCGCCAAGGCCACCGCCGCGGCGCCGTTCCTGGGAGATCCGATCCTGGTCGAGGCCGACCCCGGGGGCGCGCCCGAGCCGACCTCCGACGCCGATGCCGACGTGATCGCCTGGGCCCACAACGAGACCTCCACGGGTGTGATGGTCGACGTCCGCCGTCCCGCCGACGCCGGCGACGCTCTGGTTCTGATCGACGCCACCTCTGGTGCCGGCGGCCTGCCGCTCGACGCCTCGCAGGCTGACGCCTACTATTTCGCCCCGCAGAAGGCCTTCGGCGCCGACGGCGGACTTTGGCTGGCGCTGCTGAGCCCGGCCGCCATCGCCCGGATAGAGGAGCTCGACGGGGCCGGCGACCGCTGGCAGCCGGCCTTCCTCTCGCTGCAGACGGCGCTCGAGAACTCGCGCAAGGAGCAGACCTACAACACGCCGGCCCTGGCGACCCTGCTGCTGCTCGGCGATCAGGTTCGGTGGATGCTCGACAACGGCGGCCTCGAATGGTGCGTCAAGCGCACCTCCGCCTCTTCCGCCCGCCTCTACGCATGGGCCGAGCGCAGCGAGTTCGCGACTCCCTTCGTCGCCGACCCGGCGAAGCGCTCGCTCGTGGTCGGCACGATCGACTTCGCCGACTCGGTCGACGCCGCCGCCCTCGCCGCCGCCCTGCGGGCCAACGGCATCGTCGACGTCGAGCCCTACCGCAAGCTCGGCCGCAACCAGCTACGGATCGGGATGTTCCCCTCGGTCGAGCCGGCCGACGTGGAGGCGTTGACCGCCTGCATCGACTGGGTGGTCGAGAACGCGGAGGGGGTCGCCCGGTGAAGGTGCTGGTCAAGGAGAAGATCGCCGACTCCGGCGTCGAGCTGCTGCGGGCCAACTTCGACGTCGATCTCGGGCTCGAGATGTCCGACGAGGAGCTGCGCGAGAGGATCGGCGGCTACGATGCGATCCTGATCCGCTCGGCGACGAAGATGACCGCCGACCTGATCGAGCTGGCCGACAAGCTCAAGGTGATCGGCCGCGCCGGCACCGGGGTCGACAACGTCGACATCCCGGCCGCGACCCGCCGCGGCATCATCGTCGCCAACGCGCCGGAATCGAATTCCGTCGCAGCCGCCGAGCACACCATGGCCCTGGCCCTGGCGTTGTTCCGCAACGTTCCGCAGGCGCATGGCTCACTCGTCGCGGGGCGTTGGGACCGGGCGAAGTTCAAGGGAGCTGAGCTCTACGGGAAGACGCTCGGCGTGATCGGGTTCGGCCGCATCGGCCAGCTCGTCGCCAAGCGGGCACAGAGCTTCGAGATGGAGGTCATCGCCTTCGACAAGTTCGTCTCCACCGAGCGCTTTCGCGAGCTCGGGGTGGAGGGGGGCGAGAGCATCGAGGAGGTGCTGGGCCGGGCGGACCTGGTCACCCTCCACGTCCCCAAGACCCCGGAGACGATCGGGCTGATCGATGCCGAGGCGATCGCGGCGATGAAGGACGGCGCCCGGGTCGTCAACTGCGCTCGCGGCGAGCTGGTCGACCTCGACGACCTGCTGGCGGGACTGGAGTCCGGCAAGCTGGCCGGCGCGGCGCTCGACGTCTTTCCCTCCGAGCCCTTCACCGAGCACCCGATCTTCGCCCGCGAGGACGTCGTCGTCACGCCGCATCTCGGAGCCTCGACCGCGGAGGCGCAGGATCGCGCCGGCGTCGTCACCGCCGAGCAGGTGAGCGCAGCGCTGAGCGGCGGCGTGGTGACCAACGCCGTCAACATCGCCGCCGTGCGCCCCGAGGCGATGGAGGCGCTGGCGCCGTTCGTGCCGCTCTGCGAAAAACTCGGACGCCTCGCCCAGGGCCTCGGCGACACTTCCGTGGATCGAGTCACGGCCGAGTTCCGCGGCCGCATCGCCTCCCACGACACCCGCCTGCTCGGCATCGCGGTCCTGGTCGGCATCCTCTCCGGCCACACGGAGGAGCCGGTCAACCTGGTCAACGCGCCGCAGATGGCCGAGGAGCGCGGGATCGAGCTGGTCGAGACCAAGGACTCCAGCGCCGAGGACTTCACCGAGCTGGTCACCGTCCGGGTCGAGTCCGGCGGTAGGGAGGTAGAGGTAGCGGGCACCAGCGTCGGGCCGCGCAACGAGCCCTACCTCGTCTCGGTCTGGGGCGAGAGCTTCTACCTGCCCTTCGCCGAGCACATCTCCGTCTTTCGCTACGCCGATCAGCCGGGCATGATCGGCCGCGTCGGCACCCTCTTCGGCGAAGAGGGCGTCAACATCGTCTCCGCCGCCGTCGGCGCCGAGCCCGGTGGCGAGAGCGCCGTCATGGCACTTACGACCGACGCTCCCGTGCGCGCCGAGGCGATCGAGAAGATCCTCAACCTCGACGGCTTCTCGATCGGTCGGTCCGTAGACCTCTAGGCTTCCCCGCCCGACCGCCGCGGGGACGCACGAACTCATCGTCCAGGGGCCGCAACGTCGGCCAGGGCGTGTTGTTGCAGTAGTAGCTACTTAGCCGTTTTTGACCAAAGGTTTCTTGCGATGAAAAGGGTTTTCCTGATTGCAGCGACGATGCTCGCGGCATCTTCCGCAGCGACGGTCGCCCGCGCCGGCGAACCGTCGCTGAACGTGCTCCTCGCCGGCGGCTCGGAAGCGAACTCGATCACGATCGAACTCAGCCCCGACGGCCAGAACTACGTGATCGACTCGATCGCGACGCTCGACGTCGGGGGCGACGTCTGCTCGCATCCAGGAGGCATCCAGAACGAGCTCGTCTGTGAAGCGGCACCGATCGCCAGCTTCGAAGTCAAGACCAAGGGCGGGGACGATTCGGTGATGCTAGGTCGAAACGTGCCGGTGCCGGTCACCCTGCGCGGAGGCCCCGGCAACGACAGGCTGATCGGCGGTGCTGGCGCCGACAAGCTGATCGGGGGCCCGGGAAACGACGTCCTGGTCGGGCGCGCGGGAGCCGATTGGCTCCTCGGCGGGCCGGGGGACGACCGGCTCCTCGGCGGCAGCGGCAACGACCTGCTGCGGGGCGGCCCCGGCCTCGACACGCTGCTGGGCGGGTCGGGGCAGAATGACATCATGCCTCGGGGCGTCCGTCCACTGATCCGGATCGCTCAGGCCGGTTCCTCTGCCGGGTTCCTGCGGGAGAGGAGCCTGCCGCCGACGAACAGCAGCGAGACCACGAGCCCGACCAGCGACAGCGCCGCGTCGAGGCGGAAGCCGGCCTGGATGCCGTCGACGAAAGGCGGAATCGCGGCGGAAAAGACGGTGGTGGTGAGCCCGAGCCCGATTGACCCCCCCGCGATCTGGAACATGTAGATGATCCCGCCGGCGAGGCTGGTCTGCGATTCGTCGACCGAGGTCACGCCCGCCGTGGTCGCGGTGGGGTAGAAGCTGCCGATGCCGATGCCGAGCACCACCATGCCGGGGACCAGCGCCGTGTAGCCGGAGCCCCCGTCGACCCGGGAGAAGAGGAAAGGGGCGACGGTTATGCACGCGGCTCCCAGCACGGCGAGCGGCTTGGCACCGAGGCGGTTGAAGAGCGGCCCGGCGATGAAGGAGACGACGGCGAAGGTCCCGAGGAAGGGCAGGATCCCGACACCCGCTTCGAGCGGCGAGTAGCCGAGCTGCTTCTGCATGAACTGCGGCAGGTAGAGCAGCGAGGCGAAGAAGGTGGCCGACATGAAGAGGATTGCGATGCATGACGCGGTGAAGCTCTCGTTCCGCATCACCGCGCGTGGCACCAGGGCGCTCGTCCCGGCGCGGCGCTCGATCGGCACGAAGGCGATCAGCAGGACCGCGGCCAGCGCCAGCAGGACGACGATCCGCGGGTCGCCCCAACCCCAGTCGTCGACCTGGTCGAGGGCGACGAGCAGCGAGACGAGGCCGACTGAGAGGGCGGAGACGCCGGCGTAGTCGATCCTGCGGTCGCCCGCCTCCGGCTCCTTGACGTGGACGAGGTAGTAGGTGACGGCGACGGCGAAGATCGAGACCGGCACGTTGAGGAAGAAGATCCAGCGCCAGCTCAGGGCGTCGGTGAGGACCCCGCCGATCAGCGGCCCGAAGGCGTTGCCGAGGCCGGCCGCGCCCATGATGATGCCGCCCGCGAGGCCGGCCTTGCCTTCGGGAAGGATCTCGTAGGTCATGCCGAGGATCGCCGGCCACATCAGCGCGCCGCCGATCCCCATCAGCGTCCGCGTCACGATCAGCCAGGTCTCGGTCGGGGCGGCGCCGCCCAGGGCCGACATCGTGGCGAAGATCGCGGCGCCGAGGAAGAAGGCGGGACGGCGGCCGAACATGTCGGCGAGGCGCCCGCCGGTGACGATCATCACCCCGAAGGTCAGGGCGTAGGCGTTGACCACCCACTGGATCGTGTTGACGTTCGTGTGGAAGTCGCGCTCCATCGTCGGCAGCGCGACGTTCACCGCGGAGAAGTCGTTGGCAATGAGGAAGACAGACGCCCCCATCGCAAACAGCGCGAACCAATTGATGCCCTGGCGGTTGGCGATGCGGGCAGCCTACGCTAAGCTCGTGATGCGGATGACCGGCGGTCTCCATAGCCCTGCGCTTCTCCTTCTCCTCCCCCCTCGGGGGGAATAGCGCTGGGCGGCGCGATAGCCGCGAGAGACAGAGGCCATTCGATTCGAGTAGAGAAGGAGAGGTCCGATGGGACCAGCATCTGACGTGAACCGCGTCCATATTTTCGACACCACCCTGCGAGACGGCGAGCAGTCGCCCGGAATCTCGCTGAACACCGCCGAGAAGGTGGAGATCGCCCAGCAGCTCGCCCGCCTGGGTGTCGACGTGATCGAGGCCGGCTTCCCGATCACTTCGCCAGGTGACTTCGAGGCCGTGCAGGAGATCTCGCGCAAGGTCGAGGGGCCGGTCGTGTGCGGCCTGGCCCGCACCCACAAGGCCGACATCGACGCCGCCTGGGGAGCCGTCCGAGACGCGCAGCGGCCGCGTATCCACACCTTCATCTCCACCTCCGACATCCACATCGAGCACCAGCTGCAGACCGATCGCGAGGACGTCAAGGGCCAGGCCCGCGCCGCGGTGGCCCTGGCCAAGTCCTACTGCGAGGACGTCGAGTTCTCGCCGATGGACGCGACCCGCGCCGACGTCGAGTTCACCGCCGAAGTCTGCGCGATCGCGGTGGAGGAGGGTGCGACCGTGGTCAACATCCCGGACACGGTCGGCTACACCACGCCCGAGGAGTACGCGGGCTACTTTGGCCGCCTGTTCGAGCTGATCCCGGCGCTGCGTGGCGTCGAAATGTCGGTCCACTGCCACGACGACCTGGGCCTGGCCGTCGCCAACTCCTACGCCGGCGTACTGGCCGGGGCGCGTCAGGTCGAGTGCGCCGTAAACGGCATCGGCGAGCGCGCCGGCAACTGCTCGCTTGAGGAGATCGCGATGCTGATCCGGGTCCGCGAGGACGTGCACGGGCTCAGCACCGGGATCAACCCTCGCGAGATCGCCCGCACCAGCCGCATCGTCTCACGCCTGACCGGTTACGCGATCCAGCCCAACAAGGCGATCGTCGGTCGCAACGCCTTCGCTCACGAGTCCGGGATCCACCAGGACGGCGTGCTGAAGGAGCGCAGCACCTACGAGATCATGGACGCGACCGAAGTTGGTCTGGAGTCGAACTCGATCGTGCTCGGCAAGCATTCCGGCCGCCACGCGCTGCGGGAGGCGCTGGAGCAGCTGGGCTTCAAAGTCGAAGGCAATGCGCTCAACGCGGCCTTCAAGGCCTTCAAGGAGGTCGCCGATCGGAAGAAGCAGGTGACCGCGCTCGACCTGGAGGCGATCGTCTCCGACGAGATGCGCGAGCGCTCCGACGCCCACGAGCTGGCCTGGTTCGAGGTCGAGGCGGGCTCGCGACGGGAGCCACTCGCCCGGGTGGCGGTGACTCTGCCCTCCGGCGAGGACGCCGTCGGCGAGTCAAGCGGCGACGGGCCGGTCGATGCGATCTTCCTCGCGATCCAGCGGGCGACCGGGGCCGAGTGCGAGCTGCGCCAGTACACGGTCGAGGCCGTCACCGGGGGAGAGGACGCGCTCGGTGAAGTGACGGTGATGCTGCGCACCGCCGGGCGACTGGCGACCGGTCAGGGTGTTGCCACCGACATCCTCGAGGCGTCCGCGCGGGCCTACGTACGGGCTCTGTCGAATGCACTGGAAGGCGCGGCGACCCGCGAGGCCGAGGCAGCTACGGCGGAGGCCGCGATCGAGCGCACCCCGGGCCCCTGAAGTAGCTTTCGCGAAGACCGGGCCCGGCGGCGCCTGCGGGCGGCCGGTTACGGAGTTACCCGCATCGCCTGGGCGCAGCTGGACGACGAACCGGGGCGATCGCCGCCGATCTACGTACGATGCTCGCGGAGAAGGGCCGGCGATGCCGCTCGGCGCGGCCACCGAGCGAGTCGGCCGGATGAGCCGGCCTGTCCGACCTTCGCCCGGTTCCTCGGGGCGACCCGTCAGACCGATTAACGTACAGATGTACGTGATAACGTACGACAATCTTGAACTCCGTGGCCACCGATCCCGGGCCGCCGGGCCAAGCATCCCTCGCGTTCGCCGACCCCTCGGCGACGGTCGGGCGGCGCGTCAGGGCCCTGCGCGAGGCGATGGACCTCTCACTTCGCGATCTCAGCGAGCGCTCGGGCGTCAGCGCGCCGATGCTGTCGCAGGTCGAGCGGGGGGAGACCAGTCCGACCCTGGCCTCGGCGGCCAAGATCGCGGCCGGCCTGGAGCTGACCCTCTCGCAGTTGCTGCGCCTCGACGAGGGTCAGAACGTCGCCGTCAGCCGTGCCGCCGGCCGCCGCCGCTTCGAGCGGGGCGGGCATCGCTTCGAGGAGCTGACGCCGCCGCTCCCCGGGCAGCGCGCCGACGTCTCGCTGCACGTCCTCAAGCCGGGGGCCACCACCGGCGGGCGGGCGGACCCGCCGATGCACGAGCCGGGCAGCCGCGAGACCGCCGTCGTGCTCGCCGGGGCTCTGGCCCTGACCGTCGACGGGACCCGCTTCGACCTGCGCGAGGGCGACAGCGTCACCTTCGATGCCGACTTGCCCCATCATTTCGAGAACGATGGCGACGAAGCGACTCGCTTCCTCGCCGTAATTGCTGCCGGTCTGAGGAGGAGCTAGCCGCTCCCGGACACGGGAGCGAGCGAGCGAGTTAGTCGGTGATCATGAGTGCGAACGACCGATAGCAGAGGAGGCGGCGTTGACGAAGACGATGTTCGACAAGATCTGGGAAGCCCATGAGGTCTCCGGCGGGTTGATCTACATCGACCTGCACCTGGTCCACGAGGTCACCTCGCCCCAGGCGTTCGACGGCCTGCGGCTGGCCAACCGGCCCGTGCGCCGCCCGGACAAGACGCTGGCGACCGCCGACCACAACGTGCCCACCGACGGCACCATGGCGGCCCGCCTGATCGCCGACGAGCTCTCCCGGGTTCAGGTCGAGACGCTGGAGCGCAACTGCGAGGAGTTCGGCATCCCGCTCTATTCGCTCGGCTCCGACCGCCAGGGCATCGTCCACGTGATCGGTCCCGAGCTGGGCGTGACCCAACCCGGCATGACGATCGTCTGCGGTGACAGCCACACCTCGACCCACGGCGCCTTCGGGGCGCTGGCCTTCGGCATCGGCACGTCCGAGGTCGAGCACGTTCTGGCGACCCAGTGCCTGGTCCAGAATCGGCCGAAGACGATGCGGATTACCTACTCCGGCGAGCTCGGCTCGGGCGTCACCCCGAAGGACCTGATCCTGGCCACGATCGGCCGCCTCGGCACCGGCGGCATGACCGGATATGCGGTCGAGTACGCGGGTCCCGCGATCGAGGCGCTCTCGATGCCCGGCCGGATGACGATCTGCAACATGACGATCGAGGGCGGCGGGCGCGCCGGCATGATCGCCCCCGACGAGACCACCTTCGAGTGGGTCCGCGGGCGATCCGGCGCCCCCGAGGACTTCGACACGGCGGTCGCCCGCTGGCGCGAGCTGCACACCGATCCCGACGCCAGCTTCGACACCGAGATCGCGGTCGACGCCGCCGCGATCTCGCCGATGGTCACCTGGGGCACCAACCCGGGGATGGTGGTCGAGGTCACCGACCGGGTCCCCGACCCCGCGACGATGGAGTCGCCGGCCGATCGCGAAACCGCGGAACGGGCGCTCGCCTACATGAACCTCAAACCCGGCACCCCGATGACCGAGGTCGCCCCGGAACGGGTCTTCATCGGCTCCTGCACCAACTCGCGGATCGAGGACCTGCGTGAGGCGGCGGCGATCGTCGACGGTCGCCGGGTCGCCGGATCGGTCCGCGCGATGGTCGTCCCCGGCTCCCAGCAGGTGAAAGCCGCCGCGGAAGCCGAGGGCCTGCATGAGGTCTTCCGCAGCGCCGGCTTCGAATGGCGCGAGGCGGGCTGCTCGATGTGCTTGGGGATGAACCCCGACATCCTCGCCGAGGGCGAGCGCTGCGCGTCGACCTCGAACCGCAACTTCGAGGGCAGGCAGGGCAAGGGCGGGCGCACCCACCTGGTCAGCCCGAAGATGGCGGCCGCGGCCGCGATCGAGGGACGTTTTGTAGACATCAGGGACTGGAGCTGAAGATGAGGCCGATCGACGTGATCGAGGGCAAGGTCTCGGTGCTGGACCGCGCCGACGTGGACACCGACCAGATCATTCCCAAGCAGTTCCTGAAGCGGGTAGAGCGGACCGGCTTCGGCGAGTTCCTCTTCTACGACTGGATCCGCGACGGCGAAATCGAGCTTGAGGCGAACCCGATCCTCGTCGCCGGGCGCAACTTCGGATGCGGCTCCTCCCGCGAGCACGCTCCCTGGGCGCTGGAGGACTTCGGCTTCCAGGCGATCATCGCACCGTCCTTCGCCGACATCTTCTACTCCAACTGCACGAAGATCGGGCTGCTGCCGGCGATCCTCGACGAGGCGCACTGCCGTGCCGTCGCCGAGGCCGGGGGGGCGCGGATCGACGTCGACGACGAGACCGTCACCTGCGCCGCCGGCGTCTTCGAGTTCGAGGTCGAGCCGGACGTCAAGCACCGGCTGCTGAACGGGCTCGATGACATCGGCATCACCCTGGAGAACGCCGGCGCGATCGATGCCTTCGAGCGGTCCGGCGCCGCCGAGCGCGGGCCGGTCACGACGAGCCTTTGACGGCCGGTGTCCACGACTGGGACGCGGCCAGCTACCAGCGGATCTCGGTGCCCCACGAGCAGTGGGCCGCCGCGATCCTCGAGCGGCTGCCGCTGCGGGGCGACGAGACGGTCCTCGACGCCGGCTGCGGCACCGGCCGCGTCACCCGGATGCTGGTCGAGCGCCTTCCCGAAGGGAAGGTCATCGCCGTCGACGGGTCGGCGGCGATGCTCGAGAAGGTGCGCGAGGTCCTGCGACCGACGGACGAGGCTCTCGCCTGCGATCTCACCGAGCTGATGCTGTCCGAGCCGGTCGATGCGGTCGTCTCCAGCGCGGTCTTCCACTGGATCCCCGACCACGATCTGCTCTTCCGCCGCCTGCGCGCGGCGCTGAGGAAGGGGGGACGGCTGGCGGCCCAGTGCGGGGGTGCGGGCAACATCCACGAGTTCCGGGTCCTCACGGCCCGAATCGCCGCCCGTGAGCCCTATGCGAACGCCTTCGAGGGCTTCGTCGAACCCTGGTTCTACGCCGGCCCCGCGGAGACCGAAGAGCGACTGCGGGCCGTCGGCTTCGAGCAGGTGCGCTGCTGGCTGCAGCCCCGGGAGACGGTGCCGCCCGACGCCGAGGCCTTCATGCGGACCCTGATCCTCAAGCCCCAGCTCGAACACCTGCCCGAGCGGCTCGCCGAGCGCTACCTCGCCGACGTCCTCGAGGCGACCGGCGAGCCCCTGCGCTTGCGCTACGTGCGCCTCAACATCGAGGCGGTCGCCGGCCAGACCGCCCGGCCGTCGATCCCCGACCGTCAATGCATAGAGTCCGGCCGGTGAGTGCCCCCGCGCCCAAGATCGTCGTCCTCCCCGGCGACGGAATCGGCCCCGAAATCGTCTCCGCCGCCCAGCGGCTGCTGGGGGCGTTCGGGGATTTCGAGTTCGACGAGCGGCTGATGGGCGGTTGCTCGATCGATGCCCACGGCACCGCCCTCACCGACGAGGTGCTCGCCGCCTGCTCCGCCGCCGACGCGGTCCTGCTCGGAGCCGTCGGCGGCCCCAAGTGGGACACGACCGACCCCGACGCGCCACGTCCCGAGCAGGGACTGCTCGGCCTGCGCAAGGGGATGGGCCTCTACGCCAACCTGCGCCCGGTGCGGCCCAGTCCGGCCCTCGTGGGCGCCAGCCCCCTGCGCGAGGAGCGCATCGCCGGCACCGACCTGCTCGTCGTCCGCGAGCTGACCGGCGGCATCTACTTCGGCGACAGCGGCCGCGACGGCGACGTCGCCCACGACACCTGCGAGTACTCGGCCGAGGAGATCGACCGGATCACCCGCATCGCCTTCGAGGCGGCGTTGCGCCGTGCCGAGAGCTCCGGCCACAGGCCCAGGGTGACCTCCGTCGACAAGGCCAACGTGATGGAGACCTCGCGCCTGTGGCGCGAGGTCGTCGGCCGGGTTGCCCCCGACTACCCCGACGTCCACCTCGATCACCTGCTGGTCGACAACGCGGCGATGCAGCTGGTCTCGCGCCCGACCGACTTCGACGTGATCGTCACCGAGAACCTCTTCGGCGACATCCTCAGCGACGAGGCCGCGATGTTGACCGGCTCGCTGGGGATGCTGCCGTCGGCCAGCCTGGGCGCCGATGGCGACCCGGGTCTCTTCGAGCCGGTGCACGGCTCTGCGCCCGACATCGCTGGCAAGGGGATCGCCAACCCACTCGCGACCTTCCTCTCGGTGGCGATGATGCTGCGCCACGGCCTCGACCGCCCCGACGATGCTGCCCGGATCGAGACCGCCGTCGACGCGGTGCTGGAACGCGGCCTGCGGACCCCCGACCTCGCAGCCGGCACCGTCGCGCCGCCGCCGCCGATGTCCGACGTGCCGGCGGAGGTCGAGGTCGGAACCGCGGAGATGACCGAGGCCGTGCTGGAGGAGATCGGCGCCTAGTGGATCTGACGGCGGCCCGCACGGGGCGGACCGCCGTCGATGCTCAAATGCCGCCTTACGGCGCCGTCACCGCCCACTGGCCGAAGGCGAAGGACGGTTTTTCTACTCCTTTCTCTTTGGCGACGAGGCCGAAGCCGAGGCGGGTGTTGAGCTCGGCTTCGAGCGGTGTCGTTTCATTCAGGTGTTCGCTTTTCGTGATGTAGATGCAGAGGTTGCCGGCGGTCGCCTGCGGGGTCTGGCCGCCGCCGCCGAGGCCGGCGCAGTTGGCGGTCGTCTGACCCGGCTGCAGGACGGTCACCGCCGGCGCCGCGAGCAGCGGGAACTGGAAGCTGACCGCGCCTCGTGCGGTGTCTTCCGCCGTTCCGACGGTCGAGCCCACGTCGAACACCCCCCGCAACGTCTGACCCGAACGCAGCGTTCCCAGCAATGGCGCCACTTCATCGCCGAGCTTCGCCAGCGTGACCGAGCCTTTGCCCAGTTTCGCCGTGGTCACGGCTTCGTTGGTCAGTTTGTTCGTGGTGACGACGCCGTTCTTGATCGACCTCGCGATCACCGAGCCGTTCCCCAGCTTGGGGGTCGTGATGCCCCCGTTTACGATGTTGCCCGGCAGGACCGCGGACTGGCCCAGCTTCCCGGCGATCACCGACTTCGGGGCCAGCTTGCGGCTGGTGACCGCGCCCTTGCGCAGGGCGGCGGCGGTGACCGCGCCGCGCTTCAGCTGCTTGGGGCCGACGCTGTGCTTGGGGAGTCCGGCGGCCACGGCGGCGCCGCCGAGGGCGATGAAGAGCGCGACCGTCGCGATCACGTTCGAGTAGCTGAGCTTCGGGCGAAGACTGGGTTTCATGGAGATGCGCCTCCTTCTCTCGGGTTTCCACCGTCTTGCGCGCCCGGAAGGTGATGGCCTTCGTTTGATCGGGCATACTTCCCCAACATGGATACGGCGGATTTGATTTGGCAGAACGGCGAGTTCGTCGCCTGGGAGGACGCGAAGGTGCACGTGCTCAGCCACGGCCTTCATTACGGAACCGGGGTTTTCGAGGGAATCCGCTGCTATGAGACCGAGCGCGGGCCCGCGGTATTCCGCCACCGCGAGCACCTCGACCGGCTCGAGAAGTCGGCCGGTCTCTACTACTTCGAGCTGCCCTACAGCGCCGAGGAACTGCGCCTGGCGACCCACGAGCTGCTGCGCCGGATCGGGCTCCGCTCCGGCTACATCCGCCCGCTCGCCTTCCGCGGCTACGGCGAGATGGGCCTCTACGCAAAAAGCGCCCCGATCGAGGTGATCGTCGCCGCCTGGCCCTGGGGCAGCTACCTCGGCGACGAGGGCAAGGAGAAGGGCATCCGCACCAAGGTCTCCTCCTGGCGGACGATCTCCGGCGACAGCCTGATCCCGCACGCCAAGGCCTCCGGCCAGTACCTCAACTCGATCCTCGCCAAGACCGAGTCGGCCAACGCCGGCTACGACGAGGCGATCCTCCTCGACCAGCACGGCTGCGTCTCCGAGGGCTCCGGCGAGAACGTCTTCATCGTCCGCGACGGCACCCTGATAACCCCTGGCCACACCTCGGCGATCCTCGACGGGATCACCCGCAACTCGGTGGTCCAGATCGCCACCGACCTCGGCTACAAGGTCGAGGAGCGGGCGATCGCCCGCGCCGAGCTCTACCTCGCCGACGAGGTCTTCCTGACGGGAACCGCGGCCGAGCTCGTGCCCGTGCGCGAGGTCGACGACCACTCGCTCGGAGAGCCCGGCGAGATCACCCGGGTGATCCAGGCCAAGTTCGAGGACGCCCTCCACGGCCGCGCCGAGGAGTACCTGGAGTGGCTCGACCCCATCGAGGCGCCGGCCGACGTTGACGCGGCGGACAAGGTCGGCTCCTGATGCACCGTCCCATCGAGTCACTCGGGCGAATTACCGCAGCCGCCTAGCGGCTGGCGCGGCGCTGCCGCGCAGGCGGGCCCCCGTGCCCAGGTCCCGATCTTCCGACTCGAAAGGCATCAGATGGAACAGGTGAAGCTCTACGACACGACCTTGCGCGACGGCATGCAGGGCGAGGGGATGTCGCTGTCGGCGTCCGAGAAGGCGCGAGTCGTCGTCGCCCTGGACTCGCTCGGCGTGCAGATGATCGAGGCGGGGTTCCCGAGCTCAAACCCGAAGGAGGTGGAGCTGTTCGAGCGGCTGGCCGAGCTGGAGCTGAAGCAGGCGACGATCTGCGCCTTTGGCATGACCCGCCGCCGCGACACCGCCGCCGAGGAGGACCCGGCGCTGGCGACCCTGGTCGGCTCCTTCGCCCCGGTGGTGACCCTCGTCGGCAAGACCTGGGGCCTGCACCTGGAGAAGGTGACCAGGGTCTCGCGCGAGGAGAACCTGGCGATGATCGCCGACTCGGTCGCCTTCTGCCGCGGCAGCGGCAAACGAGTCGTCTACGACGCCGAGCACTTCTTCGACGGCTTCCGGGACGACCCCGGCTACGCCCTCAGCTGCCTGGAGGCCGCGATCGGGGCCGGGGCGGAGAACATCACCCTCTGCGACACCAACGGCTCCAGCCTTCCCGACCAGATCTCCGCGGCCACCGCGGCGGCCCGCGCCAGGCTGGGGGAGGGGGCGGAGATCGGGATCCACGTCCACGACGACGCCGGCTGCGGGGTCGCCAACTCGCTCGCCGCCGTCCGCGAGGGCGCGCGCCTCGTGCAGGGAACCGTCAACGGCTACGGCGAGCGCTGCGGCAACGCCAACCTGACCTCGATCCTGCCCGCGCTGCAGCTGAAGATGGGCTTCGGCGTCGTCAGTCCCGAGCAGCTCGCCTCGCTGACCGAGACGGTCCACTTCGTCGACGAGCTCTGCAACGTGACCCAGAACCCCGATGCCCCCTACGTGGGCCGCAACGCCTTTGCCCACAAGGGCGGAATGCACGTCGCCGGGATCGAGGCTGACGCGCGCACCTTCGAGCACATCGATCCCGCGACGGTCGGCAACCAGCGCAACATCCTGCCCTCCGAGCTCTCCGGCAAGGCGACGATCCGCAGCCAGGCCGAGCAGGCCGGGCTCGAGCTCGACGACGCCGCGGCCGCGCGCGCGGTCGAGCGGCTGAAGGAGCGCGAGCACCGCGGCTACCACTACGAGGCGGCGCCGGCGTCCTTCGAGCTGCTCCTGCGCCGCGAGGCGGGCAGCTACAAGTCGCTTTTCAAGCTGGAGAGCTTCCGGGTCATCACCGAGAAGCGTTCCGGGGGCGATGTCGAGACCGAGGCGACAATCAAAGTCGAGGTCGACGGCGAGCGCTACCTGCGGGTGGCCGAGGGCAACGGCCCGGTCAACGCCCTCGACCGTGCCCTGCGCGGGGCGATCGCCGACCGCTACCCGCATCTGGCCGAGATCGAGCTGACCAACTACAAGGTCCGCATCCTCGATGAAGCCCACGGCACCGGCGCCGTCACCCGGGTCCTGCTCGACTCCGCCGACGGCAGCCGCGAGTGGGGCACGATCGGGGTCTCGGAGAACATAATCGAGGCCTCCTGGGAGGCGCTGGTCGACTCGCTGGAGTACGCATTTCAATGAGCATGGAGGAGATACCCCTCTCCAGGGCGGAGGTCGGCGGCCGCGAGGAGGAGCTCGTCATCGAGGTGCTGCGCTCCGGCCGGCTCTCGTTGGGGCCGATGGGAGAGCGCTTCGAGCACGATCTCGCCGCCTGGCTGGGGGTCGCGGACGCGGTCGCGGTCTCCAGCGGCACCACCGCCCTGCACCTCGGGGTGCGTGCCCTCGGGTGGGGACCCGGCGACGAGGTGGTGACCAGCCCCTTCAGCTTCGTCGCTTCGGCCAACTGCCTGCTCTACGAGGGCGTCCGTCCGGTCTTCTGCGACATCGACCCCGAGACCCTCAACCTCGACCCCCGGGCCGCCTCGGCGGCGCTCGGCGAGCGCACGGCCGGCATCCTGCCGGTCCACATCTTCGGCTACCCGGCGGCGATGCCGGAGCTGGAGGGGCTCGCCGACCGGGCCCACCTCGGCATTCTGGAGGACGCCTGCGAGGCGATCGGCGCGATCGACTCGGAGGGGCGGCGGGTCGGCTCCCGCGGCAACCTCGCCACCTTCGCCTTCTACGCGAACAAGCAGATGACGACGGGGGAGGGGGGCATGATCGTCCCCCGCGGGCCCGATTCCGCGGCCCGATTCCGCGCCGAGCGAAACCAGGGCCGCGGCGCCGACATGGGCTGGCTCGACCACGGCGGGCTGGGCTTCAATTACCGGCTCTCCGAGCTGGCCGCGGCGCTGGGCGTCGCCCAGGTCGAGAAGCTCGACTCGCTACTGCAACGACGCGCCGCGGTCGCCGACCTCTACGAGCAGGGGCTGGCGGGGATCGATGGCCTGGCGACGCCGATTGCCGGGCGCGGCCAGGAGCGCCGTAGCTGGTTTGTCTATGTGGTTCGCCTGCCGGATGGAGTCGACCGCGGCGCGACGATAGCCAGCCTCGCCGCTCGCGGCGTCGCCAGCAAGGCCTACCTTCCCTGCATCCACCTCTTCCCCCATCTGCGCGAGCTGGGCTACCTAGAGGGCCAATTCCCGGTTGCCGAAGCGACCGCCGACCGTTCCCTCGCCCTGCCCTTCTTCACCGCGATGAGCGAGGGACAGGTGGCACGGGTCTGCCAGGAGCTCCGAGCGGCGCTCGGCCAGCCGGCCCGGGCGGGATAATCGCGCCGCCGATGTCCCGCTTCCGCAAAGACCCCGACCCGCGCTTCTGGCAGCTCAACCGCTCGATCGAGTTCGATTGGCGACTGGCGCCCTACGACATCGACCAGTCCCAGGCCCACGCTCGCGGCCTCTGCGAGATCGGCGTCCTCGACGGCGAGGAGCTGGAGCGGATCGACGCGGGCCTGGAGCGGGGTGCGCGCGCATGTCCGGGCACGGGTTCGAGTTCGAGGAGGCCGACGAGGACGTCCACATGGCGATCGAGCGGCTGCTCGGCGAGGAGATCGGGCCGCTCGCCGGCAAGCTCCACACCCGGCGGTCGCGCAACGACCAGGTCGCGACCGACGTGGCGATGGTGGTGCAGGCACACTCGCTGCGGGCGATCGAGCTCTGCGGCGCCGCGATGGATCGCCTGCTCATGCTCGCCGAGGCGCATCGCGACTGGCCGATGCCCGGCTACACACACCTCCAGCGCGCTCAGCCCGTCTACCTCGGCCACCACCTGCTCGCCTACTTCTGGATGCTCGCGCGGGACGTCCTGCGCTTCCAGTTCGCGCTCGACAGCTCCAGCGTGATGCCGCTCGGCTCCGGCGCCCTGGCCGGCGTCAACTGGGAGATCGACCGCGACGCAGTGGCCGCCGACCTCGGCTTCGAGCACGTCAGCCACAACTCGATCGACGGGGCCTCCAACCGCGACTTCGTCCTCGACTACCTCGCCGCCGCCTCGACCTGCTCGATGCACCTCTCGCGGCTCGGCTCGGAAATCGTGATCTGGTCGAGCAGCGAGTTCGGCTTCTGCGAGCTCGACGAGTCCTTCTCCTCTGGCTCCTCGATCATGCCGCAGAAGAAGAACCCCGACTCGGCTGAGCTGCTGCGGGCGAAGAGCCCGCGGGTCGCCGCCAGCTACTCGACGCTGCTCGGGGTCATGCACGCGTTGCCGCTGACCTACGGCAAGGACATGCAGGAGGACAAGGAGCCGCTCTTCGACTCGATCGACACGATCGAGATCTGCCTCGACGCCACCGAGGGCATGCTGGGAGGGATCGCCTTCGACCGCGAGCGGATGGAGGCCGCCTCCGCCGACGAGATGCTGGCGGCGACAGAGGTGGCCGACCTGCTGGTCCGGCGCGGGGTGCCGTTCCGCGAGGCTCACGGCATCGTCGGCGGCCTCGTCCGCGACGCGATCGAGCACGGGAAGTCGCTCTCCGAGCTCACCCCCGTCGAGCTGAAGCAGCGCTCGGAGCACCTCGACGAGACCTATTACGAGGTGCTCCAGCGCGGCAGCTGGCTGGAGTCGAAGCGGATCGCCGGTGGCACCGGATCGGCGCCGCTCGCCGTGCAGCTCGATGCCGCCCGTGAGACCCTCGCGGCGGTTCAGGCCAGGGTCCTCGAGGAGCGCTCCTGAGAGTCGCGGCGAGCGTGGCCAAGCGGCGCCTGGACCGGGATTTCTTCGATCGCTCGGTCCACGAGGTGGCACGGGACCTGATCGGCTGCGGGCTCTTCTTCGAAGGCCGCGGCGGCACGATCGTCGAGACCGAGAGCTACGAGCGCGACGATCCCGCCTGCCACGCCTACGTCGGGCTGACCGAGCGCACGAAGGTATTGTTCGGCCCGCCGGGGCGCGCCTACGTGTACCTCTCCTATGGCATCCACAGCCTGCTCAACGCGGTCGCCGAGCCCTCCGGCGTGGCGGCGGCGGTGCTGATCCGGGCGCTGGAGCCGACCGCCGGCCTGGATGCGATGCGTGCCCGGCGCGGCGACAGGCCCCGCGCCGAGCTCTGCTCGGGGCCCGGCAAGCTGACCGAGGCGCTCGGCATCGGGCTGGCGTTGAACGACGCCGACCTGACCCGCGATCCCTTCCTGCTGGCGGCCCCCGAGGGCGATCGCCCCGAGGTCGTCGTCGGGCCGCGGGTCGGGATCAGCAAGGCGGTCGAGCGACCCTGGCGCTTCTGCGCCGCGGGCAACCGCTTCGTCTCCCGCCCGCGCCCCTAGCCCGGCTCAGCCGGCGGTCACGCCGCCGCCCCCGCCGCCGGATTCGGGCGCTTCGGGAGTGACTTCGGGCGTCGCTTCGGGCGCTTGACCTTCTGGCGCGGCTTCGACTTCCGGAGTTGGTTCGGCTTCTTCTTCGCCTTCCGGCGCGATTTCGACTCCGCCGCTCGATTCGGGGGGAACGTAGCCAC